>NZ_AZEZ01000070.1 GCF_001434275.1 Companilactobacillus mindensis DSM 14500 | reverse complement strand
ATGTTGACCTACACAATTTTAGTGTTAAAACTTTGTTCAGTTTTCAAAGGTCTACCTATCAGTTAAACACTTGCGTCTAACTAACAGCTTAATCATTTTATCAAGCCAACAATTTAATGTCAAGAACTTTTAAAATGATTTTTCTAACAAATTATCAAGTAAATGATAAAATGTTAGGCGATGTCTAACAGACAACTTAATTATCTTACCTAAGTCACAAGATCAAGTCAAGAACTTTTTAAAAATAATTTTGACGATCAACGTTAAACAATTAAGTTTAAAACGTTGATCGTCATTGCTATCTGTCACAACAACAAGATATATATTACCGTTAATGACAAATCGTTGCAAGTATTTTTTATACTTTTTTTCCAATTTATTTGGTCAAACTAACTTATTTGCCAGTTTCTTCCTATAGTTAACCAATTTACAATCTGCCTTAAATTAGTTAACTTAGCGGTTATTGCTTAATACTATAGCACCATTTACAGCTCTTTTGATAACCATTTACCTTTCGTATAACTAAAAAAGCAACTATCGATTTTAAATGATCAATAGCTGCATTTATCTAAAAGAATGTTTTACTTACTACAATAGTGAAAATCAATAAAACTACTGACGCTGATGAGGCTGCCAAGACGGCGTTCTTTCCACTGCTCAAAAAGGCTTTGAAATTAACGCTCATCCCTAAAGCTGCCATTGCCATACCCAAGACTAGATAAGCCAGCTTAACTAACATTGCCAACACATTGGCTGGCATTGGTACAAACGTCCCGATGACACTAGCTAATAAAAATCCAGCCATAAACCAAGGAATGGGAAGCTTCTGTTTTTCACTGCCGGCCACATGCTCTTGGCGTTGATACCATATACCGATAATTAAAGCTGCTGGGGCTAACAATAATACTCTGGAAAGCTTAGTAATGATCGCAGCACTCAAACTAACCGAACCACCTGCCCCACCGGTAGCAATCGCATGGGCAATTTCATGCAATGAACCACCAGCCATAACTCCAAACTGAGTTGAGGACATATGCAGCAATGGTTTGATACCAATTTCGATCAATGTAAAGACGGTTCCTAAGATAGCTACGATTGCAACTGCTAAAACTTCTTCATTATGTTTAGCCGTTTCCTCTTCTTTGGAAACTTTGATCTGCGGCGATATTCCCATAACGGCAGCGGCACCACAAATTCCAGTTCCACTGGCAGTTAAAATTGCTAGACGCTTGCTGACACCGAACTTGCGGGCAATATTATAAGTCAACAAGATAGTTCCGGTCACAATGCAGATAGCGAACAAGATAGTTTTGACACCGGCATTGGCTAGATCAATCAAGTTCAATTTGAATCCTAATAAAATAATTCCTAAACGTAAAAATTTATTGGAAATGAATCCAATTCCTGCTTCGGCTTTCTTAATTGCTGGCCGATAAATTTGAAACATCATCCCTAATATCAGCGAGATCACTAATGCACCGATAATAGTTAAATATGGCAGTCCCCCGAGAAAACTACCGATAATTGAACAAAGCAAGGTCATGCCCAAGGCATAGTAGAAACTCCGTTCGAAAAGTTTTACATACATAAATTAATTCCTCCATGTACAAAATGGTAATATATAACTTGCATAATTAAAAATTAGTATTTATTAGTTATACATAAGCAAAATTTATACAGAGGCCAAACTATGCTAGATAAACGCTATAAGACTTTAATTGTTTTATCAAAAACTCAGTCGTTTACCAAAACTGCCGAGCAACTATTCATTACGCAACCAGCCGTTTCACAACAGATCAATTCCTTAGAAGATGAGTTGCAATTACAGCTTGTCATTCGAGAACATGGCAAAATCACTTTAACTTCAGCCGGCATCAATTTGGCTAAATTTGCTAAACAGACCGAGTTAGAGAGTCAAAAAGTAATCGAATCACTCCAAACAAGTGCTGAACATCTCAAAATGGGTTGTACCCTCTCACTCAGTTCAACTATTTTACCCAAATTCATTCAACAACTGTCGACGCGCACGAACGTTGTTACAACTAAGATCAACAATACCCAACACATTCTCCAAAATATCCGCGATGGCAAAGTCGATTTTGGTCTAATAGAGGGCAACTTCAATAAAGATGAATTCGACTCTTTTCTCGTCCAAAAAGAAAACTTTATTGGCGTCTCACACGATATTATTGACACCACTTCAATCGATAGACTCTTTGAACAGACTTTACTCATTCGAGAGACCGGTTCTGGCAGTCGCAACATCTTCGAAAATTGGTTGGCTACCCAAAATTACCGAACTAGTGATTTTCAAAATGTAATTGAAATTGCCAGTCCTTCTGCAATCATTGAATTTCTCAAACAAAACTCTGGGATCAGCTTCATGTATGAGTCATTAGTTATTGACGAATTAAAACTCGGCCAACTAAAAAAACTAGATCTACCAGGATTTCACGTCGAACATCCTATCAATCTAGTTTTTCTAAAGAATTCATATTTTAAAGATACTTATCGAGAAATAGTTGACGCTGTTTAGTCAGCAATTTCAACGCTTTCCATAACGATATCATCCTTAGGTTTGTCGTTGCCATCACGTTTAGCACGAGCAATTTCACGAACGACGTCCATACCATCAATAACTTGGCCAAAGACTGTGTGGCGGTGATCCAACCATGGAGTTCCACCATTCTTATATTCAGCAACGATTTCTTGAGGATAACCGGCACCGGCCATTTCTTTGATCATCCGTTTAGGCATATTTTGATTAGAAACGATGAAGAATTGACTGCCGTTAGTATTAGGACCAGCATTGGCCATTGATAAAGCACCATCGAGGTTGAACAATTGGTCAGTGAATTCATCTTCAAAACTTTCACCATAAATACTTTCGCCACCCATACCAGTTCCAGTTGGGTCGCCACCTTGAATCATAAAATCAGGGATAACACGGTGGAAAATAACGCCGTTATAATAACCTTTTTTAGCTAATTCAACGAAGTTCTTGACCGTCTTAGGTACTAATTCATCGAATAGTTGAATCTTAATATCGCCATGGTTAGTCTTGATAGTTGCAACACTGCCAGTAGCGTTTTCTAAATCTAATTGTGGGTATGTCATTTTGTAATTCCCTTCTATATAAGTAAATCTACTTTAACATACTTGAGTCATATTCCAACTGTTTGCTATCAACAGTTACATCAATCCATATTTTTATTTATGGAATCGGAAGAATAAATGAACTAATCCGCAGATCATCCCTATTAATAAGAATAAATAACCGATTGGAATAAGGAAAAATGGTTCGTGAAGCATTCCATTTGCATCTATGGTCGAACCGATAATTGACGATAATAAAAAGCAGCCGATTCCGGCCAAAATCATAATAATCGTCGTATATAATGTAAACTTGATTTTTCTCATCTCACTGCCATCCTTCACTAATTTAGTAGCCATCGTTGGGTCACCCAAAATAAGTTGGTCCAATGACAAGGTAAATATTTTAGCAATCCGCACAACCATCTCCAAGTCAGGTAAATTCCGATTATTCTCCCAACTAGAGATTGTTTGCCGTGAAACATTCAATTTTTGAGCCAACTGTTCCTGAGTTAACTTTCGGCTGCTGCGTAATTTCTTGATCTGGGTTCCAAAGTCCATGAATTCATCTCCTCTTCAATTCAGTTATACCGATATTAATCTAAAAATTAAAGCTAGAGTTACAAGCATCCCTGATATACCAAGCTTTCACTTGTAAAAAAGACAATCCGTATGACTGACTTTTCAAATCAATTCAAATGTGTTAGTTTTATTATCCAACAAATTTGAGGAGATTTACTTTGATCACAGAAAACATTCAAGATTACACTTTGGGACATGACGCCCCTACATTAGACATTACGATTACCGGTAAAAGCGACATTGACTATTCTCACGACGATTTAAAAATTGCTGCCGCAATAAAATTAATCGAATCTTGCGACAATAACAATTTCACCCTTCTGACTGGCGAACATGAACTTTATAAGGATTTATCCGATAAATTGTACGTTGCCGTTGAGGACTTTGTTCCTAAAAGTTATATGTAAAAACAAAAAGCTAGAAAATCTTTAGGATTTTCTAGCTTTTTTATTTTGTGATACTATTATTTCAGCACTTTTTTTCGAAAGGAATAATAATATTGCCATCATCCCTAAATTTAAACACTCTCATCAAGAATATGTTTCTCAAAGTCGACTGGGAATCCGTCTTGCAGCACATTGCTTCAGTTGTCATCCAATTGGTCCTTCTGACGGTCGTTTTACTCTTGATCAACTGGATCGGTAAAAAAATCATTCGTCACATTTTCAAAACTGGCTTGCGTGGTACTAAAGCCACTATTTCCCCTA
Source organism: Companilactobacillus mindensis DSM 14500 (assembly GCF_001434275.1). Classification (GTDB taxonomy): domain Bacteria; phylum Bacillota; class Bacilli; order Lactobacillales; family Lactobacillaceae; genus Companilactobacillus; species Companilactobacillus mindensis. Next base: position 5,175 of record NZ_AZEZ01000070.1, on the reverse strand, counting down.
AAAAATTGGATACTATTTATACGTTGATTCTCAATATTTTCAAATACATCTTAATGTTCTTTTGGATCTACGCCATTCTCTCAGCTATCGGTATTCCAGTGGGAACACTGATTGCTGGTGCCGGAATATTCTCATTGGCTATTGGTCTTGGTGCTCAAGGATTCGTTTCCGATATGGTCAATGGTTTCTTCATCTTGTTAGAACAACAGATCAGTGTCGGCGATACGATCAAGATCGGTGCCATCGAAGGCCGGGTCACTTACGTTGGTATTCGAACGACCCAGATTCAAAGTACTGACGGTACTTTGAACTATATCCCTAACCGCAACATCACAGTTGTCAGCAATAAATCCCGCAATAACATGCAGGCTTTAATGGAAATTCCGATTGCAAGTGATGCTCCTTTTGATAAAATCACCAAAATTATCGATGATATCAGTAATGATATTAATTTAGAAGAATTACAAATAACTAAAAAACCAGCCATTCTTGGTTTTGCCAATCAAAATGACGGCACCCTCGTCATTCAAATTGCCGCCTACACTAAACCAGGCGCTCAGTTCAATGTCAAAAACGTTCTATTAAAAGATTATCTTTCTGCAATTAAAGATGCTGGAATTGAACTCCCAAAGTAACTCTTTATATTCAACTCCAAAATGAATTTGGAACATAACTATATTTTTCATTAAATATGCAGCGTAAACGTGCAACAGAACTCAACTTCTTCCGCATAATAGTAAAACCGCCAATATTCGCATTATGAATATTGGCGGTTTTCAATTATTGCTCGGAAGTAAACCGAGTTCTGTCACGCTCTATGGCAAATCATTGCCTGCTGCAAAGTAGACATCGTACCATTCTTGTTTTGTAAGTTCTACATCAGCACCCTTAGCACTGTCAACAATATGTTCAGGGTTCATTGTTCCGATGATAACTTGAATATTTGCTGGATGTCTCAAGATCCAAGCTGCGGCAATGGCATTCTTACTTACACCATATTTATCAGCTAATTCTTGTAACTTTTGGTTCAATTCTGGGAACTTGTCGCTACCAATAAATGTTCCTTCAAACATACCATATTGGAATGGTGACCAAGCTTGAATAGTTGTTCCGTTACGTCTTGAAAATTCTAGTAGTCCGCCGTCATGATTGATCGAACGTGCATCAGTCATATTAGTGTGCATACCGTAATCAATCATTCCTGTGTGAGCAATACTGAATTGTAATTGATTAATCAATAGTTTTTGATCGATTGCTTCTTGAATCATTTGGAATTGTTAGGGATTAAAGTTAGAAACACCGAAGTGTCTTACTTTACCAGTTGTTTGTAATTCATCAAAAGCACCAGCAACTTCCTCAGGTTCCATCAATGGATCTGGACGGTGTAATAAGAAGGCATCCAAGTAGTCGATTTGCATTCTTTCAAGGATTCCATCAACTGCTTCGATGATGTGTTTCTTGGAGAAGTCATAACGTTTGCCAAAGACAAAACTACCGTGACTACGAGCAGGATCAAAGACGATTCCACCTTTTGATTGAATATAAACATCATCACGGGAGATATTTGCTTCCTTCATTGCTTTACCGAAAACTTTTTCGGAATTGCCCATACCATAGATATCGGCAGAATCGATGTAGTTGATTCCGGCATCAACGGCAGCTTCCAATGATTTGGCTGCGTCTTGTGTAGATAAAGCTTCCATGCGCATGATTCCAAGTGCTACGGCTGAAGCTTTCCAATTTGTGTTACCAATATTAGTTGTTTCATAAATATCAATTTCCTTTATCTCTCAACGAAATCAAGAATAGTACTTAGAGTGTGGTCTAGGTCAATCGATTTTTGAAACTTTTTCAAATTTATTTATCGACACCGAATTTGATCAAAGCTTTTGCGGCATCCAAAACGGTATCTTCTGGTTTGTGTTGGGTCCAGCCTAAGTCCTTTTCTGCGGCGGCAGTTGTGTGGCGATATTTACGATCAAGCATTGGGACCAACGAACGTAATTCTGGAACAAAACGGGCAGCAATTTTTAGAACCCAATTTGGTGCTAGACGAATTTTGATCTTCTTATATGGGAAGTTAGTTTGGTAAACTTTCTCAATATCAGCCATCGTCAAAGTCTGTGAAGCGGCTAAGTAACGTTTGCCAATAGCTACGGTGTTTTCAAAAGCTAAACGGTGTAGATGTGCCAGATCACGGACATCAGAAATTTCCAAAGGAACGTGTGGTGTCATTGGCATGCCGTTCAAGAGACGCAATAATACGCCATTGGAACTGACTGCTTTATCAGACAAAATTGGTCCGAAGATAGCACCTGGTAAAACCGTCGTCAATTCCATATCATTTTCGTTGGCAAACTTCCAAGCGGCCTTTTCAGATTCAACTTTAGAAATACGGTATGGATCAAGGTCAGGATTGTTGACATCTGTCCAAAAACTCTCATCCAAAACTTCCGTACTGCCACTTTCGGGTGTTGAAGCAGCTTGAGAACTTGTCATGACAACTCGTTTAACGCCAGCATCTTTAGCAGCTTGTAGAACTGTCAAAGCACCATTCTTAGCGACACTGACTAATTCTTCAACTGATTGAGTTCCGTTACCCATTGGTGAAGCCACGTGGATCACGCCATCAGCACCTTTGATACTCTCAACCCAATTCTTAGGACTTGTTAAATCAGCTTCAAAGAAATTCAAGTTAGCCATTTCTTCAGTTGAAACAGCTGCAGCAATTTCTTTTTCTAGTCGTTCAGTCTTCTTCATTGAACGGACACTTGTACCAACTTGATAACCAGCTTTGAGAAATTCAACGATTACCCAACCTGCAACAAATCCTGTACCGCCTGTTACAATAACTTTTTCATAATTAATATCCTCTTTGTTTGTTTAATTTAGACAAACAATACTATCAAATGTCTAAAATGTCAAAGAAAATGTTATAATAATTTCAGGAGGTATATTAAATGACACCCAAAGAAGAATTAATCATCAAGTTCAACCACATTATCTTGATCCAAGGATTCAGCAATTTCTCAATGGTTGACCTTGCTAAAAAAGCTGATATCAGCCGTGCCAAATTATACTTATACTTTAAAAATAAAGATGAGATCGTCCAATCCGTCGTCAATCGCCACATGGAATTCTTAACTAAATATCCCATCCCCAAACAAGCTGAGAATGAGAATTTATTGTCGACTATTTTGAATTCACTACTATTGTTAGGTTCATCGACTGAATTGTTTGAAAAGGAATTGCAACAAAAATATCCCCAACTCTACCGTGATTTCCGTCACGGTTATGATCAATACTTAATTGACCTCAAGAGTTTTTATCAAAATGCCCAACAAAAAAAATTAGTCATCAGTACCGTCTCAGCTGACTTTTTACTCTACCAAAATAAAATTTGTATCCGTGGTATTTTGGACGACGTTCGTACCAACCAAATTAGTTTGGAAAAAGGTGAACAGTACCTTCGCGAATATTTTATCTATCAGATCCACTCGGTCTTCACTAAAGACTTAACGGTATCTGATGCAGTGAGAGAGTTTGGTGAAGTGATCGTTAAAGAGTATTACGATACTTATTCATTGATTGAACACTAATTTTTAAACTATACAATTTGGCTAACTATATTAAAGAAGTTATAATAAAACTATCAGAAACCATAAAAGGAGCTATTTTATATAATGGAAAAACGTATTAAAGGTTCATGTACATCGATTTTAGTCGGTAAGAAGGCCTCACTTGACGGTTCAACAATTATTTCAAGAAACGATGACGGTCACGAAGCTCTTGATCCTCAACGTTTCGTCGTTGTTAACCCTGACTACCAACCTACTGAATACACTTCAGTTATTAGTAAAGTTAAGGTCGATCTACCTGACAAAGCTTTACGCTATACATCGATTCCTAATTCAATTTTGACTAACGGAATCTGGCCAGCTGCTGGTATCAACAGTGAAAACGTTGCGATGTCAGCTACAGAAACTATCACAACTAACTCACGTGTTCTTGGTTTGGATCCATTCGTTGAAAATGGTCTCGGTGAAGAAGACCTTGTCACAGTCGTACTTCCTTACATCAACAGTGCTAAAGAAGGTGTAGAACGCCTTGGTAAGCTGCTTGAAAAATATGGTACTTACGAACCAAACGGTATTTCATTTGCTGACAAAGATAATGTTTGGTGGCTAGAAACAATCGGTGGACACCACTGGGCTGCCGTTCGTATCCCTGACGATGCTTATGTTGTTGCTCCTAACCGTATGAACATTGACAACTTTGATTTCGATTCTAAAGACACTCTTTGCTCAGATGATTTGAAAGATATGATCGACGATAACAATTTGAACCCTGATTTCAAGAAGTATAATTTGAGACATATCTTCGGTAGTTCATCAGTTAAAGATACCGTTTATAACAACCCTCGTGCCTGGTCCGGTCAAAAGTTCTTCAGTCCCGACGACACTCCAGACGATCCAATGAACCAAGATCTTCCATTCATCTGTCACGCTAACCGCAAGATCTCAATCGAAGATGTAAAATTTGTCTTGAGTTCTCACTTTGAAAATACTAAATATGATGTCTACGGTGATGGTACCGAAGCTGAAAAGAAGCTCTTCAGACCAATTGGTATCAACAGAAACCACGATGTTCACATTCTACAAATTAGAAACAACGTTCCTGATGAAATTGCTGGTATTCACTGGTTAGCTTATGGTGCCAATACTTTCAACACAGTTGTTCCTTTCTATGCCAATGTTAAAGACACTCCTGCTACATACAAGAATGCTACTGGCAAATTCGACCTCAATAACATGTACTGGTTGAGTTGTACAACTGCCCTACTTGGCGATACTGACTACGACCTTTACGTTGATATGCGCAATGACTACGAACTCGAAGCAATGAGTGCTTACCGTCAAATCCAAAATGATACTGATGCCGATATTAAGAATCAAAAGAAAGTTAGAAAATATTTGGAAGATGCTAATGACAAACTAGCTACTACTGCTTTCGAATTACAAACTAAATTGCTTGGCGACATGGTAACAATGGGTTCTGAACACATGAAACTTCGTTATAATCTTAATGATTAGAGAGTGAAGCAAACCGGGTAACTCGTTTTAAACAACCTAAGATTAGTTCTAAGTAAAGATTAAACTCTTTACTTAGAACTTT
>NZ_AZEZ01000069.1 GCF_001434275.1 Companilactobacillus mindensis DSM 14500 | reverse complement strand
ACGTACGGTGGTGTGAGAGGTCGGTAATTAAAAGTTACCTCCTACTCGATTCTAAAGAATTATTGAAACCATGAATTAAAAGGAGTGTTTTACATGTCACTATCAACAGAAGATTTTGATTACGATCTACCCGAAGAACTTATCGCCCAAACGCCAATTAAGAACCGTGACCAATCACGTCTCTTAGTTTTAGACTCGAAGACTGGCGAATATCAAGATAAGCATTTCTACGATATTTTGGATTATTTGAATCCAGGGGATGCTTTAGTTATGAACAACTCACGTGTTTTGCCTGCCCGTTTATACGGTACTAAAGAAGACACTGACGGACACGAAGAAGTCTTGTTGTTGAACAACATCGAAGGCGACAAGTGGGAAGTTTTGATGAAGCCGGCTAAACGTGCCAAAGTAGGAACTAAAGTTGAATTTGGCGATGGCCAACTTGAAGCTGAAGTTTTGGAAGATTTGGAACACGGTGGCAAAATTATTGAATTCCACTATCAAGGAATCTTTATGGAAATTTTGGAACAATTAGGCGAAATGCCTCTACCTCCATACATTAAAGAAAAACTTGATGATCCTGATCGCTATCAAACTGTTTACGCCAAAGAGAACGGTTCAGCGGCTGCACCAACTGCGGGTCTGCACTGGACAAAGGAACTCTTGAAAAAGGTCGAAGACAAGGGCGTTAAATTGGTTTATGTTACACTGCACGTTGGCCTAGGAACTTTTAGACCAGTGACTGAAACTGATGTTGATAAACACGTCATGCACTCCGAATTTTATCGTTTGGATGAAGAATCCGCTAAGACGTTAAACGACGTGAAGAAAAATGGCGGCAAGATCGTCGCTACCGGAACTACTTCAATCAGAACTTTGGAAACTATCGGAACTAAGTTTGACGGTGAGATCAAAGCTGACTCTGGTTGGACAGATATCTTTATCAAACCCGGCTATCAATGGAAAGTCGTCGATGAATTCATCACCAACTTCCACTTGCCTAAGTCCACGTTGGTAATGCTTGTCGCAGCCTTTACTGGTCGTGAAAATATTTTAAATGCTTATCACCACGCCGTTGAAGAAAAATATCGTTTCTTCAGTTTCGGTGACGCAATGTTTATAAAGTAGAGGAAACTTATGGAACCAGCTGTTAAATACACATTATTAAAAAAAGAAAAACATACCGGTGCGCGTTTGGGATTGTTAGAGACCCCCCACGGTACCTTTGAAACACCAATTTTTATGCCAGTAGGAACTGAAGCTACGGTTAAAAATATGTCACCAGAAGATCTCGACAAGATCGGTGCGACAATCATCTTGGCTAACACTTATCACTTGTGGTTGCGCCCCGGTGAAGACATCGTTCAAGAGGCCGGTGGCTTGCACAAGTTCATGAATTGGGATAAAGGTATTTTGACTGATTCGGGTGGTTTCCAAGTCTTCTCTTTGGCAAATTCACGTGACATCACTGAAGCCGGAGTTCACTTTAAGAACCATTTGAATGGTCGTCGTGAATTCTTGTCACCTGAAAAAGCTATCAAGATCGAAAATTACTTGGGACCAGATATCATGATGAGTTTGGATGAATGTCCACCATTCTTTGAAAGCTATGACTACATCAAAAAGTCTGTTGCCAGAACAAGCCGCTGGGCTGAACGTGGACTAGAAGCTCACCGCAATCCTGACTGGCAAGCACTGTTTGGTATCGTTCAAGGCGCTGGTTTTAAGGATCTGCGTAAACAAAGTGCGCAAGATCTTGTAAGTATGGATTTCCCTGGTTATTCGATCGGGGGACTTTCCGTTGGTGAGTCTAAGGATGAAATGAACCGTGTATTAGACTTTACGACACCATTCTTGCCAGAAAACAAACCACGTTACTTGATGGGCGTCGGCACGGCTGACTCATTGATCGATGGCGTCATTCGCGGCGTCGATATGTTTGACTGCGTCTTGCCAACAAGAATTGCTAGAAATGGTACATGTATGACCAGCCACGGCCGCTTAGTCGTTAAGAATGCTAGTTACGCACGTGACTTTGGCCCAATTGATGACAACTGTGATTGTTACGTTTGTCGCAACTATTCAAGAGCGTACATCCGCCACTTATTGAACGCTGACGAATTGTTCGGAACGCACTTGACGACTTACCATAACCTTTACTTCTTGTTGAATTTGATGAAGGGCGTTCGTCAAGCAATCAAAGACGACAACTTACTAGAGTTCAGAGAACATGTTTTTGAAGACTATGGTTTCAATAAAGAAAACGCTAAGAAATTTTAGAATATTTTGATAAGAAAAAACTACTGGTATGGTAACAGAGTAAAATCTTTGTTATTCTATACTTATGCAAATTATTAAGAGGTGGAAAATTTGAATATACTTACATTAGGTGCCGCTGGTACTGGTGCTGGTGGATCAATGGGACTTATTATCTTCGTCGTTATTATGTTCGTTGGTATGTACTTCCTATCCATTCGTCCACAAAAGAAACAACAACAAAAACGTCAAGAAATGCTTAAAGGCATGCAAAAGGGTGACAAGGTCGTTACTCTTGGTGGTATTAAGGGTGTCGTTAACAACATCGACCGTGAAAAGAAAGAAGTTGTTGTTGACTGTGACGGAATTTACTTAACATTCGACTTGAACTTTATTCGTCGCGCTGAATCAGGTGCTACAACTGATGCTGTTAAACCTGCTGCTAAATCAGACAAGGCTGATGATGCTAAAGAAGAGGCACCAAAAGCTGAGGACACAGCTGACAAAGCTGCTGAATCAGAAGAACCAAGGGCTGCTGACGATGCTAAAGATGATACAAAAGAAGAAACAAAATAGTTATTTAATTGATTGAGACCACTGGTTTGGTTTCAATCTTTTTTTGTGCACTGGTTCACTGCCGTCTTCCATGAAGTTCTGGTGGATTCAAGGATTGAGAGTTTTAAGATATTAATATAGGCTGTTTTATTAAATATTGAATATCTTTTAATAGAAATAAGAAAAAACGTAATTTTTAATAAACGAATTCTTTTTAAAATTGATTAGTTAACAAAAATGAATTATCCAAAATATTGGGTAGTCAGCTTTTATATTTATTAACTTTATGCAACTAAATATGAGAAGAACCATAAACCTAGAAATTACAACCTTCTTTATACTTAAAACTATATTTGTACCATTGATAATTTTTACTCAAATACTGTACATAACAACTAAACAACGAAAATTCTAGCCTGGAGAGCAAAAGCTGATGGGCTAAGTAGTGGTTTAATCTTAGCTAGCGTACTGTGCTGGCTTAGATTACTGCCGAGCTTGAAGACGATTTTTAAATCGGCTCCAAGTCGTGCTCACTACGTTCCAGCCAATCAGCTTTTGATCGGAAGGCGGCATATTTAAACAACTCCTGCTTTTGTCTTTGAAATTTATCAATCAAACTAGAGGTTATTATTTGCCTTAAAGCGTACTCTAAGGAGTAATATTTTCACTGTTCTCAACACGTGGTTTGAAAAATGTTCACGTTAAATAAAGTATTGAAAAAATAATAGGTCATTAATGCAGAACTTTAATAATTCATGTTGTAAAATATAAGTACATGATGCTTTCAAAGGAGTTTAAAATGGATACAGAAAAATCAGCGATTTTTATTATATTTGGCGGTTCTGGGGATTTGGCTCACCGTAAGCTATATCCTTCTTTATTCCGATTGTACAAAACGGGATTACTAAAGGATCACTTTGCCGTCATTGGAACTGCTCGTCGTCCTTGGAGTGATGACTATTTCCGTGGTACTGTTATCACTTCTCTAGAAGAAAGCTTTGATGATGACAAGAAAATTATGGAGGAGTTTGCTAAACACTTCTTCTATCAATCACACGATGTTAATGATTCTGAACATTACATCGCCTTGAAGAACCTTGCAGCTAAACTGGACGACCAATTTGAGGCTGGTCACAATCGCGTTTACTACATGGCTATTGCACCTAGATTCTTCGGAACTGTGGCTGAACACTTGAATTCAGAAGGTTTGAAGACTAAAGATGGTTACAACCGTTTGGTTATTGAAAAGCCTTTCGGTCGTGATCTAGATTCAGCTTGCGAGTTGAATGGCAATATTTCAAAAGCTTTCCCTGAGGATGATATTTATCGGATCGATCACTACCTTGGAAAAGAAATGATCCAAGATATTCCTAATATCCGCGCTAATAATCCTAAATTCGAAGCAGCTTTGAATAACAAATATGTTTCCAATATTCAAGTAACTTTGGCCGAATCATTAGGTGTTGAAGATCGTGGTGGCTACTACGAAACGGCCGGCGTTTTACGTGATATGGTTCAAAATCACATCATGCAAATTATCGGTTCGATTGCCAGTGACGATCCTGAAGCAAAGGACGCTGGAGTTATTCACAAAAACAAGTGCGATCTATTTGCTAGTTTGAAGAATTTGACTCCTGAAGAGGTTGATAAAAACTTTGTTCGTGGTCAATATGATACTGATGAATTAGGTGACGAAAAGGCTTATCGCCAAGAGGATAAAGTTGCCGAAGATTCACAAATTGAAACTTTCACAGCTGGTAAAGTTGAATTCAATTCAAAACGTTGGAGTGGAGTGCCATTTTACGTTCGTTCTGGTAAGAGAATGCCTAACAAGGCTTCCAGAATTGACATTGTCTTCAACGAAAAAGTTTCAGAATTAGGTATCAAACCTAATACAGTCTTAACTCTTTTGATTGAAAGAACTAATGATCACAGCATTTTGATCAATGGCATCGACTATAAGGAGTCAGGTCAAGACTTCATTAAGTTCCCTGAAGAACCTGAATTCACTAAGGCTTGTGAGGCTTACGAAAGCCTGATTATCGATATTTTATCTGGTAATCGAGTTCACTTTACGCTTTGGGACGAACTCAGAAGTACTTGGAAGTACATCGATTCAATCAGAGAACGTTGGGACAGTCAAAAAGCTGATTTTCCTAACTATATCAGTGGAACTATGGGTCCTGATTCAGCTGAAATGCTACTCGAACGTGATGGTAATTCTTGGATTTGGGACTAAAGGCGGTGTTAATCCATCTTTTTAAAAATACCAATTAAAATTGAAGAAAATCGAAAAATCATCCATGTTGACATGGATGCTTTTTTCGCTTCAGTGGAAGAACGCGAACATCCCGAGTATAAGAAAAAGTGTTTGATAGTTGCCCAAGATCCGCGCAAACACAATCATCATGGCGTGGTCACGACGGCAAATTACAACGCTCGAAAATACGGTGCTCATTCAGCCATGCCTGTCCAACAAGCAGTCGATTTGATTCCAAAGAAAAAGTTAGTCATCACACCGCCGCATTTTGATCTGTATCGCCAAGTTTCCGACCAGATCCATGATATTTTTGGTGATGTGACCGACAATTATCAGACAGTAGCTTTGGATGAAACGTATTTGGATGTGACGAAAAATAAATTGCACGAGCCAAATACGATCAAGCTTGCCAACTATATTCAACAAAGAATCGTGAAAGAAACGCATTTAACTTGTTCAGTGGGAATTTCATACAATAAGTTTTTGGCCAAAATGGCTTCGGATTATCGTAAACCATTTGGTCGCACGATTATTTTGGGCAAGTATGCTAAAGAATTTCTCAAACCGATACCGATCGAAAAGTTCAATGGCATTGGTAAAGCGATGCAACAAAAATTGCACGACATGGACATTTATACTGGTGCTGATCTGCAAAAAGTTGACCAAGATGAATTCTTAAAGCGTTTTGGTAAAATGGGTTACGTAATTTATAAACGAATCCATGGAATCGATGATTCGCCAGTTGAAGGGCATCGGTTGCGTAAGTCGATCGGTCGGGAGAGCACTTATAATAGAAACTTAGTGACTGACGAACAGATCAATTCTGAGTTGGAACGGTTGGCGCAGAAGGTCAGTCAAGATTTAAAGAAACAGCGTCAACATGGCAAGACAGTTGTCCTAAAATTACGAAACTCGGACTTTGAAACGATTACCAAACGGATGAGTTTTCAAGATTATGTCCAAACAAAAACGGAAATATATCGTGTTGCGAGGGATATTTATGATAAATTAAAGGTGACTGATCAAAAGATTCGTTTATTAGGAATCACGATTACTAATTTAGATCCACTATCTTATGAAGAGGTATCTTTGAATTTGTCTTATAAGGAGGACAACTGATGAATAGCTTTGCCGAAATAATTGCAACAATTAAAAAATATGATAAGATTATTATCTTACGTCATCAAAACCCAGATCCTGATGCTTTAGGATCACAAGCTGGTTTAGCAACAACAATTCGCCAAGCATTTCCAAACAAAGAAGTATTGATGGGTGGTAACGATACGGAAGGCCTCAAATGGCTTTCCACAGCCCAAGAAGTAACTGATGCCGACTACCAAGATGCATTGGTTATTGTGACTGATACTGCCAATCAACCAAGAATTGACGATCAACGTTTTGATGATGGAGCATTCTTGATCAAGATCGATCATCATCCTAATGATGATGCATACGGAGATCAATTATTCGTTGATACTGATGCTAGTTCTAGTTCTGAGATCATTGCTGACTTGATCGAAAGCAGCTCAGAACTAAAATTGACTAAAGAAGTTGCTTATTATCTTTACGCTGGGATCGTCGGCGATACAGGAAGATTCTTGTATCCTTCAACGACTCAACACACGATGGAAGTTGGCGGCAAGTGCATCGCTTTAGGCGTTGATACAGCTGCTATCAATAATAAAATGAACGAAGTGAGCTTGAAGCAAGCTAAGTTACAAGGCTTTATCTATGACATCTTGAATATTGACGAATCTGGAGCTGCTTATGCGGTGATCGATTTGGATCTGATGAAGAAATTAGATATCAACCAAGAACAAGCTAACTCAGTTGTTTCAACTCCCGGTCGCTTGAAGGAAGTCCAATCATGGATGGAAGCTATTCAAAAGGATGACGGCACATTTAGAATGCACTTGCGTTCCCAAGGTGCTGTGATCAACGAATTGGCTAAAAGACATGATGGTGGTGGACACCCACTAGCTAGTGGAGCTACCGCTAAGGATCTTGATGAAGTGAAACAAATGTTTGAAGAGCTAAAGGAAATTGTTAAGAACTACAATCAGAAGGGTGAATAGATGACTAAATTTTCACAATACAACTTTAATGATGCAATCAATAAATCATTAAAAGAAATACATTTTGAGGAACCAACTAAGGTTCAAGAAGCCGTAATTTCTTTGGTCAATAAGAAAAAAGATATTATTGTGCAATCTGAAACAGGTTCCGGTAAAACACACGCATTCTTGTTGCCAGCAATGAATGCTTTGACAAAGGATCAAGAAGTTCAACTCTTGATCGCTACACCAAGTAGAGAATTGGCATACCAAATTTATAATGATACTCAAGATATCTTGAAGAACTATCCAGAAGAATACAATGCGTTTATCTTCGTTGGTGGTTCTGATCGTGAACGTCAAAAGAGAAAGCTTGAAGCTCACCAACCACAAATTGCTATTGGTACTCCAGGTAGACTTTGGGATTTGATCCGTGAAAATGATTTGCACGTTGAAAATGTTCAAAGATACGTTGTCGATGAAGCTGATATGACACTTGATATGGGATTCTTGGATGATGTCGATCACATCACTAACAAATTGCCAGAAGACCGTGAGATGATGGTCTTCTCCGCTACGATTCCTCAAAAGCTAGAACCATTTTTGAAGAAATACATGCACGGACCACAACGAGTAGAGATCAACAATGGAACGATCATTCCTAAGAACGTCGATAACTGGTTGATGTTTACGCACGGTCGCGATAAAAAAGAGATCATCTATCAATTGATGACAATCGGTGAACCATACTTGGTCTTAGTGTTCGCTAATACTAAGAAGACAGTTGATGAGATCTACAACTACTTACGTGGTAAGGGATTAAAGGTTGCTAGAATTCATGGTGGCTTGACTCCACGTGAACGTAAACGCACGATGAAACAAGTTGAAAACATGGAATATCAATTCGTAATTGCAACTGACTTGGCTGCACGTGGAATTGATATCAATGGTGTATCCCACGTTATCAATGCTGAAATCCCAACTGACTTGGACTTCTTGATTCACCGTATCGGAAGAACTGGTCGTAACAAGATGTCCGGTACAGCGATTACTTTCTATGAACCTGGTGAAGAAAATCGCGTTGCTGAGATCGAACACATGGGCATCAAGTTTAAGCCTAAAGATATCAAGAACGGTGAGATCGTTGATGCTGTTGAACGTGACCGTCGAATCAATCGTAAGGCTGATCAAGAAAAACTTGATACTAAATTAGTCGGTTTCGTTAAGAAACAAAAGACTAAGAAGAAGCCTGGTTACAAGAAGAAGATCAAGCAAGCAATTAATGAAGAACATCGCCAACAAAGAAAGATCAAGATCAGACAAAATCGTCGTCAAGAACGTGACGCAAGACGAAAGAAAAATAATTAGTAAAGTTTTTTAAATATTGACAATTTTTAAGTTGATGGTTAATATTTTCCTTGGATATATCTTATACTGAACATTTTCAGAGAAGGCTGCTTGGTGAGAATGCCTAATTGTTCAATATAAAGATGCTGCCAATTATAAATTGTATATAATAATATATTTGAGAGGCTAACGAAAATCGTTGCAAACAAGGTGGTACCGCGCATGGGCGTCCTTGGAGTTGCAGCGATTTTTCGTTTTTCGTGGGGAGATAGAATGAAAAATTTATCAAGTGCTGAAATAAGAAAGATGTTTTTAGACTTTTTCCAATCTAAAGGTCACATCATTGAACCTAGTGCTCCATTAGTTCCACAAGATGACCCAACTTTGCTTTGGATCAACTCTGGTGTTGCTACAATGAAGAAATACTTCGATGGTACAGTTGTGCCAAAGAATCCACGTATCACCAGTGCTCAAAAATGTATCAGAACTAATGATATTGAAAACGTCGGAAAGACTGCTCGTCACCAAACATTCTTTGAAATGATGGGTAACTTTTCGGTTGGTGATTACTTCAAGAAAGAAGTTATTCCTTGGGCTTTTGAATTCTTAACAAGTCCTGACTGGATCGGTATGGATAAGGAAAAGATGTACGTTACTACTTATCCTAAGGATACAGAAACTCAAAAATTATGGGCTGAAGTGGGAATTCCTGCCGACCATATTTTAAAAGATGAAGACAACTTCTGGGATATCGGTGAAGGTCCTTGTGGTCCCGATTCTGAAATTTTCTACGACCGTGGTCAATCATTCAATAATTTGGCTGAAGACGATCCTGAAAACTATCCTGGTGGCGAAAACGAACGTTACCTTGAAGTTTGGAACATCGTGTTCTCAGAATTGAACCACTTGCCAAATGGTCAATACGTTGAACAACCACATAAAAACATTGATACGGGTCTAGGCCTAGAACGTCTAGTATCAATTATTCAAGGCACTAAGACTAACTTTGAAACTGACTTGTTCATGCCTTTGATCGAAGATGTTGGTTCACTTTGCGGCAAGAAATACGGCGACAACGCTGAAGATGATATCTCATTCAAGATCATCGCTGATCACGCTCGTTCAGTTTCCTTTGCTATCGGTGACGGAGCTTTGCCTTCAAATGAAGGTCGTGGATATGTTATCAGACGCCTTATAAGACGTGCAGTTCTAAATGGTAAGAAGTTAGGTATCAACGGACCATTCCTTTACAGATTAGTGCCAATCGTTGGTTCAATCATGGAAAGCTACTATCCAGAAGTTACTCAACAACAAGACTTCATTGCTAAAACAATTCAACAAGAAGAAAAACGTTTCTCAGAAACACTCGATGCCGGTCTTGCTTTGCTTAACGGTGTAATTGCCGATCTTCGTAAGAAAGACCAAACTGTTATCGACGGTGCCAATGCCTTCAAGCTTTACGATACTTATGGTTTCCCAATGGAACTTACTCGCGAATATGCTGAAGATGAAGGTTTGTCAGTTGATGAAGATGGTTTCAAGGCAAACATGGAAGCTCAAAAGCAACGTGCTCGTGATGCCCGTGGTAATCTTCAATCAATGGGTATGCAAGATGAAACTTTGATGGAAATCAAGACACCTAGTGAATTCGTTGGTTATGACCACAATGAAACAACAAGTAAATTGACTGATATTGTTGCTGATGATAAAGAAGTCAAATCAATCTCTGAAGGCCAAGCTCAACTTATTTTTGACACAACTCCTTTCTATGCTGAAATGGGTGGTCAAGTGGCTGATGCTGGTAATATTTACGACCTCAAGGGCAACCAAGTTGCTGAAGTAGTCGATGTTCAACACGCACCAAATGGCCAAAACATTCACTTAGTAAATGTGATGTCAGAAATTTCCGCTGGAGCTGAATATAAGCTTGAGATCGATGTTGATTTCCGTGAAAAAGTTCGCCACAATCACACCGCAACTCACTTGTTGGATCAAGCTTTGCGTGACGTTGTCAGTGCTAGAACTCACCAAGCTGGATCATTAGTTGAACCAGATTATCTTCGTTTCGACTTCAACAGCAATGCTGCTTTGACAGCTGACCAAATCAGTCAACTTGAAAAGATCGTCAACGAAAAGATCTGGGCTGCTATTCCAGTTAAGACAGAAGTCTTGCCAATTGAAGAAGCTAAGAAGAAGAAGGGTGCTATTGCCTTGTTCAGTGAAAAGTATGGCGACTTCGTTCGTGTCGTTGAAATCGATGACTTCTCAACTGAATTCTGTGGTGGTACTCACGCCCGCAACACATCCGAATTAGGACTCTTCAAGATCACTTCTGAATCAGCTATCGGTTCCGGTACGAGAAGAATTGAAGCTGTTACTGGTGAAGAAGCATTCAAGTACTTGAATGAACAATTACAAACATTGCAACAAACAGCAAGCAATATGAAAGTTAACCAATTGAAAGATGTTCCTGCTAGAGCTAGTCAAATGGTTGACGAGATCAAAGCATTGAAACGTGATAACCAAAACCTAAAGACTCAACTTACAAGTCAAAAATCAGCTGAGGTCTTTGACAATGTTGAAGATATCAACGGTTACAAGGTTATTTCAAACATTATTCCGGCCGACATGGCAACTTTGCGTCAATTAGCAGATAACTGGAAGAACGACAACAAGTCTGATATCTTAGTTCTCGGAGCTAGTGGAGACAACAAGGCTAGTCTAGTCGTTGCAGTTACAAAGGAAGCCCAAGCCAAAGGAGTTAAGGCTGGAGATTTAATTAAGAAAATATCTAAGGAAATTCAAGGTGGCGGCGGTGGCCGTCCTGATATGGCGCAAGCTGGTGGTAAGAATCCGGCTGGTTTAACAAATGCGTTACAATTAGCTAAAGATATTATTAAATCTTATTAAAGTGGGCTATAATTGAGCTGAGGCTTTTCGGTCACTTAAATTTAGTTATACGGAGGTTTGCCATGAGTTCACTTGATAAAACTATGAGTTTTGACTTTAATGAAAATAAAGGCAAAGATGTCAAAGAAACATTGCAAAGTGTTTATCAATCACTAGAGGAAAAGGGATATAATCCAATTAACCAAATCGTTGGATATCTTCTTTCTGGTGATCCTGCATATATTCCACGACACAACGATGCCCGTAATTTAATTTTGAAACATGAAAGAGACGAGATAATTGAAGAATTAGTTAAGAGTTATCTCAATCAAGGTAAATAAATGAGATTATTAGGATTAGATGTTGGTTCACGAACTGTCGGAGTTGCTTGCAGCGATCTATTAGGCTGGACAGCTCAGGGAGTGGAGATTATTCGTATCAATGAGGATAAAAAAGAATTTGGTTTGGATCGCTTAGGTGAGATCATCAAAGAGAAACAACCCACAGGTGTAGTTCTTGGTTTGCCCAAAAATATGAATAATACTGAAGGTCCAAGAGTCGAAAAATCTCGTGAGTATGGCAAAATGGTCGAAGACAGATTTCATTTGCCAACAGATTTTATTGATGAACGTTTAACAACAGTTCAAGCTGAAAGAATGTTGATCAATGAAGCTGACGTATCTCGCAAAAAACGAAAGAAAGTTATCGATAAGATTGCCGCTGAGATGATCCTCCAAAATTATCTCGATGCTAAAGGCAAACTAACACGAAATTAAGGTGATATTATGAGTGAAAAACAACCACCAAAAGATTTAGACGAAGTTATTTTAAGTGATGACCAAGGTAATGAAGAAGTCTTCAAGATTCTCTTTACTTTCGAATCAGATGATTATGGTAAATCATATGTATTTCTATATCCAAAGGCATCAGAAGACTCTGATGAAATTGAGATCCAAGCATTTTCATTCTCACCAGACGAAAACGGCGACGTTGATGCTGGAGAATTGAATCCAATCGATGATCCCGAGGAATGGGACATGGTTCAAGAAGTTTTGAATACCTTCACAAGTGACGATGATGAATAGCTAAAAAATTAACGATTGGCGTAAGCCAATCGTTTGATTGTTTTTGGAATACATCGTCAGTATGATTTACAAATTCGCTTTTTTAGCATGATTGAAGTAAGGGGAAATAATGCTTAGTCTGTTACTTATTTTACTTTTGATTTATGGTTTTTATATTGGTGCCCGCCGTGGATTAGCCATGGAGGTATTCTATGCAGTCGGATATGCACTGTTCTTTTGTTTGGCATTAGTATCTTTTCAAGGTTTAGGGCCAAAGTTTGAAATGATTGTGCCTTATCCTTCTGCAAATTTGGGCAGTGAATTTGCCTTTTTCTCAACAAAAGTTGGTATGGAACTAGACAATGCATTTTACCGTGCCTTTGCTTTTATCTTTATCTGTTTTATTGGCTGGATCATTGTCAGATTCGTGGGTCTGTATTTCAAACGACTCACTTATTTTCCAATGTACAATGATATCAACCTCTTGAGCGGAGGAATTATTGGATTAGTTGTCACATACGTTGCCATATTTATGGCACTGTTGATCTTGGCAATGATTCCAGTATCAGGTATACAACATGCTTTGCAACATTCATTTGTGGCTTCAGCGATGATTAAAAGTACGCCGGTCCTTACGGCTGAACTTAGTCGTCTATGGATTGGAGCCGTTTAAAAAACTTGAGGCTGAGACGTGATGTTTCAGCCTTATTTTGCAATTAGGAGAGATTTATGAATAATAAAGCTTTGAAAGTATTGGAATTTGACAAGATCAAAGCTGAAATTGCCAAATATCTGATCACAACGCGCGGGAAAACTCTCTTACATAAATTAATGCCGATGTCGGTTGAATCGATCGTTCAAAGATTGATCGATCAAACCAAAGATGGAGCCGATATTATCCGTATTAAGGGTGAAATCCCGGTTAGAAAATTAGCTGATCTACACGACCAAGCTAACCGTTTGAAAAAAGACGGTAATTTAAATGGAACAGAATTGGCTCAAATTGGCCAAGTGCTCCAAAATACCAGTGAATTAAAAGAATTTTTTGAAACTTTAAAAGATGAACAATTAGACTTGCGTCAACTTTACGATCTGAATGACAACTTGATCGACAATCCAGCTTTGACGAAACGGATTGCTCGGTCTTTGGATGATACTGGACGTGTGCTCGACACAGCTTCTGATGACTTGAAATACATCAGAACGCGTATCAGTCGATACAATGACCAGATCAGAGAAGCTATGGGTCAATATACACGTGGTAAAAACACTAAGTATTTGACCGAAGCGATTGTGACTTTGCGTGATGACCGTTTTGTTATCCCGGTTAAGACTGAGTACAAGGCCAAGTTCGGTGGTGTAGTTCACGACCAAAGTGCCAGTGGACAGACTTTGTATATCGAGCCTCAAGCGGTAGTTGGTTTGAACAACCAGTTGCATGAAGCACAGGTTTCTGAGAAGTCTGAAGAGATCAGAATCCTCAACAACTTGTCTAATTTAGTACGTCCTGAGATCGACGAGATCGTTAAAAACAACGAAGTTTTAGCTCAATTTGACCTAATCAATGCTAAAGCTAAGTATGCTAAGGAAATAAAGGCCACTGAGCCAATTATTTCGGATGATCATATAGTTAACCTACATAACGCAAAACACCCTCTAATCGACCCAGACAAGGTCGTAGCTAATGATATTCGCATGGGGGATGGATACAAGACGATGTTGATCACCGGTCCGAATACTGGTGGTAAAACTATCACGATGAAAACTTTAGGTTTGATTCAACTGATGGCCCAAGCCGGACTCTTTATCCCAGCTCGTGAAGAGAGTGAAGTAGCGGTCTTTGATGAAGTTTTCGTTGATATCGGTGATGAACAGTCAATTGAACAAAACTTGAGTACTTTCTCCTCACACATGGATAATATTATTAATATCATCCACAAAGTTTCAGAGCACAGTTTAGTTTTAATCGATGAACTAGGTGCCGGAACTGATCCCCAAGAAGGTGCTGCTATTGCGATCGCTATTTTGGAACGTTTAGCTAAGTCGAACTGTTACATCATGGCTACGACTCACTATCCTGAGTTGAAAGTTTTTGCTTACAATACGCCAGAGACGATCAACGCCAGTATGGAATTTGACGACAAGTCGCTTAAACCAACGTATCGGCTGTTGATCGGTATTCCTGGTGCAAGTAATGCCTTCAATATTGCTGCTCGTTTAGGAATGGACCGCTCAGTTGTTGAACGTGGACAGTCGTTGATGGATGGCGAGAGTCAAGACTTGAACAATATGATTGCCGATCTTGAGAATCGTCGTAAAGAATTTGAACAGAAGAATGATCAGTTGAAGATTCAATTGGACAAGAATAAGAGCGTTCAAAAGAATTATGAAGAAAAAGCTGACAATCTTGATAAATCGAAAAATTCTGAAATCCAAGCAGCCAAAGTACGAGCTAATCAAATCGTAGCTAAGGCTAGAAGAGAATCCGACAAGATCGTTGAACGTTTACGCAAACTTGAACAAGATGGTGTGGCGGTCAAAGAAGATCAGATCATTTCAGCTAAGACTGGTTTGAAGAACTTGCACCAAGACGAAGCTATTAAGAAGAACAAAGTTTTGCGTCGCAACAAACGTCGTCAACAATTAAAAGTCGGCGACAGCGTTAAGACATTGTCTTACGACCAAATTGGAACGATCGTTCGTAAAGATAAGAATGGTCAATTCGATGTGCAACTAGGTATCTTGAAGATGAAATTCAGTGCTGACGACTTAGAGAAGGTTCAAAACGCTGAACCAGAACCAGAGAAGAAGCCAACTATGGTTCGTCGGACTAAGAGTTCAGGTTTGTCGAGCAAGTTGGATCTACGTGGTAAACGTTACGAAGAAGCAATGACTGAATTGGATCAATACATTGATTCAGCCTTGTTAGCCGGTTACAACCAAGTAACCATCGTCCATGGCTTTGGTACTGGAGTAATTAGAAAAGGCGTTACTAACTATTTGCAAAGAAATCCTCGAGTAAAATCATTTGGCTATGCACCCGCAAGTTCAGGTGGTTCTGGAGCAACAATCGTTGATCTATAATAAGACAGAATATTTTAGATTGTGAGCAATTAATGCTAAGATTCTACTAGTTAAAAAGGAGTGAATAAAATGGTTGATGAAGTAACAGATAAAGATTTTACAGAAGAAACTAAAGATGGTGTCGTACTTGTAGACTTTTGGGCAACTTGGTGTGGTCCGTGTCGTATGCAATCACCTGTAATCGAAGAATTGTCAGAGAATGATGATTCCGTTAAGTTCTTGAAGATGGACGTGGATGCAAATCCTAATACACCTAAAGACTTTGGAATTATGGCTATTCCTACTTTGATCATTAAAAAAGATGGCGAAGTTGTTGAAAAGCTAACTGGTTTCCACAACAAGGCTCAACTTGAAAAGATTCTTGATGGCTATTCAGATTAAGAAGAAAAAAAAGATCCAGCAGCTGATAAATCAGTCGCTGGATCTTTTTTTGTATGCTTGTACACTACCATTTTGATCGTTTTTAGGTGTATACTTTAGTTTCGATCAATTTGTATTTTAATTGAAACGCTTTTGGCTTTACTGTTGACAGTGTAAGTTCCTAAGGAGTACGCACTGATAGTTTTTTCGACAGTTTCAGCAATTATTCCAGTTTCTAATGAAAACTCAGGATCATCGTTATTAGTATCGAAACGTTGTTCAACTTCGGGACCAGTTAGTTTATATGTGTAGCTAGTAGGTGTTTGCTTAACGATTTCTAGTTTTCCAAAACCTGCTTTAACGAATAATTCTGGTAAACTTTCCATATCAAGGATTAATTGACGGCTAAGATTCTTACCGGCCCAATATAGTAGTTCAACGGTATCTTTATCGAGAAGGTCAGGAAGGATAAAATCACGGAGTACCGAAACTGCAAAGTAGCTTTCGGTTAACGTATCTGTGCCTACATTTTCACCATCTTTTTCTTTTTGTAGGGCATCTGTTAACGTTGATTTATTGAGATCTTTAGATTTTTCGGCCATTATTTTAACTCCTTTTTTCAGACAATTCATTATATCATTAGAATAATTGCTTTTTAAGTCAATGTAAAAGATAGAACATAATAATTTTCATAAAATACAGATAATTCGCTTAAATGAAGGCAGGGGTAACATTATGAGTGATCAAAGACCAATTGGAGTACTAGATTCTGGACTAGGCGGCTTGACGGTCGTCAAAGAAGTCATCAAACAGTTGCCAAATGAGAATGTCATTTTCATTGGTGATGAAGCAAGAATGCCTTATGGTGTAAAAACTCATGACCAAATCATAGCTTATACACGCGAAATGGTACAGTATTTAACTAGCCAAAATGTTAAATTGATTATTTATGGCTGCAATACAGCTACAGCCAATGCATTATCAGAATTGCGAAAAGAATTTACCGTCCCTATGTTGGGCGTCATCAAACCAGGAGCCAAAGAAGCTGCGAAGACTACTAAGACAAAGCATGTAGGTATCATCGGAACGGAATCGACAATCAATTCTAAGAGTTACAGTCAAACTCTAAAAGAGATCGATCCTAAAATAACCGTCCGCGGAATTGCCGCCCAAAAATTCGTAGCGATTGTTGAAGCTGACCAAGCAGATAGTCAGGCAGCTCAAAATACGATTGCAACGACTTTGAAACCATTTGAAGCCAGCAACTATGATACGTTGATCTTGGGATGCACGCATTTTCCAATGTTGAAAAAGCAGATCAATCAATATTTGCCAAATACCAAGTTGATCGATCCAGCGGTCAGCACAGTAGAGACAACTAAAAATTATTTAGCTGAAAATAACTTATTGAACGATCAAAAGCACCATGTATTAAGATTGCACGCCACAGCCGATATCGAAGACTTTTCAAGATTAGCCAAACAATGGTTGAATACGGATATCGATGAGATCAGTTTAGTAAAAATTGGAGGAGAAGATGAAAGAAATAATAATCGCAACTAAGAATCCTGGTAAAGCTCGTGAATTCAAGAGCGTCTTTAACGATCAGGACTTTGTTTTAAAAACATTGCTAGATTTTCCTGATTTTCCTGAAATTAGAGAAACGGGGAAAACTTTCCAGGAGAATGCTACCTTGAAGGCTCATGCGGTGATGGAACGGTTTAACTTACCAACTATCGCTGATGACTCTGGGTTACAAGTTGACGCATTGTATGGCAGACCTGGCGTCTATTCAGCACGTTATGCCGGAGACCACAACGATGCAGCCAACAATGCCAAGCTATTGATGGAATTAGGTGGCGTACCTAAGGAAAAGCGAACGGCTCGATTCGTTTCGACATTAGTCTTTGCTAATCCTAACAATGACGAAGATCTAGTCGTTGAAGGCGAGGTCAAAGGCTTGATTGGGGCTTTCCCCGAAGGGGATGATGGTTTCGGATACGATCCGTTGTTTTATATCCCTGAATTGGATAAGACGATGGCACAAATGACTGTTGAAGAAAAGAACCAGATCAGTCACCGTGGCAATGCTATCAAAAAGCTCGAAAAGCAGTGGCAAAGTTGGATTAATTGGTAATTGATTGCCGTTGATTTAATAAAATGCTAGTATGAAAGTGCTATTAAAATACAGGAGGGTAAGATTATGACTGGTGGACAAATTGCAGGATTAATCGCAGCAGTTGCTTTTGTAGTATTGGTTGTGTATTTAGCCAGAACTTTAGTTCAAACTGCTAAATTGCTTCAAGAATTGCAAGAAACAATGAAGGAAACAACCAAAATGGTTGAAGTACTTTCTAAGAATACTGAGCAGATCATGGATCAAAGTACTAAATTAGTTGATAAGACAAATACTTTGATGGATGATGTCAATTCCAAATCAAGCAAGTTAAATCCTTTGTTTGATACCGTTGAGAACCTTGGTAAGAAATCTGCTAAGGCTACTGAAGAAAAGCCAAACACTGGCTTCAATTTCCAAAATATGTTGACACTCGCTAATTTAGCTACGGTTGCCAAAACAGCAGCTAAAATTTGGCCTAGAAAGAAGAATAATTAACTATGAAAAATAATCATTTCGCTTTAGGCCTAGTGTTGGGCTGTGCATCAGGATATTTGGCCTCTAAGTATTTAACCAGTGATTCGGGCCAAAAAGTATTGGAAAATATCAAAACTATCCGTGGCGACTTCAACAACGGTGGTGTTGGCCTGAATACTAACAACGACTTGATCGATTCATTCAACGAAAAGACAGATGCCTTGAAAGATCACATGGCAGAAACAGTTGATAAGATCAAAGATGATGAAGATGATTCTAATATTGTCTTTGACGAAGATGACATTAAAGAATAATTCAATAATGACAACGACAAAAAATCCCTAACTGAACTAGTCAGTTAGGGATTTTATTATGCATGTATTTTTGTGAATGGTTGTTACTATCATGCCATATCGAAAGGATCCTTCTCAGAATAACCATTGTTCTGATATGGCATGTTTGAATGATTATTTATATATAATAACACATTTAGCTATCATGGTATATCCAATATGCAAATTCATAAGCAAGTTACTGAAATTTCTTTCACAAATCCTTTTATATCAACAAAAGGAGCGTGAAAAAAATGAAAGGATATTTGCTTAATTATGCAGATGCACAAAAATTATTGTGATTAATCGATATATTTCAATTCTTTAGAAGTTTGTGTGAATGGTTCGCAACCATCTTCAGTGATGTAGACACAGTCTTCAATTCTGACACCAGCAACGTTAGGAATATAAATACCGGGTTCGATCGAGAAGCACATACCTGGTTTAAGGACCATGTCGTTACCTTCCATGATTGATGGGAATTCGTGTTCTGAAGTACCCATACCGTGACCTAAACGGTGAATGAAGTATTCGCCATAACCGGCCTTAGTAATGATGTCACGGGCAACTTTATCAAGTTCAGCAGCTGTGATACCAGGTTTGGCAGCGTCCATAGCAGCGTATTGTGCTTCTAGGTCAACTTTATAAATATCGAGAGACTTGTCATCAGGTTTGCCAAAAGCTACGGTTCTGGAAGCATCACTGATATAGCCGTTGTGAACTGTTCCCAAATCGAAGAGAACTAATTCGTTCTTTTCGATCGGTGTTTTTTCGGGACCACCGTGTGGATTAGCAGCATTGGCACCAGCTTGAACGATCGTGTCAAAACTCATGTGCATAACGCCTTTTTTCATCATAGCGTATTCAATTTCAGCAACGACTTCTTGTTCAGTGCGGCCTTCCCTAATGGCATTGAAAGCAACTGAGAAGGCATAGTCCGCTTCGTCACCAGCAGCTTTTAATTCGGCAATTTCTTCCGGCGTTTTGATCAACTTAGCGTTTTCCATGTAGCGGGAAAGATTGTTAGGGAACTGAGCGTCAGGGAATTGTTGTTCGAGTGCTTCGAGCTTTTGAACGGACATGTCATCTTTTTCGATAGCCCATTTAACAGGGGTACCAGCGACATCCTTAATGTGACCAGCCATCAAAGCAAATGGATTCTCGTGGTCGAGATAACCGAAAACATCCTTATCAAAACCAGCTTCTTTAGCAGCTTCGACTTCAAGTTGAGGAGCGAAGATAAAAGGATCTTTATCTGGGAAAACTAGAAGAGCAAGAATACGTTCGACCGGATCACTGTAAAAACCAGTGAAATAGTTGATATCAGTAGGATTTGAGACATAAGCGGCGTCAAGTCCGTTTTGATTTAAATACTCTTGTAATGCTATTAATTGTTTCTTCATGAAAATACTCCTTTACGACAATATTTATTAGTAGTATATCACTGAAAATGATTTTCTTTTTGAAAAAATATGAAAACATATACCAATAATGTAGAAACCGCTTGCAAAATGTAAAAATCTTTGATAAATTAGAGTTAATTAATGAAAATATTGTTTGAGAGAGTGAATATTAATGGAGAAAAAAGTAGTAACAATCTATGATGTAGCTGAGGCAGCCAATGTTTCAATGGCAACTATTTCACGTGTAGTGAATGGCAATGCCAATGTAAAGGAAGAAACTAGAAAACGTGTCTTGGAAGTTATCGACCGTTTGAATTACCGTCCTAATGCTGTTGCCCGTGGACTGGCAAGTAAAAAGAGTACAACTATTGGGGTAATTTTACCTGATATCACTAACTTGTATTACGCATCATTGGCTAAGGGGATCGATGATGTTGCCTCAATGTACAAGTACAATATTATTCTTACAAGTTTACAAGAATCTGTTGGCGATGACGAGCAAATTTTGAATAATTTGTTATCAAAGCAAGTTGATGGAATTATTTACATGGGTAAACAAATGTCTAAGAAACTCAAACGTATCTTAGCAAACTCAAAGACACCAATCGTTTTGGCTGGTTCTGTCGATAAGAATAATGAAAGTGCCAGTGTAAATATTGACTTTACTGATGCTGTTGCCAGTGTAGTTGGTCAATTGACACAAAATGGCCACAAGAAAATCGCCTTTGTTGGTGGTTCATTGGAAAATCCTATCGATGGTAAATTCAGATTAGATGGCTACAAGAAAGCCTTGAAGAAAGCTCACTTGAACTTTTCATCTAACTTGGTCTTCGAAGCAGACTATTCAGTTCGTGCCGGAGAAGCAATCTGGGATGCCGTTAAGAGCAGTGGCGCAACTGCCGCTTATGTAACAGATGACCTATTGGCTTCTGGTATTTTGAACTCAGCTACTAAATCTGGAGTTAAGATCCCTGATGACTTCGAATTGGTAACAAGTAACGATACTATCCTTTGTGAAGTAACTCGTCCTAAGATGAGTTCAATCGAAGAACCTCTATATGATATCGGTGCTGTTTCAATGCGTCTTTTGACTAAGATGATGAACCAAGAACAAATTGATGAAAATACTATCAAATTGCCATACAGCATTGTTAAACGTGGTTCTACAAAATAAAAAGTATAACAAAACTCGGTTAATTTGGTTCTTTTTCAAGTTTGGTTGTTCACTGCCGTCTTCCATGAAATTCTGGTGGACGCTGGAACGCAGTGAGAGCAACTTAGAGCCAATTACAGTTCAAATTGTCTCTAAGCTTGTCTGTCTCTAACCTGGCAAAGTACGCCAGTCAAGAGACTACCACGGCTGAGCATCCACCAGAATTCCATTCCAGACTAAACGATTTTTTATTTGTTTTACATTAGTAGTGTTAAAATTTTAGATCTAATGATTCGCTATTTTATTTAAAACAATACTAAAAAGGTCATCCAGTTGATTTTGGATGGCCTATTAGTATATCTAAATAATTGTATGTAACCAAAGTTGAAAAAGAACCGTTAATTTCTGAGCAATAATCGAAAAACACCAATATTCCTGAATTATGGGAATATTGGTATTTTTGTTATTATGCGGAAGAAGTTGTGTTTTTATCGCGTTTGTGCGGCAGGTTTTATTTTTGAAAACAACTGATCTCTGTTTGGTAATCAGTCAATAATTCATCAGTATACTTCTTTGGCTGTGAGGAACTCTTAATATGTTTCCATAAGATTGAAGCAACTTTCAATTTGTCATTAAAGTTATGACTTTCATCGCTCTTGCAAAAATCTTTTAAAAAATTGTTCCATTGATAAGTTGACTCCTCAGCGGTGTTTCCTAATAAGGATTGATTATTATCTGTTTTTTGTAAATGTACATATTCACTCAATAAGTCGCCAACGGTCATTTCGGTGTCATTATCAGTTTCAGTTTGGCGTTTGATAATCGCCATTTCCTTTTTAAAGGAGAACTTTTCGACACCAAAATAGACAGCAAAGAATTTACGAGCGGCATTGTTGAAAGAAAAGCCAGAACCAATCAATTTAGTGTCCAAAGTTATTTGTTCAAAAGTCAGACTAGGCGTAGATTTTCTAGTTCTTGGTGATTTGATATTTTGAAGTGGAACGTTTGACAAGTATGAACGGAGATAATTATTCAATTCGGCTTTGGTACCGTAAGTGGGTAAACCATAGTCACGACACATTTTGATCAGGTCGGTTTTATAGAAATAGTTTTCCTCAAAGTATTTCAAGGTCATTTTATCGTTAGTCATGTAGTCAGACTTCCTTAATGGACTGCGTGTTAATGGTAATTTAATTGTATCAAATGGCAAGATCTGATGTGTAAAAATACGGCAATAAAATTTCTACTGGCCTTGGAGCTAAGTCGACCGTTAGGTTATCAATTGACATATACCAATTAATAATCATAATTATATTTGATTAGAAGGAAAGAAAGTAGGGATTAAGATGAAATATCGTCGATTCGGAAAAACTGGCTTCAATGCTAGTGAAGTATCTTTAGGTACTTGGCAATTAGGTTCTAAATGGGGAGATCCTTTCAGTGAAAAAGATGCCCAAGAAACACTTGAAGCAGCCTTTGACGCAGGTGTCAATTTCTTTGATACAGCAGATGTTTATCAAGATGGAGACTCTCAAAGAGCACTTGCTAAATTTATCAAGGGTAAGGAAGATAAGGTCTTTGTTTCAACCAAGATCGGTCGTCGTTTGGACCCACACGTTGCTAGTGGTTATAATGAAAAGAATTTGACTAAATTTGTCGAAGACTGTTTGAGAAATCTCGATGTTGATGCGCTAGACAATGTATTATTGCACTGTCCACCAACATCAGTTTATTATGAACCAGAAGTTTTCTTCACGATGGATAAGTTGAAAAAAGAAGGTAAGATCAAGAACTACGGCGTCAGTGTTGAAAAAGTTGAGGAAGGAATGAAGGCTTTGGATTACGACATTTCATCAGTTGAAATCATCTACAACATGTTCCGTTTACGTCCAGCCGATAATTTCTTCAAGATGGCCCAACAGCATGACGTCGGGATCATTGCTAGAGTTCCTTTAGCTAGTGGTATTTTGAGTGGAAAGTATACGCTCGAAACTAAATTTGGTAAGAATGATCATCGTACGACTAACCGTCATGGTGAGGAATTCGATGCTGGGGAGACTTTCTCAGGCGTCGACTATGCTACTGGCGTTAAAGCAGCAAATGAATTGAAAGAACGCCTTGGTGCTGGAGATATTTTGGCTCCAATGGCTTTGCGTTATATCTTGATGTCTGATGCGGTCAGCACTGTTATTCCAGGAGCTTCCAAACCTTCACAGATTGCCAGAAATGTTGAAGCAGCTGATCTACCAGCCTTTACACCTGAACAAATGGAAATTGTCCGTGATGTTTACAATAAATATATTAAAAATCCTGTACAATATAAATGGTAAAAAAATAACTAGAAGTCATGCGACTTCTAGTTATTTTTAACTTGTTCGATAATGTCGGCAAAGGCATCTTTGGAGCGATTGCCACCAATAATAATGAAACCATGAGTAGCGTGGTGATAATTGCGGTACCAAACTTTGATTCCGTGACGAGATAAGAGTTCTTCGAAGCGCTTACCTTCATCACGTAAGACGTCTAAATCAGCGGTTAAAATAGCAGTTGGTGGAAAATCTACTAGACTGTGTTCATCAGCGAAGACCGGCGAAACTAATGGATTGCTCTTTTCATTGTTTTGTAAGTAGGCCTGAATGACTTTTTGCGATAGTTCTGGAGATATTTCGGAATCCTCAGGATAGTCCTTTTTGGCAGGTTCAGTATTTAAATCCAGCATTGGACAGTCAAGAATCAGTTTTTTAGCTTTAGATTGGCGGTTTTGTTGGGCCAAGATTTGTGTACCGACGGCTAGATTTCCACCAGAGCTGTGACCGATGATAACTGGCCGCCCCAAGGTCGAATTGAACTGATGCTGAAGGATTTGAATCGCTTCGTAACTGGCATTTAAGGCGTCGGGATAAGGGTGCTTGGGTGCTAGTGGATAAATGACTTCCAAGACGATAAAGTTAGTCTTTAAACATAAATTCTCACAGAATTGGCGATCCTGCAGTCCCGGTCCACAAAGAAAATTGCCCCCATTGAGGTTGATGATCATGCCTTGAGGATCACTAGGAGTATGCTTAATTACCTTGATCGAACCCACACTTGTGTCGACTGTAAATTCAGATATTTGAACATTGGAAATTGGCTTCATATTTTTTCCTCCTAAATGGTTATACTACATGGTAATATTACATCATATTTGACGTTATGGAAAAAATAAAACAGCTCATTAAAATTTATTCCAAATTTTAATGGGCTGCTTTATTTATTATTGATAGTTTTTCTTTGTTTGTGTAGATCCCAAATGATGACGACTATGTAGCCGAAAGCCACTAATGACAAACCGCCAGTTACAACTGAACTCAATTCATAAGGTAAATCGATAAAGCCACCTAAAATCGAGTAGAGCGTGTTGAGTAAGACAACTGAAGCCAAGGTCATAGTTTTGTCCCATATTTTGGTGTTGTGTTTAATTTTATAAGTGATAACGGCGATGATGAAAACAATCAAGATCACTGCCACGATGTACAACGAGTTTTGTAAAAAGCTTGGACTAAAATACATAAGTATCTCCTTAAATCAAAGTAACATTTTAATTCTATCATAAACCGAGCTGGTAGCCACATTAACGTAAAATCACCTATGATTCCAAAGTACAGAGTCATAGATGATTTTACGTTAATATTTGATTGGACCTTTAGTTATTCTCCAGCGCCTGCAGTATCGCTTGCCGTGAATCCGTTTGAAACGGTATCGCCAGCTGATGAAGCACTGTCACCAGTTTCGTTAGTTGAGGTTGAAGAGTTAGTTGATTCAGAATTAGAACCTGAGCCAGAACCTGAACCCGATCCAGTGCCAGAACCGGATGATCCGGTACCAGTTTCGGAAGTTCCGTTGGATGTGGTTGAGTTAGTAGTGCTGCTGTTAGTTCTTGAAGTAGATGATGAACTGTTGGTGATTACTTCGGATGAGTCGTTGCTATTAGTACTGTTACTGAATCCGGAAGTACGTCCACTACCATTTTCATTGGCTAATTCGTCAGCACTCTTCGATGATTCACCCAGACGTTTAACGACCATGTAGCCATTATCGCGTCCAAAGTAATTATCCCAGAATAGCTTGTAGTTCTTAGCTTTACCACCGATAGCAAAGTCTTCATACGACATATCGTTAGGGCTGCCTTTGTAATAAAGCGACTTAGCTGTGTGTTGGTTGACTTTAGTAGTGACGCCATTGTAGCCGATCGTACCAGTGAGAGTACCAGTTTCTTTATCGACTTTGTATGTCTTAACGCCTTGTGGTTTAGCATAGCTCTGTTTGACATCAAAGACTCCTTGGTCTTCTTGGTAAAGGGCATTGGCCATGTTGGCCCAAAGCTGTTGGTTAATATCGGTTGAATTACTTGCTAAATTGTAGTTGTTGCCATAGAAGTTATCGTAACCGATCCAAGAAGCTAAGGTCATACCTTGAGTACTACCGATGAACCAGTTATCACGATAGTCGTTAGAAGTACCAGTTTTACCAAAGAGGTTCTTCGTACTGAAGTTGGCCTCATATGAAAGGGCAGAAGCAGTACCTTTAGTAACAACGCCGTGAAGCATATTTTTAATAATGTAAGAAGTTTGTTTAGTGAAGACGCGCTTCTTAGTTCCCTTGTGCTTGTAAATCGTATCGCCAGAAGGATCTTTAACGTCGGCTACGACATACGGATCGACGTGGACACCTTTATTGGCGAAGGTTGAAAAGGCACTGGCTTGTTGAAGAACAGTTACACCAGTAGCGGTACCACCCAAAGTAATACCTAATTGACGATATTCTTTGTCAGTAAGGTGAATGCCCATCTTTGACATGTATTTCTTAGAACTGACACCGTGTTGCATGATGTAGTTATACAAGTTAACGGAAGGGATGTTGTATGATTCTTCCAAGGTCTCACGAGCAGAAACAAAACGGTTTTGAATCGTCTCACCGTAATCGGTTGGAGAATATGTACCAAATTTAGTCTTGAAATCGGCTAGCATAGATTGTGAACCAATCAAACCATTTTCAATCGCAGGTGCAAAGGTGATCAAAGGTTTGATCGACGAACCAGGTGAACGTTGCGTATCAAAAGCGTGGTTTAATTGAGACTTCTTAAAGTTGACCCCACCGACGAAAGCTAGGACTTGACCAGACTTGTTGTCGAGTAAGACGGAACCATTTTGAACTGGTTCAGAAACTTTGATAGCTCTACCAGTATTAGGATCAGTTGCGTCATCTGAGTGAGTCGTTCCCAAGTTGCTCTTGAATTGTTGTGCTTGTTGGTTCATAGCAATATAAAGTTTCTTATCGATCGTACTGTGGATCTTGTAGTTCTTGTTATGCAACTCGGTATCAGCTTGCGTATAGTAACGTTCGTAAAGATTCTTATCTTTCTTGATATCGCTGTACTTGACGCCGTCGCTCTTGGCCAAACGTTTGATCAAAATAGTTCTCGCTTGATCAGTCAAGAGGTTGTAGATGTAACCGTATTTGATTTCTTTTTGACTTGCTTTAGCAGGTTTCAAGAAATCGCTCTTTAAATCAAATTTCTTAGCATCATTGTATTGTTGCTCAGTGATCTTCTTATCACGATACATTCGATAAAGTACGATGTTTTTACGCTTCATACCAAGACTTATATCATCTTTGAAAGTTCCACGTTGTGTCGTGTTGCTGTCATTGACAACTTTAGTATACGGTGTGTAGACGGAAGGACTCTGAGGCAATCCGGCAATAAAGGCTGATTCAGCCAAATTCAGATCACTGACGTTTTTACCGAAGAGACCCTCAGCAGCGGCAGCGACACCTTGAGTATTTTGTCCCTTGTTGTTGGCACCAAAAGTGGCAGCGTTGAGATAATATTCAAGAATCTGATCTTTAGTGAAGTACTTGTCGACACGCATGGCCAAGAAGATTTCGACGGCTTTACGTTTCCAAGTCGTTTCAGATGATAACATCTGCATCTTGACTGTCTGTTGAGTCAAAGTAGAACCACCGGTTTGAGCACCGATACCAGTCACGTCAGAAATAATAGCTCTAAAAATAGATTTAGGAACGACACCTTTGTGACGATAGAAATCACTATCTTCGGTTGAGACGATAGCTTTCTTTAGGTATGGTGACATCTCAGATAATGAAACCTTTTTACCCTCGAGGTCTTTTTGAAGATTTTCAACTTTAGAGCCATCGGCAAAATATAACGTGGCCGAGTTATTGACATCTTGAAGTTGCGTCTTCATTTCATGCTTGGTAGGGACGGCTACTTGAGTAGTCAAAGCAGAAACATATCCCATTCCTAGCCCGATTGCTAAACTCAAAAGGATCAATAAACCTGCAATAGTATACAAGACGATCCTGCGAATAACTTCAATCGTTAGATTAGCTTTGTTAGCAAAATCAGACCAGCTGTGGATACTTTTAAAGCTGTTGACAATGCTATTCCATAAATTTTTCACTTTTAAATAAGCTCCCTTAAAAAGTTACATACCGTAATTATATAATAAAATCGAATTAGAAGTGTAAAAACAAAAAAAGTTCCGTAGAAAAGTACTTCTACAGAACTTTTTAATTTATTACTTAATCAAGCGGTAAATGGCGTCGGCGTAAATAGCAGTCGACTTCAATAACTTATCGATATTAATATATTCATTAGGTTGATGCATGACATTTTCATCACCAGGGAACATTGCACCATAAGCGATACCGTGTTTCAAGATTCTTCCGTAAGTACCGCCACCGACCGTGAATGGTTCAGTATCGTCATCGGTGTGATCACGGTAAGCTCCAACTAAGGCTTGTACCAATGGATCGTCAGCAGCTACGAAGTGAGGCAATTGGTTGTGGCCTTCAATAGCAGCCGTAACACCAGTTGGCAAAGCTAAGTTGATCTTGTTAGTTAAAGTTTCGCCAGTGTCGCCCTTTGGATAACGGATGTTCAAGAGAATGTTAGCTTTAGTTGCATCGTATTCGTAGATATTAGGTGAAAGTGTTAATTCACCCATAACATCATCTTTGTTGGCAATACCGAGATTTTTTCCGGCAAAGTCTAAATGTAAATTGTCAGCGATAAAACCAAAGTAAAGTTTTTCACTGTCATTTAAGTCCAAGGTTACTAAGTAAGATGCTAAGTAAGTAGCGGCATTGATACCATTGAATGGTTCCATAGCATGAGCACCTTTACCAACGATTTGAACGTGAGCGATGGCATCTTCGATCTTGATAGAACCTTTAACTTCTGGATGAGCATTTAAGAAGTCATTCAGTTTTGCTTTCAAAGTTTCTGCATCGACAACGTTTAGCTCGAGTTCTGCATCGGCAATTTGTGGGACCATGTTAGGTCTGATACCGGCAGCAAATGATTTTACTAAACCAATTGTTGGCGTAGGGAAGTCAACTTTGAAGGAAACGATTCCTTTTTCACCGTTGATGGCAGGAAATTCTGCATCGGGTGAGAAACCTGTTTCAGGCATAGTTTCTGTTTCCATATAGTGGTTGATGCCGACCCATTCGCTCTCTTCGTCAGTACCCAAGATCAATTGAACGTTCTTGCTAGTAGGCAAGTTCAATTCTTTAATGATCTTCATAGCATAATAAGCAGCTAAACCAGGGCCTTTATCGTCAGCAGCACCACGAGCATAAAAGTTACCGTCTTTGATTACTGGTTCGAAGGGATTAGTATTCCAACCTGGACCTTCAGGAACAACATCGACGTGAGATAAAATTGCGATGGCATCATCGTTATCACCTATTTCAATTCTTCCGGCAAGATTGTCGACGTTCTTTGTTGTAAAACCGTCACGATCTGCAAAATGTAAAAATGTTTGTAAAGCTTTGGCAGGACCAGGGCCTAATGGAAAATCGCTAGTCTTGTGTTCTGTATCTCTAGAACTATCAATACTTACTAATTCAGAAAGATCGTTGATCAGTTCGTCTGAACGATGCGAAACTTCCTTCTCCCAATCTATAGACATATATCTTTGACCTCCAGGTGAAGTTTTTTATATTTTACCAAAGGTTAGCTTTAAAGGCTAATCTACCTAAATCTTATTTATGGAATCGTTATCATGATTGAACGAGAAATCAACGTAAATATTGTTGAAATCCCTGATTAAATCGGCATTTTCCAGCGTTTGATCAGTTGTCGCAGGCATTATAGAAATATTTTCTAACAGATCGATGTTTTTGATCCGTTGGCCTTTAGGCAATTCATAATAGCTCTTTTCTGACTCATTACCCATGTAATTGTCCGGATTTAGCTGAATCAAGACATTATGCGAGTTGATCCAGCCATTTTTTAGCTTCAACCAAGTCTGCGTACCGATTTTTTGAATGGTAATAATTTGTTCAGGCTGGTTGACTTCTAAACGATTGATCACAGTTGTGGGATTATTGGGTTCACTGTATAAGAAGTTGTTAGGCTGTTGGTTGCGGTAAACAGCTTTGGCACCGAAGTATTGGCGCAGATCTTTCAGTGCATATTCAGAATTGAAACCAGTCGCATTGGCAAATTTATTTTCGCCCAGTTGAACGTACTTTTCACCGTCAAACTTAACGATATTAGTAATGTGATAGCCGTCCAAAGGATTGACGTGTTTGTCAGTTTTGATCAGACGATAAGGATTTTCGTAAATTGGTTCCTTGTGAGTACTCATATAGTAGACATTTTGATTCAAGACCTCACTCTTAGATTGGTCTTTCAATTCCCGATATTCGTTACCAGTAGCGGGATAGTTCGTGACCACACCATCGATTGGCATGTTGATCAAAGTGTTCCATTTTTTAGGGCTCTCGTTCATTTCGTCCCAAACATAAACGCTTTTGCCCATAAAATGCATCGTATTGATAATTTCTGGAGTGACGATGTTTGACGAAAGGTTGACGCCAGAAACGTATTGCAAGATGTCAAAGTTGACTCGCTTGATCGTCCCCGCAATAAAGATTCGAGGGATGTTGGGCATCAGTTGCGATTCATTTTCCAAACTCTTAGTTGAAAACGAGTGGAACATGACCCGATCTTGCATGCCGTATTGATCGATGGCTTGTTTTAGTAATTCTTCCATGTTTTGGGGATTACCTTTTTTGGCCTTTTTCGTCTCAATCAAAAATTTAGCTTTAGGATTATTTTTGTAATGTTCAAAGACTTGGTTCAAACTATGGATTGGCTCACCATTTTTTTGATGCAAAGCAGCCAAGTCAGAGAAATTATGCTGTGAAACGATCATTGAAGTTCCTGTGACTCGCTGTAAGTCACGATCGTGTGAAACCACTAGGACGTTGTCTTTGGAAACGTGGATATCTAGTTCCACATAGTCGGCGCCTTCAGAGAAAGCTTTGTTGAAACTTTCGAAAGTCTCCTCAGGAGCATTGATTGGATCGCCACGGTGACCAATGACGGTAAAACCACTAGCAAAGAAAAATAGTAATAAAGCTAGTGATACTTTGAAAAGATTGAAACTTTTTGAAATCATAATTAACTCCCTAACTTTTTAGATATTATATACTAAAATAAGTAGTGAAACGTGAGGTATAACAATGGACAATGAAAAACAAACATTAGATATTATTGAACAAATTACTAGAAATGATGGTACTAAGTATTACGAACTTGCTAATATCGTCATGAATGGTAGAGCTGAGAAGGCCGCTGAATTAGGATTGATCAAAGAGGTCAGAATTCTAAAACTCAATATCCCACATTCTTCGGCGGTTAGTGTCTATGAAGACTACGTCAATCAAAATTATACAGTTCCACCTATGGAAATGACAGAATGGGTTGAATACAAGAAGCCCGAAGGTAAGATTCGCGATGCATTCAACGATATCCTCAAGGCCAATCGAATAATTTCAAAGGAAGATTAGGCAAATGAATTATTTTATAGCTGATATGCATTTTTATCATTATCAATTATTGCAACCGAACAACTTCGCCCCCAGACACTTTGGCAACGTGGATGAAATGAACCAAGCGATGATCGATGCCTGGAACAAACGAGTTGATGAAAACGACCGCGTTTATCATTTAGGCGACATTTCGATGCGTCCCCAGAATACACCAACTAATGAAGAAACGTATGATATGTTAAGACAATTAAATGGTCACATGACTTTGATCAAAGGCAACCACGACTATCATGCGCTGTTTAAATTTCTGGCTAAACGCAACGAATTGTTGAGCGATGGCAAGCCAAGATTCGAATTTGAAGACGTTGGTTCGCTGTTGAAATTTGATCATCACCAATTTTATTGCACGCACTATCCAATGCTGCTCGGTAAAGTTGACAAGATCATCAATTTGCACGGCCATATCCATCACTATTCTGTGCCAATCCCCGAAAATATCAACGTCGGCGTCGATGCGCCTGAACGAGACTATTTAACTGAGAATCTGCCATGGGGTTCGCCTTTGCGTGGTGAAGAGATTCTTGAAATGTACGACAAGAAGAAAAAGGATTTAGCTGATCAAATTGCTAGACAGCAAGGAAAGTAGGTTCTTATGGAAAAAATTCAAATCGTTCATACTAATGATTTACATTCACACTTTGAGAACTTTCCTAGAGTGAAGAGATTTATCGACGAGTCACTCCAAAAGAGTACGGCCGATGATTTTTATTTGTTCGACCTAGGGGACGCCATGGACCGTGCGCACCCGTTGAGTGAAGCTACTAATGGTCAGGCCAATATCGAGTGGATGAATCCATTGCATTATGATGCAGCAACGATTGGTAACAACGAAGGCTTGGGTAACAGTCACGAAGAATTGGAACATTTATATGACCAAGCTAATTTCCCAGTTATTTTGGATAACGTCTATGAAAAAGATGGCCAATTAGCCCACTTTGCTAAACCTTATAAAATCATTACGACCAAACGACAGACTAAGATCGGTATTATCGGTTTGACGGCACCATATATTTTGACATATCCACTCTTGAACTGGGATATTAAACTGGTCCAAGAAAAGTTACCGAAAGCGCTGGAAATGGTCAAAGATTGCGACGTGATCATTTTATTGTCGCACTTGGGCGTATCTATGGACCGCTTGATCGCACAAAAGCATCCGGAGATCACAGTCATTATTGGTTCCCATTCGCACCATCTGTTTCCCAAAGGTGAAGTAGACAATGGCGTGTTGTTGGCAGCAGCTGGTAAGTATGGTCAACATATTGGAACGATTGATCTTGAATTAGATGATAGTAAAAAAATTGTTAATAAGTCTGCTTTTACAACCAAGACGGAATCTTTGCCAGTTGAAAGCGGGGATGAGATTTGGATCAAGCAGCAATTTGCTAAGGGCGAAAACTTACTTGATCATCAACAGGTCGCCAAATTGCCGCACGCTTTGAGTAGCGACTATACGGCTCAAAATTCTATCATGCAAGAAGCACTGACGGCAACGCAAGAATTTGCACACGGTGAAGTCGCCATTTTGAGTTCCGGACTATTTCTGGGTGATCTGCCTAAAGGAATCATCACTGAGAAAAACTTGCATGATATTTTGCCCCACGCTATTCACGTCATGAAAACGACCATGACCGGAGACAATGTTTGGCGGTTGGTTATGGAAATGGAAAAGAACCGGCTATATTTGCGCAACCATATGCAAAAAGGTATGGGATTTCGTGGTAAGATATTTGGCGAACTGGTTTATCGTGGCATTACGATCGATGAGAAACGTAACGTCTATATAAATGGGAAAGAATTAAACAAGAATCAAGAGTATACTTTAGCTTTATTGGATCATTATTTATTCGTACCATATTTCCCATCGATTGAGATTGCCGGAAATAATGAAATTATGTATCCCAAATTTTTAAGAAGTGTGTTCGGAGATTACTTGAGCAAAAAATATCCGATTTGAGGTGATTACTTGCAAGAAGTTGAGGATACTAATAACAAATTAGTTGATGTGATCAAACTAGAAGATGATTTGATCACGATCGATAAAACTCAATATAAAATAGTTGAAAACCACGATGATGGTTTTAACAAAGAACGAATTGAAGAACGTTACAATAACGTTTTGGAAAAGTACGATTATATCGTTGGCGATTGGGGTTACGATCAGTTAAGATTCAAAGGTTTTTATGAAGATGAGCGTAAAGAAAGCAACTTGGAGAACCGTATTTCTCATTTGGAAGATTACTTATTGGAATATTGTAACTTTGGCTGTGCCTACTTTGTGCTTGAAAAGGTCAAAAAAGATCCAATTAAAAAGGTTTCGCACCGTCGTTCCAACCGGACTAATAATCGGACCAACAACCATACCAACAAAAAGACTAACCATAAGTTCAAGACACGGATGAATCATGCCAAACCAGGTGTGAAGAAGAGTGAGAAGCCAACCAAATCGCATTCGAACAATCATTCAAATCAAAAGAAGAAGAACAAGGTCACGAAGCGTCACGTCAATAACAAGAAGAAGACAACAACGCATTCAACTAAAAAGGCCTTCAAAATTAGAAAAATAGGTGAAAAGAATAAATGAAGTATCAAACATATTTAATTGATTTAGATGGAACTATGTACCGTGGGAAAGATAAGATTCCTGAAGCTAAGGTGTTCATTGATAATTTGAACAATGCTGGGGTCGACTATTATTTTCTAACGAACAACACGACGAAAACACCACAGCAAGTGGCTGATAATTTGACGAATAATCATCAGATCACAGCAAAACCGCAACAAATTTTGACACCTTCATTGGCAACTGCAGCTTATATCCAAAATATGTTTGGTGACGATATTAAAAATCATTCAGCTTATGTAATCGGTGAGTACGGTTTGAAGAGTGCCGTCTTTAACACAGGTATCAAGTTGAATGAAGTCGATCCTGACGTGGTTATCGTGGGATTGGATTACGATGTGACTTATCACAAATTTGAACTAGCAACTTTGGCTATCAAACGTGGGGCTTTCTTTATTGGAACCAATGCCGATACTAACTTGCCTAACGAACGTGGCCTTGTTCCTGGTGCCGGATCAGTCATTTCCTTGGTTGAAACTTCAACTCAGCAAAAAGCTCACTATATTGGTAAGCCTGAGCGTGAGATTATCGACTTTGCGGTCAAAGCTAGAAACTTCGACCCTAAAAAAGCGGTCATGGTCGGCGACAACTACAATACTGACATTCAATGCGGTATCAATGCGGGCGTCGATACGTTGTGGGTCAATACTGGCGTCAGCACGCATGAAGATATCGACAATGCACCGATCAAACCAACGCATCAAGTAGAAAGTCTGGATCAATGGGATGTCTAATTCGCAAAAAGACCTTCTCTACACGATTGCGTTAGCTTTCTTTATTTTGACGACAGCTATTACTGTAACGATTTTTGCTAGTTACTTGTTGTTTGCAATCGACATCAAGCACTATTATTTGGAGCAGGCAGTCGATATGAAATATGGAACGATCATGAAAAACTATGCCCAGATGATGGACTATTTGATCAATCCGTTCAACTGGCAGTGGCATTTGAGTGACTTTGGCTCATCAGCAGCGGGAAGACTACACTTTTTAGACTGTAAAAAACTCTTTTTATTAAACTTCGGCGTTTTTATTGTCTCCGGAGCAATCGTGGCTAAATTTCATAAAATCCGTGCCAGATTCAATCGAACTTTTCTTTGGATCGGCATCGTGGGGATATTTTTAGCAATCATGATGATGTTTAACTTCGATCAATTCTTTGTCATTTTCCATGAAGTTCTCTTTCGCAATAGCGATTGGTTATTCGATCCCGAAAAGGACCCAGTGATCAACATCTTGCCAGAGGAATTCTTTACGCAATGCTTTGTTTTATTCTTCATTCTATTTGAAGGATTGAACTTCTGGAAAGCTAGACTAAAAAAAGCTTAGGAAAATTTTCCTAAGCTTTTTTCTTTTTTCTATTTTTAAGTGCGGTGATCAAGACTGGGATAAGTGAAATCAAGACGATTCCCAAGATGATCATGGAGAAATGCTCCTGAACGACTGGAATGTTACCAAAAAGGTGTCCAGCTACGGAACAAACCAATACCCACAGGAAAGCTCCAATAAAGTTATATTTCAAGAAACTTCCATAGTGCATTGTTCCACTACCGGCAACGAAAGGTACGAAAGTTCTGATTAGAGGGATGAATCTTCCGATGGCAATCGTCTTACCACCATTTTTCTCAAAGAAAGCATGTGCTTCATCTAAGTGATCTTTATTGATCAGTTTGCTGAGGTATTTGTTCCTCGTGGCATACTCTCCGAAGTGCTCACCAATTTCGTAGTTCAACGAATCTCCTAAGACTGCGGCTGTTAAGAAAATCAGAAACATCAGCCACGTTATCAATCCATATTTTGGATTGGCAGCCAATGCCATAGCGGCAAAGATCAAAGAATCTCCAGGAAGAAATGGTAATATGACGACTCCGGTTTCAATAAAGATGATTAGAAACAGTATCAAATATGTCCATATACCGAAATTGTTTACGATATTGACTAAATGACTATCAATATGTAAAACGAAATCGATCAGACCCATTACGTAACTCAATCAATCAACTCCAGAATTCAAATTAAACTTCATTATACTAGCATAACTTAAAATAACTTTAAATTTAATGAAATTTAAAAATTATTTCTCAAAAATAGAAGTACTGTGTTCGAAAAAGTCTTTATCCGGATACAGATTACGCAAGGCTTTAGTGACTGCAATAGGCCCTTCAGCAAAGGCCGTGGCGATCAGTTGCAACTTTCCAGGGTAAGTAACGATGTCACCGATGGCAAAGACATTTGGTAAATTGGTTTCCATTTCTTGAGTTACTTTGATAAAAGGACCTTGTAAGTCGATATTCCAATCACGCAGAATCTTTGAATCAGAAACGAATCCATAATTGACCAGTAATTTGTCAGCTGTAATAGTTTTTAATTCGTCAGATTTGATCATTTTTAAAGTGATGTCGATCTTGTCGTGATCAGTTTGATTAAAGCCAATATTTTTGATGATGTAGGGATTGAGCTGCTGAACGGTAGAATCATTGAGTTTTTTTACGCTAGATTCCATAGCTCGGTATCTGTTTCTTCTATGTATAAGGGATGTTTTCTTGGCAACTTGATTGAGATCGATGGCCCAGTCGATTGCTGAGTCGCCACCACCGGCAACTACAACATCTTTGTCAGCAAAGTCTTCAATATTATTGACGAAGTAGTTCAGTTGTTGTTTTTCTAACGTTGGATCATAGTCGAAAGTCAATTTGCGAGGTTGGAAGGAGCCATTACCGATAGCAATGATCACAGCCTTAGTATAGATAGTTTCTTTATTAGTCGTCAGTACCCAGAGATCATCTTTTCTTACTATAGAAGAAACTGAAGTATTCAAGTATTGGTCGCAGTTCATCAGGCTTAGTTGGGCGTTGAGTTGCTTGACTAAGTCAGTAGCCGATATTTTAGGTAGAGCTGCTACGTCGTAAATATGCTTTTGAGCATAGAGCGTTTCCGGTTGACCACCTAATTTGGGTAAACTTTCTATTAATGAAACTTTTAAGTTACGTAAGCGAGCAAAGTAAGCCGCAAACATACCAGCCGGACCACCACCTATAATTGAAATGTCATAAATTTTGTCATTCATAATCTTAGTCACCATTTTCTGTTATATAATCTATAGATACATTGTTACACATTTACATTTTACAGAGGGAGGAAAGTTAATGCGAATAGGAGACATAATTACCGGAACCATCTCAGGAGTCCAATCATATGGAGTCTTTGTAAAACTAGGGGATGATCAACAAGGTTTGATCCATATCTCAGAATTGAAGCATGGCTTTGTAGATGATTTGAATACCAAGTATAAAGTTGGCGATAAAGTTAAAGTCGTAGTCATGGGAATCGATGAGTATAACCATAAGATCAGTTTATCGATCCGTGCATTGCAACCAGAGAAGCTAGGCAGACCGATATTACATAAGCACTTTTGGACTGATTATCGAAATAAGATTGGCTATAAGACGATTGCACAGCATAAAAATGAGTGGGTAAAGACCGCTATGAAGGCAATTTCGGAAAAAAAACGAAATAATTCAACTTTTTTATGAAAAACACTTGCGCTACTTCTTTATGATTGGTAATATATATCTTGTTGTTGCGACAGAGCAATGACATCAACGCTTTGAGCTTAATTGCTTCGCACTGATCGTCAAAATTATTTTTAAAAAGTTCTTGACTTGATCTTGTAACTTCGGTAAGATGATTAAGTTGTCTGTTAGACATCGCCTAACAAATTATCATTCACTTGATAATTTGTTAGAAAATTATTTTAAAAAGTTC
This sequence comes from Companilactobacillus mindensis DSM 14500, assembly GCF_001434275.1. GTDB lineage: Bacteria > Bacillota > Bacilli > Lactobacillales > Lactobacillaceae > Companilactobacillus > Companilactobacillus mindensis. The sequence goes on along the minus strand of NZ_AZEZ01000069.1, from coordinate 41 downwards.
TTGACAAGTTATTGTCAGCTTGATAAAATGTTTAAGTGCTA
>NZ_AZEZ01000016.1 GCF_001434275.1 Companilactobacillus mindensis DSM 14500 | reverse complement strand
AGCATACAAAAAGGTTTATAAAAATAAGGGTGCCGCAGGCATAGATGGTATGACCGTATATGAATTGTTTGATTACATCAAAGAGAATAAGTCTCAACTGATTGAATCAATCAGCGACCTGTCGTATAAACCAAGTCCTGTTAAAAGAGTAGAAATACCCAAACCTGATGGAACTAAACGTAAGCTAGGAGTACCTACAGTCGTCGACCGCCTGGTACAACAAGCCATTGCGCAAGCAATGACGCCTGTATTTGAGAAGATATTCTCTGATAATAGCTTTGGTTTTAGACCAAATCGAAGTGCGCACGATGCCATAAAACGTGTCACAAAATTTTATGACCAAGGATATCACACAGTGATAGATCTTGATTTAAAAGCATACTTTGATGCGGTCAATCATGATTTACTCATGAAATTCATCAAGCAGTACATTAATGATGAATGGTTATTGAGAATGATTCGTAAATTCCTTACCAGCGGAGTAATGAACGGACAATTATTTCAAAAGTCTGAAAAAGGTACGCCACAAGGTGGCAACCTTTCTCCATTGCTAGCTAATATTTACCTAAATGAACTCGATAAAGTACTTACAGCACGCGGACATAAATTTGTTCGCTATGCCGATGACTGTAATATTTATGTCAAAAGTAAGCGTGCAGGATATAGAGTTCTCGGTAGCATTTCTAAGTTTCTTGAGAAAGACTTGAAGGTAACTGTTAATCAAAAGAAAACCACTGTT
>NZ_AZEZ01000068.1 GCF_001434275.1 Companilactobacillus mindensis DSM 14500 | reverse complement strand
AAACACTATTCAAATTTATATTATTTCAAACGTCAACTTGACAGGTGCCAACGCAGTTAATTAAGAATTACGGTCTTCTTATGTTCAAAACTATATTTATCTAGATAATAACTTTACTCAAATACTATATATACTAACTAAACAACGAGAAGACTAGCCTGGAGAGCAAAAGCTGATGGCTCAGTGGTGGCTTAATCTTAGTTAGCGTTTTTCAGCTGACTTAGATTACTGACGAGCTTGAAGACGATTTCTAAATCGGCTCCAAGTCGCCTCACCACGTTCCAGCCAATCAGCTTTTGATCGGAAGGCGGCATATTTCAATCACCCCAATCTTTTAAGTTGGCATTCTAAAAAAAATAAGCAGTGTAAAGAAAAAAACTTTACACCAATGATAATTTTGTGTATACTAACAAAGTTAAGTATTTATTGGAGGAAACAAACATATGTCAGTTAAGATCAGAATGAAACGTATGGGTTCAAAGTTACGCCCATTTTATAGATTAGTTGTTGCAGATTCACGTGCACCACGTGATGGCCGCTTTATCGAACAAGTTGGTTACTACAACCCAATCTCACAACCAGAAGAAATCAAATTAGAAGACGACAAGATCGTTGAATGGTTAAACAAAGGTGCACAACCTTCAGATACTGTTCGTCACTTGTTGAAACAACACGGAATTATGCAAAAGTATCACGAAAGCAAATTCACAAAATAGTAATTTTTGATGGGGCCAGACATAATTCGTCGAGGTCTCATTTTTATTAGCGGAGGAAAAATGACCGAAAAATTATATCGTATTGGTACAATCGTTAATACCCATGGTATTAAAGGCGAATTAAGAATCATTCCAATTACTGATTTTCCAGAAGATCGTTTTAAGAGTGGCGCTAAAGTTTACCTTAAAAATAAAGACCAAGTTTTGGAATTTACAGTTGAATCATCACGTCCTCATAAGAGTTTCGTGCTGTTGAAGTTCAAGGGCTATGATAATATCAACGACGTTGAAAAATACGTTAAATCAGAGTTATTTGCTGATGGCGAGGAAGTTTCCAACCTTAATGATGGTGAATTTCTCTACAAACAAATTATTGGTTTGAAAGTTATCGATAAAGATTTGGGCGAAGTCGGCAAGGTCACTGAGATCTTAGAACTTGGTTCCAATGATGTTTGGGTCGTTAAAGGACCAAAGTATAAGGAAGTTTTGTTGCCTTATATCGATGATGTAGTTAAAGAAGTCAACCTTGATGAAAAGATCGTCAACGTTGAAATACCGGATGGATTGATAGACTAATGGATATTACAATTTTAAGTATTTTTCCAAGAATGTTTCAGGCTTTGAATGAATCGTTGATCGGCAAAGCTCAAGAAAAAAAGCTTGTGAATATTGATGTGGTAGATTTTCGTGGTTTTACTACTAACAAACAAAATCACGTCGATGATGGTACTTACGGCGGGGGTGCAGGTATGTTGCTGCAGGCTCAACCGATTTATGATGCCATGGATTACGTTGAGAAAGAGAAGCCAGGTAAGAAACGGGTCATCTTGTTGGATCCAGCTGGAAAAACTTTTAATACGCAAATGGCTCGTGACTTTGCCAAGGAAGATCAGTTAGTCTTTATCTGTGGTCACTACGAAGGATTTGATGAACGTGTCAAAGACCTTGTGACGGATGAAGTTTCGATCGGTGATTACATCTTAACTGGTGGGGAATTGCCAACAATGAGTATGATCGATGCTACCTTGCGATTCGTACCCGGAGTTTTGGGTAATTCTGTCTCAGCAGAAGAGGAATCGTTCTCGAATGGACTCTTAGAATATCCACAATATTCACGTCCAGCCGATTTCCGCGGTAAAAAAGTACCTGAGGTCCTAACAAGTGGGGATCATGAAAAGATTCGCTTGTGGCGTCTAACGCAATCATTGAAGAAAACGCTCGAACGTCGGCCTGATCTGTTAGAAAATGCAGACTTGACTGATGAAGAGCAAAAGATATTGCGTAAAATTCGTCGAAATAATTAGTTTACAATTGCTTGTAAATAAAGTATCATATTAAGAGTGTTTGAACACACATATTAACGATATTCCGCTGTGTATCAAAGGATATGTAAGAGTGTCGGCTGGGAGAAATTATTTATGAATAAATTAATTCAAGATATTACTAAAGAACAATTACGTTCTGATGTTCCTGACTTCCGTAGTGGTGATACAGTACGTGTCCACGCTAAGGTTGTTGAAGGCTCACGTGAACGTATCCAACTATTCGAAGGTGTCGTTATCAAGAGACATGGTGCTGGTATCAGTGCTACATATACTGTCCGTAAGATGAGTAATGGTGTTGGTGTTGAAAGAACATTCCCATTGAACACACCTCGTGTAGAACAAATCGAAGTTATCAGACATGGTCGTGTACGTCGTAGCAAGCTTTACTACCTACGTGCTCGTACAGGTAAGGCTGCTCGTATTAAGGAACGTCGTCGCGACATCTAATTAATACAATTGAGTAACATACTTCTTAAAAAAACGTATTCCTCAGGGAATACGTTTTTTTGTTCTATAAATTTTTATTTATCAGAGAATCTGGAGTCGGAAAATAACTTTTCTGAAGCCAAACGGTGTCGTTGATTCACATCATAGTTAGCCACAAACAGGCAGGCATATAAAGTGTTGAGAACATATTCAATGGCGACTTGTGAAGCAAAGGGAGATATTTTTAAGGCTTCACTCTCAGAACTTGCAATCGGTAGGATCACGTCACTCAATTTGGCGATTTCTGATTGCGAATCGGAAGTGATAGTAATGATCCTGCAGCCGTTCAAACGTAATATTTTGGCAATTTGATAAGTGCTTTTACTGCGCCCGCTGTAGGAAATCAAAATGGCACAGTCAGCTGGTTTAAAGTTGGCAGCTAGAAACTTACTTTCGTCTGTCAACGTGGGTAAGTTGATCTCATGGTCGATCTTCATTAATTTGTTTTGAAAGCTTAGAGCTGAGATATAAGTGTCGCCATAAGCAAAAATGCCGAGCTTTTTGGCCTGAAGAATTTCTCTGACAGCTCGTTCCAACAGTTCATTAGTTAAGAGGTCATTCGTTTGTTTTAAGGAAGTATCCATAACCCTGAACAACTTTTGCGAAATTTCTTTATTGGAATCATCTTCGGTAAAAGGAAAATCAGGATCGACGGTTGAAATGTCTTGATAATGTCGTTGCAACTCGGCGGATAATTTTATTTTAAAATCTTTATAACCCTTGAGACCAATTTTTCGACACAGGCGAACGATCGTTGAGGTTGAACTGAAGGTTGCGGTTGCCAAATCTTGGATCGACTGGTCAATGACCGTTTCCTTGTGTTTGATAATATAGGCGGCTAGTTGTTTTTCGGACCCGTTGAAATTTTTGGCAGCTGATAATTGCGAAATAATTGTCATAAGATACCATCCTAAGTCAGTTATGAAAAAATGTTCCCGGATAATTAATTTATTTATCAAAATATTTGGAATATTTTTACCATTCTGTATATAAAGTAGTTATTACTATTCTAGCGTGTTTAAATAAACTTGCATAGCAGATAAGGAGTGATTGAAATGAAGTTAGCAATTATCGGATCAGGAAATATCGTTCACGATTTTTTGACAATTACTAAGGATTTAAAAGATACTGAATTGACAGCCATTATTGGTACAACGAGAAGTTTGGATATTCTCAAACAATTACAAGATCAGTATCATATCAAGGAAGTTTACACTGATTTTGACGAAGCCTTGGCAAAGAGCGATTTTGACACGGTGTATGTGGCAGTGCCTAATTTCTTACACTATGCCTTTGCTAAAAAGGCTTTGGAACACGGCAAGAATGTCATTTCCGAGAAACCATTTACAGTTAAATATGAAGAGTTTATGGATTTGCAAAAGATTGCTTTGGAAAAGAAGTTGGTTCTAGTTGAAGCTATCACTAACCAATATCTTCAAAATTACCTGGACTTAAAGAAAAAATTGCCTGAATTAGGTGATTTGAAGTTGATCGAGAGTAATTATTCCCAATATTCATCACGTTACGATGCTTTTGAAGCCGGAAAGATCTTGCCAGCCTTTGATCCTAAAAAGGGTGGTGGAGCCTTGATGGATCTCAATATTTACAATATTCACTTCATCGTGGGTCTTTTAGGTCGTCCCAAGAAAGTGGACTATTTACCTAATATTGAACGTGGTATCGATACTTCAGGAATTTTGATGTTAGATTATGGCAATAGCAAAGCGGTCGCCATCGGTGCTAAGGATTCTGTTTCGCCAATCAGAAAGACGATCGTCCAAGGCAACAAGGGTTCGATCATCGTCAATGGCCCAACAAATAAAATGGAATCATTCGATGTTTATGATCACGACAAGAATTTATTGGAAAAAGTTGATCACAATATTTATCCTCATCGGATGTATCAAGAATTCGTCGAGTTTGAGCGGATCATTCGGGAACATGACCTAACTGCCGTCAAGACTCGTTTGCAACACAGTGAAGACGTTATGTGGGTCGTTAAAGAAGCTTTGGCATCAGCTGATTTGAAATTGGATTAAAATTGTCTTTTTGTACTTGATTCCATTTAGAAATTGATTGGTGTCAAGTAATCTAGAATCAGCGGTGTAGTCATCAATTCAACAAAGTATAAATTTTTTCGCCCGGCGAATTGTCAAACTAAGTGCAACGGTTTGTCAAAAAATACTTCATATGGGGT
>NZ_AZEZ01000067.1 GCF_001434275.1 Companilactobacillus mindensis DSM 14500 | reverse complement strand
TTTTTTATGAGTCACAAACTTTTAATATGAGAGTTTGATCCTGGCTCAGGACGAACGCTGGCGGCATGCCTAATACATGCAAGTCGAACGAACCATCCTGAAGATTGAAGCTTGCTTCATGATTCAGACCTTGGTGAGTGGCGGACGGGTGAGTAACACGTGGGTAACCTGCCCTAAAGTGGGGGATAACATCTGGAAACAGGTGCTAATACCGCATAACAACAGTCTTCACATGATCACTGTTTAAAAGATGGCTCTGCTATCGCTTTTGGATGGACCCGCGGCGTATTAGCTAGTTGGTGAGGTAAAGGCTCACCAAGGCGATGATACGTAGCCGACCTGAGAGGGTAATCGGCCACATTGGGACTGAGACACGGCCCAAACTCCTACGGGAGGCAGCAGTAGGGAATCTTCCACAATGGGCGAAAGCCTGATGGAGCAATGCCGCGTGAGTGAAGAAGGTTTTCGGATCGTAAAACTCTGTTGTTGAAGAAGAATATGCGTGAGAGTAACTGTTCACGTACTGACGGTATTCAACCAGAAAGCCACGGCTAACTACGTGCCAGCAGCCGCGGTAATACGTAGGTGGCAAGCGTTGTCCGGATTTATTGGGCGTAAAGAGAATGTAGGCGGTTTATTAAGTTTGAAGTGAAAGCCCTCGGCTCAACCGAGGAAGTGCTTCGAAAACTGGTAAACTTGAGTGCAGAAGAGGAAAGTGGAACTCCATGTGTAGCGGTGGAATGCGTAGATATATGGAAGAACACCAGTGGCGAAGGCGGCTTTCTGGTCTGTAACTGACGCTGAGATTCGAAAGCATGGGTAGCAAACAGGATTAGATACCCTGGTAGTCCATGCCGTAAACGATGAGTGCTAAGTGTTGGAGGGTTTCCGCCCTTCAGTGCTGCAGCTAACGCATTAAGCACTCCGCCTGGGGAGTACGATCGCAAGATTGAAACTCAAAGGAATTGACGGGGGCCCGCACAAGCGGTGGAGCATGTGGTTTAATTCGAAGCAACGCGAAGAACCTTACCAGGTCTTGACATACCATGAAAAGCTAAGAGATTAGTCTTTCCCTTCGGGGACATGGATACAGGTGGTGCATGGTTGTCGTCAGCTCGTGTCGTGAGATGTTGGGTTAAGTCCCGCAACGAGCGCAACCCTTATTATCAGTTGCCAGCATTCAGTTGGGCACTCTGGTGAGACTGCCGGTGACAAACCGGAGGAAGGTGGGGACGACGTCAAATCATCATGCCCCTTATGACCTGGGCTACACACGTGCTACAATGGTCGGTACAACGTGCTGCGAACTCGCGAGGGCAAGCAAATCACTTAAAACCGATCTCAGTTCGGATTGTAGGCTGCAACTCGCCTACATGAAGCTGGAATCGCTAGTAATCGCGGATCAGCATGCCGCGGTGAATACGTTCCCGGGCCTTGTACACACCGCCCGTCACACCATGAGAGTTTGTAACACCCAAAGTCGGTGGGGTAACCCTTCGGGGAACTAGCCGCCTAAGGTGGGACAAATGATTAGGGTGAAGTCGTAACAAGGTAGCCGTAGGAGAACCTGCGGCTGGATCACCTCCTTTCTAAGGATATGATGCGTAAGCATCAACGGAATACACAATCGTTAAAACTTTGTTTAGTTTTGAGAGG
>NZ_AZEZ01000015.1 GCF_001434275.1 Companilactobacillus mindensis DSM 14500 | reverse complement strand
AAAAAGTTCTAAGTAAAGAGTTTAATCTTTACTTAGAACTAATCTTAGGTTGTTTGTTGTGTGAGTTTGAAAATTATAACTAATTATCTTTGTTATTACTTGATGTCGCTCGCTTTGATCCATTCGTTGGTTGCGACACGGTACATTTTTTCACCGTTGATTGTGGCGATTTTGTCTGAATACCATGATGAATTTTTAGATAATGCTCTGTTACCTACCATTTTACCTTCTGATGTATAAAGATATTTAAAAGTGCCATCTTTAGTAATAATTACTGAATTAACGATTGTATATTCTTTAACATCGTTGGCTTTTACCCATTCATTGGTTGCTACGCGGTAATATACTGTACCATTTACGGCCTTCATTTTATCAATTTTCCAACTACTATTTTTGCCCAATGATCTATTGCCCACCATTTTACCATCATCATTGTAAAGAATGGTAACACCGGTAGTTGATATTACAGAATTATATTTAGTCACTGTTCCAATATTTTTTTTCTTTGACATAAAAATATTTAATGATTTATTAGATTTGTTTAGAATCACATTTCTGTCTTTATCATTTACAAAATCATATTTTTCAATCCCTTGAACATTAATTTTTTGCCCATGGATTCCTTGAATAATATAACTACGCAATACTTCCTTTGTATCTTTATCTACTAAATTAATTTGAATTTCTACATGATTGTTGTGGTTGTTAGAATTATTATTTCCTACACTATTAGAGTTATTACCTTCAGTATGACTGCTAACCTGTTGTTTGACGATTCTAAATTCTAATACTTTATTTTCATCATTTATTAAAACATAAGGGCTATTTGGATCCTTTAAAACATAACCTTTAGGTACTATTTTTTTTACATCAAAATACGATCCTATTTGGACATCTATGTTCTTTTCATCAATGACTTTATTATTGATATCCTTAAAAATAAATTTATTTCTAGTATTAGATTTTCTTAATCTCACAATGACTTTATAATTATCATTTTTTATATTAAAATAATCGTTTTGATCTTTTTCAAAGGTATATCCTTCTGGAAGAAGTCCTCTTAATTCTATTCTTTCATCTATTCCTCCATATACTTCTTTCTGAATAATTTGATTACCCAAGGCATCATTGAAAATCACAATATTTTTCTTTTCGTCCTTTTTTACAGTTACATAGATTATTGTTCCTTCGCTCTTAATGATCACATCTCTATCATTGGAAACAAACTTATATACTTTACCCAATAACAAATCTGAAATATCATATCTTGAGCCTTCAACTCCCTGTATTTCCGATCTAGTAATTTCTCTATCATTTACATCCTTTAGTACTACAACATTAGTAACATAGTCTTTTGTATAAACCTCTGTTAGCTGAATTTTATGTTCCTTTTCAATCGCTGAAAATCTTTTGTCATAAAATCCAAAAATTCTATACCCTTTAGGAATTTGTTCCGATGGAATATTCATAACATGATTTGTTTTTCCTTTAATTGTTATTCTTTTGATTTCATCATAATAACCATCTGTAAAAATAATTGTGTTCTCTATCTCTTGGGCATCAACTTTAATGACATGAACTTTATTATCATTAGTAAAATAAATTGGAGTATCACTTTGTGCTGTATAGCCAGCTGGAATTTTTACATTTATTTTATCGCCAATCTTTCCAGTAATATTTTTTGAGTACTTTCCATTATCAAATCTTACTAACCCTCCTTCCTCATCAACAAATTGAATTTGATTAGAAACTTTTTTTTGAGGATCATCGACATTCTCAATATTATCCGCCGAAATACTCAAGGGAGATTCTGATATAAAGGTTAATCCTAAAAATGCACTAGATAATAGCATACTTGTTATTATTGAAATTTTTTTCATTAGTTTTCCTTTTCAAAAAAATAGTACAAGCCTTTATTCGGTTTGCACTTTTAATAAAGCTAATATTTTCTATTTAATATCGCTTGCTTTGATCCATTCATTGGTTGCAACACGGTACATTTTTTCACCGTTGATTGTGGCTGCTTTGTCAGTTATCCATGAACTATTAGCACCTAAACCACGGTTACCAACAGCTTTACCACGTGTAGTGTAAAGGCTCTTGTACTTACCCTTAGTAGTTGTGATAACAATATTGTTTAAGCCTGTATATTCGTAAACAGACTCAGCTTTGACCCATTCATTCGTTGATACACGATAATACTTAACGCCACTTAGCATCATTGTTTTGTCTGATGCCCAACTGGAGTTTGCACTTAGACCACGATTTTGAATAAACTCACCCTTTTGATTGTAAAGTGAAACAAAAGAACCGGGATAAGTTGTGATAGTAGTCTTGTGATTAGTGATTGGAGTTACCTTTTCAACTACGACGTTTACTACGGCACCATCTTTATCAAAGGTAATGACATTGCTGCTACCTTCCACTACTTTGTAACCCTTTGGAACATCTAATTTATGAGCAACACCAGTTGTTCCAGAAAGTTTATGTGAACTGACTGCCTTTTTAGTATCTTTATCGACATAAACCACCTTGATGTTGACGATTTTGGCTCTGGCAATTTTAACAGTTGCCTTGCCATTTGCAATATCAACTGGCTTATTATCGACAAACTTGTATCCTGCTGGGAGTTTTATGTTTTTAAGATCTAATTTATTAGAATCCTTTTCAATTCCTACTGTTGCTGGAAGATTAGAATCAGTTATTTTAAATCCATTAGCGTCAATATAAGTAAGAACAATTGTTTTAGCGAGTTTTACTTCAACTGTATTATTAGTAGGATTGATAGAAAATTTTTGATTCAACGCAATGCTATAACCTTCAGCTTTTTTAATATCCTTGATATCAATATTTTTAGCATCTTCTAATACTTCTAATGGTTGATTGTCGGCAATAACTTTTTCTTTACCATCAAAAATATATTTGATATTAATATTTTTAGTTTTTTCAACTTCAACCTTAATTAATTTATTTCCGGCCGCATCTTTTGTTACTACATGCTTAACGCCTGCCTTAATTCTGTGATGTGCTCTCTTATCCTTAGGAAGATTGGCCTCATTTACAGTTCCATCTTCATTCAATTCTGTCATATCAGGTGAGTCAATTTCTTCTTTACCATTGACGAAAACAACCTTTACTTTTTCTTTTAGATGGTTTTGCCCATTATCAATTTTTTTAACTCGTATAAAAACATTATTATTAAAAATATCAGCTTCATCAGTATCCACAAATGCATAGTCTTTAGGCAACGTAATAAGTTTTAGTTTTAATTTTTTATCCGTTATAGGTACTAAAATACTGTTCTTTGCCTCATTAACGAATTGCCTATCCACAATTGGAGTTTTATGTTCATCTGTATAAAGTATTTTCAAATTCTTTACTTCAGCTGGTTTTGAAGATTCAACTTCCATTAATTGATTTTGATCAACCGTTGCCATAGCACTAACGGCACCCAAGTTCACTGATCCCAATACACTTGAGAACAACAACCCTGTAACAATCAATTTCTTACTTAATTTCATCTCTTTTCCTCCGAGAATTATATTTTTATCAATAAGATATAGCTAATGTAATATACAGAATGTATTTTTGCAATAAATAAACTTAATATTTATTATTAGTTGAGTTTTTCATTAACATAGCAGTATTTTTATTATTATAATCTCTCAATTATTTTTTATATTGATATAAGTTTTTTGTTATGTAAGCGATGATTTATCATATTTTTTAAGGCAAAAAAAGCCGCAAATCAAAATTTGATTTGCGGTTATTAATTTTATTCTTTATTTAGTAATCAATGATGCTGGTACCCATTCGTCAGTTGAAACACGATACATTTGAACGCCATTGATTGTTGCCATTTTATCGGTGAACCAAGGACTGTTTGAAGCTAATGAACGAGTTCCTACAAGATCTCCGTTAGCTTTGTACAAAGCAGCTCCCTTTGAACCAACATTTTTAATAGTTACGGTGCTTACATCTGAAGCCTTGACGGTATTGTTGCCATCAATACTATTATTAACGCTGCCTTGTGAAGTTACGGTAACTAAATCAGCTGGAATCCATTCATTAGTAGATACTTGATAGTATTCCTTGTTGTTCAAAGTCATCTTTCTAGATACTTTCCAAGCTGAACCGCCACCTAGTACACGGTTGCCAACTTGGTTACCTTTGATATCGTACAAGTATGCGCCATAGACGTTCTTGTTGACTGTAACAACGCCATTGAATGCTGTAACGTTTGAAGGATTCTTATAAACAGTTACAACTTGAGTATTGTCTTGGTTTTGCAATGTCACAGCATTATCGTCAGTTGAATAGCCACTTGGCAATTGATTGTTGCTCAAATATATAACATCTCCGACAGCGTTGCTACGAATTGTAGTTTGACCTACTTCGGTATTATCGGCTGTCTTGAAAATAATTTTATTAGTGATGCTTTCAGATACTGGTAAATTATATTCTTTGCCATCAACTAAAGTGATTCCACTCTCACTGTCGTTGTCCCAGTAGTAACCGGTTGGCAAATCGCTTGTCAATGAATAGTAGCTGCCTTCGCCACCATTGATAGTTTCAGTTTTGAGGATATTACCGTTTGGATCGATGTAGTTTACTGTGGCACTAGCCTTTTTGGCAATTTCAACGATTGAATTAGGTTCCGTTGCGCTGAAGTTGGCACCTTTGATGATCACGTAACCATTTGGCACATCAGTGATAGGTGTACCGATCGTTCCGGTAACATCTTTCATTGCGAAAGGTTTTCCAAGTGTTCCTGATGACTCTCCTCTTAGATAGTATCTAACACTAGTCGTTGTTTGCTCAGCTTGAGTAGCAGCCGTTCCATCAGCATGTACGGTGTTTGGCGTTATAACAGTGCCGAATGCCATGCTAGAAATCAAAATCCCACTTAATAACAATGTACTCTTCTTCACGATAAAACCTCCATATTTTCATAGACTCAATACCTAAATCTTAGTTGAGTATCTTCGTGGTTGCAAGGGCTTACTAACGAAATTACCGAAAACAAAAACTCACAGACGATTACTTTGATCCGTGAGTTTTACTTATCTGACAATTATCTCTACCATTTTAGACACCGAAGCCGTTGGGTATTCCTAAAGATACTCGAGCATAACGGCTCATTTTACTAATATCCCAAACGGGATACCAAACTAATTGAATTTCACATTCAGTGATGCCGTCGACTGACTCGGCGGCTTTTTTGATGGAATCATTTAATATATCACTCAAAGGACAACCCATCGTAGTCAACGTCATTGTGATCACAGCTCGATTGCCATTCTCAATTTCTACTCCATAAATCAAACCCAGATTAACAATATCGATTGCCAATTCTGGATCAATAACTTTTCCCAATGCATCCATGATTTGGTCTTTTTTTGTTTTATTTTCTTCCATTATAATATCCTCGATAACTATTATGATTTATATTGTACTATGCTATAAACCAAAAAATCACATCATTTCTGGTGTGATTTTTTATTATCCAATTGATCCTTCCATTTCATAACTGATCAATCGATTCAATTCCACCGCATATTCCATCGGTAATTTCTTAGTAAATGGTTCAACGAATCCCATCACGATCATCTCAGTAGCCTTGGATTCTGAAATTCCGCGGCTCATCAAATAGTAAAGTTGCTCCTCTGAGATTTTAGAAACTCTTGCTTCATGTTCCATTGAAACGTTAGCGTTCGAAATTTCATTGTATGGAATCGTATCTGATGACGACTGATCATCCATGATAATAGTGTCACATTCGACGTGGGCTTTGGACCCATCGGAATGTTTACCGAATCTGACTGTTCCCCGATAGTCTACGGAACCGCCGGTTTGTGCAATCGATTTAGAAACGATCGAACTCGAAGTATTTTTGGCGTTGTGGATCATTCGAGCACCGGAGTCTTGATGAATTCCGTTGCTGGCTACGGCAATCGACAACATTGTGCCCCGAGCATTCTCACCGTTTAAATAAACACTTGGATATTTCATCGTCACTTTTGAACCGAGGTTACCATCGACCCATTCCATCGTGGCATTCTCTTCGGCAGCGGCCCGCTTAGTTTCCAAACTATAAACGTTATCCGACCAATTTTGAATCGTTGTATAACGGCAATATGCATCTTTTTGAACGTTCACTTCGACCACAGCCGCATGCAGACTGTCAGATGAATAATTAGGTGCGGTACAGCCTTCAACGTAATCAACTTTGGCTCCCTCGTCGACGATGATCAAAGTTCTTTCAAATTGACCCGAGTTCTCTGAATTGAGTCGGAAGTAGGACTGAATTGGAATATCGCAGCGAACGTTCTTGGGTACATAAATGAATGATCCACCGGACCAAACGGCTCCATTTAAGGCTGCAAATTTATTGTCCGTCGGTTTGACTAATTTGCCGAACCATTTTTTGAATAATTCTGGATATTCTTGTAAGGCCGTGTCAGTATCGGTAAAAATGATCCCCATTTTGGCAAATTCATCACGCATATTATGATATACCACTTCTGATTCGTATTGAGCTGATGAACCACCTAGGTATTTACGTTCAGCTTCAGGGACACCCAAACGGTCAAACGTCTCCTTCATTTTATCGGGTACATCGTTCCAATCCCGATATTTACGATCGGTCATTTTTTGATAATAGAGCATATTTTTTAAATCCAAATCCGATAGATCTGGACCAAAATTAGGCATTGGTAATTTTTTATATGTGGCATAGGATTTCAAACGATAATCCAACATCCATTTAGGTTCATTTTTTTCTGCCGAAATCTGTCGAACGGTCTCTTCAGTCAAACCACGTCCTGTAGAATACTTGGGCTTTATGTCATCGTGAAAACCATATTCATATTCGGAATTATTTAAATCAATCATCGGCTTCTTCTCCTAACGATTTTCTCAAAGCCCACCAACAAAGCGTGGAGCACTTAATTCTAGCGGGAAACTTCATCACACTGGATAAAATGGCAGCATCGCCAAGTTTTTGCAAATCGGCTTCAGAGTGCTTTTTCCCCATTACCATATCGGAAAAAATATGAGCCAGATTCAAACTGTCAGCAACACTTTTACCAATTACGGCATCGGTCATCATGCTAGCTGAAGACTGACTGATCGTACAACCTTCACCGGTAAAGCCAATATCTTTGATCGTGTCGTCTTGTAATTCAAGTTCCAAATTGATCACGTCGCCACAAGTTGGATTCTTCAAAGTAATCTTTTGAGTTGCATTAGCCAAAGAATGTTTGTGGTGCGGATTTTGAGAATGGTCCAAAATAACTTCACGATATAAATTATTCAATCCCATTAAACTCATACTTTAAAAAACTCCTTTGTTTCAGCGATTGCCCGCAATAATTTGTCGGCATCAGCCTTAGTATTGTAAAGATAAAAACTAGCTCTAACTGTGGCGACAACACCTAACTCTTTCATCAATGGTTGGGCACAATGGTGTCCCGCTCTGACGGAAATTCCTTCCATATCTAATGCAGTTGCCACGTCATGTGGGTGCAATCCTTTAATATTGAATGATATAACGCCGTTGTGTTTCTTAGGATCATGTGGTCCATAGACTTCTAGATCTTGGTCTTGCAACAATTTAGGCAATAAATATTCTACCAATTCTTCTTCGTGAGCTTTGACTTGATCGATACCGATTTCGTTCAAATAATCGATGGCTTCACCCAGACCGATTGCTCCGGCAACATTTTGCGTTCCAGCTTCAAATTTCCAAGGTAAATCAGTCCAAGTGCTCTTTTGCTTTTCAACAAAGTCAATCATTTCACCACCGTATTGATATGGTCGCATCGCTTCTAATAAAGCCTTTTTACCATACAAAACGCCAATTCCCATCGGGGATAGCATCTTGTGGCCAGAAAAAGCGTAGAAATCAACATCCAAGTCTTGGACATCAACTTTTTGATGCGGTACTGCTTGAGCCCCATCAGCCACAATAACGGCGTTATGACTATGCGCTATCCGCGCCAATTCTTTAATATCGTTGGTAACTCCTAAGACATTGCTAGCGTGTGCAATGGCGACGATTTTGGTCTTATCCGTTATTTGCTGAGCGGCATCTTTCATATCAAGTTCACCATTTTTGGTCAAACCAATATACTTTAATTTGGCCTGTTTTCTAATGGCTAATTGTTGCCAAGGAATCAAATTACTGTGGTGTTCCATGATTGAAATTACGATTTCATCCCCGGCTTTAATGTGTTCTTCGCCGTAAGTACTAGCGACTAGATTCAAACTGTCAGTCGCACCTTTGGTAAAGATCACCTCTTTATCCTCTTTAGCATTGATAAAGCGTTGAACTTTTTGGCGAGCATTCTCATACTCTTCAGTGGCGCGTTGTCCCAGCGTATAAACACTACGGTGCACATTAGCGTTGTCATTTTGATAATAATGGATCAAACCATCAATGACTGCTTGAGGTTTTTGACTGGTAGCGGCACTGTCTAAATAAACCAAAGGTTCACCGTTGACTTTTTGATTGAGGATTGGAAAATCATTACGAATTTTCTGAAATTTGTTGTCCATTTTCCAACTTCCTTTCGATAGTTTGAACTAATTGTTCTCGAATAACTTTCGATGGAATCGAGACTAGAACATCCCCTAAAAATCCTCTGATAACCATTCGTTGAGCTGTTTTTTCATCAATTCCTCGACTCATCAAATAATAGAGCTGCTGCTTATCAACTTGACCAACACTGGCCGCATGACCAGCAATTACGTCATTTTCATCGATCAACAAAATTGGATTGGCATCCCCATGTGCCTTGCCTGACATCATCAACACACGATTCTGTTGTTCAGCGTTAGCACCGGAGGCACCGTGGATAATATGGCCGATTCCATTGAATATCAATCGTGAACGATCCATAATGACGCCGCGTTGATTAATGTGACCAATCGAATGTTTACCATAATTAGTAACTCTTGTATTGACTCCTTCTTGTTGACGATGAGTTGTAATATCGACTACCTTGATTTCTGAATGTGAACCTTCACCACGAAGATCCGTGTCAAAATCAGCAATCGTATTCCCTGCGTTCATCAAACCAATCGACCAGTCAACATAAGCATTGTTGCCGACGGTTGCTCGACGACTCAAATACGACGTGACGTTTTCACCCAATTCATCCACAGCCGCATACTTGATAATACTGTTATCTTTAGCGACAACTTCGACGATACAGTTGGCTAACGATTGCTTTGAACCTTTAGTTGTCATCTTCTGAATAAATGAAAATTGTGTGTTCTCTTCCGCCACGATCAAGATATGAGAAACAAATGGTTGGTCTGAATCTTGGACTAAATTGACTTCAATTGGTTCCTCAACCACGGTATTCTTTGGCACATACAAGAAAATCCCATGATTCAAGCAGGCTGTATGATAGGCCATCAATTGATTTTCATTCGTTTTGATAACTTGATTCAGATACTTTTGAACCAATTCTGGATATTCGTTCATAGCGGCAAAAATATCAGTCAAAATGTAATTTTTATCATGTTTATTAGTATCATTAATAATCTTAGTAATATCTGAAAGCAAGTCCCAATTGTGATACTCGAATCTTTGAATCTTGGGTAACGATAATTCAGACATCTCTTTCAAGGCTTGCAGTCTCTTTTGAATAAACCACTCGGGTTCATGATTGTCAGTCGCTAATTGCACTAATTTATCTGGTGTCATCGTACTCCCCCTAGTCTTCATCGACCAATTTAACATCAAGGCCTAATTCGTCTCGTAAACCAGCGTAGCCTTCATTTTCGAGTTTCATAGCTAAATCAGCTGGACCGGTCTTCACAATGCGACCACCCATCATCACGTGTACGACATCCGGTTTAATGTAATTTAGCAGACGTTGGTAGTGAGTAATGATCAAGGCACCGAAGTTATCGCCTCGCATCGAGTTGACACCTTTGGAGACAACCTTCAACGCATCGATATCAAGGCCTGAATCAATTTCGTCTAAGAGGGCAAAATTAGGTTTGATCATTAATAGTTGGAGTATTTCATTCCGTTTCTTTTCACCACCAGAAAAGCCTTCATTCAAATAACGCTCAGTCATTGATTGACTCATATCCAACAATTCAAGATTCTTGTCCAATTCCTTCAAGAAATCCATTACCGAAATTTTGTCATTCTCTGGGCGACGAGCATTGATAGCGGCACGCAAAAATTCAACGTTAGTGACACCTTTAATCTCGGCTGGGTATTGCATTGCCAAAAATAATCCTTTACGGGCTCTTTCATCGACTGGCATTTCAAGAATACTCTCACCATTTAACAAAATATCGCCTTGAGTAACGTGGTAGTTTTTTTGTCCCATGATAGTTTGGGAAAGCGTTGATTTACCAGTACCATTGGGACCCATGATGGCGTGGATCTCGCCGGTCTTCATCGTCAAATTAACACCTTTGAGAATTTCTTTTTTCGTTTTTTGTTCTTCGTCTTCAACCTCAACGTGAAGATTCTTTACCTCTAATGTGGACATAGCTCTCCTCCAAAACCTGATTAATATATTCATTATAGTAGTAAAAGAAAAATTACGAAATATAACTAATTCTATAAAAGTAGTATCATATTAGTTGTATTTATCATGTTTTATCGAGGTTTATTTTTTAAAAATGAGGGGAATTTAAATATGTTTAAAAAGGGAAATAACATATTTAGTTTACTGATCATAATCTTATCTATCTTTATGACCAGCTCAACAAATGTGGTCAACGCTGCTGAAGGAACTCCTTTAACAACCACAGAAACAACTAATAATCAGAATTCTGATGAAACTACTGCTACAACGACTGCTCCTAAAGACTGGGGCACTCAATTAGTTACCAAAGTTCAGCTCCAAAATTCTGACGGCCAACCACAAGCATCATTTGGCCAATATGAAGACATCACTGCCTATTGGGAATTTTCGACGCCAAGTGGTGGGGTTAATACTGGCGACACTATGACGCTTGATGTGCCAAAACAACTATCCATAACTGGTGACCGATACAACGTACCCGTTAATGAAATTCCTGGTGGCAAACAGATTGGTACGGCCGATTTAAATAAAGCCAATCGCCAAGTAACTGTTACTTTTAACGACTATGCCGCTGAAAAATCTAAGCATGATCCTGTTACCGGTTCTGTTTACGTTGGAACCCACTGGGATTTAACTCAAGTATCTGAAAATACCAAAGTACCTTTAAATTGGAACGTCTCTGCTTCAGTCGCTAACAATACTGGTTCAATTACTACCGGTGAGATTACTCCAGGTCAGAAATTAGACCCCAATGAAATTCTTAACAAAAATGGGACTTTTACTGGCGACCAGGGAAATATTATTCTTTGGACCGTCCGGGTCAATTATAAAGGTGAAAAAATCAATGATGCCGTGTATAAAGATACCATTGGGCTCCACCAAACGCTTTTAAACGACGCAGAACATCCAATAACTACTTATTCAGCAACTGCCGATTATGACAACGGTACCTTGACTAAAGATGCTGATAATAAATTTGCCAATATCAAACCATCAGCAACTGACAAGGATGGCTTTACCGTTAACTTAGGTGATTTAACTCAGCCGGCAATTATTGAATATTACACTTCCATCGACAATACGGATGACAAATCTGACTCATATGCAAATTCCGGAGACTTGCTATCCAATAAAAATGAATTACAAAATGTTTCTGTCAATCAAGCCTACACGACTTTAGGCAGCAACGCTCATACTGGTGATCAAATCACATCCGTTATGGGACACAAACTGTGGCAAACTCTTCCAGACGAAAAGCTACCTGCTTCAGTCACCATTAATTTAATTCAAAATGGCAATACTACTACGCCTTACGCAAAACAAACTATCTCAGAGGACAGTAACTGGTCATACGTCTTTAACAACTTACCTAAATATGACGACAATGGCGACGAATACCGTTATACCGTTCAAGAAACTCCAGTTGACGGCTTCACATCTTTCACTGATCCAACTAACTACGATATAACTAATATCTCCAATTCGATCCGTAAAGACATGAAGGTCAATAAAGTTTGGGTCGATAACAATAATCCAAATAGACCTAAAAAGATCGTTGTCGATTTAGTCGATGATAATCATAATAATGTATCAAAGGTTGATCCTAACGTTAAACAATTGACCTTAGATGATTCTAATAATTGGTCAGGAACCTTTAAGAATGTACCTGTCAGTCCAACTGGTCATTGGTATTATTCTGAAGGTGCCGTTGCGGATAACGGTTCATGGATTCCAGTACCGGCTGAATATATCGAATCCCAAAAAGACAACAGTAATGGTGCACGTACTGATGTAACTATTTATAACAAACTAGCTACATCCCTAACCGTTACCAAGGATTGGCAAGATAACGACAATAAAAACCGTCCAACTGAAGTTAAAGTCCAGCTTTATGCCAACGATAATGGCGAAGGCAACAAACCAGTTGGTGATCCGGTCACTTTAAATGAAAGTAATAATTGGAGCCATAAGTTTGGTGCTAATTTAGCTGAAGATCCAACCAAACCAGCTGATCCAACTAACAAATTACCTAAGTATGACGATAACAATAAAGAAATTAAATATTCTGCTAAGGAAGTTTCCGTCCCTACCGGCTATAGTGAAACAGATGCAATAGATGGCACGAGTGAAACTATCACTAATACTTTGAATAATCCTGACACTAAAACAACTAGCTTTAAAGTTACTAAAAATTGGTCTGACAGTGATACCGTCAAGAGTCATCCCGATGTTCAAGTTCAACTTTTAGCTAATAACAAAGGCTATGGTGATCCAATTACCTTGAGTGACAAAACTTCTTGGGACCACACTTGGGACAATTTACCTCAAACGGATGCCAACGGAAAAATAGATTATTCCGTACAAGAAATTAAAGTTCCTGACTACACTTCAACTATCGCTTATAACGATGATAAAACGGCTGCAACTATTACTAACACGCCTGTTTCTAAAGAACCCACTACCCTAACTGTCAACAAGATTTGGGACGATAACGATAATCAAGATAAATTACGTCCTGACAGTGTTTCTGTTCAATTACTTGCTAATGGTACAAAGCAAGGGGCTCCAATTACATTAAATGCTGGTAACAATTGGCACTATGAATTTACCGGTCTTGATAAAGATGTTGCTTACACATTAAGCGAAGTAAAAGTAGATGGCTATAAATCTGATATTAAAAATGCTGGCAACAGCTTTACCATCACGAATACTCATGCACCTAAAACGCCAACTACAGATAAGACGCAAGTTAACGTCAACAAAGTTTGGGCTGACAAAAATAACCAAGATGGATCACGTCCTGACAAAGTCGTTGTTCACTTGCTCGCTAACAAGGTAGATACTGGTAAAACTCTCACTTTGAATGCCGACAACGATTGGAAAGGTTCTTTCACTGATCTTGATAAGGGTAAAGATTACTCCGTCGATGAAGAAAAAGTAACTGGTTATGCTAGGAACATCGATAATCCGGGCAGCAACGATTTCACTATTACCAATACCCACACACCAGATACTCCAACTGATGACAAAACACATTTAGACGTCAATAAGGTTTGGAACGACAAGGATAACCAAGATAACCTTCGACCTGACAAAGTCATCGTTCACTTACTAGCTAATGATAAAGATACCGGCAAAACGCTTACTTTAAATGCCGATAACGATTGGAAAGGTTCCTTCACTAATCTTGATAAGGGCTCTACTTATACAATTAAGGAAGACGGCGTAACTGATTATTCAACCAAGATCACTAAGAACAGTGATACTGATTTTACCGTTACAAATACTCACACGCCTAAGACACCTGTTACTCCAACTGATGACAAAACACATTTGGACGTCAATAAGGTTTGGGACGACAAGGATAATCAAGACAAACTTCGTCCTGATAAAGTTATCGTTCACTTATTAGCTAATGATAAAGATACTGGTAAAACTCTTACTTTAAATGCCAATAATGATTGGAAAGGTTCCTTCACTGGCCTCGATAAAAACCAAACTTACACCGTTTCTGAGGAATCCGTAACTGATTATTCAACCAAGATCGTCAAGAACAGTGATACTGATTTTACCGTTACAAATACTCATACTCCTAAGACTCCTGTTACTCCAACTGGTGACAAGACTTCCTTCCACGTCATAAAAGTTTGGAACGATGAAAATAATCAAGATAAGATTCGACCAAACGAAGTTACCGTTCATCTTTTGAAGAATGGCGTTGTCTTTGGAAATTCCGTTGTATTGAATGCACAAAACAACTGGTCCTACACTTG
The DNA here is from genome assembly GCF_001434275.1 of Companilactobacillus mindensis DSM 14500. Taxonomy (GTDB): domain Bacteria; phylum Bacillota; class Bacilli; order Lactobacillales; family Lactobacillaceae; genus Companilactobacillus; species Companilactobacillus mindensis. The sequence goes on along the minus strand of NZ_AZEZ01000015.1, from coordinate 3,504 downwards.
GAGTAGCCTCGACAAGAACAATAATTATACCGTTCAAGAAGATGCCGTAACTGGTTATACATCAAGTCAAAGCACTAATGGCCAAAACGTGGTAATTACTAATGCCCACACACCTAAGACTCCTGGTAACCCTGGCAACCCTGGCAATCCCGGTAATCCAAGTACACCATTCAATCCCAGCAATCCATTCGTTCCAAGTTCCACAATTAATTATGATAAACTGCCTCAAACTGGTTCTACCGCAACTAATATTGCCTTTACAGTTATTGGATTTATTATTTTAGGTTTAACTTCACTCTTCATATTGAAGAAAAGAACCGCTTAACCAAATTACAAAAAACGCTGAAAAGAAATTTGGGTTCTTTTTCAACTTTGGTTACATACAATTATTAGATATACTAATAGGCCATCCAAAAAATCAATTGGATGACCTGTTTTTAGTATTATTGTAAATAAAATATTGAATCACTAGAATTTATAATATTAACACTACTAATTGTAAAATAAATAAAAAAACGTTTAGTCTGGAATGGAATCCCGGCGGATGCTCAGCCGTGGTAGTCTCTTGGCTGGCGTACTTTGCCAGGTTAGAGACAGACGATCTTCAAAACAATTCGCAGAATTGGTTCAAAGTCGCTCTCACAGCGTTCCAGCAATCCGCCAGGATTTCATGGAAGACGGCAGTGAACAACCAAATTTGAATTCTTTTCAACGTTTTTTATTTTGCCTTATATTGCTTACGAATCGCATTGATCCGCAATTCCACAACTGTATTTTGATTGATTTTGGCAAAAGCAGAAGCTTCCGTCAATAGGCTATTCACTACACTCTCAGGTTGATCAGTGCCAATCGCTATTTCGGCGGCTAACAATTTTAAGCGTGGTAAATAATACGTAATGTGTTGCTCGGAACACAGTTTGATTCCTCGCGTGACTAATTCTGAACTCACACTAAAATCATTATTATTAATGAGGAATTTAGCCGTGAAGTAGACGATCGTCAAAATTCTTAAATAAACATTCATCTGCTTCTTATCATGAGTTTCATCCTTGTGAAGGCTAATGTAATTTAAAACCTTAGAGAAATAAAAGTCTGCTCTTTCATTTTGATTCAAGCGCATATAGAGAACGCCTAAACCGGTGTAGGCTAGATAAGTATAAATCGTCTGATGCTTATCATCCAAATCATCCAAAATTTGTGAAAAATTATAGAAGGCATCCTCGTGCTTCCCATTAGTCAAAACAATGAAAAGCCCTTTTTGATAATAAAATTGCATTTTTAATGCTGTATTATTGATGTCCGGAACATTAACATCATCCAGAGCTTTCTTTACCTCCGGATAATTCTCTATCATTAGTTTGCTTTCAATATTATCAAGTACCGTGCGCATGTATGTTGTTGAATCGATCGAATTTTTATAGAGATCATCAACTGACAATCCCAGTCTCTCACAAAGTTTATTTAAAATTGTTAATGATGGTACTCGTCCATTATTTTCAAATTTACTCAGCGTGGACTGCGTACAAATTCCTTTGCATAACTTTACTTGGGATATCTTCAGCGACTTTCTCCGCTCAATAAAAATATTAATATCCATTATACTGTCCTTACTAACATTTTAGACCCATAAGATGACTTGTGCGGAATACAAGACAAAGGCTCATCTTATATTCCGCACCAGCCGATAAATCTAAAAAGTCCCTTTACTAATATGTTAATTATCCGTTTTATAGGTTGATTTGTAAACATATATAACTGTATTTATATTAGTCCAAAATATTAAGTAAATAATTCTAAATATTAAGTAAATAATTCTAAATATTAATCTTTTCAGTGATTTTTGACTCTTTTTCATTATAAAGTGAAAAAATATATGACAATTTCATAATACTGCGTTATTATATAATCCATGTTACAAATACACGTGTTCACATATTATGAACAATTTACAAGGTGGGGTTTATATGGCTAAGGATAATTTAAGTCGTAGTTTATCATCAAGACAAATGCAAATGATTGCTTTAGGGGGAACCATTGGGGTTGGTTTATTCATGGGTTCTGCCTCCACCATCAAATGGACCGGTCCTTCTGTCTTGTTAGCTTATGCTTTAGCTGGACTCATCCTTTATATGGTTATGCGAGCTTTGGGAGAAATGCTTTATGTTGATCCCGCTACTGGATCTTTTGCCAAATATGCGACGGAATATCTTCATCCGGTCGTCGGTTACTTAACGGCTTGGAGCAACGTTTTCCAGTATCTAGTCGTTGGTATCAGTGAAGTTATCGCCGTTGGTACTTACTTGGAATTTTGGTTCCCTACGATGCCTAAATGGATTGCTGGTGTCGTCGTTGTCGTAACGCTATGTGTTGCCAACCTAACTTCCGTTAAAGCTTACGGTGAGTTGGAATTCTGGTTTGCTTTGATCAAAGTTTTAACAATTATTATGATGATCATTTTAGGATTTTTCGTAATCGTCTTCGGTGTTGGTAATCACGGTCATCCAGTTGGTATCAGTAATCTTTGGACAAATGGCGGTTTCTTTACCGGTGGGTTTAAAGGATTCGTATTCGCCCTGTCGATCGTTGTTGCTTCCTATCAAGGTATTGAAGTAATTGGTATCACTGCTGGTGAAGCCGAAAATCCTCAAGAAAACATCGTCAAAGCCATCCGTTCGATCGTGGGTAGAATTTTGATTTTCTATATTGGTGCTATTTTCGTAATTGTTTCAATCTATCCTTGGGATAAATTAGGTACGATCGGTTCACCTTTCGTTGAAACTTTTTCTAAAGTCGGTATCACTTTTGCGGCTGAAATCATTAACTTCGTTATGTTGACAGCTGCCATGTCTGGCTGTAACTCTGGTATCTTCAGTTCCAGTCGAATGCTTTACACGCTAGGTTTGGAAAATCACTTGCCTAAGTCATTCGTAAAATTATCTAAGCATAATGTTCCTTATATTCCTGTTATTGCGATCTCAACTGGTATTTTAATCGGTTTGATCTTGAACTATTTATTGCCAGTACTATTGCACACTTCAAGCAATATCTTCGTAATTGTTTACAGTTCCAGCGTTTTGCCAGGAATGGTCCCTTGGTTCGTAATTCTCTTTAGTGAATTGCGTTTCAGAAAGATCAACAAGGCCAAAATGAAAGACCATCCTTTCAAAATGCCTTTCTTCCCAATAAGTAATTACTTAGCAATTATTGCGTTGTTCATCATCTTGATTTTCATGTTCTTGAACCCTGAAACAACCGTTTCCTTGCTAGTTGGTGTAGTATTCTTGATCGTTATGACGATCATCTACTTTGCTAAAGAACGCAACAAGGCTCCGGTTAAATTCAATAATGAGTTTGATGAAGACGAGTTAAAGTTCGATAATGATGATGATTCTGAAGATTTAGATTAAACATGGATAAAAAAATTTCGAGATTCTCTCTGAATTTTAGTTAATCGAGTAGGAGGTAACTTTTAATTACCGACCTCTCACACCACCGTACGTACGG
>NZ_AZEZ01000066.1 GCF_001434275.1 Companilactobacillus mindensis DSM 14500 | reverse complement strand
ACCCGGTATGGGTTTATTTTTTTACTTTGTGTTGCATTTCAATTGTAAATTCGCCGGGTTTAAAAACACCAATAAAGACTCGACGAACTGTGGATCACCTTCAAGAGAAGTATAACTGGATAAAAGATTTATTTCACTACATGGTTACGAGGGAGAGCGGAGCGACCCCTCAGATAGTTTTTTGTGCACTTTTTTTCTAAAAAATTCTTTATTTTCTATCTTTTGGCATTTTAAAAGGCTATGATTAGGATTGTTAATTAAATTAAAAGGAGTTTTACTATGTCACGTAGTTTAAAGAAGATTGCTTTAATTTTCGCTACTTTGCTCTTAGTATTAGGTTCATTGCCATTCTTGAATCTTACAACAGCTAAAGCGGCTGATGAGGTTGGTAATGACAAAATCACTATCGGAACGCTCAAGAATACAGCCGCCATGCCAGCAGTCGTAGCGAATACTACTAATGGTTTTAACCTCAACAACGTCAACGTAGACGTCAAGTCATTCGATACTAACAAAGAACTAAACGATGCCATTACTCAAGGAACTGTCAATGTGGCGGTAACTGATCTAGTTAGTTACGCTTCATTCGTTAAGAAGAATCCTAAATGGCAAATCGCCGGTACTATGCCTGGTTATTCAGGATTAGTTGCTAACAAGAAATACAAGAAGATCAAGAATTTGAAACACAAGACGATTGCACTTGATAAAACTAATTCATCAAAGATGTATCTCAAGTCAGTTTTGAAGAAAAACAAGATGAAATTATCAAGTGTCAAGATCAAGCAAGTTGATTCAGCTGATGAACGTGTTAAAGAATTGAAGTCTGGTACAGTTGACGCTGCTATCTTGGACGATCCAGCTTTGAGCAATGCCAAGAGTAACGGTGCCAAGGTCTTGAACAAGCAAAAATCAAACAAAGATAATGGCGACATTTTGATCATCAACAAGGACTTTTCAAAGACGAACGTTTCTTCAACGCAAATCCTTGTAAGTACTATGGATGAACAAATCAGTCGTTTCAACAAGATCGGTAACTACACAATGTGGAACGATGCACTTCGTGAATTCACAGTTACAAACAAAGCGGTTAATTCATTGAACTCAGCCGATATGAAGATCAAGAAGATCCACAAGGTCAAGAAGTCTGATTACAAGAAAGCCTTCAAGTATGCTAAATCCCAAAAACTTTACAAAGGTAAGATCAGCATGAAGGGCCACGTTTTAAAGGTTAAAGACGTTAAATAGCAATTTCAAAATTCTCTAGTAAAAAACTAGGGAATTTTTTTATTTTCGGCAAAATTGGCAAACCATTTACGTAATCTAAGATGTACCAAAAAAAATAAAGAAAGTTAGGTGTTCAACATGGACATTAAAAAATTGAATTACTGCTTCAAAAGTGATGTAAACCAAGCATTTTTAGCTGAATTTCAAGGTTTCTTGAAAGAATACGGCATCTTAGAAGAAATGGCTCAAGACGGCTTCGAAGCCCGAGCAATCCAAAATAAATTGAACGTCCAACATTTACAAACATGGCTAACCGAGACCGGCAACTTGATCGGTGGCCTGAATAAGAACCCGATGGTCTCAGTAGCCAAAGCCTTGACCAACAAGTGCGACCGTTACGAAGAAAGCATTAAGATGTCCCAACTAGTTAAGGATTTAGACGAAGCCCCAACTGATAAATATCGGGACCTAGTCTTAGAATTCAAACCAGCCCTGCAACACTTGAATACCATTGCTCAGTTTGATTAAGACTGGGGTTTGTTCATTTATAATGAAATATTTTTCCCCTAATTCATTTGTAATACGATAATTGCTTTGAAAATATTAATATACTAAAGCGATATATAAAGACCCTAGTCTGGAATGAAATTCTGGTGGATGCTAAGCCGTGGAAGTCTCTTAGCTGGCGGCACCTTGCCAGGTTAGAGACAGACAAGCTTAGAGACAATTTGAACCGTAATTGGCTATAAGTTGCTCTCACAGCGTTCCAGCAATCCACCAGAATTTCATGGAAGACGGCAGTGAACAAAACCGTTAAAAATAACTTACGATTTTTTTATTTCGACGAATTTAACCATAATGACTGCTAAAATGTCATTATCGATAAAATAATTTGGGGAATAAATTTGAATAAGAAGAGATTAGTCTATATTGATGTGATTAGGGTCTTTGCCATGATCTTAGTGGTATTGTCGCATTCGTGTGCGACTTTGCTCAGTCATAAAACGCATGATTTAAATTGGTCCGTCGCCAATTCCTTAGTAGTAGTGACGGAAGTAGCCGTGCCGTTGTTTTTCATGATCAGTGGCTCGACTATTTTGAATAGCCAAAAAACTTACAGCTTGAAGTATTTATTTCGACATCGCTTAGTCCGGATAATGGTGCCATTTATAGTTTGGTCAGTCATCTCAGCCTTTGGCTACAGTCTGATCAATCACCACGCCGCTTTAGATCCGTGGGAGCGAATCCTGTTGATGTATCACAAGCCAGTTTTGATAGCGTATTGGTTCATTTATCCGTTGATAGCACTGTATTTGTTGTCGCCACTGTTAAAAGCTATGGTCAGTCGAGTCGATGACGGCATGTTGACATATTTGTTGGTCATTTGGATGATCTTTAATATCGTTTTGCCACAAGTCGTCAGCAATACGCCCCATTCCATCGGAGTTTATTTTGACGTTTATCCAATGGGCAAAGTCATCTTCTCACGCAGTCTGGGATATTTTATTCTCGGGTATCGAGTAACCAGAGGCAAGCACCGTCGAATCAATCCTTGGTTGAATTCGTTATTGATCATTATTTTGCTGGCCATCAATATCGTCATCAGTTTCGTCACTTTGGATAAATCTATGCAATTATGGAACATCTTAGCCGCCATCAATTTGCCGATCATCGTGATCTTGATATATTTGTCATTACGAGCTCTGGAGCCACATTATCCTCGCTGGTTTGCCGGTATGATAGAAGCAGCCGCTCCAACGACCTATGGCGTATATTTGATGCACGGCATCACGATCTTCACGATCCAAGAATTCGTAAAACCAACCAATTACGGCTACATCTTCGCATTGACCTTAGTAGCCTGCGTCTTAGTGATCCTCATCTTGAGTCACATACCGTTTGTCAGAAGGGTATTTACTTAGAAATTTAGAAAAAGACCAAATCTCAGATTTTGTTCGCAGGGATTTGGTCTTTTTGATACCATTAATGAAAAGTTAGAAATAGAAGGTAATGAATATGTTTAGATTTAAAAAGAATCAAGTGGAATTGGAGAAAGATTTAAAAAAATATATTGATAATTTGGATTTTGAAGAAGAATTGATAAGAATGAATATCTTACCTGACAAGATGATTTCAAGTCAAAAAATATCTTTAAAATTAGAATCAAAATCAAATATTAACGAAGAAATCTATTATAATTCTGTAAAAAACAACAATGCTTTATTAAAGGCTGAATAAGAATAACTGAATATTTAATAACTAACCTAGTCTGGAATGAAATCCCGGTGGATGCTCAGCCGTGGCAGTCTCTTGGCTGGCGTACTCTGCCAGGTTAGAGACAGACAAGCTTAGAGACAATTTGAACTGCAATTGGCTCTAAGTTGCTCTCACAGCGTTCCAGCAATCCACCGGGATTTCATGGAAGACGGCAGTGAACCATTCCCCAAATACCAATACAAATACAAAATAATCAAACACCCTTTTTTTATTTCAATTAATGTATAATAAAAGCAGTATTAACTTAAAAGGTGGTATTACAATGCTTGAAAATGTGCATGGTATTGTTAAGGTCAACCAAGACAGCCGTTACGTGGTCTTCTTGTTTGATTCTTATGAAGTAAATCGTAAAATGTTACAAGACAAATATGTTAAAGGTGAATCAGCTTGGTACACTGATGCCAAAGCTACCGGCGACGACGGCAAAACTTTCTACCGCATTGCTGAAGATGGCGAGTGGATCGAAGCAGAATACGTTACTTACGTACCAATGACTGACTAATGTTACAAGTCGGTTAAATTTGCTAAAAAATGTTTAAAAATAGCCTGTTTTCTTAAGGTTTTATTGAAGGTAATCCGTTTACATAGTAGTCTACACTTAGTTATATTTTTAATTGGAGGGAGACAATTATGAATAGAAAATGGGTTGCCTCTACTGCTTTAGCTAGCTTTCTAGCAGCAGTTGGTGTATCTTCGAATACTTCTCCAGTAAAAGCTGCTATGGCGACTGATGATGGGAATACTGACGATCAAGACCAAACATCCACTGATACGAAGGATACTTCTGTTGCCAGTGTTATGGACAAGCAGGGTGCTCCAATCAGTGAGTCCGCAGCGGATGCTATTGAAGCTACTGAAAAGGACAATGGAGCTAGAAGTGTTTTGCCAGCTAGTGCAGTAGCCGCTTTGACACAGGCCAGTGCTACTACAAATGGTGCATCACAAAATCAACAAGCTACTTTTTTGAAAAATATCGGTCCAATTGCCCAACAAGCAGCTGCTAAATACAACGTCTATGCTTCCGTAATGTTGGCACAGGCGATTGTTGAAAGTGCTTGGGGTCAGTCAGGATTATCGACTCAATATAATAATTATTTTGGCGTTAAGGGCGATTATAATGGCTCGTTTGCGAACTATCCTACAACTGAGTGGAGTTCCGACAAGGGCTATTATACGATCTATGCTAATTTCCGCAGTTACCCAACGATCTACGATTCATTCGCCGATAATGGGAATCTTTTGCGGAATGGTATTAGTGGTGCCCCTGATTTTTACAAAGGAACTTGGAAGGAAAATACTTCATCATATAAAGACGCTACGGCTTGGCTGCAGGGACGTTATGCAACTAGCCCAATTTATGCGTCAACTTTGAATAATATAATCGGGACATATAATTTGACTCAATATGATAGCGAACCTAGTACTAATGGTACAGGTGACAGTTCAGTAAATGGAACTAAGACTTCCATTAGCGATACTGTAAAAGTTACAAATAAGAATACAGCAAAAATTTATATCAATGCCAATCCAAATCAGATTGCCGCAAACCGTGCTTTGGGATACGACACAGAATGGCATGCTTCCGCAAAAGTAGTCGCTGCCGATGGAACAGTTTATTATCAAGTTGCTTCCAACGAGTACGTCAAAGCCAGCGATGTGGAATTGTCGTCTGAAAAATCCAATCCGAAAGTTAAATTGGCTGATACAGCTATCGTTATCAATAAGGCTGGATCAGTGGTTTACAGTGCCGCTAACAAACAAGCTGCAACTTCACGAGTTTTGCCATATCAATCTTCATGGATCACCACAGCTTACGTTGTCGATGACGAAGGCAATACTTTCTACTTTGTTGGCAATAATGCTTACGTTTTGGCTGATGATGTGACCTTGAAGTCGCAACAAGCCCACGATGAGTATAAGGAAGATGTTATCAGTCCTTATCCAGATATCGTTCACGTAACGGCCACTCCAAGTGCCAGAGCCTATGATTCCAAACACAACGCTTTAGCAGTCAGTTTGGCCAATGGCACCGATTGGAAGATCGACCAAAAGTCAGTTCACAACGACGGCAGCGTATGGTATCGTGTCGCAACTGACCAATGGGTCAGATCAACCGACGTTGAAGTAAAAGGCTCCAATTACGTTACATCCGTATCCGGCATGGTTAAAATCAACTATATCCCCGGCTACGGTGTCAACGTCTACAACAGTCCGGCTGCTAACAACAAGTTCACAGGAACTCGTTTGGCTGATGGAACAACTTGGCGAGTTACTTCCAAGCAAATTGTCGATGGACAAACTTGGTACAAAGTAAACGCTGGCTGGGTCAATGGTAAGTATTGTATTTATAATGCTGACTAAATGATTTTCGTTTGGAATTAGATAACTTTAAAAGATTAAATATAGTCCATATCAATTGAAAATAGTTGATATGGACTTTTTTTGTTGCCGATATTATTTGTTTAATAAACTGACTATATTTATATAGTTATTAAAAAATGTTTGATTACTCTAGTCTGGAGTGAAATCCTGTGGATGCTCAGCCGTGGCAGTCTCTTGGCTGGCGTACTTTGCCAGGTTAGAGACAGACAAGCTTAGAGACAATTTGAACTGTAATTGGCTCTAAGTTGCTCTCACAGCGTTCCAGCAATCCACAGGGTTTCACGGAAGACGGCAGTGAACCACATTACCACTGCCACTAAAACTGTTTTCTGTAAATTACGTGTAAAGAATTGTAAATACTTTCAAAAACGGTATCTAATAACAGACAGATTTGTTATATTCGGTGCGTGTCATAAAGAGTAAAAAAATAATTCAAAAGAGGACATAAAGATGAAATCTTTATATCAGTTCGGTGAGTTAGAGATTCACAAAGATTATTTGTTGGCCAATAAAAGTCGATTATACTTTCGAGAACCGCTTAAAATGAATCATCGAGTGATAGCTCTTTTGGATATTTCCTATAATCCGATTGGTTTAGGAAATTCTTTAGTCATACATGCTGAATACGGTGTGACTTTAGCTGTACAAACGACTAGGCAGTTGATAAACGAAATTCACAATTGGAACGGAGTCGGTTTTACAGTAGCGCGCGTGGTGGCAAGTCTTTTCAGTATCAAACATTTGCCTGCGGCTTTAGGTTATGTGTCATACATGCCAATGACTGGTGGTAGTCGTAAGAGTGTTGATTGGATTGCTGCACATCATATTGAGAGCTATTCGCAAGAAGATGGTTATGCACACTTTACAACAGTTCAAGGACACAGAATCCGCTTGTCATTTCCGCGTGGAAATTTGAAGAAAAGAATTCACGACGTCTGCATGATGAGTGAATTTATGGTCAACGTTGCCCGTAGGTTTATGGCAGTTGGTCTAATAGATGTGAATCCATTAGGAAATGTCGGGATTTTAAGGGAATTTGAAGATTGCAATTGCTTATTACATAGAACAATCGTACGAAAAATTATTCAAGTTGAACCTATTTACAATCAGATCATCAATTATTTATTGAATCATATCGGAATAGAAGAACCTGAAGCCGCCAGTTTAATTACTTTTTACAGTCAAAATTTAAATCGCCTCAAGAGAAACTACTAAATTATTTATAGAAGTAGTTTCCATTTCTAATAGACAATTATTTGGGTTTATGAAGTCATCTAACAAATTAGATGGCTTTTTTTAATGCAATTCAAAGACGGCAAGCAAAAAGTAATCAAACTCTCCAAAAATAACCAAGAAGTATCGATTTTAAGGGTTTCTTTATTTTGTTTAAATGTCGAAAAGTTGTAACGCTAAGGCTTGCTGAACCTTTTTGGCAACTAATATTACAGACCAAGATTAGTTATATTAATTCCACCACAAGCGCTTGTGAGTAAAAAAGGGAGCACTCACAATTATGAATAATCTTGAAGCAGGTTTTTTAAATGCCTTAGACAATCAACGTTTGATCCACGGCGTTTTGAAGAAGGTCCATATTTATGTTACCCGCAGCGACTATGACGACTATTTTCAAGAAGCGATGATCATTTATGCCAAGACGTACCAAAACTATTGCCAAACGAATGACGATTTGTCTAATTTTGGACGATACGTCTTCCAGAAACTAACGTGGAAGATGCTGGATATGTTGCGCCAGGAGAAGAAATACCATGATTTCCACAGTTTGGAGGAATTTGACTTTCAACGAGTGCCAGAGGAAAATATTTATGCGGATCTTGACTTTGTAAATATCGCAGAATTAACGAAAATGGACAGAATTATATTGCAAGAACATTTCATTGAAGAGCAACCTTTAGTAATATTGGCGAAGCGTTATAACCATACTACACGTAACCTCAGGTACTGTCGGAATAGGCTTTTGCAAAAATTACGACATATGAGCGTTCGTTGAATTTTACCGTTTCATTACGGCCTTATTACTTTTATCAAATTTGTGAAAAAACTTGTTATAATTTATAACGTTAAGGAAATTAACGGCGGGAAGGAAATATTTATTATGATATCTAAGAAGATTTTGACTAGCGTTGCTACATCAGTAGCTTTAGCTAGTATAAGTTTTACAACGATTGGCCAAGTGATCCCTGAAGTCGGTTCACAGATCCAAATCACACAAGCTGCAACTTCAGCAATCAATGACTATATCAATAACAACAACATTCAACCAGTTTCAATTACTAACCAAGAGGGTACATTCAGTTACTGGAACGGTTATGAAAATGGTGTTGGTAAGCCCGAGGGTGTCGTTATTCACGAAACAGCTACACCAGGTGCTACAGCTCAAAACGAGGCTACATACTTCAACCGTGAATGGTCAAACATTTATACATATGTTCATGCTTTCGTTGATAACACCCAAATTTTAAACATTAAGAATACTGACTATACAGTTTGGGGTGCTGGTCCTACAGCCAATGCTAAGTTCATTCAAGTTGAATTGTGTGAAGTAAGTTCAACTGACGCTTTTGCTAGATCAGTCGCTAACCAAGCTTATTACACAGCTTCAAAATTAGTTCAATACAACTTGCCATTCACACCAGGTACAACCGTTCTTTCACATAACGATGTATCTAAGAGATGGGGCGAAACAACTCACACTGACCCAGTTGGCTACTTTGCTAAATGGGGTTACAGCATGGATCAATTCTATGATCTAGTTGGCAAGTATTACAACCAATTGAAGGGTAATACTAACTCAGGTAGTACCAACAACAACTCAGGCAACACTAATACAAATACGAACTCAAACAGTATCACTGTAAACAATCCAAATGGTAACTATGTTCCACTTGTATCAATGGATGGCGATTCAACACGTTTCACAGTCAACAAGGTTATGAACCGTGCTTTAGCTAACAAATCACCTTGGTATACTGATAAGATCAGAGTCGTTGATGGCGTTACATACCGTCGTGTTGCTACTAACGAATGGGTTGACCAAAGTTACGTTATCTAATTGATCTGTTCATTATTGAAACTGATATTCCAATATTGAGCTCCAAAAATTCTAATAATATAATATTACAAAAGACACGCTGAAAAGCGGGTCTTTTTTTGCTATCATTGTTCAATAATAGGTATGGTCCCGTCTATAATTATCGTAAGAGAAAGGCCGTGTGACGTGATATGGGAAAAAAGTTCTATTGGGTATTGAGTATTTTGTGTCTTTTTGCCGTAGTTTTAGCTGGCTGTAAAGAAAAAGAGACTTCCAAAGTAGCCACCATGAATAAAACTTGGTATTTATATCAAGATCAAGGTGAGAACGATACTGTCTCAATCAAATTTTTAAAAAACCAACGCGCAGAAGTTAAAGATACTTCAACTATTGCGGGTAAAGTGGGTATCAATCGTTTCAACAGTCAGTTCGACAATCCTAAGTATGTTTTGGATCGTGACGGCAAGACGATAACTTTCAAAACGGCTAAAAATAATCTCGTCATCAAGTTGCTCAAGTCTTATCACGAAAATGTCTATGGCAAACACATGAAGGGCTATTTGGTCGAATCGGGAGGGCAGAACTACAAGTTCGCTTACATCACTAAACGTGATAAAACTTCTAACATCAGCAAGTCGCAGAAGACTAAGTCACAGGCCATTTCTGCCGACCAGTTGCCTGATCACATCGTTGACATCCAAAACAGCGCTACGCCATTGACGAATAAGTCTATGGCCGGCAATTTTAATTTTTCAACTATCATTGACTACCGCCGGACGGATGGGAATTTGACCATTAATCAAGATGGGACTTATCAGATGACTTTGACCGAACACTCAGCTCAGAAATTGACTGACAAGACTGACAGTAAAGTCGTTATGACGACAATGGTCGAGAACGGCAACGTCCAAAGTCTCTACGGTAAAATTTATTTAACAGCCAAAAATCTCGTAACGATCGACTATTATTATCAAGGCCAAAATCAAGACAAGTTGTTGCCAAAATCGGTCAACTTAAAAGTGAATTCCAAAGTGACTGGCAATCAGATCAGTCGAGCAAATATTAGGATCGAAACTTCTGGAGATCAGTTGTATCTATACTCCAGCGACTACACGGTTCGGGTCAAAGATGGCCAAACTAATACCAAAGCAAATCTGTTGGCCAAATCAACTACGGCTCAAACAGACTTAAAAGATGCTATCACGCAGACGAAAGATTATTATGATAAGTATAAGAGCAATCCTATCACGTCGAATGCTGACTTGATGCAGTTGGTGGGGGCAATATCAGATAATCACAACAAGAAAGTTGGAAACATTGGCGTCGACTTTGGGGATAAGTACGGCACCAATTTACAACCTAGCGATTATCAAGGCATCAGTGTCAACGGCAGTAAACAGCCTTTGATGCAATATATGTTCTTGGTCTCGCCATCATCTTATTCAGAAAATGGTCCCGCTGTGACGACAACTAAGGGTAAATTTTTGATCTACGGGTCGCTGGATAACAAATTGTTCTTATTGAAACAACCAGATAAGGATTCAACAACAGTGACATGGACGATGGTCAAAGATTTTCCATTGGATGTGCCGAAATTGAAATTCAGCTTGAATTAAGCTGTGGAGGGGGATTATGAATTTCTTATTGATGATTGCAGTTACGCTGGTCGAAGCGTTGATTGTTTATCGAATCAGATTCGTTTACAGCCGACATCCTTCAGGAGCGATAACCATCTCAAGTTTGACGATTTTTGCCTTCTATTTAATTTCAGAATTGACGGCTAATAAATTTGTCCGCGCCTATACTTTCAGTTTTGCCACGCTTAATTTAGTACTCTTAGTGGGCATGTTGGTATATATGTGGCAGATGAATAGGGATCTAAAGAAGTTAAAAGCTATGCATGGAACGGATTTTTTGTTAGTTTTAGGCAACAAGTGTTTGACCACCAGAGTGCCACCGATACTTGCCGGACGTCTCGATAAAACGATTGAGCTTTATCACAGCTTTGCCAACAAACCACAAATAATCGTCAGTGGCGGTCGGACTTCCAGAAATGTCATGTCGGAAGCTGCTTTGATGAAAAAGTACTTGATTGAGGATAATATTCCGGCAGAAATGATTATTACTGAAGAACAATCACACAATACCGTGCAGAATTTAGAATATTCGGCCATAAAAATTAGTAAGATATGGCAAAAAGATATTCATCCGCGCGTTATCATAGTAACTAGCGACTACCATATTCCTAGAACGAAGTTCCATGTCAAAAAATTGGGGCTGAGGGTCCAATTTGCGGCTGCCAAAACGGTTGATATGCTCAAGTGGCCGGCCATGTTTCGTGAGTTTACGGCTCTGATCTGGTATCATCGGTACGCACTGTTTTCTATTTTAGGAATAGATATTTTGTTATCGTTAAGTATGTGCATATGAGGAGAGTTTTATGAATTTTTACGATAGGTTTGTTGAAAACAAGCGCTTGCGAAGATTCATCTTGCTACTTATTGTAATTGGAATGATCTATTTGTTCCGTAGCATGATGAGTCTTTTCTTGTTGACGTTTATATTTACCTTTTTGTCGGTTCAGTTAGTTCGAGTCGTCCAAAAGAAATTTCCACGAGTTAAACCGATTTGGGTGATCGCACCAGTGTATTTGATGATCATCGCCTTGTTGATCTTTGTCATTGCTAACTACGTGCCACAACTGATCAGCCAAACGGTGAAAATGTTTACTTCGTTACAGAAGTTTTATGAGAGCAAAGAAGTTCGCTCCAATCCTTACTTGGATATAATCTACAATTATTTGCAACAGATCAATCTTGATAATCAGATCAAAGCGGCCGTCTCACAAGTGGTCAATTACATCAGTAGCGTGGGAGCAGTTGGCTTTAACATTGTGATTTCCTTCTTGTTGAGTTTCTTCTATACAAGTCAAGTTGAACAGATGAATGCCTTTGGACGTCAGTTCTTGGACAGTAAATACAGTTGGATCTTCTCTGACTTGTTCTACTATGGCAAAAAGTTCGTCAATACTTTCGGTGTCGTTTTGGAAGCTCAGTTGATGATTGCGGTTGTCAATACGCTTCTAACAACGATCACCTTATTATTTATGAAGATGCCCGGCGTATTAGCTTTAGCAGCGATGGTCTTCGTCTTATCGTTGATCCCAGTTGCCGGAGTAATTATTTCTTTGATTCCATTGAGTTTCGTCGCTTATTCAGTCGGCGGGATCCGTTACGTGATCTACATCGTTATTATGATCGTGATTATTCACTTGATTGAAACATATTTCTTGAATCCACAATTCATGTCCAGCATGACTCATTTGCCAATCTTCTTTACATTCGTAGTGTTGATCGTGTCGGAAGAACTGTTAGGTACATGGGGATTGATCATCGGTATTCCAATCTTCGTCTTCTTCTTGGATATTTTAGGAGTCCATTCTATCGGTCGAAAAACTCCTAAGCGCAGAATTAAATTTAAGAAATCGTTATAATTACAATTAAGGTATACTTGTCATATATAATGAAGTTAATATAGTCAATTGACGTAGATGGGAGATTAAATTATGTCATTCTTCGATAGAAAAAAGAAAGATAACGATGATAATTATTCTGATCTAAATAATCCTTCTTACCAAAATCCACAACCACAATCAGATCAAAATAGTTTTGATCAAGCGCAGAATCAATTTAACAACGCACCGGGGATGGGGATGCAATATGCACCAAATGGTCAAGATTTCAATAATGGTATGAACGGTATGAATACCAATAACAATAATAATGGCGTAAATGGCAATGAGAGTATGCCTAACGACAATAACAACAATTATTTCTTTGACCAAAACCAACCACAAGCAAATCCACAAGCACAACCACAAAATCCACAGCCTCAACAACAGGACCAATCACAAGTTGTTCAAGACCAACAACAACCTCAACAAGCTCCACAACAACCAGTTATGGACAATGGGGACAACGATGAGTGGAAGTATACGGAACAAAATTTGCAAAGTACTTTGAATCAAAGTGCTGATTTGAAGGCCCAATTACGTAGTCAACTTTTGGCTGACAGAAGTTACTGCAACCACGTTTTGCGCAACACTGGCAGTGATCAAACTGAGACAAGAAAGCAAGCAACTGACCGTATCAGCAGTATCAATGCTTCTTTGAAGGATTGGTTCGGCACTGATGAAATGGCCAACGAGATCTATTTGGATACTGACCGCGATTATTACGTCTTTTCAGATGATATCGCTGCTAATCCGGACAGTTTGGTAACTTCCATGTGGCAACAATTGACGAAGACTTTGCAAGAAAAGGGCTTGTTAGCCAATACCATTTCGGTAACTTACAATGATCAGGTCGATCAAACTTGGATGAATTATCAAAACGCCGGTTTCGTTGATGGCAATTCTTTCTTGTTGAATATGTACAATGAATTGCAAGGCAGAAACTCCAATGTGACAGTCGCACCAGCTGAGATTCCTTTCGATGAGAACTATCGAGTTCAACACGTATCTGACAAAGTTGATAAGATTTTGAACGCTGACGACAAGTTGATCATGGAAGTTTCTCGCAGCGCCAATCATCAACTCCAAATCATCCGTCACTACAAGAACAACAATTTGTTGAGTCGTGATATTTTTGATGTCAATGGAGTTATTTCCGCAACTCAATTCTATGATCACCGTAACGCCAATAAAGTCGTGCGTGAGAACTTCTATCGTCAAGATGGAACACTTGTCTTGATCAAGTCGTATACCGCTGACGAGCCTTATATTCAACTATTCAGCGAAGGCAATGTCTTGATCAGTACTTTCGATAGCGATGAAGAATTGATCGTTTGGTGGATCAAGAATCGGGCTTTGAAACAATCAGAGGCAACGATCTTTATTTCCATCAATTCGAAATATTACAAGAGAATTTTGAGCTTGCGTGATTACGGCTACGAAGTTATTCCAATCGTGATGAAGCAAAGTGAAAACTCTGAGGCAGTTTCCAACTTGATTGAAGGTAAGGACAAAGTTACTGCTGTTATGGCCGGTTCAGACCAAGTTAATACTTATTTGAATAAGAATTCGAAGAATAAGTTGGATATCACAACTTTAAAAGAAATTGAAACACCGATTTATAAACAATAATTTTTGAAATATTTGTTGCTTATGAATGAGAGGTTAGTATCTTTATTTTCGCTTTTTTCGTGTAAATTAAAGAGACCTCTCTTTTTTTTATGGCTGAAATCGTGTAAAATACATATTGTTAAAGAAATGAAAAGAGGATCATTACAAATGGCAAAATTAGTTTTCATTCGTCACGGACAAAGTGAATGGAATTTATCAAACCAATTTACTGGTTGGGTTGATGTTGACCTTAGTGAAGAAGGCGTAAAGCAAGCTCAAAACGCTGGTAAACTTCTTAAAGAATCTGGCATCCAATTTGATCAAGCTTATACATCAGTATTGACACGTGCTATCAAGACATTGCACTATGCTCTTGAAGGCTGTGACCAATTATGGATTCCTGAAACAAAGACATGGAGACTTAACGAACGTCACTACGGTGCACTTCAAGGTCTTAACAAAGCTGAAACAGCTGAAAAATACGGTGATGAACAAGTTCATATCTGGAGACGTTCATATGACACATTACCTCCACTATTGAAAGCTACTGACGAAGGTTCAGCAGCTAACGATCGTCGTTACGCAAACTTGGACCCAAGAATTATTCCTGGTGGCGAAAACCTTAAAGTTACTTTGGAACGTGTAATTCCATTCTGGGAAGATGAAATCGCTCCTAAATTGCTAGATGGCAAGAACGTTATCATCGCTGCCCACGGTAACTCACTACGTGCTTTGACTAAGTACATCGAAAACATTTCTGATGCTGATATCATGGATGTTGAAATGACTACTGGTGAACCAGTTGTTTATGACTTGGATGACAAGTTGAACGTTGTAAGTAAGAAGAAGCTTAACTAATTTTTGATTAGTTGAATTTAAAAAGACTCCACAGTGTGTGGGGTCTTTTTTTGTGGGATGGTATTATCAAAATAGATGAAACACGAACTTATGTTTGCTATAATGTAAATATGCTATCAATTGATTGCAAAAGATATAACTTGCAGTTAAAATAAGCATAGAAATTATGGTGGTATCAAATGGTATGGTAGTGACCAGAAAAGGTAATATCATTTTATTTTTATTTAACGTGAAGAATGCCATTTCAAATGGGAATATCGAATGGATTCCAAGAAGCTATAATGGATTGACAATATTAGGACTCAATTTAGATAACGCTAGTGATATCATATGTGGATTGACGCCTAAAGAATATTATCGAGGTCCTAGTCCTGATTTTAATGGAGATGGGACTGACGTTTGGGAATTCATTTATATTTTGGAAAGTGATGGTAAAATACCAGTTTATATTAAACTAAAGTTTCAAAGTGAAAAATGTAAAGTGCTCTCATTTCACGAGAGTAATAAACCATTTGAGCAACCATACAATGAATCCAATTAGCAAAGGAGAGAGGGCAATGAACAGTCATATTGAAAAAAGAAATCAAACTTTTAAAGTGCGTGATACTGAAATTACCGTTCTAGCTGATGCTCGCGTAGATGATGAAACCGAAGAAATTATCTTTGATCATCAATTGGATAATCAAGCTATTAATCAAGCTTTCGAACAATATAGAATTAAAAATGGACTAATTAGTTCTAAAGAGATAATAGATTTTAGAAAGCAATATAATTTATCTCAAAGATCTTTGGCAAAGTTATTGAGTATTGGCTCGGCTACAATTGCTAGATATGAGAAGGGGGCTTTGCCTTCCGAAAGTCTAAGCAATTTATTAAAACAATTTATAGTTGATGACGGAGTCTTTATTCAATTTTTTAATCAAAATAAGAACAACTTAACCAATGAGGATAGCCAAAAAGTGGAATCCGTTTTAGATGGAATGAAGCAAAAAATTAAAACCGATTCCGTGTTAAAAGCATATACGTTGAGAAATGAAAACAATACGGCGACTATCAACGATGGATTTAAGAAGTTTGATTTTAATAAATTTAAAAACATGGTGATCTTTTTAATAAGTCATGGAACTTCCTTATCTAAAACGAGACTCAACAAACTTTTGTTTTATTGTGATTTTATTTTCTTTAGTGAAAATGCGGTTTCAATGAGCGGAGCCACTTATATGCACGATCATTATGGGCCGGTTCCTAGTGATTTTGATTTGCTCTATACTGTTTTGCGTGATCAAAACGTTATAGATGCTAGACCCTTTAGTGACGGTCATGGTGAAGAATTATTAACCGATGAGTCATTTGATGATAATTATTTTAGCAAACAAGAATTGAGTACCTTAAAAAGAGTAGCTAAAAAATTTAAGGACTATAATGCCAAGATGATAACGGAATATTCTCATAAAGAAAAAGCTTACCAAGAAACTGAATCCAAAGGTATTATTTCATATAAGTATGCTTTTGAATTGAATGATTAATGTAATTTGAGCTTTAAGGAGCAATCCTTAAAGCTCTTTTTTTATGCATTGGAAAGTTCACTGCACAAAGTATGTAAAGTTACATGCACCGTGCAAGCAACAAATAATAACAACTTGATGTGGCGTTTATTTTCAGTGTCAAGGCTAATTTGCTAAGTTAATAATGAAAAAACGTGGTACATGGGAGGAGGACAAGCGATGACTGAGCACATTAATTACGATGTGTTGCATCCATCATACAAGGCACTTTGGGATTTGCTAGGGGAAGACGCCATGATGAAGATATATAAACAATTTCGTGGAACGCAATTACAGTTGCCAATGAAATTATACGATCGCATTGAGTTAGAAGAATATTTGACTCAGCAGCACGATGGTCAAAATATCCGGGAACTTTCAAATATATATGGATTTTCACCTAGATGGATCAAAGAACATATGGAGAAATAATAGGAGAGTGAGAGCAATGAAATTTTGTACTAACTGTGGTTTTAAAATGGAAGACGATATTAAATTCTGCCCTAAGTGTGGAACGCAACAACCGATGGAGTCGAACAATAATGGGAATACGGACAGTGGTAAATTTACTAGCGGTTCGGAGTTTGATAGGAATTCACAACCACAAACTAATAATCAACAAACTATGAATAATCAAAATCCCAATGGTTTCAATAATAATTATGGAAATAATTTTAATGGCCAGTATCAAAATAATTTTAATAGTAACCAACAGAACCAGCAATCGTATGCGGGCAACTTTAAAATGGGTCAACCTAATCACTTGGATTTCAGTCAAAGCATGAGTTACATTTGGGCCAATAAGTTCGATTTCAGTCCAACCGTTCAGGACAATCAGAAGTCGATCTTCTGGTGGTCACAGTTGATGGTAGCGATATTAGGGATAGCGGTATATATCGTTTTGATGATACCAGCGGTTGCGTTGGGTTCTTCATTGATGGTAATCGTGTCTGGTTTGCTTTTTATAGCATTGTATGCGATGGAGATTCCACCAATCATGCGAAGATTGAACTATTTAGGCAAAGATAAAAATATGGCCTGGCTATTCTTTGTTCCGTTCGCAAATCTGTATATCTTGTATTTGATGTTCATAGATCGGAGTCAAGTAAATCATGCCTAAGAAAAATCATAAGCCGTTAATTTTTATAATAATATTAGTAGTATTGGTAGCCGCTATTGGGGGATATTATTACATTATCTTTGGTGCAAAGAAGAGCAATGACACGTCGTCTGACACTGGTTTGACACAAATAATTCAAAATCAAAACGCTGATGAATTCTTGAAGATGTTCGACAGTGAGACAACTAAATCATCGCTCAGCAAGATAGGTGCGAAGAGTATCTTGTTAGATTGGAATCAGAATTCGACTGAAGACATTAGTAAGATCGAAGATACATTAAAGAACAGTGGCCGAGTTTCGGGTGCGGAGAATGATTATCGTATCAAATATATTCAGACTAAGAAGATGCTTTTCTTTAAAGATATGAAACTTACAACAATGACTAGTAAACTGGTAGTTCCTAGCAAGTTGAAAAAAGCCAATATCACCGTCGATGGCACCAAGGTAAATTATTCTGAATTGACTAGGAATAATTTGTTCCCAGGTGTGTATAATTTCAAGATCAAGTTGGGGAAAAATGAATCAACTCAAAGAGTGATCATCCTAGGGGATGGACGGTCGGTTACTTTGACAGCACCAAAACAAAAAGTTGTCAGGGATGATGATGGTCAAAATACAGGTACTAAAAAAACAACGAATAATACTCAAACTGTGCAGACGCCAAAGGATGACACCAGTGCCAACGATGCCAGCAATGATCCTACGTACAAAGAACCAAGCCTCGTAGGAGCTGATGATTTAGCTGGTAATTGGAAATTAGTTGATTCCGAGAACAACGAAATGGGTATCATGCCCGAAACAATTACTTTTTCCAGAGACAGTATCACCGCTATGTATGCTCACAATATTCAGACGACTACGCCAATCGATACGGTTCAGTATTCTGAAGAAGATGATACTGATTACTTTACTGGCGATAATTCACCTAATCCATTTGCTGCTAAGTTGGCGAAGAGAACTATCAATGGGAAAGAACGAGTTGTTTTGGAACACTTGGATCAAGGTAGTTATGGTTGGTATTTGAGACAATAATAAAAGTGGTCCGTCGCTTTATGATGAAAGTTCATTTCGATGATGGAAACAAATTGTATTTAGAGGCTGATTACGTTGACAGAGCAACTGAACATATTGATTTGATTGCGGATATTTTAAATAAAATAGTGCGGGCAATCAAAAGAACTTAATTATTTGGGAGTGATCAATCTCTGAATTAGACCGATAATAATTTAAATTATTATTTATTTTTTTGAAAATAATGCTAATATTATTAATATTTCAATCGATTATCGGAGGTAACTCAATGCTAGATAAATTTCGTGCTGCAACCTTAGAAGATTTAGACGAAGCTAGTCAATTTTATATTGATATTTGTGAGGATTTGCCAAATTCTGAGTATGGACCTGCGTGGGTTTGGGGTGCACATCCTAGTCGTGAAATATTGCTTGATGCCATCAAACATGGAAAACTGTTATTGGGCTACAAAGGCAATCAAATCGCGGCCGCTGGGGTGGTAACTTACGGCGAAGATGAAAGTTATCGTGGCGCCAACTGGAAGTATCCGGTAACTGATTCAGAGATTGGTGTGATCCATATTTTTGCAGTCAGCCCTAAATTCCGTGGCCAAGGTATTTCACGTGATATGTTGCAGGCAATTATGGCCGATATTAAACATGATGGCTACAAGCTGATTCATTTGGATGCTTTGAAGTCCAACGTTCCAGCGGTCAAACTTTATGCTAGAAATGGTTTTGAATTCGTTGAAGATCGTGATGTTGAATTGAAGGCAGTGGGTGTCAGAACCCTGAGTATTATGGAATATAAATTATAATCATGTCACAATTTTTCGTGCCAAAAATTCATATCCTTTTCATTCTTAGTTTTTCACGTGTACAATTAAAATGAGAAACTGCAGAAGGGGGGACAAAAAAATGGCAATGAAACCACAAAAAATAGTGAAACTTTTGAAACAAAATGGTTTCGTCAAGAAGTCACAGAATGGATCGCATCTGAAAATGTATAATCCCGAAACGAATGTGACGCTTCCAGTCCCCATCCATCACGATAAAGAATTAGAACATGGAATCGAAAGTAAAATTTTGAAACAGGCTGGAATAAAAATTAATTAGAGAACGGAGCAATGCGCAGGAATCTGGTTTGTGCAGCTCATTTTAGATAAAGATTAGAATAAATCGGTTAAATTCTGAGCATTAGTGTAAAACCGTTTCTGATTCGATACTTATATACTAATAGGCCATCCAAAAATCGATTGGATGACCTATTTTAGTAATGTAAAACAAATAAAAAACCAACTAGTCTGGAATGAAATTCTGGTGGATGCTCAGCCGTGGTAGTCTCTTGGCTGGCGTCCTTTGGAGGTTGCTGAAAAAGTATTTCCCGAAAAATAGAATCCCCATTTTGAACTTAAATAAATACAATTTTAGGTGTTTTGCGCCCACTTTACTGTCGATTTTGGTACTTATTTTGGGAATTGGTAATTTTAAAATCAAAATTATCGACTTTTTCAGCAGCCTCCGTCCTTTGCCAGGTTAGAGACAGACAAGCTTAGAGGCAATTTGAACTGTAATTGGCTCTAAGTTGCTCTCACCGCGTTCCAGCGTCCACCAGAATTTCATGGAAGACGGCAGTGAACAACTAAGCTCAAGAAAGAACCGTATTTTGAATCGGAGACGGTTTTTGTTTTTGCTTATTTTTTTACAATTTTTTGGGAATGTTTTATGGTTAAACTAATTAAAAGAATCGGAGGGTATTTGGATGTCTGCAAAATTTGATTTTGATGTGTTATATATTGGCGCTGGTCACGGAACATTTGATGGCGCAGCTCCTTTGGCTGAAACCGGAGTCTCTGTCGGCGCGATCGAGAGTAGCTTGATTGGGGGAACTTGTCCTAATCGCGGTTGTAATGCCAAGATAGCTTTGGATGAAGCGGTCAAAATGACGCGTGAGGCAGAACGTTTGGGAGATGTTTTACAAGGTGAGATAGCTATCGATTGGAACAAAAATGTTGCCCACAAGCAGGAGATCATCGATCCATTACCAGCGGGTCTGACAAAACGTTTGGAGGATGCTGGGGCCAAGATCATTAAAGGCCACGCTAGTTTTAAAGATGAACACACGGTTTTAGTCGATGGCAAAACAGAAGTAACAGCGGATAAAATCGTAATTTCAACTGGCTTGAAGCCACACCGTTTGGATATTCCTGGAACAGAATTAGCCCATGACAGTGAAGACTTCATGAATTTAAAGCAACTGCCTAAGCATTTGACAATTATTGGCTCGGGTTATATTGGTATGGAGTTTGCGACAATGGCTAGTGAAGCCGGTGCAGATGTAACCGTGATGTTGCATTCGGATAAAGTTTTACGTGATTTTTACCAACCATACGTTGAAAAAGTTGTCGCTGATTTGAAACAACGTGGGGTTAAATTTATCAAAAATTCCGATGTTAAATCGTTTGAAAAGACTGATGAAGGCTATCAAGTTAACTATGGTGCTTCAAAACTTTCGACTGATTGGATCTTGGATGCGACCGGCCGTATTCCCAATGTCGATAAGTTAGGCTTGGAAAACGTTGGTGTTAAATATGATGCCAGCGGGGTTTTGGTCAACGATCATTTGCAAACGAATGTCGAAAATATTTACGCTGTCGGGGATGTCATTTCTAGCGACCAACCCAAGGTCACTCCAGCAGCTTACTTTGGTTCAAAATACTTGATGAAATTGTTCTCGGGACAAACTAGTGAACCAATTAAATTCCCAGTTATTCCTAAGGTTGTCTTTACTTCGCCAAGAATTGCTCAAGCAGGGGTATCGGTAGAAGAAGCAGAGAAAAAGGGTCTTGAGATCAGTGAGAATGATTTAGCCAATTACTGGTATTACATCGTGGACAAGGAACCAATTGCCGCTAGCAAGCAGATTCACGATAAAGATGGCCACTTAGTTGGCGTTACTGAGATTAGTGATCAAGCTGAAGATGCCGTCAATGCTTTGTTGCCAGCTATCGAATTCAAATTTGACCGTGAACAAGTTAGCCGTTTAGTTGGTTTATTCCCAACAATCGGTTATGCAGCATGGCATCGTGCTTAGAAAAATTAAAAGAAGTGATGGAGGGATTTATGATGACTTTCATCGCTTCTTTTTGTAAAAACGCGTAATTTATGATTGTATCTTACAGAATCAATTAACTTGAATGAATAAATTTTTGTATATATACTGTATATACACGTGAGGTGATTAAAATGACGATTAAACCTAGAAAAGTTGGCAATTCTTCAGTTTTTACAATACCCAAAAATATTCAAATAACTGATGACGAGTACGATGTATTTCAAGGCAGACACGGAGATATTATTTACAGTCCTAAGAAAAATAATATCTTTAAAGATAAAGAATTTATCGAAACGCACGATTGGCGTCAAAAAGAGGAATAGTCAGACAAATTACGAGGGGAAGAAAATATTGACTAATTATATCCCAGAAAGACAAGATATTATTTGGCTCGATTTTGATCCTTCAGCTGGTTCGGAAATAGAAAAAAGGAGACCAGCTGTAGTAATAAGTCATTCAGGATACAGCAAATTAACTAATTTAACACTTGTTTGTCCAATCACTAATGCTCAAAATAATCGATTTAAAAGGGATAATTATTTGATACCAGTGAATGATATTGGAGATATAACTGGTTTTGTTAACCCCTTACAAGTTCGTACGTATGATTTTAAAGTCAGGAGGGCTATTAAGGCAGCCGAAATGGACGACGCCACATTTTTTAAAGTATTAACCTTTGTACGTCAGATAGTCGACTAATTTTTTACATGGTGGAACAAAATTTAACATTTTTTGTTGCTAGAAAATTATTCTCTCCGTAAAGTATGAAGTAAAAGGGAGTAAATGATTTTATGGGACTCGATTACCAAGATGTTATCGTGCTAGCTTTAGTATTGGCTGGCATAATCACCTTAATGATCTTTAGTGATGTATGCAAAAGTTTTGACAAGAAATTGGAATTTCAAAAAAATAAAGATTATATCATGCACTTGACGTATCAATCGGTGACAGCAATGTGCATGATAATAATTACGGTTGCCATGTGTGGTTTAGGTTTTGTAGGAGTACATCAAAAACAGTTAATTTTGAAAACCGCTGATATTACGATTGGCTTGATGTCGATGCTGTTGACGGTGGTTTGGAGTATCCCAATGTTTATGGCTTTTTCCGTAAAAGTTTCTCGATTCAAAAAGTGATATTGTCAAAATTACTAATAATGATAGGCTCACATCTAACGGTGAGCCTATTTTTTTGTGTATAATTAAAGACAATAATCAGATAGAGGTATCAACATGTTAACTGCTTTAAAAAGAACCAATTTATTCTTCGTATACGAAATAATTGTTTTGGGCGTGATCTATGACGCCTTGATTGCATTCAAAATGATGAGCAAGAACGTCAATGGACTAGGTATTTTGATTGGCCTAGCAGTTCTTTATTTGGGACAGTTGTGGTATTTCTATCGTCAACAGTAGAAAGGATGTGTTGGTATGACAGCAATTTATGAATTTTCAGAGACAGAGATGAATGGCTTTACAATCGATTTTAAGGATTATCAAGGCAAAGTTTTGTTGATCGTCAATACTGCCAGCAAATGTGGCTTCGCACCGCAGTTGAAAGGTTTAGAAGAACTTTATCAAAAGTATCACGATCAAGGTTTTGAAGTGTTGGGCTTACCATCAAATCAATTTCATCAAGAATTGAATTCTGATCAAGAGACAAGCGACTATTGTCAGATGCACTATGGCGTAACGTTCCCAATGACGAAAAAGGTTGCCGTCAACGGTGGAAATGAGGACCCACTGTTTACTTATTTGAAAAATGAAGTTGGCCACGGTCGGATCAAGTGGAATTTCACTAAATTTTTGATTGGTCGAGATGGTCAAGTTTTGGAAAGATTTGCGCCAATAACCACGCCGGAGAAGATTGAACCTAAAATTCTTGAAGCATTAAATAAATGATATTGATATATTAAATATTAAATTACAAACGACCTTGTCGAGAATTAATTGAACATGTTATACTAATGGTGCAAAAAATGAAGAAGCATTATAAACACCTCCAATCTGATACCAGACTGGTAAGGTAACAACCGCAGTTTATCATGTAAATATCTTTTAAAGATATAAATTATTGTAAATAATATCTGTTGAAGCAAAAAGAACTCTGTCTGAAGTGATAGGGTTCTTTTTGCTTTAATTATTCTTCCACAGGAACTTCCAAGTCGAACAGGGAAGCGGTGTTACGGAAGATATGTTTAGCGGTATCAGATTTATTCATTGTATAAAGGTGAACACCTTGTACGTCATTAGTAACGAGATCAACGATTTGGTCGACCGCATAGGCGATACCGGCTTCCTTTAGAGAAACAGGATTGTCTTTGTACTTGTCCAAGATATTGACGAACTTCTTTGGCAAGTGAGCGGAACAATTTTCGATAACGTGAAGGGCTTGTTTGCGATTCACGATGGGCATGATACCGGCCAAAATTGGCACATTGATGTTAGCGATGGCGCACTCTTCTTGGAAACGATAGAACTGTTCGTTGTCGTAAAAGAGTTGAGTGATGAGTTGGTCGCAACCAGAGTCTACCTTATCTTTGAGGTGCTTGATGTCATCGACACGGTTCTTTGAATCGGGATGAACTTCGGGATAACAGGCACCGGAAACTTGGAAGTTAGGCTTTTGTTCTTTGATAAAACTCGTCAGATCACTGGCATATTTGAAGTCAGTTTCTGGCACATAGCCGTCGACAATATCTCCACGTAAAGCTAAAACTTGGTTGATATTCATCTTTTCCAATCTATCCAAGACATCTTTGACTTCTTTTTTGGTCACATAAGCGGCGGGCATATGAACCATAGTTGGACATTGCAAAGTGTCGTGAACATATTTAGCAAGATCAATGGTCGTTTTTTCGTAATCTAACTTGTGATTGCTGGCGGTAACACTGATAAAACTAGGTTCGAGACCCTTTAGTTGGTCCAAAGTATCGGTCAATTTGCCCACGCCGACATCGGAGTTAGGTGGAAAAACTTCAAATGATAGAGTTGGTGCGTTGTTAGTTTCTGTCATGGACAAGTAGCTCCTCTCTGACTTCTTTAGCAGCAGTAGTCAAATTCTCGACACTGGCCTTGGCTTCTTTGATACCACGAGTCTTGAGTCCACAGTCGGGGTTGATCCAGACTTTTTCTTCAGGAACTTTGGCAAGAATCTTGTGGATAGTTGTCTTGATTTCTTCAACGGATGGGATACGTGGCGAGTGAATATCGTAAACACCAGGTCCTACTTGAAGTTGGAAGTTTTCTTTTTGCAAAGCGTCCAAGATTTCTAGGTTTGAACGTGAAGCTTCAAAGGAAATTACGTCAGCGTCCAAATTTTGAATAGCAGGGATGATGTCAGTAAATTCAGAGTAGCACATGTGAGTGTGAATTTGAGTAGTAGGTTTGACCTTGCTGTGAACTAGGCGGAAAGCAGGTACGGCCCAGTCGAGGTATTCAGAATACCAGTCAGTTTTGCGCAAAGGTAATTTTTCACGGAGAGCAGCTTCGTCGATTTGGATGATCTTGATGCCGTTCTTTTCAAGGTCTAAGACTTCATCTTGGATTGCCAAAGCGATTTGGATAGTTGAATCCTTGATCGAGATATCTTCACGAGGGAAGGACCAGTTCAAAATCGTTACAGGACCAGTCAACATACCTTTGACGATCTTGTCAGTTTGACTTTGAGCGTATTTGGACCACTTAACGGTGATAGGGTGATTGCGGGCAACGTCTCCCCAGATGATTGGTGGTTTAACGCCACGTGTACCGTATGATTGAACCCAGCCGTTCTTACTGAATAGATAGCCGTCGAGATTTTGACCGAAGTATTCAACCATGTCGTTACGTTCGAACTCACCGTGAACTAGGACATCGAGACCGATATCTTCTTGCCATTTGAGCCATTCGTTGATGTGGCCGGCGATGAATTTGTCGTATTCTTCTTGAGAAATTTCGTTGTGTCTAAATTGAGCACGAGTCTTTTTGACTTCTTTAGTTTGTGGGAATGAACCAATCGTTGTAGTTGGTAAAATTGGCAAATTGAATTCTTGCTTTTGAATGGCAGCACGTTGGGCCAAAGCAGGGTGTCTGACAAAGGAATCTTCAGTCAGTTTAGCAACTCGGTCACGGACGGCCTGGTTAGGTTGGACACGGGGCTTTTCAAAGAGCTTTTTGTTTTTAGCTTCAGCATCTTGACCGTTGCCGTTTAAAATAGCTTGAATGTCATCGAGTTCAGTCAACTTCTCTTTTGCATAAGCAAAGTGTTGTTTGATTTCTTCAGGGAAAGTTTCGTTTTCGATTGTGAAAGGTACGTGGAGCAATGAACATGAAGTTGAAATGACAATATTTTTAGCTGGCAAGCTCTTGATCAAATCAGTTGTTTCTTCATAGTGGTTGCGCCAGATATTTTTACCATTGACGACTCCGGCAAAGAGAATTTTGTCATCGGGAAAACCTGATTTAACAAGTTCTTCAGTCTTTCTGCCTTCGTGGAAATCAAGTCCGATACCTTCGACATCTAAGTTGATTAAATCGTTATAAACATCGCGGACATCGCCAAAGTAAGTTTGAATTAAAACTTTTAATCCAGCTTTGTTTTGAAGCAATTTAGCATAAATATCTTCAAAGAGTTGTCTCTTGTCGCCGGTGACATCTTTGACAAGTTCGGGTTCATCTAATTGAATCCATTCAGCGCCTTGAGCGGCCAACTTTTCAAAGACTTCTTGATAAGCCTTAACTAAATCGTCGACAAAGTCAGTAGCTTTGACATCGTGGAATTCACTCAATGAAAGTAAAGTGAAAGGTCCGACGATGACTGGACGGGTAGTGATGTCATTGTCTTTAGCTTCTTGGAATTCATCGAAGATTTTTGTATCAGTCAATTTGATATCAGTATCTTTAGTGAATTGTGGTACCAAGTAGTGGTAGTTGGTATTGAACCATTTCTTCATAGGGAGAGCTTTTATATCGCCTTCTGGACCTTGGTAGCCACGAGCTAGGGCAAAGTAGCGGTCTAGTTGGGATAAATTGAGCTTTTTAACAGCTTCAGGAATGATGTTGAACAAGTAAGCTGTGTCGAGAGTTGTATCGAAGAATGAAAAGTCATTGCTAGGAATACCGTCGATACCGGCGTCTTTGATCAAGTTCCAATGTTTCAAACGCAAGTCTTTGGCAAAGTTTTGCAATTCGGATTCAGTGATTTCTTTGCGCCAATATTTTTCAGTGTTGAATTTTAGTTCACGGTTTTCGCCGATTCTTGGAAAGCCAATAATTGATGTAGTCATATAAAAGTCCCCTTTGTGTTTGTGGTAGTTAATAACGTTTCGTTGTTTATAAATTAACATGTTAGGGAGATATTGAATGACTGATAAAAGTAATGATAGGTTATAGTTTAAAACTATAAGATGAACTATACTTAAAGAAAAATATTTAGGAGTCATTATGCGTATCCAACAATTACAGTATTTAGAGACTATCGTTCAAACCGGCTCTATCAATGAGGCAGCCAAGAAACTTTATTTGACTCAACCGAGTTTATCCAACGCCATCAAAGAACTTGAAGCTGAAATGGGAATCCAAATCCTCTTACGTAGCAAATTGGGAGTAACTTTGACCGATGAGGGCCGCGAGTTCATGATCTATGCCCGCCAAGTATTGGATCAAGTGCAATTATTGAAGGGGCGTTATGAGAAAGATACCACCGTCAAACAGGCTTTTTCAGTTTCAGCGCAGCACTATGCCTTTGTAGTTCACGCCTTCGTCGAATTGATCAAGACCGTTCAAGCTGATGAGTACCAATTCACTTTGCGAGAAACTGAAACGGAAAATATTTTAAAAGACTTGTCGAGTTTCAAAAGTGAAATCGGCATTCTCTATTTGAATGGTTTCAACAAGCAGATCATGACCAAATTATTCAAAGAGTACGATTTGGAGTTTACGCCACTATTTAAGGCTTTGCCCCACGTTTTTGTCGGTCGTCAGAATCCCTTGACTAAGAAAAAACGCGTGACCCTGGCTGATTTGACGGACTATCCTTATTTGTCATATGAACAAGGCGACAACAATTCGTTTTATTTTTCGGAAGAGATCTTGAGCACCTTGGATCGTAAGAAGAATATCAAAGTCAGTGACCGGGCCACGATTTTTAATTTGATGGTCGGTTTGAATGGCTACACGATCAGTTCCGGAATCATCAGTAATAAATTGAACGATGATAAAATTGTTGCCATTCCCTTGGATGTAGATGATTCGATGACTTTGGGCTGGCTGAAACACCGTCAGTTGGAATTGAGTCCGATTGCCAAGAATTATTTGGAAATGTTGAAAGAACATATCCGCGGGTATGGATTTGATATTATTAGTGACAGAGAGTGAAACAAACCGGTTAGCTTTTGAGTATTTGCCTAGACTGGAAAATCATTTGGCTAATTTAATCGAACGGATATTGAGAATAACGATGGAAGTGTCATCAAAACTGACACGTCCTTTTTTTGTTTCGATTTTTTGTAGCCGGCCAGTCAAATGTTCATAATATCCAGATGCATCGTTGAAATATGTAACATCGACTAATTTGGGATGTATTTGTAAGTAACGTAGCTGCCGATTGATAAGTTGTTCATCTTCGGCACTCGAGTATTTCTTGCGGGCAAAGTCGGAAGTTTTATTTTGAATCAGATCCTTGAAACCTTCTAAAGCTCCGAATGGGGCAAATTGGGCGGCTCGATCGAGTTGGTTCATAGCAAGATGACGTTTTGAAGGTTGGTAGGGACGATCCATGATATCTTGATATTGTGAGGTGTCGTTAAAAATTTGTTTTTCAATTAACTTTTTCTCATCCATTAAGCGTGATGTCCTCCAATTTGATTATTGCGTTCGATTGTCGTGGAGCCTTCTTCAAGGTCAGATGCTTTGAGAATGACGTTGCGATTGTTGAACTTTTTTTGCAAGTCTAAAATAGTCTCTTGAATTTTGCGGTCGCGTTGACGCTTTTCTTGAGCATGCTGGTCAGCTACGATTTCTTGTTCAGCGTTGCCGAATAAATCGATCTGTTTGAATTTTACTTTTTGTTGGGATTCAACTTCGTCAGTTAAATTGGTAGCAGTCAAAGTAATACGGCGCAGTAACATTTTATTGTTAATGTTATTTTCATATAGTGATTTGAACGTCCGCATCAGTTCAAACGATGAAGAAGTGGCGACAGGTAATTTAGCTTTGGCATGACCTGGCTTAGGAGTTTTACGGCCATAATAGTCAGTGACCAGAGCACCGGAAAAGCCCGGATTGACTTGCAAGCTGGTGATGTCATAGTCAACAATGATACTTACGCGGTCGGTCACAGCTTTTTTCTGAACCAAGTCCAAGGCCAAAGCGTCACTCATACCACGAACAATTTTGAGACCGTCAGCGTATGAAGTAGGTTTCATCAAAACTTGACTGGAGTAGAGCCCATGATCGTCAGAACGATAATTTTTGATATCTTCTAAAGTGGCCGTTTCGTGTCCCCAAGCGTGATCGATGATAAGTTCAGCGTTTTTGCCAAATTCATGGTACAGCAATTCCTCATTTTGGTCGTCTGACAAACTGCCTAAAGAACAGCGAGCAATATCGCCCATTGTAAATAAGCCTAGTTTTTCTAACCGTTTGGAAGTGCCACGGCCGATGCGCCAAAAATCAGTTAACGGTTGATGTGCCCAGAGTAATTTGCGATATTGATGCTCATTCATTTGGGCAATCCGAACGCCATCTTCGTCGCCAGGGATATGTTTAGCGACGATATCCATTGCAACTTTGGCCAAATATAAATTCGTTCCGATACCAGCGGTTGCAGTGATACCAGTTTCGGCTTGAATCTCTTGAATAATTGTTTTGGCGAGTACATGGGCGGTAATATTGTGTTTGTCCAAATAGTCGGTAACGTCCATCAAAACTTCGTCGATAGAGTAGACATGAATGTTTTTAGCCTCGATGAAGCGTAAATAAATACCATAAATTTCGGTACTTTTGTGCATATAAAAATTCATCCGTGGCTTGACGACTTTGTAGCCGATCTTGAGACTGGGTGAATTCAAGAGATGTTGCCGATTAATGGAAGAATATTTAGTCAAACGGTGATGTGGATTAGAATCCAGACGTTTTCGATTGAGCTTGTAAACCATTTGTTCAACTTGATATAACCGTGGTCTGCCCGGAACGCCAAATTGTTTCAGTGCAGGAGAGACCGCCAGGCAAATGGTTTTGTCAGTACGAGAATTATCGGCCACGACCAGATTGGCATTTAAAGGATCAAGTTCATGATCGATACATTCGACGGATGCGTAAAATGATTTGAGATCGATTGCCATGTAAGTACGTTGTTTGGTCATGAAACTTATCCTCCTTAATTTATGATACGAACATATGTTTTTATTATATCATTGATAGGAAAAAGGTAGAGGAAAAATTTCGCCTTCCAATCAAAGGCTGGAGATAGAAGAAATATGCCGCCCTCCGATCAAAAGCTGATTGGGCTGGAACGTAGTGAGCACGACTTGGAGCCAATTTAAAAATTGTCTTCAAGCTCGGCAGTAATCTAAGCCAGCACAGTACGCTGACTAAGATTAAACCACCACTGAGCCCATCAGCTTTTGCTCTCCAGGCTAGGACTCTCGTTGTTTAGTCGGTATACATAGTATTTGAGTAAAAATTATTAGTAATATAAAGATAGTTTTACATATAAGAAGACCGTAATTCCTAAATTTGCGTTGGCACCTGTCAAGTTGACGTTTGAAATAATATAAATTTGAATAGTGTT
>NZ_AZEZ01000065.1 GCF_001434275.1 Companilactobacillus mindensis DSM 14500 | reverse complement strand
CCCGGTATGGGTTTATTTTTTTACTTTGTGTTGCATTTCAATTGTAAATTCGCCATATAAAAAAAAGGCGTTCAGAATTAGAACGACTAGCAAAAACAATACCAACAAAATAATTATCATGATATTACCTCACTTATCCTAATTCTTTTACGCCTATCATTGCTACAGCAATTATTACCATCGAAATTGTAATCCAAACAAACAGTGTGGAGAACGACAAGGCAGCAATGATCAAACTACCTGCGTATGGGCCAACTGCTCGTCCTAATGAACCAAATATACTATAGAAACTTTGGAAAGTTCCTCGATTTTTATTCGTGGACATTTTACTCAAGAGAGCTGGAATCGTTGGGAAGACCATTGATTCACCAACAGTCAAAATCAACATACTAATAACGTACGCTGCATAGGTTTTGGCTGATGGCAACAACAAGAACGATGAACCCATGATCAGCAATCCTAAGAAAATTTGATGTTTTAATAATTTAAATATTCTTGAAACGACTCGGTTCATAACTGGTTGAATAATCAACAATGAAGCCGCATTGATCGTAAAGATCAAACCATATTCATGTGTTGAAAAGCCTTGATCCAACATATAAGCAGACAAATTACTATCCCACTGTGAATAACCTAGCCAAACGATGAAAATTGATGCACAGATTATGAACATATTTACGTTGAAACGCCCTGCACCAATCTCAATTTTAGGATTAGTGATATCACTGCTTTCATAGTGTTGAGAACTTGGAATGTCTTTCTCATCATGCTCTTCAACATGATCCAACAGATTGGCCTTAAATAACAAAATAACCGCACTTAAAACAAATAATAACATTGGAATGAAGAATGTGAAAAAGATACTCCACTTAAAGATAAATCCAACAGCTGTTGAACCGATAGCAATACCGATATTAGCTGCTAAATACATATTGTTAAAAATAATCCGACTGTTACCCAGCATCTGTTCAGCTATAAACGCCGTATATGCATTGACCGCGGTATAAACCAGTCCCATTCCAAATCCTAAAATGAACAACATAATCGCATATGTTGGCCACACATGATGTACTGACATACCTAATAACGAGACGATTGATATTGCATAACCAATATACAATGTTCCACGTCTAGAGAAGCAATCGAACATCACTCCTCCCAAAGCATTTCCAATCATCATAAAAGCTGAATAGACCATCAATGTAAATCCAGCTGTTACTAATGACTCGTGGAGATTTTTGTGAATAAAAATTGTATTCACCGGCAACATGAATCCCATTACCAAGTTGAACGTGATATTTAAAATTAATAACCATATTCTTTGAGCGCGCATCCTTTTCACCTCTTCTATTAAATTTTTTCAATAAAAAAACCATGGCATAATTTCAACCATGGTTTTAGTTGGTAGTACTCAAGATGAGCAAATAGTTTCCTGTTCACATCAGGTCCCTATAGATATCCCTCACAAATCCGGTGAGTAGTGCTCGATATCCTACCATCATAAGTGCCGTCCAAATTCGACGGCTCTCGACTCATCGCACAACCTGTATCATAATATATTCTGAAAATAGTTGCAATACTTTTCATTAAAGATTTGGATTTTCATCAACCTTCTCTTCAGTCCAAATCTTATAAATCAAGTTCAACAAGCCGCCCATTTGGCCATCCACGCCATTATACATCCAACGATAAATACATACATCGTCTTTCACATCGTCTTTTGGTGGATTAGCACTGTTAGCTGTCACAACAATATCAGCCTCTTTAGGATCACTGACGATCTTAGCATATGGCAATGATTGCAACGTTACAGCAAGATCTGAATATACAAGGAAGAATGATTCAAGTTCCAAATAAACTTTAACCTGAATATTCTTGTTGTATAGTGAGAAGAACCGATATGCAATCGCATAGATAGCTTCAGAAATTTGTTTAGATTTGCCTGTTAGTGATTGATACTTATCACGCAACATCAAATGTTGAACTGTAGAGTAAATTTTACTCTCCAATCCTTCATCATTTAGCTTACTGATCGCATCACCAAAGCCTGAATACAAGTTGAGGATCTCGATATAATTGTGATCCAATGCTAAAACTCCAATAATACATGTTGTTAAATTATATTTATATCTCAAAAATTCTTTATGTGACATCGCCATATCAGAAATGGTTTGTTCAACATCAATTGGAATAAGTTCCAAAAAGTCGTCGATGAAATTAGCAAATAATGGGTTATATCTAACCAATTGTTTGGAAACTGATTGAAGATAATCATCGGAAACTTCAAAAGTTGCTGGCACGCACATCAATAAAATGTAGAAGTCAGCTGACTGGAACATTTGCTCCTCATAACTAACGTCTTCTTTAATAGCTCGCTTCAATTCTCTAACCTTGGGACTGCCACCGTCACCTTCAAGCATTGAGCCAGCGCTCTCAAAGATATTAGGGAACGGATAATTGATCACGTTCAAGGCATCCATGTTTTGGACGTGGTTACCGTCGATAATTCTGTACAAGTGCGCCATAACCACGTATGCATAGAACATCTTAGTAATGTGATTAGTTGGTTTAAGACGATATTTATCCAAAGCAATATCAACAACCTTGAAGGCAACCTTTTGCTTAAAGTCTTCAAATGGCCAAACATATCCCCTAGTAGCATTCCAGTACAATGCCGCAATAGCCAAACGAATCGACTCCTCGTCACCCACAAAGCGCATTGGTTCATAAGCAATTCTGACACCAAATCGCTTCAAATAGCCTCTCATTGGCTTTAAATGACGTAAGACCGTAGCCTTACTACTTTCAAGTGTTTCATAGAAATGCTTAAAAGAGTCTTCTTTATCCTTAACAATAGCATCCAAGAATAAGTAGCCATCCGAATTAGTTGTCAAAAAGGCATGATATGCATCTCTAGTGACGTTGAACATTTCTTCAGTCGAATACTTTTCTTTTCCAAGAACCTTCTTAAAATCGTCTTGAATCCCCAAGAACGTATTATAGACGCTACCATAGCTCTTATTCATCTGATATGCAGCCTTACGTAAGTTAATATCCTTAACTTGGATATCACGATTACGATAAGTGCCGATAAGATCAGCACTTGCAAGTTGAGTAGTTCTGATCAGTTTGATCTTATTAAATAATTGTATTTTTTCTATTTCTGATTTTGATAGAAATAAGTCAGTAAAGCTATCCAAAGACTCCACCCCCCGTAGATACGATTAACTTTATTATAATAGAATATGTTCATTATATTTTTTTATATTTATATTATAGTAAATAAATTCACATATTAATAACCTGACTTATTTCGTTACTCAAATAATTAGACAGGAATTTTATGGAAATATGAACATAATTTATTATCTATACCAATAAGTTATTTTACGCCTTATTTAAAATAAGTATAGTAGTTAAAGGTTCCTTAATTCAGAAAAAAACAAATTTCATAAAAAAGAAAAAATTAATCCAAAAAAAGAAACCGAATTAGCTTCGATTTCTCTTTAAATTATTTAATTTAATCCCATATCGACGATTTATGACTGGTTTGTTTGAAAATATTAGTTCTGATCCAAGGAATAACCCAATAATCCAAACCAATCTTACCAGCATTGAATCCAGCAATAATGATGAAATATTCCAAGAAAATATACTCAGGGTTTACTGAAATTGCTCCAGCCAACATGTATGAGAAATTCATCATCAAACCGAAGAATACTGCAGCAGTAGTCAAGCATCCAAAAATCAAACCTAAACCTACTAAAAATTCACCCCATGATACCATGAGACTCATTCCCTTGTAGTGTGGCAAGATAGCACTCAACATACTGTTGAACCAAGGGTAAAGTACTTTACCCGTAGGTCCTTTGACAGGGTTCTTAACAGCATTGCCTAAAAGACCTTTGACTGCACCTGCAGCACCGCCAGTGATCTTTTCCCAACCGGCGAGTGTCCACAAAATCCCCAAATAGATTCTAATGATTGCTAATATAATAGAAGCAATCTTATTATTACGCAAAAAATGTACCATAGTTTTCCCCTCTTATCCTTCTAATAAGTAACCAACTTATTAGAGGTCTAATGGGATTTATTTTCATACATTTAACAATTAATTATGTATTATTTTCATAAATAAAATAAAGAATTTGAAAAGTGCGATTCTTTTCAAAAAAGAGCACAAAAAACTATCTGAGGGGTCGCTCCGCTCTCCCTCGTAACCATGTAGTGAAA
>NZ_AZEZ01000064.1 GCF_001434275.1 Companilactobacillus mindensis DSM 14500 | reverse complement strand
ATGCGTAAGCATCAACGGAATACACAATCGTTAAAACTTTGTTTAGTTTTGAGAGGCCTACCGAGGCGTTTTTTCGGGCCTATAGCTCAGCTGGTTTAGAGCGCACGCCTGATAAGCGTGAGGTCGATGGTTCAAGTCCATTTAGGCCCATTCTCAGAAAATTTAATAAGCATTACCTATGGGGGTTTAGCTCAGCTGGGAGAGCACCTGCTTTGCAAGCAGGAGGTCATCGGTTCGATCCCGTTAACCTCCATTGACTGAGAAGTCATACTCGTACCTTGAAAACTGGATATTAAGAATTAATGAATTAAAGAAACACCGAAAA
>NZ_AZEZ01000014.1 GCF_001434275.1 Companilactobacillus mindensis DSM 14500 | reverse complement strand
TTTATCAAGTAGGTTTTGTCTGTTTATCAAGTAGGTTTTGTCTGTTTATCAAGTAGAACTACAAAGTTGACTACTCGATAAACATAATCTAAAATTAATTTGTAATCATTAGGAGGTACAGCATGGGAAATGAAATTATTAAATATGATCCAGAGTTAAATACCATTCCACTTCGAAAATTTACTCCAGTTGAAATGAATTTATTTTTTTCGATTATTTCTCGTATGCGTGATAAGAGTAATCAGACCGTTCGTTTTACTTTTGATCAATTAAAAGAGTTAAGTGCTTATAAACCTACTGCAAATAACCGTTTTGAAGATGACATTCAGAGAACTTATGAAAAAATGATGGGATTACATTTTGGTAGACGAAGTAAAAGCGGATTAACTCGAGAGTTTTTTGTTTTGTTTACAGAATTTAAAATTGATGGAGATGCAGAAGAACCTTATGTAGACGTAAAAGTTTATGAACGTGCTTTACCCCTTTTAAACAAGCTTGAAAGTTGGGTTCGTTATGCGTTGGCAGAGTTTAGAGATTTAAAAAGTAGTTACGCAAAAACAATGTTTCGGTTACTAAAACAGTTCAGAACCACTGGATATGCTTATTTTTCTAAAGAAGACTTTTTTGAATTACTAGATATGCCCAAAAGTTACTGGAATAGTCCCTCTAACGTCGATAAATTTGTTATAAAACCCATTAAAGAAGAATTAACTCCTTTGTTTAGAGGATTAACGGTTAGAAAAAAATATGGCAAGGGGCGTGGGAAACCAGTTATTGGCTATTCGTTTACCTGGAAACCCGAAAAGAAAGATGCCAATGATTTCTCACAAGGCCAATTACAAGATGAGCGTCAAAAGCTTTTTAATATTCAGCATAATGGTGAATTAACAGAACAAGAAAAATGGCGTGCTACCGATAAAGTTAAAGGCCTACCACTAGGCTCAACTGAAAAACAGATTTTAGCCGAACGACAGATTGAGCATGATAAAACAATAAGAGATCAGACAAAACAAGAAATGCTTGCTGAACTCCAAAAGGGGTTTGGAAATCATGCCTAAAACTATTAAGGAACTTGCTGATGAGTTTGGTGTATCAAAACAAGCCATTAGGGAAAAAACTAGATGCAAACTTTAGTTGTTGTTAATTCGGGATATTTACTGTTAAAGCAACATTCATTTATCAACGGGCTGGTCGGTGGTGCCGTTGGGTACACGGATACCAAGTTTGCCGTTCGGGGCTTCACCAAGGCCGCGGCGCTTGAGTTGGCGCACGATGGCATCCGGGTCAACTCGGTTCATCCTGGCGTCATCGACACGCCCATGATCCATCAAGGCGACACCGACGAAGCTGTTAAACAGTTTGCCAAGATGATTCCGCTCCAACGGGTCGCTCAACCGGAAGAAATCTCCAAGGCGGTGCTCTTCCTGGCCTCTGATGATTCCAGTTACGCGACCGGGGCCGAATTCGTCTTTGACGGCGGCTTGACCGCCCAATGATCTAACAGAGTGGGACATCGAACCGTGAGTGACGCCGGTTCGATGGCGTTGGGATGTCCCAACGAGTTGTTCGCGTCAGTTCCACCACTCCCCCAAGTGACTGATAACTTATTAATTATATTTCTCAGCATTAAATTTCCCTATTAACCACTGATAGGGAAATTTTTTTCGCTGAAAATTAATGAAAACCGCCTCGGTTTGAACAGAATATTTTCAAACCGAGACGGCTGATTAAATATTTATTGTTCGGGTTTTACGTTTTACATTCCCGTTTTATCGAATTATTTTAAACATAAAATGTTTAATAAAGAATTTTATCGGTGAATTTGATTGCAAAAGTCCGACTATATGCTAAAATGAAAAAGAATCAAACGCAACTAAATTACATATCTGAGGAGTGAGATACATGCATTTGCAAGGTAAGTCTAAACGACTCGTTGTTCTCGGGTTAGCCCTCTTAGTATTGCCCATCACTTTGTTCGGTTGTGGGAAAGCCACGAGCTCGACAAGTTCATCTTCCGCGGGATACGCGCCCAAGAAGTTGACCGTTGAATTTGTGCCTTCAGCCAACGCTGGAACGATCGAGGCAAAAGCTAAGCCATTGGAAGGTCTGCTGAAGAAGCAATTAGGCATTCCGGTCACCGTTCGTGTTTCCACGGACTACAACACCATTGTCGAATCAATGGGGTCCAAGAAAGTCGACGTTGGTTTCTTGCCACCTGACGCTTACGTCCTCGCGCACAAGCAGTACCATGACAAGGCCATCCTCCAAGCTGAACGTTTCGGCTGGAAGGAGCCAAACGACCAAGCCACCAAAGGGTTGGTTAATTACTACCGGTCTCAAATTTTGGTTCGTAAAGACAGTGGTATCAAGTCCATCAAGGATCTGAAGGGCAAGAAGATTGCCGTTCAAGATACCACGTCGACCGCCGGCTGGATCTTCCCTGCCGTTGAATTGCAGGAACACGGCATCAACGTCAACAAAGACGGCATCAAGACGGTGCAAGTCAAGGGTCATGACCAAGGGGTGCTCTCCGTTTACAACAAGAACACGGACGCCGCCTTCGTCTTCCAAGGTGCCCGGAACCTGGTCAAGAAGGATGTGCCAAACATCATGAGCCAAGTGGTCCCAATCTACACCACGGATAAGATTCCAAACGATACCATCACGGTTCGTGGCGACATGACCGCTAAGTGGCAAAAGAAGATTGCGGAAGCCTTTAAGGCCATCGCGAAGACTAAGCAGGGCCACGCCATCATTTCCAGCGTGTACGCTCACGAAGGCTACGCGGACACCAAAGACAGCAACTTTAACATCATTCGTGATTACGATAAGAAAGCGGCAGCACTCAATAAGTAGCACGTGCTAACGTCAAGAAAGAGTAGCAAGGGGCGTTCATGACGTGCCTTGCTGCTTTTTTACGAGGGGGAAATTTATATGCAAGCAACAGCTAGCCAATCCGACCCAATCATTTCATTCCGCCACGTAAACAAGATTTACAACAACGGTACGGTCGGGCTCAAAGACATTAATTTTGACATTCCCCGGGGCCAATTTTTAGTGGTCGTCGGGCTTTCCGGTGCGGGTAAGAGCACCCTGTTACGGACCATCAACCGGATGCACGAGATTTCATCCGGCGAGGTCCTGGTCGACAACGAATCCGTCAGCGCCTATAAGGGCAAGTCGCTCCGGCAATTACGCCGCAAAATCGGCATGATCTTCCAAAACTTCAACCTGGTCAAGCGGTCAACGGTCGAGAAAAACGTGCTCTCCGGGCTGGTCAGCTACTACCCGACCTGGAAGTGCGTGCTGGGTCTCTTCAGCGCCGACGACCGCAAACGGGCCTTTCAAGCCCTTACCCGGGTCAGCCTGACCAAGAAGATCTTTGCCCGCGCCGACGAACTTTCCGGGGGGCAACAACAACGGGTCGCCATCGCTCGGGCGTTGATGCAAGAACCGAAGATCATCCTGGCCGACGAACCCATCGCCTCCCTGGATCCCCGGACCACCAAGGCCGTGATGGACACCCTGCAACGGCTGAATCGGGAAGACGGGATCACCGTCATCGTCAACTTGCACTCCGTCGAACTCGCCCAACAGTACGCCGACCGCATCGTGGGATTGCGGGCCGGCGAATTGGTCTACGATGAAGACATCGCCAACGTCACGACCGAAGCGCTCGACCACGTTTACCAGACAGATTCGGAGGTTTAGCCTATGTCCTATCCTGAAATGCCCCAACGTCCTTGGAGCCAACGCCACCACGTCCGCGCCATTGTTTGGACGCTGGTTTTGATCATTCTATTAGCCCTGTCCTCTTGGGCGACCGGTGCCGACTTCGGCATGTTTCTGGCCAACCTCGACCAGTTCACCGTATTGTTGGTGCAAATGGCCCACCCCGCCTGGGACTACCTTTCCGTCATCATTCAACCACTCTACGAAACCATTCAAATGGCGATTTTGGGGACTACGATTGGGGCCGCCTTCGCCATTCCCTTCTCGATTTTGGCCGCGCATAACCTGGTCAGCAACAAATACCTGCGCGGCTTGATTCGCTTCGTCTTAGACCTGGTCCGGACGCTCCCCGACCTGCTGTTAGCAGCGATTTTCGTCGCCGTCTTCGGTATCGGCTCGACGGCCGGGGTCGTCACCCTGGCCATCTTCTCCTTCGGGATGGTCTCCAAACTCTTCTACGAAGTCATTGAAACCATCGACATGGGCCCGCTGGAAGCAATGAAGTCCGTCGGTGCAAGCAAGATCACCATTATTTGGTACGCGGTCTTGCCGCAAGTCTTGAACCAATTTGTGAGTTATTTTCTCTACACCTTGGAAATCAATGTTCGGGCATCCACGGTCTTAGGTTACCTGGGTGCCGGCGGGATTGGGGTCTACCTCCAGCGGTCCCTCGATCAATTTAATTACAGTGCCACCGCAATGATCATTCTGGCGACGTTGGTCGTCGTGATGGTGATCGACGGTGTCAGCAACCACCTAAGGAGGGTCCTGCTCTAATGCAAACCACGTTATCTCATGAATTTTCTCCCCGGTCACTCTGGCAACGGTGGCGCTGGCTGATTTGGCTGGTCGTAATCATCGCCATCTACAGTTGGGCCATCGGTGGCCTCCAATTCACCGGCCTGCAAGCCTCCGCTAAGGAAGTTTCGAAATCGATTGCCAACGGACTGGTGCATCCTGACTGGGCCTACGTTTATAACGGTAGTGGCGAAGACCTCTCCACGTTGACCTTACAGACGCTGGCCATCGCCTTTTTGGGAACCATCGTGTCCGCCTTTATCAGCGTCCCCTTTGCCTTCTGGGCCGCCCGTACGGTCCACGAACGCTGGCACCTGCGTTCCGGCAGCGGCAAGGTCATGCTCACGCTGATCCGCACGTTTCCCGAAATCGTCCTCGCCATCATGTTCATCAAAGCCGTCGGACCCGGGTCGTACGCCGGGGTCCTGGCCATCAGCATCCACTCGATTGGGATGTTAGGGAAACTCTTTAGTGAGTCCCTCGAAAACATGGACCGCGGGGCGGAAGAAGCCATCACCAGTGCCGGTGGGAATCACGCTCAGGTCTTTGCCCTGGCCACCGTTCCCACCATCATGCCTGAATTTATTTCCTATACCCTGTATCGGTTCGAAATCGCCGTGCGGTCCGCCTCCATTTTAGGGATGGTGGGTGCCGGCGGGATCGGGACACCCATGATCTTTGCGATTCAAACGCGGAACTGGCCCCGAGTCGGCATCATCCTGCTCGGCATTGTGGTCATGGTGCTCCTGATCGATACGCTCTCGGAACAATTACGAAAGAAGTTGATTTAATGCGACACCTCAAGATTCTCTCCACGAGTGACGTTCACGGATTCTTGTACCCGACGAATTATAGTCAGCGGGATGACCAACAACCTTACGGCTGGCTCAAAGCGGCGACCCTGATTCGCCAAATCCAGGACCAGGCTGGTCCGGACGACATTGTCCTGACCATCGAAAATGGCGACTGGATCGAAGGCTCCTCTTTTGACAGCTACCTGGCAACGGCGGCCCCTGACCGGGCGAGCCTGTTGTCCAAACTCCCGCAAGACCTGCACTACGACCTGGGGGTCCTAGGTAACCACGAATTCAACTACGGGTTGGACTACCTGCGTGAATGCATGGCCGACCGCAACTATCCCTTACTGGGTGCCAACATTGACGGCGCTCACGCCCAGGGAATCGTCGACGCCCCCTACCAGATTTTCAAGAAAAAGGGCGTCAAAATCGCCGTTCTGGGCCTGACCACCGCCTACGTCCCCGTTTGGGAACCAGCTAGTCACCTGACGGGGCTGACCTTCCAATCCGCCTTGGCGACCGCACAACACTGGGTCCCGAAGCTCCGGCAACGGGCCGACGTGATCATCGTGGCCTACCACGGGGGCTTTGAAGCCAACCTGGTTTCGGGCGAACCCACGGAACGCCTCACGGGTGAAAACGAGGGGGCCCAACTTTTGACCCAGGTCCCGGGGATCGACGCTCTGGTCACCGGCCACCAACACCGGTTGATTGCCGGGGTCTATCACAAAATCCCCGCCACCCAGCCGGGCGACAAG
Source organism: Companilactobacillus mindensis DSM 14500 (assembly GCF_001434275.1). GTDB lineage: Bacteria > Bacillota > Bacilli > Lactobacillales > Lactobacillaceae > Companilactobacillus > Companilactobacillus mindensis. The sequence goes on along the minus strand of NZ_AZEZ01000014.1, from coordinate 1,393 downwards.
GCCGTGGCCGTCGGTGAAATCGACCTCGACTTGGACGAAGAACTCCAAATCACCGGCCGCCGGGCCCAACTCCTGCCAACGGCAGCGGTCACGCCAGATCCCGAATTAACGGCTAAGCTGGCCCCCATCCAAGCCCAAACGCAGGACTGGCTCGACACGCCGGTGGGCCACATCGGCGGCGCTAGTCTCCGGGTCACCGACCACCTGGCCGCACGATTGCACGGGCACCCCTACCTCAACTTCATTAACCAAGTCGAGGCCGACGCTGGGCAGGTCGACATTGCCGCGACCGCGCTCTTTAACGATGATGTTGCTGGCTTGGGCGAGACCGTTACCCGCCGGCAGGTCCTGAACAGTTACCCCTACCCCAACACGTTGGTCGTGGAACGGGTCACGGGCGCTGACTTGAAGGCCGCCCTCGAGCGTTGCGCCAATTTCTTCACCCTCCAGAACGGGGCCATCACCGTCAGCGAGACGTTTACGACCCCCAAAGTCGAGCTGTACAACTACGACGTGTACGCCGGTATCGACTACACGTTCGACCTGACCCAACCCCAAGGGACCCGGGTCACGGCCCTCAGTTACCACGGACAACCGGTGCAGGCCGACCAGCAACTCGACATCGTGATGAACCAGTACCGGGGGAATGGCGGGGGCGAGTACCCGATGTTTCGGGCCAGCAAGATTATTCGTGAAATCAACACGAGTGTCGCCGACCTGATTCAAGACTATCTGGTCGCTCACCCCACGGTAATCGGGCAACAACCCCAAAATCTGACGATTAAACGCTAACATGGTAGATTGTAAAATTAATCCGAACGCTGTTGGGACAAAAAAGATCAGCTTCCTTTAAAATGGTAAATGGAAATCAAAACGTTATAAATTCAAGATTAAATACAGATAATCTAGGGGAAGGAGAATTTTTCCCTTTTCAATAAATTAGCGTGACGTCCATTAGGGTATACCCTAATGGCCTTTTTTATTTCTGTGCTATACTAGTAATTACAAGTGTTCATTAGAACTGTCCAAAAGGAGACTTGGAAATGTCTAAAATCGGTTACGCTCGCGTGAGTTGAAGTGCAATAAAAAAGTTAGCTCAAATAATCTATTAGGGTCTAATTAAGTTCGCTTTAACCAGCCCATGATAGATTAGTTGTAACCCATAACCCATAGAATATATCTATACTTATCAATACACTCTGACAACACAAAAAGGTTTAGTGAATAATCACTAAACCTTTTTGTGTTTCTACCAACCAGCGGGCGGTTAGTTAAGTTGTTGCCAACGGCGACTTCTGATACAGGTTTTTAATGGGTCTAGCACAACATAGAATAAGTTCTATGTGTAAGTGCGCATTGACCTTGTTTCACTCGGTCTGCTGATAGCTATGAA
>NZ_AZEZ01000063.1 GCF_001434275.1 Companilactobacillus mindensis DSM 14500 | reverse complement strand
CACGCTAATTACCAATGCCTTTTTAGTCCGCAAGTTGCCAAACGGACTTTATATTTCTATTGTTTTGTCAATCCTTTATTCAGGATATTAATAGCCGCATTATGATCTCTAAGGTGATGTTTATGACAGACTGGACAAGTCCAATGTCTGTCGGTTAGAGTCAATTTGTCAGCACCGCTCAAGATATGTCCGCAATTGGAACATGTTTGGGTGGTGTTTTTTGGAT
>NZ_AZEZ01000062.1 GCF_001434275.1 Companilactobacillus mindensis DSM 14500 | reverse complement strand
GAGCTTGAAGACAATTTTTAAATTGGCTCCAAGTCGTGCTCACTACGTTCCAGCCCGATCAGCTTTTGATCGGAAGGCGGCATATTTAATTTATCCCTAAGTCTCTGATTTTTTAGTTACCATTGGGTTTGTTTAAACTATCCATAGCTTTGATCAAAGCCTTCACTTGGTCCATGCTGCCAACGTAAGCGCCACTGGCTAAGGGATGGCCACCGCCACCGAATTCTTCTGCGACGCCATTGATCGAAACGTTTTTAGAACGAAGATTGACACGGAAACGGTTCAAATCTTTTTCACTGACAACGATCCAATTGTTGACATTGTTTATCCGACCAATCAAGGGAACAACGTTATCGATCTCGCCGTCATCTAGGTTGAAACGGTCCAAAGTATCCTTGCGAATGACGATGTAGCCAAAACCGGAGTCGGTGATTTTTAGATTGTCCAAGATATAAGCTTCTAAGCGAGCTACTTGGGTAGAAATTTCGTCCTCATGCAAGCCGATTTCAGAAACGTTGATACCGGTTTTAGCCAGTTGAGCTGCGATACTCAAAGTCCGATAACTAGTTTCGCCATACAAGAAGCGATTCGTGTCGCCGACGATTCCGGAATAAAGACTATAAGCACACTCTTTGGTAAGTTTGAACGTTGGAATCTCTTGGGATAAGGTGAAGATCATTTCAGCACAACTGGAAAAGTCATCTCTGACCCAATTAATATCACCGAAAGGATCAACGTTAGGATGATGGTCTATCTTGATAATTTTATCGGCAGTTTTGTATTCACCAGCATTGTCGATTCGTTCAGTGTTAGCAGTATCAACGGCAATCACTAAGGAATCTTTGTATGTTTCAGGTGAAACATTATCCATTTTACCGATCCAATCGAGGACGGGTAAGTCGATGCCGGTCACATAAACTTTCTTTTGAGGATAAGCCTCATGAATTAATGTCTTTAAAGCCGTTTGTGATCCAATGGCATCTGGATCTGGATTTTGATGTCTGAGAATAATAATCGTATCGTAATTCTCGATATTTTTTTGAATTTCATCAATCATAAGACTTACTCCTCAACAGTTATTGAATTATTTATAATTTTATCTTCAAGCTAAGCTTTATTGGTGTGCTAAGTCAATAAGAAATTCCTTGGCTCTTTGGCGATAATTATTTTCCAAATTTATTTTACGTAATTTGTCCTTATCGTGAGTTGAAGCATGACCAGTAGTCAATAATTCTTTGTAAAGTGACGGATAAGGGAAGCCCAATTTAATGGCATTGTCGAGTTCTTGTTGCAAGTCATAGTTGACTCTTCGAAAATCAACATCGTCAACTTTGCCATTGGAGATGTTCAACAAAATATAACTGGCATCACGATCTTTCATTAAACTTTTACGTGAGTACCATGGTTGACCGACAGAACCAGGATTTAAAATCATTTGGCCTTCAGTCGTAAAACGCCACAATGGCGTATGTGTGTGACCATAAATAGCGACGTCCATATCAGGATCAATATTTAATTCGTCAAAATTCTTTTGTTCTTTGTAAGCAAACAATTCATGTCCACGATTTGACGTAGGTAAATTATGCGTCAGTGAAAATTGGATGCCTTCGACGGTTTTGCGACCGGTTAAAGGCAACGCTTGGATTTGTTTGATACGTCCCGGAGTCAAATGCTCGTAATCGTATTTGACCAAGTTGGCAAAATAAACTTGACTAGGATTATCGAGGTCAACGCTTTGAGTATTAATAACAGATAGAAAAGCTGTTTCCCAGTTACCCATTAAATACTGAGTAGTATTAACTTCACTTAATAATTGAAAACATTCTTCCATTGAAGAACCACCGATAGCGAGATCACCGATGGACCAAATTTCTTGAGCGTCATTTTTCTCGGCATCTTTAAGGACGGCTTTTAGGGCAGTGATATTACCATGAACATCGGATATTACTGCTATTTTTTTTGTCATAAAAATCCCTCCTTAATCTATTACCTAAGTGTACAACAAAACTAAACTTAATTAGTTTCTTTTGAACGTTGATACTTAGCAATCAATGGCAAGATAATACCAACGGCAATCATCAATAATGGTTCGAGAATATTTAATTGTAGAACTTGCGTCCAAGCTGCTGTACCAGGTTTTTCGTCGGTAGGGAAGATTCCCAAAGTGGCGGCACCAAAAGTAATAGCAAAGCACCAAATACCCACGAGAATAGCGAAGTACTTATTTTTAATGTAAACGAAATCGGATTGGAAACGATCTTCATGCAATCTAACTAAAATAAAGGAACTAAATAGGAAACAAGTCGTGTAAGGCGAAACGATACCGTTCAAATTCAAGAGTTGATTAAAGATAGAATTCATATTTGGCAAGGTAGCACTCATGACCATGATCACGGTACAAATACCAGTCGTTAGCCAGTAACCATTGATTGGCAAACCACGTTTATCAGTCTTAGTTAATCCTTTTGGCAAGTAATCTTTGGCAGTATCGGATAGGAACATTCGTGTCCCAGCATCCAATAATACCGCCAACTGCGCCATCATATAAAGAGCTTGCGTCAAAGCAAATAAGTATAGGAAGAATTTACCCATACCGAACTCTTGACCCATGTATTGGAAAGCATAGTAAGAACCGTTCATCTTTAAGTCATTTGGCAAGTGGTGAGCATTGAAGAAGACACCCAAGGCAAATGAACCTAAAACAGTCAAGAAACCAGTCATGATAGCAAGCATCCACATGGCTTTAGGAAAATCGCGTTTACCATTCTTCATTTCAGTAACGTATGGAGCCGCAAATTCTGATCCGTTCATCGCAAAGATAACCAATCCAAAGGTTGATAAATAATGCATATCAAACTTAGGAATAAATGATTTTACTGTAAATGGTTGTGTGTGCGGCATGTTGCCTTGACCAAGATAAACAAAAGTCATGACAACGTACAAGATAGTAATAATAAACATCGCACCACCACCGAGAATACTCAAAATCTGTAATGAGTTTCTCAAATAATGTTGAATAAAAATAAATATCGTAAAAATAACCGCTGTAAGCAAAGCAAACATTGAATTGCTCATCTTATCAGACATAGAACTGTTACCATTGATCAACCAACCAAAGGAAACTAGGGTTGAATTGGCAACATCGACGATATATGGCAAACCAGAGACCCAAACGGTCCAGGCACAAATATATCCCCAAACATTACCACCAGTGGCACGTACCCAAGACGTAACGCCGCCACCTTCTTGATCAAATGTTGAACCTAAGTGACCAACCATCATTTCGTATGGAACAACGAAGACGAATAGCATCACGATCCAAGTAAATACGATTCCCAAACCTTGGTTATGGAAATTGTAAACAATATCATCGAAACCGATAACGGTAACGAAATCCATTAAAGCAACAACAGGCCAGCTAATATATGACTTCTTAGAGTTAGAGTCTAAATCTGGCATTTTTTTCCCCATCGGAAATACACCCCTTTTATATTTTTGTTTAGGACATCTTTGCGAATGAATAGTCCAAAAATATTATATCGCTTAATATAACGATGACTTACAAAAATGTAAGAAAGTGTAAGGAGAATCAAACGACTAAAATTCCCAATCCAGTTAAGATAGATATATCAAATGGAGGGAAGTACAAATGCAAAAAATCGTCGAAGTACAAAATGTTGAAAAGATTTATGGAAAGGCTGGCGAAAAACAATTCAAAGCCTTGTCAGACGTTAATTTTGAAGTAAAACCCGGCGAATTCGTAGGAATTATGGGTGCTTCAGGTTCAGGTAAAACAACGCTTCTAAATATTCTATCTACATTGGATACACCAACTAGTGGCCAAGTGGAAATCGCTGGTCAAGATATTACTAAATTGAATAATAACCAAATGGCTGATTTCCGTGCCAACAAGATCGGTTTTATTTTCCAAGACTTTAATTTACTAGAAAACTTAACTGCTTATGAAAATATTGCTTTGCCATTGGCTTTACAAAATAAACCAGCCAAATCAATTAAACCAGCTGTTTCAAGCATTGCAGAAAAACTTGGTTTGACTGAAATTTTAAATCACTATCCAACTGAATTATCTGGTGGACAAAAACAACGTGTCGCTGCTGCTCGAGCTTTGGTACACGAACCATCGATCGTTTTCGGAGATGAACCTACTGGTGCATTGGATTCTAAGAGTGCGCGGGCCTTGATGGATACATTGACTAAAATCAACCGTGAAGACAATGTATCAATTCTATTGGTAACGCACGATCCATTCTCAGCTAGTTTCTGTGATCGCATCCTCTTCATTAAAGATGGTGAGATCGGTCAGGAATTGAAGAAAGAAGACGTAAGTCGAGCTGAATATTATCAAGAAATCCTAGATTCATTAGGAACATTTGCAGAATAGGGGAGGAAAACATGTTAAACAAACTAGCTTTAAGTGGCATCAAACATCGAATTCGTGATTATAGCGTCTTGTTTTCAGGCTTAATGATTGCTTCAGCAATTTTCTATATGTTCATGTCGCTAGCCACAAACCAAACATTTCTCAGTTCCAATTCCCCAGCCGCTGCAACAAGCTTTATCTTTGGTTTTGGGATTGTTCTTTTAGCCATCATTACCATCGTCTATGTCAATTATGCCAACACATTCCTGTTGAGTATGCGTCAAAAAGAGTATGGGATGTTCATGATGCTCGGTGCCAAAAGTAGCAAAATTTCGCGAATGATTTTTGTAGAAACATTTGCAATTGGTGCCATTTCAACTGTCATCGGTACTTTGATTGGAATCCTCGCTACTGGTTTTGTCAGCAAGTGGATCATCAGTGTTTTGGATATGCAAGTTAAGCATTTCAACAGTTTTTATTTACCAGCATTACTTTGGACGTTTGTTTTCTTTATCGTAATTTTCATGTTCTCAGCAATTAGAAATTCAGTTTCGCTTCGTCGTAGCAAGGTTTTAACTTTACTAAAACGCGACAGTCAACCAGTTAAGATCAAACGTAACGGCGTTTTAAAGGCCATCCAAGCAGTTCTTGGTTTGATTCTTTTGATTATCGGTTACTTATCAATGTGGTATGCCGGTCAAAATCCTGGATTTATTTACTTAGGGATTCCAATTGCTTTAGTAACAATCGTTGGTGGTACTTACTTTACTATTAACTCTTTCGTTACAGCCGTAATCGTTATGTTGAAGAAAAACACTAAGTATTCGCAAAAAGGTTTGAATAATTTTACCCTTTCGCAGTTGAGTTTCAGAATCAACGATTATACTAAGATCCTTTCAATGGTTTCAATTATGTTTGCCTTGGCTCTGGGTGCTATCACCGTTGGTCTTGGTTTCAACAATCAGATCGACAATGTAGTAAATGGTCAAAACTATTATGATGTTCAATTAACTAATCCAGATGCTAGTCAACAGAAGCGTTTGAAGAGTTTGAATATCGATAAAAAAGATGTCTATAACTTCAAAGCCGATGATAAGAATGTTTATTATCGTGCCAGTGAATTCAAGAAACAACCACTAGGTTTTTCCCAGATCGATACGCAAACGATGATTTCTAAATTGGGTACTTCATCAGACCCAAGTAAGAGTGAGAATGCTCGCTATGAATTGATGAATACGAGAATGCCCAATCAACGGACTAAAGAAGCTAAATTTGTCAGTGACAAAGCATACTCCGCTATCAATGCTAAAGAAACTACAACTGTTTTAGTAAAAACTAATTCATTCAAAGATAATTTAGCCGGAATCAAAGCTATCTCTAAAGCTGAAGTCAAACGTTATCCAGTCTTGAAGAATGCGGGTGGCGACAAATACAGTTCTTACACACTGATCAATGGATTCTTCTCAGGTCTTGAGTTCATGGGATTTTTCCTAGGAATTGCTTTCTTAGCTATGTTGGCCAGTTGCCTGATGTTCAAGATCTTGTCTGGTGCTAATGGTGATGTTAAACGTTACAACATGCTTTATAAGATCGGTACCAAACAAAAAGTTCTTCGTTCAGCTATCAATAAAGAAATTGCCGTCTTGTTCTCAGTTCCAGCTGTTTTAGGTATCGTCCATGTCTTGATTGGTTTGCAGATGTTTATCAAAATTCTCTACAAACCATATGCACATATTGAAATTCCCTTCGCCATCTTTATTGTCTTGTATCTTGGTTATTACTTCCTAACTAGATATCTCTACAAGAAGATCGTTCTTAAATAGTTAGACAATCCCTCTTCCGAAGGACTGCGCACAGCGGGTAATTACCTTTTGTGCGCAGCTTCTCGGAAATCGAGAAGCACTTCCCCCTTAATAATTAATTAATCTACTTCGAAATCCTCAACAAATTTTCGAAAATTAAAAAACCAGGATAATTTATAATTATTCTGGTTTTTTGGTTTGTTCGGAAAAATATTTTTAATATACGATTCCAAAAATTTTTATGCTTGTAACATTGGTGTTATAGTTTTTTTGTAACCTTGACCATTTGTGTGAAAGCCGTACAAAAAATTCACAAATTGTTTTTTTTGTTGCTAAATGGAGAAATGAACATTAAAATTTTCTTAATATAATTAATGTATTAAAAAGATTTTTATGAATTAGGAAGGGAGTAATAGCTATGTCTTCAATGATTGAATTCCGTAATGTACAAAAATACTACGGAGAATTCCATGCATTAAAGGATATTAACCTTGAAATCGATAAGGGTGAAACAGTCGTTTTAATTGGACCATCTGGTTCAGGTAAAAGTACCTTATCAAGAACGGTCAATGGGTTGGAAACGATCCAGGAGGGACAATTGATCGTCAATGGACGTGATATCGCTGATAAGACAACTGATATCAATAGAATCAGACGTGATGTCGGAATGGTCTTCCAACACTTTAATTTGTATGCCAACAAAGATGTCTTAGAAAATATTATGTTAGCACCTCGAATCGTACTAAAAATGAACGAAGAGGAAAACAAGAAGCAAGCGATGGCTTTACTCGACCAGGTTGGTTTAGCCGATAAGGCCCACAACATGCCTTCACAGATCTCTGGTGGTCAAAAGCAGCGTGTCGCTATTGCCAGATCATTAGCTATGAAACCTCGTTGTATGCTATTTGACGAACCCACAAGTGCACTTGATCCGGAAATGATCGATGATGTATTGGGCGTTATTAAATACGTTACAAGTCAAAGCGATATGACGTCTCTGATCGTTACACACGAAATGGGCTTTGCTCAAGAAGTTGCTAACCGTGTTATTTTCATGGCTGACGGACAAGTTTTGGAAGATGATTCTAAGGACAAGTTCTTTGATCACCCAACTAACGAACGGGCCAGACAGTTCCTAAGCAAGATCATTAAACACTAGGAGGGTATTGAGATGAAACGTTTGAAATATATAGTATTAGTCATCACTTCTTTACTCCTAGTCTTTTCATTGACTGCCTGTGGGAATCAGTCGTTGTCATCGCAAAACATTTTAGAGAATGATAAAAAGTCTAAAACTGTCACTTGGGGTGTCAAAGCTGATACTAAACTGCTTGGTTTAATAGATGTTAAAGATGGACAAGATAAGGGGTTTGAAATCGACCTTGCTAAGGCAATCACTAAGAAGATGCTTGGTAAAGATGCTAAAGCCAAATTTGTTACCGTTACATCACAGTCACGTATCCCATTATTAAAGAACGGTAACATCGACGCTATCATCGCTACAATGACCATAACGCCGGATCGTTTGAAGACAATCGATTTTTCTGATTCATATTTCGATGCCGGACAATCGATCATGGTCAAAGACAATTCACCAATTAAAAAAGTGCAAGATTTGAATAACCGGACGATCATTGGGGTTGTCGGTTCTAATTCTGTTCAAAACGTAAAGAAATTCGCACCAAAGGCGAGGGTTCTACAGCTACCTGACTATGCACAAGCTCTGACCGCTTTGAAGTCTGGTCAAGGGGATGCTTTAACGACTGATAACGTTATTTTAGCTGGTATGGCCGTTAAAAATCCGGGATATAAACTTCAAGGTAAGGCCTTCACGACTGAACCTTATGGTATTGGTATCAACAAAGGCCAACCTGAATTTAAAGCTGCCGTTAATAAAGCTCTAAAAGAAGTTCAAGCAGATGGTACATACAACAAATTGATCATTAAATGGTTTGGAAACGTACCTGGATTCAACTACAAGGAGGTGTTACGCAAATGATACATTTACTAACAAGTAATTGGAGTGCCTTCATCAGTGGTTTTGGATGGACGCTGTTATCGAGTATTTTGGCGTTGTTCTTCAGTTTGATCATTGGTTCGTTGTTCGCTATTTTGGAAGTAGTGCCTAACAAAGCTTTACGGATCATCGGTAACGTCTATGTAGAAATTTTCCGTAACATTCCGTTGTTGGTTATAACGATGTTCTTTTATTTAGTAATTCCGTTGTACATTGTTAAAATTAATGGTTTCACTGCCGGAACTATCGGTTTGACAATCTACACATCAGCTTTCATCGCTGAAACTGTTCGGGCGGGAATCAATTCGGTTGACCCTGGTCAGATGGAAGCCGCTCGTTCACAAGGGATGACTTTTTGGAAAGCAATGCGTTATATCGTTTTGCCACAAGCCTTCAAATACGTCATTCCACCATTGGGAAACCAATTCGTTAACTTGGTCAAGAATTCGTCCGTATTAGCTTTCGTTGCCGGATTCGATTTGATGTATCAAGGTAATGCGATTGCTTCACAAACTTTCGAGACAGTTAACACGTATGTAATTGTTGGTATTTTCTATTTGATAATTACATTGCCAATCAGTTACTACATGCAACATCTAGAAAAGAAATTGGCTTAGGAGGGGTAAATTATGCAAAATTGGATAGATGCTTATTCATGGATCAATATTAGATTTCTTCTCCAAGGCTTGTGGATCACAATTTTGATCTCAGTTATTTCAGTTATATTGAGTTTTATTATCGGTTCAGTCTTGGGAATTATTCGTTATGCCAAGATTCCCTATCTTTCAAGAATCATCGGATTCATTATCGATGTAATTCGTAATTTGCCACTGTTACTGATCATCTTCTTCGTTTACTTTGGCTTGCCTGCCTTTGGATTCAAACCGGATACGATTCCAGCCGCGATTTTGGCAATGACTGTTTTTGAATCGATGATGATTGCTGAAATTATTCGTTCGGGGATCAATGCGGTCGATATCGGTCAAATGGAAGCCTCGAGAGCAATGGGAATGAATTTGGCACAAGCTATGTGGCACATCGTTTTACCCCAAGCTTACAAAAAGATGATCCCAGCTTTAGTTAGTCAATTTATTTCGCTGATCAAGGATACATCGTTGGCTACGATCATCGTGGTTCCGGAATTGATGCAACACGGTCAAGTTGTTTATGGACAAGATCCAAATTACATCATTCCAGTCTTTGTAGCGATGGCCATCATGTACTTTGTCGTCTGCTACGCTTTGTCATTGTTATCTAAATTTATTGATCGTCGCATGGCATAAAAATATTTTTAGCTTGACGGATCAAAAAGAACCTGTTAGAGTTGGAACCATTCAAATAAACAAATTAAGTGTTTGAACCAATTAGTAATGCATCTGGGTGTCAGAAAGCCGGTGGTTAATGCGAACCGGTCAGGGTGTACTTATGAAATACCAAACACGACTTGGTTTTTCCAAGCGGAATGAGAGGGCCGTTATCCTCGAGAGTGGAGTAATAGCTTATTTAGACTAAGCTATTCTCAAGCTGGGTGGTACCACGGTAAATCAATCGTCCCTGTTGCATAATATATGCGGCAGGGACTTTTTTTATATTTAAGGGGTGTAAGATATGATTGTAAACACGTGCGGTGGTAATCCTCGATATTAATTTTTCTCGAATTAGATAAAAACAATTGGAGGAATTAGGATGAATAAAAGTAAAAAAGATGTAAGTTTTAGAGAAGCAATCGCTATTTTAGTTATGATGTTGATTGTTTTAGGTTTTGGGGTCATTAAATTTGGTTTATCACCACAAACACCGGTTTTAGTAGTTATTGGACTATTGATTCTTTGGAGTAAACTTCGAGGCAGTAGTTGGGACGATATCTTTGATGGTATCAGTGATGGGGTTAAGAACGGTATTATTCCCATCTTCATTTTCATTTTGATCGGTGCCTTGATTGGTACTTGGATCGCCGCCGGAATTATTCCATCAATGATGGTGGCCGGTTTCCACATGATTTCAGCTCAATGGTTCGTGCCATCAGTTTTCCTAGTTTGTGCTTTGATCGGTACTTCGATCGGTAGTGCTTTTACAATTATTTCAACTATCGGTATTGCACTCTTCGGAATGGGTCAAACCTTAGGTATGAACCCAGCTTTAGTAGCCGGAGCTATCATTTCCGGAGCAATTTTTGGTGACAAGACTTCACCACTTTCAGATTCAACTAACTTGGCTTCGGCCATTGCGGAAGATGATCTTTTCGCTCACATTAAGAACTTGATGTGGACAACCATTCCCGCATTCTTGATCTCATTTATTCTTTACGCAATTTTAGGTAACGCTGGTTCAGGTGCTAGTTTGAGTAAAATCGATACGACACTTAAAGTTTTGAACAGTAATTTCGTAATTTCTTGGTGGTCAATTTTACCAATCGCTATATTATTCTTCTGTGCCATTATGAAAGTGCCAGCCGTTGCCACTTTGATCTTAAATATCACCGTTACAGTCGGTATGATCTTTATTGAAAAACCTGGTACGCCGGTTAAAGATATTGCCGGTTTCATCGAAAATGGTTTCGTGTCAAAAACTGGTAATGCCAGTGTTGATGCATTGCTTACTCGTGGAGGGATTGCTTCCATGATGGGTACTGTTTCCCTAATTTTCTTGACCTTGTCACTAGGTGGCTTGTTAATGAAGTTTGACGTCATTCAAACAGCTATGACACCACTTGCTAAGAAACTCAAGACACCAGGTTCCGTCGTTACAGCAACCATTCTTTCAGGAATCGGTGTTAATATCTTCGTTGGTGAACAATACTTATCAGTTATCCTTCCTGGTAAAGCCTTCAAAGAAACTTTCAACAAACGTGGCTTGGATAACTTGGCCTTGAGTCGTGTACTTGAAGATGGTGGTACAGTAATCAACTACTTGATCCCTTGGGGTGTTGCCGGAGCTTTCGCAGCTAACACTTTAGGTGTACCAACTTTGAGCTTCTTACCATTCTGTTTCTTCAGTCTACTTTCACCACTTCTTTCTATTATTAGTGGATTCACTGGTATTGGTTTGAAACGTCTACCTGCAGCTAAAGAGGAAAGTGCGAGTAGTGGCCGCAAAATAAATATTGAATTAGATTAGGTTACTCGTTTTTATATGATATTTTATGAGCCTGTTAAAAAAATATGACTATGAATTAGGTTAAATAATAAAGATTGAAATTGAATATTTTAAAAGAACCCCGGCATGCCGGGGCTTTATTATTTCCCTTAAATCGAGTTGAGTATGTATAAGCACTGCAAATTTAAAGTATAGGTTTGGAATGTATAAAGTAAAAAACAACATCAAGTGATAACTAATCGAGAGTTACTAAGTAAATAAGACAATGAGAACTGTGATTTTAAACAGTTTTTGTTGTCTTATTTTATTTGAATATTGTCTGTCTAGATGGACTTTATTTTTGAACGAGATGGCTTAAATTGCAAGAATTCAGTCATTAAAAAATGGAACTAAATTCTGGATCAGAAATATCAAATCAGAAGTGAATATATGATTATTAATTTAAGAAAATAGACAAAAACAGTAATAATGCAAAAAAAATTAATTATTTTTTTGTATTCACAAAGTTAACGATTGATAAATGGAATGCTCATGAGTACGTAGTGTTTTACATATGTAAAAATTGTTCATTTTACAAATATAAACATTATGTGTGAACATAATTTCATTGTAAGGGTTTACAAATGGCAAATTGATGGTTATGATTGAGCCATAAATTAATGAAAGGGGTTTCATATAATGGAACTTTCAAAATATATCGATCACACACTACTAAAAGCAGAATCTACAGAAGAACAAGTTAATCAAATTATCAAAGAAGCAAAAGATAATAATTTTGCGTCTGTAATGATCAATCCATATTGGGTTAAACACACACACGAACAATTAAAGGGTACTGACATTCACACAGCTACTGTAATTGGTTTCCCTCTAGGTGCTAATACAACAGACATTAAAGTTGCCGAAGCTAAGAAGGCTATGGAAGACGGAGCGGATGAATTAGATATGGTTCTGAACATCGGTGAATTAAAGGGTAATAACTTGGATGCCGTTGAATCAGATATTGTTGCCGTAGTTGAAGCAGGACATGCGCAAAACAAGATTGTTAAGGTAATTATTGAAACAGCACTATTAACTGATGATGAAAAAGTAACAGCTGCAAAACTAGTTATGAAGGCTGGAGCAGACTTCGTTAAAACATCAACAGGATTCTCAACTGCAGGTGCAAAAGTTGAAGATGTTAAGTTGTTGAAACAAACGGTTGGAGATGCTATTGGAGTTAAGGCTTCAGGTGGTATTCACTCTAAGGCTGAAGCAATGTCAATGATTGCTGCAGGTGCTACAAGATTAGGTACAAGTGCAAGTATCAAAATCGTTGAAGGATAAAATGGAGGATTAATTAGATGGACAGTCCAATAACTAAGACGCATAAAAAAGGTTTTCATTTGTTCAAGCTGCACGCTGAAGAAACTGATGATGGATATCTAAACAAGATTCCTATTTTCCAATTTATTCTTTTGTCTTGCTTGTTCCCAATGTGGGCAGCAGCAGCCAGTTTGAATGATATTTTAATTACTCAGTTTAAAACAATTTTTACTTTAAGTAACTTTGCTAGTGCTTTTGTCCAAAGTGCATTCTATGGTGGTTATTTCTTGATTGCTATCCCTGCATCATTGGTTATTAAAAAGACATCTTATAAGATCGCCATTTTAATCGGATTATTGTTCTATACGGGTGGATGCATGCTATTCTTCCCAGCCTCAACAATGGCAACATATGGTGTTTTCCTAGCAGCCTTATTCGCAATTGCGATTGGATTGAGTTTCTTGGAAACATCAGCCAACACATATAGTTCATTATTAGGACCTGAAAAAACTTCAACTCTTCGACTTAATATTTCTGAAACATTTTATCCAGTTGGAGCTATCACAGGGATCTTAATGGGTAAGTACATGATATTTGGTTCAGGAGCAAGTCTTGAAAAGCAAATGGCTGGAATGTCAGGAGCTCAAAAAATTGCTTTTGGTGAACAAGCATTACAAAAAACTTTAACACCTTATAAATACATTATTGTTGTATTGATCATCGCTATTATTGTCTTTGCATTAACTGAATTTCCAAATAGTAAACCAAAGGGTGGAAGTAGTGTTAAATCTGCTAAAATCTCTGAAACATTGAAATATTTGGCACACAACAAAGAATATAAAAAAGGTATTTTCACTCAATTCATGTACATTGGAATGCAAACAGCCGTATGGTCATTCACAATTCGTCTAGCCATGTCATTGAATGGAAGTATTAATGAACGTGATGCTTCAACATTTATGATTTTTAGTTATATCGCATTCTTCTTAGGCAAGATGGTGGCCAACTTCTTAATGAAGAAATTCTCACCATCAAGAATTCTTTTATGGTTCAGTATTATTGGTTCATTAGCTTTGATCTATATCATCTTTGTTCATAATATGACGGCCGTATATGCAGCTATTTTAACAAGTGGCCTATTTGGACCATGCTGGGCAACTATTTACTCAAAGACTTTGGATACTGTAAAAGACAAGCGTCATACAGCTACAGCTGGTGCAATCATTGTTATGTCAATTATCGGTGGTTCATTTATTCCATTGATTCAAGGACTAGCAGCTGATTCACTCCACTCAATGTCTTATTCATTCGTTGTTTCACTTGTAAGTTTCGTTGTTGTAATTATCTATTCAGTTGATCAAATTAAACACAATAACTTGTAATAATTAGGAGATTTAAAAATGACATTAATACATCTAACCCACAGTTTATTTAATGAAAAACCATTTAAAGTTCTTGAAAATGATGATTTTTCAGTTGAATCATTTACTTATGAATCCGGAGTTGAAGGATTAACAGTCAAAAACTCACGTGGTCATCTAACACTATTACCTTATCAAGGAATGATCATTTGGGATGCCTTCTTTGATGGAGAGTCATTGAAGATGAAAGACATGTTCTCACAACCACTTCCTGGAAAAGGAATCGCTGATACATATGGCTGTTTCCAATTTTCATCAGGATTATTGGCAAATGGAACTCCTGGACCAGAAGATAATTATCAATTACACGGTGAATTCCCTACATCAAAGATGAGTGACGCATACTTAGATGTTGAAGATGGATCAATCACAATCGGAAGCAGCTTTGAATATGTTAAAGGATTCGGATATCATTATTTAGCAAAACCTAGTGTCGTGATGCACAAAGAGAGTGGCTTGTTTGATATTAAGATGAGCGTAACAAACTTATCAAAGGCTCAAGAGATGCCGCTACAATACATGTGCCATATGAATTATGCATATGGTGAAAACGCAACGCTCACTGATTCTTTGCCAGACGGAACGTTTAAACTCAGACAATCAGTTCCATCACATGTCCACCCAACAAAAGAATGGTTGGCATATAACGATGAATTGAAGGCATCTGGTAAGGTCATTGATAAACTGGATGATTCTAAACATTACGATCCTGAAATTGTATTCTTTACAGATGATTTAACTCAATATTCTGATACTGCTGAATTTAGAATGACTTTGGCTAACGGAAAGAACTTCCTAACAAAGATTCATACAGCAGAGTTCCCAATAGTTACTCGTTGGATTCTTTATAATGCTGATCAACAGGTTGCAGCATTTGCACTACCTGGTACAAGTCGTCCTGAAGGTTATCATGCCGCTGAAAAAGCTGGTACATTAATTTTCTTGAAACCACTAGAAGAAAGAAAGTTCAGTGTCACAACTGGATTAGAAAAGTAGAGGGTATTTACTATGAGTGATATTACAGTAATTGGTTCAAATATGATTGATTTGATTACCTATCTAGACAGAATGCCTGTCGAAGGAGAAACAGTCTCTGCACCAGATTTTGAAATGGGATTTGGTGGAAAAGGTGCTAATCAAGCTGTGGCAGCCTCACGTTTAGGCTCAGATGTAGCAATGATCACAATGGTTGGTCATGATAATTTTGGTAAACAACAATTGGCTAATTTCCAAAAAGTTGGAATTGATACAAGCTGTATCGGTGTTGGTAATTCAAATAGTGGAGCTGCTCCAATATTCGTTGATCCATCATCAGATAACCGAATTATCGTTATCAAAGGTGCCAATAATGAATTGACACCAGAGGTTCTAGATTCATATAAGGAACAAATCAAGAATTCCAAGTTGATTGTTCTTCAACAAGAAATTCCGTTGGAAACAAATTATCATGCAATTGATTTAGCCGAAGAGTTCGGAGTTCCTGTATTGTTGAACCCAGCTCCTGCTAATAATGATTTAAACTTGAAGTATGTTTCAAAGGTTGAGTTCTTCTCACCAAATGAAACTGAACTTTCAACCTTAACTGGTCTATCAACAAGCAATCTTGATGAAATCAAAACTGCCGCTAAATTCTTAGTTAAGGAAGGCGTAGGTAATATTATTGTTACACTAGGTTCAAAAGGTGCTTTGTGGGTAAATAAGGATCATGAAGAAATTATTCCTGGTAAAAAAGTGAAAGCAATTGATACAACAGGTGCAGGTGATTCATTTATTGGTTCATTCGCACATTACTTCACAGAAGGCGAAAGTATTCCTGAAGCATTAAAACACGCTAACGAATACGCAGCTGTTACTGTAACAAAGAAGGGAACGCAGAAATCATATCCAACAAAAGATGAACTAAAGGAATTGGTAGAGGCCTAAAACGATAGTTTCCTTTAAGTGAACCCTCATAATCTATCAAGATTATGAGGGTTTTGTCTTACCCTATATTAATTTGTGATATAGTAAACTTGACTAGTATCAAAGGAGTCTTATTTATGGAAGATACAGAATCTAAACGTATTCGACAAGCATTGCGGGTAGCTAGATATTACTTTGAAAGTAATTATGACCAGAGCAGGATAGCAAAAGAAATGGGACTTTCTCGTCCAACAGTGTCAAGACTTCTTCAATTTGCTAGAGATAATGGTTATGTTCAAATAAAAATAGTGGATCCGTTTGATGATGCTTCAACTATGGAAGCAGAACTTGCAGAAAAGTATTCATTGAATAAGGTGATTGTTACTTATTCACCATCTAGCGATTACCAGACAATAATAAAGGCATTGGGTAAATCGTCTGCAGATTATCTGGAAAGTATTGTTAAAGATGGTGACTCAATCGGTGTCACATGGGGACATACAATGAGTGAACTTGCTAAGAATCTTTCGCCAAAAAATAATAACCAGGAAAACGTAAAAGTTGTTCAATTAAAGGGCGGGGTAACCCATTCAGAAACTAATAACTTTGCGCGAGAGATTATCTCTGAGTTTGCAGACGCATTTCATACAACTGCCGAAAGTCTCCCTTTACCGGTTATTTTTGATAATGCGGAAACAAGTAAGTTAGTCCTTCAAGACAAACATACGCAATATATTATGAATGAAGGCCGCAAGACTAATATTGCGGTATATACGGTGGGAACCGTTCGAGATGATGCTATGCTGTTTAATCTTGGTTACTTGAACGATAAAGAAGTAAAAACCCTTAAAAGGGATGCAGTCGGTGACATTAGTTCGCGATTCATCAACTCAGATGGTAAAATTGCAAACCAAGCAATCAATCAGCGTACAATCGGTATTGCACTTGATGATTTAAAAGATAAGGAATATTCAATTTTAATTGCAGGTGGCGAACAAAAGACTAATTCTATTAAAGCAGCATTAAAGGGTGGATACCCAAATGTACTAATTACAGATGAGACAACAGCAAGAAGTTTGCTGGAAAATTGATCGACAATTCTAAAAATGAATATTTTATAAAAGCCCAGGTATACCTAGGCTTTTTTGTTTTTAAAAATAAATTACATATTGAAATACTTAGTCGAGAGTGAGAACAATTCGGGGCTCAAGTTCACTCCGTAGTATTCTAATTTCTAATATTTCCAAATGGACGATGACAGTGCACTGAATACAAATTATTATTATAGGTAAGAACAAAAAATAAATCACAAAATTATCAGATACCATTTAAAAACTTTGTAAGCGCCAACGAGGTTGGTACTATTCAATTTAATGAAATTAGGGGAATTCTAGCAATAAAAACCGCTTTAAATTTTTGTTTAGAACCATTGACAGTACGCCAATTTTTGTCTAGTTTAAGACTGTTATGCTATTTAAGATAAGCAAATTTAGGGAGACTATTTATGAAAAAAATTAAAATTGCCATTTGGGGTATTAATGTTATTTTAATTGCCGTTATCCTTTTTCTAGTTTTAGGAAATGGTATGAAGAACGATACAACTAATAATTACAAGACTTATACCGTTCAACGTGATAACGCTGATTACTTCAACGGAATTGTCCAAGAAAATGACAAACACGCTGTCAGTGATCAACCAAAATCAGAAGACGAAACTTTAACAGCTACTCACGTTATGAGCGGTCAAAAAGTTACTAAAGGTCAAGTATTGTTCACTTTCAGTCGTGACATGAGCAGTGACATTGCCAGTGTCAACGCTGAGATTCAACAAGCACAACTTGCTATCCAAGCATACAGTTCTAACACTGCTACAAGTACTACTACTTCAACTGATGCAGCCAGTGCTGCCGAGGCTCAACAAACAGCCCAACAGACTGCTACTGCCAACAAGATCGAATTGAGCAAGGACCAAGCAGCTCTTGCTGAAGCTCAAGCTAAATTGGCTAAATTGAACCAAGCTCAAAGCCGTACAGTTGTTGCACCTATCAGTGGTACATACTTCAAAGACGAAGCTGGTAGAAGTTTCATTTACGGAACTCCAGTTATTGAAGGTAACGTCAACGAATACAGCCTAGATAAGATCAAAGTGGGTGGCGAAGTTACAGTTATCAAGAACAACGGTCAAAAGATCTCTGGTAACTATGAACAAAAAGATGTTATTCCATACAGTACTCAAAATGTTTCTTACTATCACTTCCGTGTAGCTACTGAAGATAAGCTTCCATACGGTATGCATGTTCAAATCAAGACAGCATCAGATGGTTACAAGATTCCTTCAAAAGCAATTTGGAAGAAGAACACTGTTTACGTCTTGAAGAATGACAAGAAGCACAAGCGACACGTAACCATGACTAAGAAAGATCAAGAATATTACGTTATCGATGGGCTTAAAGCTGGCGACAAGCTAGTTTTAAAATAAGGCGGTGAAATAAATGCTTAAAGTTACTGATGTAGGAAAATCCTACGGCAAATTCACTGTTTTGAAAAACATCGATTTGGAAGTCGCTGATGGCGAGTTTTTGGCTATCATGGGACCTTCCGGATCTGGTAAATCGACTTTGATCAATATTTTAGGGTTGTTGGATCAAAGTTATACGGGTGAGTATTTGCTCGAAGGTAAAGATTATAAAGACGTTAGTGATAATGAATTATCGCAAATTCGTGGCGATCAACTAGGATTTGTTTTCCAAAATTTCAAATTATTAACGACTTATAATGTTTATGAAAATATTGAAGTACCACTGGTTTACAGTAAAAAAGCCCAAAATAACAAGAATGCTTTGATTGCTGATGTGATTGAAAAAGTTGGTTTGACTGGCAAAGAAAAGAATTTACCTAGCGAACTATCAGGTGGTCAACAACAACGTGTAGCGATTGCCCGTGCAATTGTGAACCGTCCTAAGTTGATCATTGCGGATGAACCAACTGGTGCTTTGGATTCTAAGACCAGCAAGGAAATCATGAATATCTTTACTAAACTGAATAAAGCCGGAACGACGATCATCATGGTTACTCATGATAGCGAGGTTGCTGACTACGCAATGCGTACAGTTTATATTCGTGACGGTCAACTATATAACGATGAAAAGAGTGTGAGAAATCATGACTGATAAAATTATGATCGCATTCAAATCAATCGGTAAGAACAAAAATAGAAACTTCCTAACAATGCTTGGAATTATTATCGGTATTGCCAGTGTTATTTGTATTTTGGCTATCGGGGATGGCTTTGCCCACACAGTTACTAAAGGCATGGGTAATCACAATACTCGTAATAAGGTTATCTTACAGTGGCAACCAACGTCTGATTACAATACGGATGGTGGCTTTACTCAAAACGATGCTTCGGCTTTGGCAAAAATTCCTGGTGTCGATCATGTAAAATTGGCCAGCAGCGTCACAGAGGCTGGAGCTAAAGTTACTTATAGAACTAAGAAGACTTCGATTGGTTTGAACAAACAACCTAAACATTTGAAGTTGATCAAGGGAACTTACTTCACAATGACAGGAGCTTCCAACGGAATTTATATTTCGGAAGATTTGGCTCAAAAGTTGTTCAAAGAAAATGCACTTAATCGTTTGATTACAGTTAATGGTACAGTTTTTGTCGTTCAAGGTATTTATCGTATCAGCAACATGAATTACCGTCCAGACGCATACGTGGCTAAAACAACTTTCAAGCAACTCTTTGCTAGTCAGATTTCACGTGATCAAGCTAAGCTTTACGTCCAAGCGGATGCCAATAAGAAACAGATCGGTAAAACGGCTGTTAAACGTATGAAGCAGATGGGTGAAGAAAAGAAGACTGGTAAATATTCAGTTTCTCATCCAGATCAAATTAGTAAACAATTTACAAGAATTCTCAATGATATCACTTACTTTATTGCCTTTATCGCTGGAATCTCACTATTGATCGCCGGTATTGGGGTTATGAATGTGATGTATATTACCGTGTCGGAACGTCGTAAAGAAATTGGTATCCGTCGTGCTTTTGGTGCAACCTCAAGTGATATTAGAAACCAATTCTTGATTGAAAGTGTTGTTCTCTGTGTTATCGGTGGAATCATCGGTATCATTATAGGGTATCTATTCGTTTCAATTATCAATGCGTTCTTACCATTCAAGGCTATTATTACGCCATACGCTTTAATCTTATCGTTATCAGTTTCAACGGCAGTTGGTTTGATCTTCGGATTTATTCCATCTAATAAAGCTGCTAAATCAGAATTAGTTGGACTATTGAAAGAAGAGTAGGGGAAATTATGAAAAATTTATATAAAATGGACGGATTAACAGCATTAGGTACGATTTTGATCAGTATCTTTATGACTGTGATCCAAATGATTGTTTCAGATCCTAGTGCCGCAAGCATGCCACAAATGGGTAAATGGTTAAAACTATTGATTTATGTTGTCGGTGCAGTGGTTACTTTTGCGGTTGCTTACTGGTTGTTCACATTGTTGTTGAAAAACAATGACAACTACAAGATCAAATTAGTTATCAATATGGCAATCGGTTTGACGATCGTTGCTCTGTTAGTCACAGTCGTTTACTTGATTGCTGGCAAAACTAATATTTGGGTCAGCGGATTAGCTGGGTTCATTGGTTTTGGTAGTATGGCTGCTTTGAACTGGAAGTTCTTAGAAGTATCTCAATCAGATAAAATTAAAATTAGTGTTCTAACATGTATTTGGTTCTTGTTATCATTGATTTAAACCTAATAGACCCACTGAGAATTGTTCTCAGTGGGTCTATTTTTTTGATAGAATTAAATTAAATATAGCTTTATGGGGGAAAATAATGAGTCCATTTGAACAAGTTAAAGCAGAATTAGCCAAACTAGATGTTGATTATGATTTAGTTGAACATCCACCAGTGTATACGACTGAAGTAGCTGACCAATATATCAAAGGTAAAGTCGGTGTACGAACGAAGTCGCTGTTTTTGACGGACAAGAAGAAACATCATTTTTACTTAGTATTTATGGATGACGACAAACGTTTGGATATGAATCACTTTGCCGAGATTGTTGGTCAAAAACATATCAAATTTGCTTCTGAAGCTAGTTTGATGGAGAAATTGGGCTTGAAACCAGGTTTCGTATCGATTTTTGGCTTGCTGAATAACAAAGAAAAAGATGTTCAAGTGTATTTTGAAAAAGATATTGTTGGTGATATTCCGTTGACTTTCCACCCTAATGACAATACTAAAACAATGTTCGTGATGATGGACGGTTTGAAAAAATTCTTAAAAGATCAAGGTTTTGAGTACCAAATCATTACAATGTAAAAAGACCTCCAATAACGACAAGTTTGTTGGTTCTAAGTTGCTCTCACAGCGTTCCAGCAATCCACCAGGATTTCATGGAAGACGGAAGTGAACAGCCAAACTTGAAAAAGAGCCAGTTTGTTCGTAAAACTGTCAGTTGTTAGGGGATTTTTACTATAATGAAGGTAGCTTTAGACTTTATGAAAAAGGGGATTGTGGCTTATGGATAACCGAAAAATAGTGATCGTAGGCGGTGTCGGCGGTGGTGCTTCAGCGGCTGCCAGAGCTCGTCGATTGGATGAATCGGTTCAGATAACAATGTTTGAAAAGGGACCTGACGTCTCATTTTCTAATTGTTCCTTGCCATATCATTTAAGCGGTCTGATTCCTAATGCGGACGATATTATTTTAAAAACGCCGGAACAGTTTAAGAAACAATACAACATTGACGCTCAAGTTAATTCTGAAGTCGTCGGAATAAATTCGAAACAAAAATTCGTCAGTGTCAAAAGTACTGAGACTGGTGAAATTAAACAAGTTTCCTATGACAAGTTGATTTTATCTCCAGGTGCACAACCAATCATGCCTAAGAGTATTTTGGGCATCGACCAGAAGCAAGTCTTTTCAGTTAGAAATGTCGTTGATATCAAGGCAATTCAAAAGTATTTAACCGAGCATGACGTGACTGATGTAGCGGTGATCGGTGGTGGCTTTATCGGTTTGGAAGTGTGTGAAAACTTAGTCGAAGCCGGTAAGAAAGTATCGGTTATTGAAGCAGCCGAACATGTTTTGGGAACGGTCGACGATGATTTTGCCCAGATGGTCCAAAAAGAACTATATGATCACGGCGTAAATGTAGTCGTTGACGATGGCTTGAGTCGAATCCTTGAGGACAAGGTCCAATTATTCTCTGGGAAAGAAATTCCTGCCCAAGCGGTCATTATGGCTATCGGAGTTAAACCAGAAACTGACTTAGCTCAAAAGGCCGGCTGTGAATTGGGAGTTACTGGGGCCATTGCAGTTGACCACAATTTTGAAACTTCCGTCCCTGATATTTATGCTGTCGGCGATGCGATTGAATTGACTAATATGCAGACAAGACAGAAGACTAAACTAGCTTTGGCTTTCCCCGCTCAAATGGAAGCTCGGGATGCCATCGATCATATTTATGGCCGTTCAAATGCCAACAAAGGCGTTATTGGAACTCAAGTGATCCACCTTTTGGATATCAATGTTGCTTCGACCGGATTGACGGAAACAGTTTGTCAAAAGAATAATATTGAGTATCGTTGTGCGACTGTCATTCCACAAAATCGTGTCAGTGTAATGCCAGATACTTCACCAATTTTTATGAAGTTGATTTTCAGTTACCCTGGCGGTGAAATTTTGGGAGCACAAGCATTGGGAAAGTCAGATATTGATAAACAGATCGATGTTATCGCGACGATGATTACGATGCACGGGCACGTTTCTGATTTGACGCATTTGGAATTAGCTTATTCGCCATGGTTCAGTACTGCTAAAAATGCTGTCAATATCGTTGGTTTAGTGGCTGAAAATATTTTGAACGATGAGTATCGTCAAGTTCCTATTACTAAAGTACGTTCACTTGTCGAACAAGATGCTTTCATTATTGATGCTAGAGAACCTGAAGAATACGTCGCGGGTCACATTAAAATCTCGCACAACATTCCTTTGAGTCAATTCCGTCAACGTCTCACTGAAATACCGACTGATCGACCAGTCTATGTTCACTGTCAGTCGAGTCAACGCAGTTACAATATGGTCAGAGCGTTGGATAACTTGGGTTACACTAACATCACAAATATTTCCGGTTCCTATTTGGAACTTTGCATGTACGAATATTTCCGGGACCAGACGACTGCTCGCGAACCAATCGTGACGAGTTATTTATAAAATAGAAATAAAGATTTCAGTTAAATATATAAAATAATCGCGGTACAACAGTGTCTCAACCCATGCGATAATGGCAAACGAGGAGAACTGCGATGAGAAAAACACTAATAGTTTTAGCTTTGTTAGTATTTGTTTTACCGCTATCGGCATATAGCGTCCACGCCTTAGATTCCACGGTCCGTTATCAATCACGAACTGAAATGCGGAAGACTAAAAAGACTTTGCAACGCAATCGAAAAATATGGAAGAAATCGACTGCCAAAGCTGATGTGATCAGTAGTGATGGCTTTGACAGTGAAAATGAGTATGTCAGTACCTCATTGGACCAGTTGAAAAATCACAACCAAGCTTTGATAAAGGGCACGGTCTATAAATTACAGAAGATGTCCAGTCCTCAAAATATGGCTTATACTAAGGCGACAATTCACGTCGATAAAGTTATCAGTGGCGATAGGACCTTGCAAGGACGGGATGTCTACGTGGCTTTCAGCGGTGGTTTAGTATCGTTTGATCGTTGGTATGCCAATATGAGCAAGCCCAAAGATAGTAATCATGAAATTTTTGTAAAAAATGACGAATTTCCCATGCCAAGTATCGGATCTAAAGTTATTACAGGTTTAGTTCCCAATCATTTGGATGAGGCGACGGAATACAACGACTCCTTGAAACAGAGTGGTTTTACGATCAAGAACTCATATGCCTTGGATATTCCTAGATATAATTTTTGGATCAAACGGCCAAAGGATAAGCGGTATAAGCTGAATAATCCTAAAATCGTCAAGAAAAATAACGATTTAACTAAGGAACTACAGAAACTAACTAAGCAGATCAATCGAAAATATAATCATATGTAAACTAAACAGGCCATCCAATTTTCTGGATGGCCTGTTTTTTATGAATATTATATGGTTATGGTTTGTTATTAATGAGTCACATAGGTCAGTCAGATTACTAGGCAATTGCTCAGAATCTAACCAGCTTATTCCACTCTCTCTAGTTATTCATCAATTCATTCAACAATTCTTGAGCTGACTCATGCAAGCTGGCCTTTGATTTGTCATAGCCTAAGTGAGTATAGATCTCACCGACATAAACACCGTCGTGATAAAGTTTGTTGAAGACTTTGTCGATAATTGGACGTGTCTTTTCTTCCTCTTGAACAGGGCCAAATGGGTTGGCAAAGAAAGTTGTACTCATGCCGACTTCATCAGTTGTACCAAGGGCTTTACGTTTACCAGCGATGAAAGTAGCTTTAGCCTCATCTTCATTAGGGAATTGGTGCAAGCCGATTTCAGCATCGTAGTTGTTAGCGTAAACCCACATATCGATTTCATGGTGTTCTACGACATGCTTGTAAGTGTTGGCAGGCAAGATAACACGGGCATTCTTCAATTCGGGGTTCAAGTAAATACCACGGTCCATATTGTTGAAGGCCACGGAACTGCTCAAATCATCTAATCGAACGAAAGCACCGGTTTCAGTACCTTGCGCGTAGACATTGCCTTTTTCATCGAAGGCAAAACTACCCATGTCGTCAAAAATAGTTTCGATGTTGATGATCTTGTCATCGGCAATTTCTTGCAAAGCTTCGATTGATTCTGACTTTCCGGCACCGGAATCACCGAAGAAGACAACAGACTTAGTCTTACCATTTGAGAAACTGATTCTAACCATTGATCCGTGGATTGGCAAACGGTTTTCGTAGATCATGTGTAAGTTGTGAACTGTCAAACACATCTTCTTCATGTAACCGAAGTAAGTAGTCTTATCGTTGTAAGGAACTTCACCGACCCAGATGTCATTTTCCTCATCATGGTAGTAGTGAGAAACATCGCCTTCAGTTTCTTTGAGACCGAAGAGAATGATTTCGTCAGGTTTCTTGCCAGCGATACTTGCTTCATCAGCGACTTCAAACAAATTAGCCAAAGCAATACCACTGACAAAGTAGTCGCGGTGGAAGTAGATGAAGGCTAAACTTTCACCAATTTTAGCTGGGAAACAGAACCAGTCTTTTTGTGATCCATCGAATTTGTCGATAGGATTGTCGGCAACAGCACTGAAGACACCTTCACGCTTGTTGCTCTTAGTGTGCATCATCATTGGAGGACGCATCATGATCGTGTCCAAGAAACGGATGCTTTCAAGTGGTTGGTACTTTTTAGGCATATCCCATTTGATTGATTGTGTTAGTACACAAGCATTAGTGCCGGCGTTGATTTGACGGTAAGCACGGTTGGGGAATCCTTGTAGTTTTTCCTCGATAGCACGGTATAAATGAATAACGACTTCATTATAACGATTGTCAATGTTCATAAAATTGCCTTTAACAATGGCACTACTGTGTTTGTTGATTAGAGATACTCTAAAATATGAACGGTAATATGAGTAAAAATCTTCAATACTCTTTAAAATTTGTTCGTTACCATATTTTTCATATGCAGGTTTATCATCGATTAAGATAGCTTTCAAAATATTGATGTATTTATCGGCGGCTAGACCCTCGACTTTATTAGTTATGGCAAGTTGGCTTTCCTTTAGGTAAAGGTCAACTAAATTGTGAAAACCTTGGCTGTTGATCAACTGGAAAATATCTTGAATATATTCCTCATTGTAGTTAATAACGGCAACTGATCGATTGGGATTAGCATAGAATGCTTTAGATTCGATAGCTTCTGGTGAGTTCGACATACGTTAAAGATCTCCTTTCAAATGTGAGCTTAAATAGTATTTTATAGCATTTTTCAGTAAGTAGATAGCTTAAATTAGAATTAATTTAATGTTTGAAATTTTTAAAATAAATATTTTGCTGATATAACAACATTCTAAAATAATGATTTGAAATTTTTTAAATAAAAAATTATTTTATTAAATTATTTGTAATTTAAGAAAAAGAGATGATTTCCGAAATTATTGGTGATTGTTTTCAGAACGGTTCACTGCCGTCTTCCATGAAATTCTGGTGGATTGCTGGAACGCTGTGAGAGCAACTTAGAGCCAATTCTACGAATTGTCTTTAAGCTTGTCTGTCCCTAAGTTGGCAAGGTACGCCAGCTAAGAGACTACCACAGCTGAGCATCCACCAGAATTCCATTCCAGACTAGAAGGTTTAAGGATTTTGGGTCTTGAGATATTAATATAGGCAATTTAATTAAATATCATTAAAAGTTCGAATCATACAAAAATAGACCTTAATTCTTAATTAAGTTAGGAATTAAGATCTTCTTATATTTAAAGTCATTAGTCTAGAAATTCATGGAAGGCTGCAAGTAAAAATAGTTTTGCTTTAAATCTTATCAAAAGCTTGTTTCAAATCACCCAACAAGTCTTCTTCATCTTCCAGACCAACGGAAAGGCGGATCAATTCGTCGGTGATGCCGTTTTGTAAACGAATTTCCCGAGGAATAGCGGCGTGAGTCATTACAGCTGGTACTTCAATCAAGCTTTCAATACCACCTAGACTTTCAGCAAGGTCAATCAATTGTAAGCTTTCAACAAACTTTTTGGCATCCAAGCCTTCATTCAATTCAAAGGAGATCATGGCTCCAAAACCACGCATTTGTTTTTTAGCGATGTCGTAGCCAACTGATTCAGGATTACCGGGATAGTAAATTTTAGCAACTTTGTCATTATTTTCTAGATAATCGTAAACCAATTTGGCATTTTCGTGGTGGATACGCATTCTGGCGCCTAGAGTCTTAATACCACGCATCAATAGCCAACTGTCGTCAGGACCTAAGACGCTTCCGATGGAATTTTGTAAAAAGGCTAAGTCTTCAGCAATTTTTTCATCGTTAGTAACGGCCAAACCAGCTACTACATCACTGTGTCCGCCGAGGTATTTAGTGGCACTGTGAACAACGATATCAACGCCAAGTGTAAGGGGATTTTGGTTGTAAGGTGTGGCAAAGGTGTTGTCGACAATTGTTTTGAGATCGTGAGCTTTCGCAATTTTGGCGACGGCAGCGATGTCGGTGATCTTTAGTAAAGGATTAGTAGGAGTTTCAAAATAAATAGCTTTGGTATTTGGTTGAATGGCAGCTTCAACAGTTTGGAGATCACGGGTATCAACGACACTGAACTCTAAACCAAAGCGTTTGAGAACTTTGTTGACTAAACGGAAAGTTCCACCGTAAACGTCGTTACCGATGATAATGTGGTCGCCACTTGAAAAGAGTGAAAAGACAGCATGAATGGCCGCTGAACCAGAAGCAAAAGCAAAGCCACGTGTTCCGTTTTCAAGGTCGGCGATAAGTTCTTCCAACGCTTGACGGGTTGGGTTGCCAGTTCGGGCGTATTCCCACTTTGGTTGGGCGCCAAGTTCGTGTTGATGGAAAGTAGATGAACGGTAAACAGGGATTGAAACAGCTCCAGTAGTTTTGTCCTCACTGATACCGCCGTGAATAAGTTTTGTGTTAAATTTCATAATAATTCTCCTCGTAAAATATGTTTTTGAGCGTAAAAAAAGGGTGCAAATCGATTGATTTGCACCCTACGCGTGAGTTACCAGTAGTCTAGTTTGATTTTAAGCACCCAAACTGACAGCACGCATAGAATGCGAACTGCAACAACATGATGATGTTTGAGTGTTGAATAAAATCATAACTGTGGCCTCCTAGTAATTGATGTGTTGAGAATATATTAATTCTTTTATTTTGTCAAATGAATATTCTTGATTAACCTAAAACTTTACCATAACTTGTAACGGTGTTTTCACCATTGTCACGTGTCAACATGGTTAAACTAGCATTTCTAGGACTTTGAGTTAAATCAAATTTTCCATGACCGTAACGCTCTGTAATTGAACGAATCGTTGTTCCGTGAGTTACCAAAAGGAATTTATCGCCGTCATGAGCATACTCATCGAGTTTTTCAAAACCACGGTCGACTCTCTCCCAATATTCTTCGGCGTTTTCAGCATTGTCGAATGGATCAGCAGCACGCATGAAATCTCTAGTAGCATCCAAACCATATTTGGCTAGGATATCGGCAAAAGTTCTTTCGCCATGGGGTTGGCCTACGATAAACCAAGCTTCAGCTGAATTCATACCTTCAAAGTAGCCGTAGAATTGTTCTCTGAATTCCATTAACTTTTTAGGATCTAAGTTGTCCTTATTGACGTTTTTGTCGACGATCAGTTTACAAGTATCGATAGCACGTCTAGCGTCGGATGAAAAAGCATCGTTGAAAGGAACATCCTTGAGCGCATCAGCGGTTACTTTGGCAGCTTCTAACCCTTCTGGCGTAAGGGGAGTGTCAGACCAACCTTGCATTTTGTTGTATTGATTAAACCATGTCTTACCGTGACGAACTAAATAAATTTGGTATTTTGCCATTATTGAATAATGTCCTCCTCAATATGTGTAAGTTTAGTTTACTACATTAAATCAAAGATTGATTATACTTAGTTACTTTGTTGATGCCGTTGTCGCGTTCCATGAGCGTCAGACTGGCATTGGCAGGAATATCATTTAATTCGATATCGTCTGTTTTGTAACGGTAAGCTAATCCTAAAATCGTAATACTGTGAGTAACTAAAAGGATTTTGTCGCCGTCGTGAGCGATTTGGTCGAGCTTCTTGAAGCCACGTTCGATTCGGCCCCAATATTCTTTGGAATCTTCGGCATCGTGTAGTGGATCAGCTTCTTTAACGAAGTCCATAGTTGCGTCGAAACCATAATTTTTAACGATGTCGGCGAATGTTCTAGCGTGATGTGGCTTACCAATGGCAAACCATGATTCATCAATGCTACGACCCTCAAAATAACCATAGAATTGTTCACGGAACTCAGATAATTCGTGTGGAACCAAGTGGTTCTTGTTGCGTCGGGTAATGATCCGACAAGTGTCTACTGCCCGCTTCATATCAGAAGTAGTTGCTGCAGCAAAATCGACGTTCTTCAAAGCTTCAGCTGCTTTTTGGGCAACCTCCACGCCATCATTAGTCAAAGGAGTATCTGACCAGTCCTGCATCTTTTCATATTCGTTGTACCAAGTTCTGCCGTGTCTCACTAAATAAATTTGATAAGCCATTAATTTACGCCTCCTAGCACGAACAGTTTACTATAAAGCGAGCCTTTTCCTTAGTGATTTTGCTCGCGGATGTGTAAAGTGAACTTATTGAGTGAATTTGGAGGTAATAGGAATGAAAGTGGCAGTTATTGGCGCTAATGGCAAAGAAGGTTCGATGATCGTCAAAGAAGCTTTGGATCGTGGTTTGGATGTAACTTCGATCGTGCGTGACAGCAAGAAGTCGCCGACAGATAAATACTTAGTTCGTGACTTCAACAGTTTGCAGACAGGGGACTTACAAGGTATTGACGTTTTAGTTGACGCCTTAGGTTTCTTTGGCCCTAATGTTAAAGAGTATGTTCCCGCAATGAAACATTTTATTGAGATTTTACAAGGAACGAAGACACGACTTTTAGTAGTAGGTGGGGCAGGTTCGTTGTATGTCGACCAAGCACACACGAAACAGTTGTACCAACAAGCGGATTTTCCTGAAGCAATCAAAGAACTCAGCCAAGAGATGGGCAATTCTTTAGATGTCGTGCGCCAAAGTAGTCTCAACTGGACCTTCATTAGTCCAGCAGCGATGTTTGATTTCAAAGGACCTAGAACTGGAAAATATATTTTGGCTGGTGAAGAATTGACTTTCGATAAAGATGGTAAAAGCGAGATCAGTTATGCCGACTTTGCGATTGCGATGGTCGACGAAATTATTAATGCCAAGCACCAAAGAGAACGTATCAGTGTCAGATGGTAAAAAGTATCAGTATTCACTAGAGAAATTGGAATTCTAGATTCTTTTTTAAATTTGGATGTTCACTGCCGTCTTCCATGAAATCCCGGCGGATTGCTGGAACGCTGTGAGAGCAACTTAGAGCCAATTACGGTTCAAATTGTCTCTAAGCTTGTCTGTCTCTAAGCTGGCAAGGTACGCCAGCCAAGAGACTACCACGGCTGAGCATCCGCCGGGATTCCATTCCAGACTAAACGGTTTTTTATTTGTTTTACATTAGTAGTGTTAATATTATAGATTCTAATAATTCGATATTTTATTTAAAACAATACTAAAAAGGTCATCCAATTGATTTTTTGGATGGCCTATTAGTATATCTAAATAATTGTATGTAACCGAGGTTGAAAAAGAATCAATCTTAGTGGGTACTGATATTTTTTGGCTTGTGTAAGAGCGTTTTCTTGATTAACATTGAATGGAAAACAAAATAGGGGGTAAAGGGATGATAATAGTAGCTTTAATAGCGGCTTTAATAGTGATTTTTTTTGCCGTCGAAGTATTGAAGAATCATAAAAACCGTTATCGAATCGGTTTATTTTCCGGTATCATGGTACTGCTTTTTGCAATCGGTGGTTTGGTCAATCAAAATCAATCACCGACGAAATTCTCGCAAGTGGCAGTGGCCAAAACGATTAAAAAGGTTACCGCCAAAGATAAATATCAAATAGCTAAGAAAGAAAATGTGGCCTTGGTTGCTAAAAAGAAAAAGCTTTTGAAACAAGAACGAAAACTCAAAAGGCAAAAGAGTAGCATCGTCAAACAAGAAGCAGCTGCTCAAGCAAATCAAGCTGCCGCACAGACACAAGATACTCAACCAACACAAAGTCAGTCGCAATCACAATCTCGGGGAGATATGAATACGGGTGACTCCAAGCAAATCGTTGGAAACGTCAATTCGCATATTTACCACGTACCAGGTCAAAGTGGCTACAATATGAACTCGAAAAATGCCGTTTATTTCAACACGGAACAAGATGCCATCAATGCTGGGTATAGGAGGGCTAAACGCTGATGAAAAAATTGACTAAATTATTGTTGATTATTCTGATGATCCCAACGATGACCGCATATACAGGGCAACAAGTAACTGTTGAGGGAAAAACGCAGACGATCAGCAGTGCAACCTATAAAAAGAAAACGAAGAAGTTAGTCGCCAGCAATAAAAAATTAAAGAAGTCGATCGTTAAAATTCAAAAACGAATCGCCAATAAACAAGCATTTATCGATCAACATACGAACAAACCGGATCAGAATGCAGCCAATACTGACTTAGCAAATTTGGATTATAACGGTACACAGGAAATTATTGTCAATAACAATAATCCGACATTTACTCAGAGTGACTTGAGTACGGTCAACGGTCCTTGGCAAAAGTATGGCGACTTGGACAATTACAACCGAGTAACTTCGGCTAATGCTTTGTTGAATGTTTCCTTGATGCCAACGGCAAAGCGGCAACCATTGCATTGGAACCCAACAGGCTGGCACAACAAGAAAATCAGTTCTGGTTGGTTGTATAATCGCAGTCATTTGATCGGTTATCAGTTGACTGGTCAAAACAATAATCCTAAAAATTTGATGACCGGAACACGTTCGTTGAATAGTCCTGAAATGCTAGCGCACGAAATGGACATTGCTTATTATTTGAAACAAAGCAGCAGTCACTACATCAGATATCGAGTTACACCAATATTTAGAGGCAGCGAGTTATTGCCTCGTGGTGTTCAAATGGAGGCTCAATCAGTCGGTGATAATGCAGTTCACTTTAATGTCTATATCTTCAATGTCGAATCAGGAGTCACGTTGAACTATACAGACGGAACTAGCCAAGTAGGATAGAGAGCGGAACAAGCTGGTTAAATACAATTGTTTATATATATACTAAATAGGCCATCCAAAAAATTAACAGGATGGCCTATTTTAGTAGTGCGCCCGGCATGGGCGCTAACTTGGTGGCGAAAGTC
>NZ_AZEZ01000013.1 GCF_001434275.1 Companilactobacillus mindensis DSM 14500 | reverse complement strand
AAAGTTCTAAGTAAAGAGTTTAATCTTTACTTAGAACTAATCTTAGGTTGTTTCCTTGGACATTATTTATCGGTATTATTTACAGTTTATCCGCACTGTTAGTAGCCTTCACGCTCAGTTACGAATTCGTCTCCATTCTGGCACCATTTATCACGATAATTATTGCTATTATCTCGATCAAATTTAAATTTCTCTTGCCAAAGTCGATTTTTCAAAATCCTTGGTCTACATCGACTAAAGAAATCAAAGCTTCAAAAAATTCAATGTCGCTTTTGACTGCTTGGTCACCCTACATCTTCGTTATTCTCTTGTTACTAGCGACGAGAACGATCATGCCATTGAAAAACTTCCTAGTTACTAACGTCAATTTATCTTGGAAAAACATCCTTGGTTTCTCCCAAATAAATTCCGATTGGGAATTCCTGTATTCACCCGGTACCTTGTTAACTTTGGCAGTATTATTTGGTTTATTGATTCAAGTAAAATCACTCAAAAGCTTTCTACCTACCGCTAAAAAGGTGATTTTTTCCATGAAATCAACTGCCATTGCTTTAATCGTGACGTTGATCATGGTACAAATTTTCACTAATTCGGAACTCAACTTGGCTAAATTACCTAGTATGCCAGTCTTTATCGCCAAAGTAATCTCCAAATACTTATCATCGATTTGGATCATCATCGCTCCATTCTTAGGTCAATTAGGGTCCTTCGTTACAGGTAGTACAACCGTTTCGACTTTAACCTTTGGCCAGATTCAAGCTGATATTGCCACTAATGCAGGAGTTCAAAAAGAACTCGTCCTAGCAGCTCAATTGATTGGTGCAGCCGCTGGTAACATGATCTGTGTACACAATATCGTTTCCGTCAGTTCGGTTGTCGGCTTATCCGGTCAAGAAGGCAACATCTTACGCAAAACCGTTTTACCTGCTTTGACTTACGGTTTGCTCGTCGGGATCGTTGGCTTTATCTTCACATTAATTTAGAGAGTGGAACAAGCTCGATCAGATTCTGAGCAATTATCTAGACTTAAAAATTAACATAAACAATCCCCTCTGGTTCTGCACTTAGAATCAGGGGGGATTGTTATGCCTAAGGCCTTTCTCTACCTCATTTGGCTTCCACAATGACAAGTAAATTAATAATTTTTCAAATTATTTGTTGACATTACCATCGCCACAAAATATAATACGTTTAAACCTATGAACGTATAGGAGGAAAAATATGGCTGAAGAAACAATGGCAATCTTTAAACGTGGCATGCCGATCTTTTCGATCTTCCAAGATGAAAACCGGCAAAAAATCATCTTGTTGCTCTGTAAAGATAAAGAATTGACTGTTAATCAAATTACTGATCAATTGGATCTTTCTCGTCCGGCAGTCTCACATCATTTGAAATTGATGCTTGATGCAGGTGTTATCACTGTCAATAAGGTCGGAAAAGAGCGCTTTTATCAAGTATCATTGGATGATACAGTGCACTTATTAAAAGAATTGACTAAATCACTCGAAGAAAGTATTTCATCTAAATAAGGTGAAATTATTTTTTTGAAATATAGGTTCAAAAGTTTAAACTTATAAACAGGAGAAAATTATGACAAACATTTTTGATTCATTACAACTAACTGACAGTACTACAATTAAGAATCGCTTCATGAAAGCCGCTATTAGCGAAACTATGGGAGATAAAAATTACCGCCCTACCAAAGAATTGATCGATCTCTACCGAGCTTGGGCTAATGGTGGCACTGGTCTTCTCATTACTGGTAACGTAATGGTCGACCAAACTGCCCGTGGCGAATTCGGCAACATCGTAATCGAAGATACTAGAGATTTGGACTTACTCAAACAATGGGCTCAAGCAGGAACAACTAACGGTGCCAAAATTTTCATGCAATTAAATCATCCCGGCAAACAATCACCAAAAACTATCAGTAAACAGCCTGTATCTCCTAGTGCCGTTGCTATGGCCGGATCCAACAGTTTTGCTTTCAACCCTCCACGTGCACTCACTAATGTAGAAATCAAAACTATCGTTCAAAAATTTATCAATGCAGCCGTTGTTGCTAAAAAAGCTGGTTTCTCTGGCGTTGAAATCCACGCGGCTCACGGATACCTTCTCAGCCAATTCTTATCACCGCACGACAATCAACGTGTCGACGAATACGGCGGCAGTTTAGAAAACCGGATGCGCATCTTAGTTGAGATTTATACCGGCATGCGTGAAAAACTTGGTGACGACTTCCCGATTGCTCTTAAAATCAACTCATCAGATTTTCGTGAAGGTGGCTTCTCAGAAGAAGATTCACTCAAAGTTATTCAAAAGATGTCTCAATTAGGGATTAACTTAATTGAAATTTCCGGTGGTAACTATGAAAAACCAACTGTTCAAGGCATCGGTAAAGGAGCCTTCTTCATCGACTATGCAAGTAAAGTTAAAAAGATAATTGACACACCAGTCGCTGTCACTGGTGGCTTCAGTACCGCTAATGGAATGTCGAAAACAATTGAAAATAACGAAGCTGACTTGATTGGTTTAGCTCGGCCACTTGTAATGGTACCTGATTTGCCAAATCAATTTGAAACTGGTAATTTTACTGTGGTCAACTTACATCATTTAACAACTAAGATCAGCGGTCTTGATAAAAAGATCGGCTCATTAGTTGGACTGAGCTATTATCAACAACAAATGCGCCGTATCGCTAAAGGATTGCCCGTTCAAGTTACTGACAATGCCTGGAGTTCTCTAGGATTTGCTTTTAAGAAACAGGGCCTATCGGCTTTGATCCCTCAACGTGGATAAACAGAAAGGAAATAATTTATGAAAAAAATCTTGGTCGTTCTAACAAATACAACTCGCTATCATGGTACCAACGATGCAACTGGCTTGTGGCTGAGTGAAGCTACTGAATTTGTCGATGAAGTTACAAAAGCCGGTTTCCAAGTCGACTATGTCAGTCCCCAAGGTGGATTCGTCCCATTAGATCCCCGTAGCATGAAATACACCAGTGGCCGCGATTTACAAATTTATGAAAGTAAAGACTTTCAACAACGTGCTTTAATGAACTCTCTCAAACCTAGCGATATCGATCCTAAAAATTACCAAGCCATCTATTATACTGGTGGTCACGGCGTGATGTGGGACTTCCCTGATAGCAACGACTTGCAACTGATCACTCAAAAAATTTATCAACAAAATGGCTTCGTAACCTCAGTTTGCCACGGTATCGCCGGATTATTGAATGTTAGAGTTGATGACCAATATTTGATCAGAGATAAAAAAGTTACCGGTTTTACCACTGCTGAAGAAATTCTAGCTGGTAAGAAAAAAGTTGTTCCCTTCTTAAACCAACAAGTTGCCACTGAACACGGCGCCAAGTTCCAAAAGAAACGTGCATATAAAGAATATGCTGTAAAAGATGGTCGACTGATCACGGGACAAAATCCCTTTTCTGCTCGGGCAGTCGCAAATTTATTATTAAAAAATATATAGCCAAAAAACTGGTTTGCACATTAACATAAAATCACCTCTGATTCTCGAGTACAGAATCAGGGGTGATTTTTGATACTATATTATGTTCTATTTTCTAAATTCGAGCAAATTTATCCAAAAGGCGGATCATTTGGCTAGTAAAACTGTATTCATTGTCATACCAAGCAACCGTCTTAACCAGTGTCGTCTCGCCAACATTAGTAACTTCAGTCTGTGTTGGATCAAAAATCGAACCGTAAGTTGAATTGATGATATCGCCTGAGACGATTTGACGATCATCGTATCCAAATGAAGGATTATTTTGAGTGTGTTCGTACATCTTTTGGTTGACTTCATCAACTGTAACATTTTTCTCAACTACAGAAACTAATTCGGTCAAAGAACCATCCGGAACTGGAACACGTTGGGCATGACCTTTTAACTTGCCGTTCAATTCGGGAATTACCAAACCGATAGCTTTGGCAGCACCAGATGAGTGAGGAATAATATTTGTAGCGGCGGTTCTAGCGGCACGCAAGTTATTGCCACGAACTGGTCCATCTAAGATCATCTGTGTGGATGTATAGGCGTGAACAGTTGTCATTGTTCCAACTTTGATACCGTAATCTTGATTCAAGAAGTAAGCCATTGGTGCTAAACAGTTAGTCGTACAAGAACCCGCTGAAATGATCTTATCATCTTTATTCAAGGTATCATCGTTGACATTGTAGACGATCGTCTTCATTTGACCAGCCGGTGCCGAGACGATAACTTTTTTGACACCAGCATCTAAGTGCGCTTGAGCTTTTTGGGTCGATGTATAAAAGCCAGTACATTCCAAAACAATATCAACGCCGTTATTTTTGACCCAAGGAATTTCTCTAGCATCAGGTTGAGCATAAACTCGAATCTTCTTCCCATCAACCACGATCGAATCTTCACTTGCAGTTACCTTTTTATTGAAAGTGCCGTGGGCTGAGTCGAATTGTAACAATTGCGCCAACATTTGCGCGTTCGTTAAATCATTGATGGCAACGACTTCAACATCGCTATCGATCTCACTGATCCTTCTGAAAGCTAATCTACCAATTCTACCAAATCCATTAATACCAACTTTTACTGTCATTTTTCTGACCTCCATGTCTTTATTACATGAGTAATCATAATTTGAAATGGACTTTGATAAAATGGTATAAATGAAATAGTTAACTATACTATTTGTTAGGAGCTTATTATGCCTCAAGTAGACCGTCACAAAAATCGTCAAGTAGAAATCGAATTCGACGCCAATCAAAAACTTTTAAATTTGCCACAAGATGCTCGCCACACGTTGATCTTGATCACTCAAGGAGAAGTACTCGCCACCGTCAACGGTCATCCTATCAATGTAAATCCGCCCAGTGTTCTCTGTATCAAATCCGGTGATCAATTGAAATGGAAAAAGGTCAAAAATTTAGCCGCTTCTTCCTTTTCGTTTAATCCACTATTTTTGAATACCGTCCGTCTGTCACAAAAAACTGATCTCAACGTACCCAATACCCCTAAGATCAAAGAAGGCTTGTCACTTTTTGAAAATAATGCTGACCACATTGGCTTAATCAAACTGGATGACGAACTCTATCCCAAATTTCTTCAATGGTTCTTTACCCTAGGTATGGAAGTTCAGGCTCAAAGCGATGACCTTTGGGTATGTCGGATCAAGCAGTATTTGATTCAGATCTTCAATTTACTCAAGCAACTGGAAAAAGACACTCAAAATTCAGCTATCGATCAAGCCTTGCGCTTTATTCACAGCAACTATCCATCCCCTATTCGTTCAGAGGATCTGACTGACTTGACTCATTTGAATCGGGTCACTTTAAACGACCAATTTAAACAACGAGTCGATCAAACAGCCATGCAATACTTATTGTCTTATCGATTGAACATTGCCGAACAAATGCTGACGCATACAGGGATGAGTTTGAACGACATCGCTCTAGCAACGGGTTTTGAGTACGACACTTACTTTATGAAACAATTCAAACAACACAACGGCATGTCGCCGACCCAATATCGCAATGTCACACGTGAAATAGCTGCTGCTCAATAGAGCTTTCTGATTAAATCTTTACCAAAAAAATGTTATTATTTCCCCAATAAAAATATTCATTCTTCAGGGAGGTAATCTCATGGAATTAGGATCTTTAGCTGAATGGGTCGAAGGCCTGGGTGAACTGCTAGCTGTTTCAGTCGCTTTGTTTCTTCCCTATTACCAGCAGCACAAGCAGACTAAGGAAAAAAATCAGCGGGCCAAACAAGTTATTATTGGCTCGACTAATACCTTGCTCAGTCAAAATGAAGTTGCTGGTACGGCTAGTTATCGCGAATTGGCTGGTTTCGTCTCGATTTATATGGTCTTAGTAACTAATGACAAGGCCGGTGAAATAATCACCCTTGGCAGCGACATCATCGATATCATCAACAATCAAACCCACTTATCCTCTGAACAAATAGCTCAGATAAAGAATAAATTAGCTGAACTAGATGCTATCAAACCTTAAAAAAATCAATAGAGAGCTGAGCAAACCGATTAGATTCTGAGCAATTTCCAGGTCGTAGTAATACGCAGGAATCTAGTTTGTGTAACTCGTTTCAAAAAAGGTCAACTTTCGAGCATTAACGCAAAGACGCCTCTGATTCAGCATCGAATCAGAGACGTCTTTTTGTATAACGATATGATTAAGCTTCTTCGTGGAATGAGGCACCCGAATTAGCATCCAATTCAACTTTTTCAGTTGATTCGATTTCATCCACCTTAATATCTTTTTCATCCCTGACTGGGGCTTTTACAACCGTTTCTGTATAGTTGTTGGCCACCTTATCTATCACGTTTTCTTTGGAAAGATAAGTATTGATGTCATTCATCAAAGTTGGTCCGTTGTAAATAAAGCCTGTGTAGACTTGAACTAAGCTGGCTCCCGCTTCCAAAGCAGCTTTGGCATCTTCAGGTGTAAAGACGCCACCAGAGAACATGATAGGCAGGTCTGGATATTGTGCGTGGATACTGCGTGTCAAGCTTAGCGATTTCTTAAAAATTGGCTTACCACTTAGGCCACCGCCTTCATTACGATGAACTGATTGCAAATGGTCATGGACTTCACTAGGATTTGAAGCTGTATTGGTCAAAATAATTCCGTCCATCAAACCGTCAGTTTCCTTGATCAATTCAATCAATTGTTCTGTGGTAATGTCGTTGCCGAACTTACAGAAAACTGGCTCCTTGATATGCAAATTGTGGATCTTTTGAAGTAATTTACGAGCAACAGTAACTTCTTGCAAGGCAGTAACACCCTTTTGATTAGGGCAACTTTGATTCAAGGCAATATAGTCGCCAAAAGCATGAATTTCCTTGATGTCATCCACCATTTCAGCAACCATCTCGTCACTGCTCAAGCCATGTCCAGGCGCAACGCTGATACCGATTTTAACGTGTTTAGGCGTATTGGCTAAATGCTTTCTTGTTTCTTCAACCCCGAGGTTGTTGAGTCCCATGCGATTGATAATGGCGTTATCTTCGGGTAAACGGAAAATCCGTTTCTTCTTGTTGCCAGGTTGATCGTGTTTAGTAATACTGCCAATTTCCACGAAACCAGCTCCTAATGCACCTAAACTGTTGTAAAATTCTGCCTTCTTATCGAAACCGGCTGCGATGCCAATTGGTGAATCAAACGTTACACCTTTAACAGTTACTTTAAGATTGGCTCTTTTTTTAGTTTGAAACATTGTTCTAAGAACTTCAGGCGTCTTGTTGAACATCTTCAAACCGGTAGCAACGATATGGTGATCTACTTCGGGGTCCATTTTAAAAATTGCTGGACGAACTAATTTATATAATTTCATTATTTACCCCAACTTTCCGGATCTTGATACCACTGTTGTAATAATTCCATATCGTTTGCTTCAACATAATCATTCTTTTGAGCAACTTTGATCATTGTTGGATAGTCGGTCAAAGTGAACAACTTGGTATCAGCATTTTTGAAGTTGACTGTGCTCTCTGGCAAACCGTAAGAAAAAATCGCTACGGTACCGATAACTTCGCCGCCTTCTTCTCTAACTGCTTTGACAGCCTTTAGAATACTGCCACCAGTCGAAATCAAATCGTCGATCAAAACAACTTTGTCGCCTTTTTGACAGCGTCCTTCGATTTGACTCTTTTTACCGTGGTCTTTTTTCTGAGGACGAACGTAATTCAAAGGCAGATTCAAGATATTTGATACGCCAGTTGCGTGAGGGATCCCAGCAGTTGCTACGCCACCGATAACTTCAACGTCTGGATAGTGTTCTTTGATCAATTCGGCCAAGTCATGAGCAATTGTTTGGCGGAAATCTGGATAAGCAATCGTCAAACGGTTATCAGTATAAATTGGTGCCTTGATGCCGCTGGCCCATGTGAATGGTGCTTTGGGACTCAATGTCACCGCCTTGATATTTAATAATTGTTCGGCAATATTTTCTGCTACTGCTAATTTATCCATTATTTATTCCACTCCTTACAAATATTGACATATGCTAAATGACCATCTGAAACTTGGGTGATCGGACGACCGACAACGATAGCATCACTGCCTAATTCTTTGGCTTGAGCCGGTGTAGCGACACGCTTTTGATCACCAACTTGAGCTGACTTAGGTCTGATACCTGGGGCTACGCATAAGAAATCAGGGCTAGTAACATCTTTGATCATAGGAACTTCCAAAGCTGATGAGATGACTCCGTCGGCACCATTATCAAAGGCTAATTTTGCTAAATGAGTGACATAATCTTGTGATTTCAAAGGAACTTGCAATTCGTTAGCTAATTCGTTTTGTCCCAATGAAGTCAGTTGCGTTACGGCTAATAGTTTTGTCTGTGAACCGTCTAATCCAGCTTTGGCAGCTTCGATCATCTCGGCCCCACCGGAAGCATGGACCGTCAGCATCTGAACATCCCATTTGGCGATCATTTCACAAGTTCTTCTAACCGTATTAGGAATATCGTGCAATTTAAGATCTAGGAAGATATTGTAGCCACGTTCGCGTAAATTTCTGACGAATGGATAACCGAATTGACAAAACATTTCCAAACCGATCTTCAAAAATAATTTTTCATCTTTGGGAAATTGATTCAAAAAATTAATACACTCAAAGTCATCTGCAAAATCTAATGCTACTATTACTGGTTTGTTCATATTTACCCCTCACTCATTATTTTGAATAAACTAATTCTCCATTAACATATGTCTTTAAAACTGTTCCGTAAACTTTTTGACCGATAAAAGGACTGTTGGTACCTTTCGAAATAAAGTCGGCCTTGTTGATCTGGTATTCATTATCCAAATCGATGATTGTAAAGTCAGCCGGTTGGTTAAGCTTGATCGTTCCGACTTCTGTTAGATTGAATAACTTAGCTGGATTGCCTGCCATCAACTGCAAAAGCTTTTCCAAACTGATCAAACCGGTTTTAACTAATTTGGT
The DNA here is from genome assembly GCF_001434275.1 of Companilactobacillus mindensis DSM 14500. Taxonomy (GTDB): domain Bacteria; phylum Bacillota; class Bacilli; order Lactobacillales; family Lactobacillaceae; genus Companilactobacillus; species Companilactobacillus mindensis. Next base: position 84,997 of record NZ_AZEZ01000013.1, on the reverse strand, counting down.
ATACATCAGTGGAAACGACGTTTCAATTCCAGTGATACCAAAGGCACTCTTTGCAAAACCTTGATTCTTCTCATTTTCAGCATGTGGCGCATGGTCGGTAGCTATCATGTCGATCGTACCGTCTTGCAATCCTTTTATCAAAGCTAACCGATCCGTTTCCGAACGCAATGGCGGATTCATCTTGAAGTTAGCATCGTCAGTCAAAATATCTGCATCGCTCAAGAGCAAATGGTGTGGCGTAACTTCGCAAGTAACATTGATACCAGCATCTTTAGCCATTCGTACTAGCTGTATGCCATCGGCGGTTGAAATGTGACAGACATGATAATGTACGCCGGTCTCTTTGGCGAGAACTAAGTCTCTAGCCAACTGCGAAGTTTCAGCAACTTGCTTGATACCAGGCAATCCCAAACGCTCAGCGGCTGCACCAGAGTTGATCACACCATGATTGAAAAGATTTTTGTCTTCAACGTGAGCTGCTAAGTGACTATCAATTGCGGCAATACGTTCCATCGCTTCGTACATCGTCTCGGCATTCATAATTCCGTGCCCATCATTGGAAAAGGCGAATGCCCCCAATTTAGCTAACTCTTCAATGTCGACTAATTCATCGCTAGTTTCATCTTTAGTAACTGGCGCATATTGCAATGTTTTAATAGAAGAATTTTCCTGATTCAAGCTCACTTGTTTGGCAAATTTTTCATTATCGTCTGGGACAGGGATGACATTAGGCATTGCTCCAACCGTAGTAAAACCACCGTGGGCCGATGCTAAAGTACCTGTTTTGATTGTTTCCTTATGGACTTGACCGGGTTCTCTGAAGTGAACGTGAACGTCAATTAATCCTGGCGTCACTAAGTTGAAATGGGCATCGAACACTTGCATGTCGGGTGTTGCGACGATGTTTTCAGCAATTTGGGCAAACTTGCCATCTTCGATCAAGAGTTCACAGTTGATCAATTTATTAGCGTAAAATAACTTGGCGTTTTTTATCAGTAACTTCATTACCAGCGTTGTCTCCTTCCAAAACGGCATCGATCATAGCCATTCTTACGTAAACTCCGTTGTTCATTTGTCTGAAGATATACGATTTGTCACATTCAACGACATCGTCGGCGATTTCGGCACCACGGTTGACTGGAGCTGGGTGCATGATCATTGCGTCATCTTTCATCATGTTAACGCGATCCATATTCAAACCATACTTTTCAAAGTAAGCTTCTTTGGAGAAATTCCTGTTCTCTTCGGCTGATAATCTTTCGTGTTGAACTCGCAACAACATTACTACATCCATCTCTTTGCAGAGATCATCGACATCCATGTGAGGTCCCATTTGTGCAAATTCTGGCGTATACCATGAGTCCAAGCCACCGAAGTACATGTCTGCACCTAGTCTTGTTAAAATCTCGGCATTGGAGTGCGCTACTCTGGAGTGACTGAGGTCACCGATAATACCAACTTTCAATCCGGCAAAAGTCCCGAAGTGTTCGTAGATCGTCATTAAATCTAAGAGTGATTGTGAAGGATGTTGGCCAGTTCCGTCTCCACCGTTGATGATGTGGATTTTTAAGTCGTGGTTGTTAACTAGATCTTCGTAATACTTGTCTTGACTGTGACGAATGACCGCAACGGATGCGCCGATGCTTTCTTCAGTCTTGACTGTGTCGTAGAGACTTTCGCCTTTAGTTGTGGATGACGTTGAAGCTTCAAATTCAATTTCGTTCATCCCTAATTTCATTTCCGCAACTTGGAAACTTGACTTAGTTCTAGTGCTGTTTTCGAAGAAGAGATTGATAGCAAATTTGCCTTGACCGATATTAGATTTTTTACCGGTTTTGAACTCCATTGCTGACTCCATTAGGTCATAGACCTCTTGGTTTGATAATTGTGACATAGAAAGTATGTTTTTCATTGTTTTCCTCCAAATTAAAAAGGGCCAGCTTTTATCCAGCTAGTCCTTCAAAGTTTGGTATTATACACTTAACTTTTCAGACCTCACTGGATCTATTTAAAAGTACCCTGATTTTCTTTAAGTAAACAAAAAACTTCCTATCCCACAAGGAAAGGAAGTTTACACTTTTTCTGTCATATGTGTAAGTAACCTTCCAAGCCTCACAGGACTTGATTAAAAGTTTTCGTTGCAAATAATATAAACGATTTCACATTGTCAGTCAATAGTTTTATTTAATTTTAGCTAAGAAATACTTCTTCTTACCACGACGGATAACGATGTATTTACCATCGAATGAGTCTTTAGGATCGATTTCAAGCGTCGTGTCAGTCAACTTTTCACCGTTGATTCTGATCGCACCGTTTTGGATATCTTCACGAGCTTGACGTTTGGATTTGTCAACATTTGTCGCAATCAAAAGATCAACCAAGTTGATTGGAGCATTTTCAATTTCCTCACTAGGAACACCATGGAAAGCTTCAGCAACTTCCGCTGTCGTCAATTCTTGGATCTCACCAGAGAACAATACGTCGGTGATCTTTTCAGCGGTCTTCAAAGCTTCTTCACCGTGAACGAACTTAGTAACTTCTTGAGCCAAAGTTTTTTGGGCCAAACGCTTTTCAGGGGCTGTCTTAACTGATTCTTCCAAAGCATCGATTTCTTCACGTGAAAGGAAAGTAAACTTCTTCAACAAGTTAACGACATCTTTATCATCTTGGTTGAACCAGAACTGATAGAATTCGTAAGGTGAAGTCTTTTCAGGATCGAGCCAAACAGCACCACCGGCAGTCTTACCGAACTTAGTTCCGTCAGATTTCAACAATAAAGGAATTGTCAAAGCGTAAACTTTAGCATCAGCACCTTCAGCTTTGTGGATCAAGTCAAGCCCAGCAGTCAAATTACCCCATTGATCACCACCACCGACTTGTAATTGTACGTTGTGTTCGCGGTACAATGTCAAGAAATCAAGTGATTGCAAGATTTGGTAAGTGAATTCAGTAAAGGAAATTCCGGCTTCAAGACGACTTGAAATGATTTCCTTGTTGAGCATTGTGTTGACGTTGAACAATTTACCGTAATCACGCAAGAAATCGAGGATGCCGATCTGGTGCGTCCAGTCGTAGTTATTGACCATTGTGAAGCCACTGAAAATTTTATTGGCCTGGTCGCTTAAAGCTTTCACATTGTGATTAACTTGGTCCATCGTTTGCATTGGACGCTCAGCTTTTTTACCACTAGGATCACCAATTGAACCAGTAGCACCACCGATAACGATGTATGGATGGTGACCAAATTTTCCAAATCTTTCCAAAGTCATAAATGGCAACAAGTGACCAATGTGCATTGAATCCCCAGTTGGGTCCATTCCACAGTAAAGTGAGATATCTTTAGAGTCAACTAAGTCTCTTAGTCCTTTCTCATCCGATTGTTGATTGATCAAACCACGCCATGATAGTTCGTCGATAATGTTCATAAATTTTCCTCCTAATGATCATCCATGTCATAGAAATAAAAAAGCGTCCCTGCAAAATATGCAGGGACGCTCTTGGCGCGGTACCACCCAAATTCAAGTTAAATAACTTGCTCTTTACTCCTATAACGTAGGACACGAATTTCAGTCTAGTATTTGACAACTCACCCTGCTTGACTCTCACCGACCGTCAATTCTCTTTACGCTGAAGTAAGTTGCTACTTAAATTAATTAAAACTAAAATCTATTTATAAATACGATGATACACAGAGCCTGTTATTTTTTCAAGGTCTTTTTTGAAACCAATTAGTTATTGTATAATGTAACTGCTTACTTTTGAGGGGAAAATTATGAAAAAAACACTTTATATTATGCGCCACGGTCAGACGCTCTTTAACGTTCAACACAAGATCCAAGGTTGGTGCGACTCTCCTTTGACCAAAACTGGGATCCAACAAGCTAAAGTTGCCCGCCAATATTTTTTAGATCACAATATTAGTTTTGACGCCGCTTATTGCTCCACGGCTGAGCGTGCCAGCGATACCTTGGAACTTGTTACCGATATGCCTTATACACGTTTAAAAGGGCTAAAAGAATTATCCTTTGGTGCATTTGAAGGCGAACATGAATATCTTCATCCCAAAGATGATCCTGCTAAACATTTTGGCAATTATTACGTTCAATTCGGCGGCGAAGACAACCAAGCTGCCCAACAACGAGTCAATAATACGTTGACTGACATCATGCACCACGATAACAAATCCGTGTTAGTCGTCAGCCATGCTGGTGCTATCATGATGTTTTCTGACTTGTGGACTGATATGCAGAAGCTACGTCAAAGCGGCTTTACCAACTGCAGTATTTTGAAATTTACTTTTGAAGACGACAAATTCACTTTTGAAAAGATTATTAATTTTTAAATTCGAATTATAAAATAATGCCTGATGAAATTCGTCAGGCTGTTTTTAATTCCAACAATAGTAACAAATTTTAGTAAAGGATGGCAAAATTTCTATGAAAAAGACTCTCTATTTGATGCGTCACGATCAAACTCTCTTTAACGTTCAACATAAAATGCAAGGTTGGTGCGACTCTCCTTTGACCAAAATAGGAATTCAACAAGCTCTTTGTGCTAAAAAATACTTCCAAGATCAAAGTATCGTTTTTGATGCTGCCTATTGCTCCACTGCTGAACGTGCCAGCGATACTTTGGAACTTGTCACTGATATGCCTTATACACGCTTAAAAGGGCTAAAAGAACTGTCCTTTGGAAAATTTGAAGGTGAGCCAGAATATCTACGACCACAGCCAATTCCCAAATTACATTTAGCAGACTACTATGTCCAATTCGGTGGCGAGGATGACTTCGTAGCTCAAAAACGCGTCAACGATACTTTGACTGATATTATGAATCAAGATAATGATAATGTTTTAGCTGTCAGTCACGCAGGTGCTATTATCATGTTCACGGATCTTTGGGACGATTCTGATAAATTGCAACGGGCTGGATTCACCAACTGCAGCATTCTTGAATTCAGTTTTGAAGATGATCAATTTACTTTTGAAAGTTTGATAAATTTGGAATATAAAACTCGTTGATAGCATAATAAGTTTGCTCATAAATATGGTCGATTCCCATAAATCATAAAAATTAATGAGGTTGTACTTACTGGATGATTTAGGTCGTTCCAGTTAGTGCAACCTCTTTTTAAATAGTCTTATAGAAGTTATATTTCAGAATATTAATGATAACGATAAAGAACAGTGTTCTATTACCATCCCCAAAAAAATTTGAGAAAGATTCCTTAATATAGTACTAATGATTTTTTGTTATTCAATAATATCGCTTGCTTTAACCCATTCATCTGTGGCGACTCGATACATCTTGACACCATTGATCAAAGCCATTTTGTCGGTAAACCACGGAGTATTGGCCCCCAAATCCCGATTCATAACAGCCGAGCCATCTTTTCTAGTCAAATAAGCCATCTGATTCTTAGTCGTTACGACACTACGGTCCGATTTTTGAACCGAATTGGAAGCAGCGATCGGCGTTGTGGAAATCAAAGTAGCATCCTTAGCACTGATCCAATCATTGGGATCGACTCGATAATAAATCTGATTATTTCCCCAGGAAGCTACTTCAAAAATTTTCCATTCGCTGCCATAGGCTAATCCGCCCAAAGAAGTCCCAGGAACTGGATAAGTTCCAAATTCTTCACTATCTTGACCTGCAAAAGGATGGTACATTGCCCCATGTCCACTTTCAGTTTGATCATTGATTCTAACTACACCGTAAAAACGAGAACGTCCCTGTGGAACCACTGTCACATTTTGAGTACTGCCATTGGCCTGAAGACTTAAATTATCAATTGCCAAATCATATGACTTAGGAGCATTTTTTCCCAAGCTAGACAAATTAACATAATCACCCACATTTTTACCAGTTACTGTAGTTGACCCCATTTTTTTACCAGTTAAATCTTTAAAAACAATTACATTAGTAATTTGATTATTTTCAGTTGTGTCAGTTGTTTGCATGATGTCGGCTTCGGCATTGACGGTTGTGGTAGTGACTCCTGCCAGAATTAAACCCGAAATAAATAAACTGCTCAACAAAATAGATATACTTTTTTTCAAAATATTATTCCCCCTTAATTAATATACTAAAACAATCGTTTTGACAATTAAAGAAACAGCAAAAAAGCCATAGATATCAAGTATCTACCGCTCTTATTAGTCTTTCATTCTACTTTCGATCCAATCCCAAACCTCTTCTTTACCGTACTTAGTTTCCGCACTAAATAATTGTAAATTGTCGGTCTGGTTGATTCCCATAGTCTTTTTGACTTGGCTGATCGATTTGTTCCATTGGTTGCGTTTGACCTTATCCATCTTCGTTGCCACGATCAATGTTGGAATATGATAATAGCTTACGAATTGATACATGGAAATATCATCGTCACTGGGGGCATGACGGCCGTCGACTAAAATAACCACTCCCTTTAAGGGTTGGCGAGTTGTTAAATACTCTTCAATCATGACGCCAAATTCTTCACGCTGTTTCTTAGATACCTTTGCAAAGCCATATCCGGGTACATCGACTAGGTACAACAAATCTTCGATATTATAAAAATTCAACGTTTGAGTTTTACCAGGCGTACTAGACGTTCTCGCAAAGCTTTTCCGATTGATAAGTGTATTAATCAAAGATGATTTACCGACGTTAGAACGGCCTAAAAGGGCGATTTCAGGGTACCCTTCATCTGGATACTGTTTGGAACTAACAGCACTTAAATTCATTGATACATTATTTACTTGCATAATTCACCTCAATGAAGTAATTCTACCATATAAAAAAAAGGCTGCCTACTAGGCAACCTCTCCATTTTTGAGAATCAATTCTGGTTCTTTAACTTTTCTTACAGCATCCTTAGTTACTTTGACGCTTTCGACATCATCACGGCCAGGAATATCAAACATCGTATCCAGCATCGTCTCTTCAACGATAGATCTCAAACCACGCGCACCAGTGTCACGTTCGATTGACATCTTAGCGATTTCTTTAAGCGCACCATCGGTAAAGATCAAGTTCACACCGTCCAAGGCTAATAATTCCTTATATTGTTTAACTAAGGCATTCTTAGGCTTTGTAAGGATGTTTACAAGGTCTTCTTCAGTGAGCTTCTCAAGTGCAGTCACGATTGGAATACGACCGATGAATTCAGGGATAATACCAAACTTCATCAAATCTTCAGGGATGATCTGTTGCATCAAACTCTTCTCTTCTGCAACTGTAGCCTTTTGTTCGGCACCAAAGCCGATCGTCTTATCGCCTAAGCGGTTTTTAACGATCTGTTCGATTCCGTCAAAAGCTCCACCAACGATAAAGAGAATGTTAGTTGTATCGATTTGGATAAGTTCTTGTTGTGGGTGTTTTCTTCCACCTTGTGGTGGCACACTGGCGATAGTTCCTTCAAGAATCTTCAAAAGTGCTTGTTGCACACCTTCACCGGAAACATCACGGGTGATTGAAACATTTTCACTCTTTTTAGCAATCTTATCAATTTCATCGATATAGACAATTCCGTGTTCAGCCTTGTCGACATCAAAGTCAGCATTTTGCAAAAGCTTTAGTAAGATGTTTTCGACATCCTCACCAACGTAACCAGCTTCAGTAAGCGTAGTTGCATCAGCAATTGCAAACGGAACTTGTAGAATACGAGCCAAAGTTTGAGCCAAGAATGTCTTACCGGAACCAGTAGGTCCGATCAAGGCAATATTACTCTTTTGTAATTCTGTCTCGCCATCTTTGAGATGTTCCATTTTATTAATTCTCTTATAGTGATTATAAACAGCAACAGACAACGCACGTTTAGCATCAACTTGACCGATCACGTATTCATCAAGGATCTTCTTGATTTCAACAGGTGTAGGGATGTTGTCTAAATCTAGTGGTGCTGCTTCATTTAGTTCTTCATCGATGATTTCTTTGCATAAATCTATACATTCATTACAAATATAGACACCGGGTCCAGCAACAATCTTCTTAACTTGATCTTGTGTTTTACCACAAAATGAACAGCTAATTGTGCCAGTATTTTCTGTACTATCAAACATATGCAATTTCTCCTTCAATAGTTCCAATACTTTAGAAAGTCTAGCATTGTAATAATTAAGAGTAAAGTAATTAGTTTTAAACCTCTTAGTTCAGTTAAAAAAAAGAAAGCCTTACGGCTTTCTTCAATTTTTAAGAAAAGAATCGATTACTTTTCAACAGCTGAATCAACGATCAATTCAATTGCTTTCTTAGCTGAAATATCGTGAGCCAACATTTCGTCTGTCAATGCGTTTCTAACAGCTGATTCTTCCATCTTGTATTCGTCAGCAAGTGATTTAACTTCGTCTTTGATTTCGTCTTCTGAAGGCTTGATGTCTTCTTTAGCAACGATTGCTTCGATAACCAAGTCAGTCTTAACACGTTCTTGGGCATCTTTAGCAAATTGTTGTTTCAAAGTATCTTCTGTTGTACCAGTCATTTGGTAGTACAACTTAGGATCGATACCTTGACGACGTAAGTTAGCCAAGTATTGGTTCAATTGGTTTTCAACTTCTGTGTCGATCATTGCTTGTGGAATTGAGTCGATCTTAGCATTCTTAACTGCGCCAGAAATTGCTTCTTCTTGAATGTTTTCTTCAGCAGTTTGTTTCTTTTGGTCTTTGATTTCGTCGTGAAGCTTTGTCTTTAATTCTTCAAGTGTGTCAACATTTTCGTCAACATCCTTAGCAAAGTCATCATCTAACTTAGGTAATTCCTTTGTCTTAACTTCGTGAAGTTTTGTAGCAAAGACAGCCTTCTTACCAGCTAGTTCTTTTGCTTGGTAGTCTTCTGGGAATGTAACGTTAACGTCAACATCTTCGCCAGCAGCGTGACCGATCAATTCGTCTTCGAAGCCAGGAATGAATGTACCTGAACCAAGTTCTAGTGAGTAGTTTTGAGCACTGCCACCGTCGAATTCTTTACCATCAACAGTACCAACGTAGTCAATAATTACTGTGTCGCCTTTTTCAGCTTTACCGTCTTTAAGAACAAGTTCAGCTTGTTGTTTTTGTAATTCAGCCAAACGATCTTCAACGTCAGCCTTCATAACATTACGTTTTTGTTTCTTAACTTCGATACCCTTGTATTCACCAAGTTCAACATCAGGTTTAACAGTAATAGTTGCTGTGATTGCCCATGGTTGATCTTTTTCCATTGAGTCAACAGAAATTTGTGGTTGGTCAACAGGTTCTACTTTAGCTTCACCAACAGCTTTTTCATAAGCAGCTGGTAAAACAGCGTTAAGAGCGTCTTCGTACAATGCTTCTTCACCATACATACGGTTGAAGATTTGGCGAGGTACTCTACCCTTTCTAAATCCAGGAACGTTTAGGTTTTTCTTTACACGATCAAAAGCTGTGTTCAAACCGTTCTTGATAGTTTCTTGGTCAATTTCAAATTTCAATTCACCAGTGTTATTTTCTTTTTTTGTATATTTAGCCTTAGCAGACATTTATATTATCCCTCCGGTATTTCAACAATCTCATACTTTGTAATATTACCTTAAAATGGCGATATTGTAAACAATCGACGTGATTTCCAAGTATTTTTAAAACATCATTTTTCTATTATATGATACTTTGGATCATTTTTAAATATTTATGCAATAAAAAAAGAGCTGGAATTAACCAACTCTTTTTTAAACAATCATTACTACCTTAGAAATTAGTCTAAGATTTCTGTAACAACTCCGGCACCAACAGTACGGCCACCTTCACGAACAGTAAATCTTGTACCATTTTCAATAGCAACTGGAGCAATCAAGTCAACTTCGAAAGTAACTTGGTCACCAGGCATAACCATTTCTACACCTTCTGGCAATTCAATAACACCAGTAACATCAGTTGTGTGGAAGTAGAATTGTGGACGGTAGTTTGAGAAGAATGGAGTATGACGTCCACCTTCTTCTTTACTCATGATATAAACTTCACCCTTGAACTTGTTGTGAGTTTGGATTGAACCTGGCTTAGCAAGAACTTGTCCACGTTCGATTTGATCACGGTTAATACCACGTAGTAAGATACCAACGTTATCTCCGGCTTCACCTAAATCAAGAGTCTTACGGAACATTTCTAGACCAGTAACAGTTGACTTCAATACTTCTGGCTTCAAACCAACGATTTCAACTTCGTCACCAATCTTAACTTCACCACGATCGATACGACCAGATGCAACAGTACCACGACCAGTGATAGTGAAGACATCTTCAACAGGCATCATGAATGGTTTTGTATTATCACGTTCTGGTGTTGGGATGTATTCATCAACAACATCAAGTAATTCTTCAACGTGTTTGATTTCTTCTGGGTCACCTTCAAGAGCCTTCAAAGCTGAACCACGGATAACAGGAATGTCATCCCCTGGGAAATCGTATTCTGATAGAAGTTCACGAACTTCCATCTCAACTAAGTCTGTCAATTCAGGGTCATCAACAAGGTCAGTCTTGTTCAAGAAGACAACGATGTATTCAACACCAACTTGGCGAGCAAGCAAGATGTGTTCACGAGTTTGTGGCATAGGACCATCAGTAGCAGCAACAACAAGGATGGCACCATCCATTTGTGCAGCACCAGTGATCATATTCTTAACGTAATCAGCGTGTCCTGGAGCATCGATATGTGCATAGTGACGCTTTTCAGTTTCGTATTCAACGTGAGCAGTGTTGATTGTAATCCCACGTTCCTTTTCTTCTGGGGCTTTATCGATATCAGCGTAATCTTCAGCCTTTGCTAAACCTTTGTCAGCCAAAACCTTAGTGATTGCTGCTGTTAAAGTAGTCTTACCGTGGTCAACGTGACCAATTGTCCCAATATTTACATGGGGCTTTGTTCTCTCATAATGTTCTTTTTCTGCCATTACAAAGAATCCTCCTAAAATTTCATTTCATAAGATTGATCCAAAGAAAATGTTCTTTAGACGACTCTTTACTGAAAAATTATACTACTTTCAGAGGTGAAAGCAAAGTAATTCAACGCAAATCACCGACTAAAAATATACTCTTTGGAGTATACAGGCCGTAAACGCAATTGTAAATACTCAAAGCGAAAAAACTTTAAAAAAGTTTCACTCCTGAAAGGTATTGATCAGCTCATCGAACCGTTTTAACCAAGTTTTTACTTCGTCTAAACCTTGATTATCACTTACCTGTGAATCATCTACTAAACCATACCTTAAAAGCATTGCTTTTGTCCAGAGTGCAGGGTCTTTTATTATTTTATTTCCGAATGGGTATACAAATGCCGAATACAACGACAATTCGCCTTTGAAATTTTCCAACTGCGAAGCACTGTCATTGGCCAATAATTTTTCTAATTCGTCACACATTTTCAAATAGACATCAGTTGACATAATAGGCATGAGATGGCTTGGATTGCAAGTTTTATTTTCACCGTAAAATGAAATATCGATCTCTTCATCCAACCCAAGCTTCAATAAATTCTCAAGTGCTTCGCTCTTTAAAAGCGGATGCAACAAGGGATTGCCCAATAATATCTTGGCATTTTTTATATAGTCAGCTTTGTTAAATTCCCTTAACTTTCTTAGCAATTGAATTTGCTCAGCCGTCGGTTCAGTAACAATTGACAGCAGTCGACTCGAGATTTTATCCTTTTCCGGTTTAAAAACTCGTTCATGCCTGTCTTCTGCTATTTTAATACGTTTGATAAAATCATCGATCAAATCTGGTTTAATATTTGGCTGTGTACTTGCATCGTAAAAATTGAGCATCTGATTGGCTAACAAAAAATCGTTGTTTTCCAAAATAATATCCAGAGCCAATTCCGCCGTATCCGGTTCACTGAGGTAATAATTAAAATAATCCAAAATCACAGCTTCAGCATCGCCAGGTCTTTGTTGATTCAATAAAGATGCAGCAAGCCCTTTGTTGATCGAAAAGGTCTGCTGCATCGCATAAACCTGAGTATATAAATCAGTCGATTCTTCCCAATTACCTTGTTCAAAGGCTTCATCGGCTTGATCAATGATTTTTTTTAGATTATCTGCATCGTTATCCATACAATACCTCAACAATATCCAAAAAAATTAAATCATTTTATTTTTTGGCTTTTCTATGTCTATTTTGGTTAACTTCCATGATCACTGGCAAAATAACCGGGTGACGGTTAGTTTGTTCATACAAGAAGTGGTTCAATTTGTCACGAACGCCTTGTTTCAAATCTGACCAGTCAAAGTCTTTACTATTTTGCATGTAGTCTACGATCGTATTGACGATAATGTCGGAACTTTCGCTTAGAAGGTCACGGCTGGCACGCATATAAACGAAACCACGAGCCGTGATTTTAGGCTTAGCAACGACTTTTTTCTTCTTACGGTCAATTGTAGCTACGGCAATGAAAACACCGTCTTGGGCCAATAATTCACGGTCACGAAGAACGATACTACCAATATCACCAACGCCAATTCCATCAATCATGGTATCGCCAGCATCGACGCCTTTTCCACGATAAAATTGTCCATTTTCATAATTCAAAACGTCCCCCTTCTTTGTAAGGAAGATATTTTGATAAGGAATACCTGTTTCGTGAGCAATTCTTGCGTGAGCATCAAGTAAGCGATATTCACCTTGAACTGGAATAACGTTTTCTGGGTTCAACAAGTTGATCATCAATTGAAGATCAGATTTGTTGGCATGACCAGATGAGTGTTTGTCGTCGCTCAAAGCTTTAACTTCGGCACCGGTACGGTAAATCGCATCCCGTGCTTTGGCAACTGTAGTATCCATAGCATGTGAAGGCGTCGTAGCGATGAAGACAAGGTCGCCTTCTTCAATTTGGAACTTAGTCTTGGCAGCTGGATTAGCCATCTTTTGAAGTAATTTAACTGGTTCGCCCATCTTGCCGGTTTCAATAACGACTAATTTGTTATTGTCGATTTTTTCCAAATCTTTAGGCTTAACAATTAAATCCTTGTCGGAAATCTTCAAATAGCCGAGTCTCATGGCTGTTTTCAAGATCTTTTCAGCATCTGTTCCAGACAAGAATACTTGACGGCCTGTCTTAGCGGCAGCATCGAGTACTTGTTGCATTCTTTGAATATTAGAAGCAACTTGAGCAACAATGATGCGACCATTGTGATAGCTAAACGTATCCAAAATATATTCGTAAATATCTTTTTCGCTAGAATTTTCGTAAGGAGATTCAGCATTAGCCGAGTCACTCAACAAGGCCAAAACTCTTTCACTGCCGATCTTAGCAATTCGACCATAATCAGTCTTGTAAGTTGGTGCAGATGCTTGGTCAAACTTGAAATCGCCAGTATAAACGATTTGTCCTTCAGAAGTCTTAATAACGATTCCTAAAGAACCAGGGATTGAGTGCGTCGTCTTAAAGAACGATACAGAAGCTTGATCAAAATCAATCGCTGTATTTTCATCAATAACATGGAAGTTAGAGAACTTTTTACTGCGACGATCATTTGAACAAACGATCTTAGCTAATTCGATCGTCATTTCTGAACCGAATACAGGAATGTCATATTCACTGATCAAATAAGGTAAAGCTCCAATGGCATCGGCATGGCCATGTGATAGGAAGATTCCCACCACTTTATCAATGTTTTGCTTGATATAACTCATATCAGGAACGACCAAATCAATTCCGTAAAGGTCATTATCTGGATATTGCAATCCGATATCTAAAATATAGATCTCATCATTTACTTCTACTGCGTACATGTTCTTTCCATTTTCACGTACACCACTTAACAAAATTATCTTAATTTTTTTGTCCATATTCATCTCTCATTTCATTAAAATAGCATAGGTCATAATATTCTATTGTGATTTTTAAGTCTTTTAAGACTATTTAAGCTATACCTGTTTTTCATTCTACCATATCCGACACTATTTAGAAAAAATATGCAAAAAAAATAGGAGATCCATTTCTGGAATCTCCTAAAATAAATATTAACGACGTAGACCTAATGACTTGATTAGTTCACGGTAACGTTGAACATCTTTTTCACGTAAGTAAGCTAGTAAGTTACGACGGTGACCGATCTTCTTCAATAGACCAACATATGAGTGGTGGTCTTTCTTGTTAACCTTCAAGTGGTCGTTCAATGAGTTGATATCATAAGTTAATACAGCAATTTGTACTTCTGGAGAACCAGTGTCTCCATCTTTACGAGCATATTGCTTGATAATTTCGTTTTTCTTTTCTTTTGAAATAGCCATTTCAATTCACCTTTTCCTTTTAAATTTAGCCAAACTATGAATGCGTTGGTGATTCGTCAAACAGAGCATGGTTAACACAGTTAATTAATTTACTACATAATGGAGAATAATGCAATAGTGAAAAAAAATCGACATTTCATTGCATTGCCACTGGGAATTATGTATAATTCTATGTATTGAGTTTTAAGCTTACTATGTAATCGGAGGTGAAATTAATGCCACAAATTAAATCAGCTATGAAACGTGTAAAGACTGCCGAAAGCGCAAACCTTCGCAATAATGCACAAAGAAGTTCAATGCGTTCAGCAATTAAGAACTTCGAAGCTTCAGCTGCTAACAACGCTGACAACAAAGATGATTTGTTCAGAACAGCCGTCCGTGCAATTGATATGGCTAAGTCAAAAGGCCTAATCAAAGCTAACAAGGCTGCTCGTGATAAGTCAAGACTTGCAAAATTGAATTAATGATAAGCAGCCATTCGGTTGCTTTTTTATTTTGTCCAAATTTAAAATGACCTCTGATTCTTCAACTGAATCAGAGGTCATTTTACGTTACTGCATAAAACTGGCGATATTTTTGTGCCTTCTTTAGGCAAATTTGGCAATAAACAAATCGAATAGCAACTCTTTGTCACCCTGCCCTGACTTGATCTGGTAATCCAAGTTGACAATTTCTCCATACATCACTCGTAATTGAGATAATTTTAACGTTTTAACTTGTCGATGAGCTAATTTTACTCGATAAGGATGTATCTTGAGACTCTTAGCAATCGTTGGTTCTGACAAGCCTTTTTCTGAAAGGATCTTCACTTGGATCAAGAGCCGTAATTGCGATGTCAAAATGGCCACTAGCAAAATTGGATCGATCTTTTGCAGTAAAAATTGGTGATAAAGTTCCTCAGCTTGATAAATATTTTTACCGAGAATTTCATTCATTAAGTCAAAAACATTATCTTCCAATGATTGTGGTACTAATTCAGCCACGGCCTGGCGATCGATTTTTTTAGTCTGCAAAGCATAAAGCTTTAATTTTTCCAACTGGTTAGTGATCAATGAGTAATTGCTTTTGGTCTTATTGATCAGCAGATCCAAAGCATCGTTGTCGATTTGATAACCAGCAATTTTTAAATCATTTATTATCGTTCTCGTCAACATTGGGCCTTCCATCTGCCCCGCATCAACTGTCACTGCTAATTTTTTAAGCTGTTTAACGATTTTTTTACGTGCATCTAATTTTTCATAGGCAGCAAAAATAACCAAAATCGTCGATGGTGTTGGATTTTTGATGTATTTCAGCAATAGTTCAACATCTTGGTCGACTGCATTTTTGGTCTTTTCCGCCGTTAAAAAATAAGGATGTTCCGCAAAGACCAATCTTCTCTCACCAAAGAATGGTGCAGAAATAGCTTCATTGATCATATCTGCTAAGGAAACTTCCTCCAAATCAAAATTAGAGAAGTTCATATCCTGTTCTTCAGGAGACATGATTGCTTTAAATGATTTTTGAATGTCTTTAATAAAGACTTGTTCAGTACCAGTAATCAAATAGACATTATTCAAATTACCTTGTTTTAAGTTATTTTTTAATTCCGTTATTTTCAAGCAAGTCACCCTTTAAGAAAGTTGTTATCTTTTCTTCATCGTTAAAGAAATAATAATACCAAGATATCATACCATAATCGGCCGTATTTAAATATCGGACCCCATGTCGTTGTAACCGTTCCAAGGTTTCCTTATTGGGGTGTCCGTAACGATTATTGATCCCAGCAGAAATAAAACCAAATTTTGGCTGGATTACATCCAATAACTTTTCACTCGTGGCTGTCCGTGAACCGTGGTGACCAACTTTTAAATAGTCGACTTTAAATTGATGATCTTTAACGATGGCTTTTTCACCAGCTATATCCAAATCACCGGGAAAAAGCCACTTCTTTTGTTTGATCTGGGCTAACAATGTTAAGGAATCACCATTTTCACCTATGCTGAACTTTTGTGGCCACAAAACTTCCCACTTGATCGGACCGGTCTGAAAAGCATCTTCTTGACGAAGATTTTTAAATTTGACTTGTGGATGCCGCTTGATAGCCGATTTTATCCGGGGATTATTCTCCAAGCCGATTCCAAAATTGACTTCTTTAACTTTGAATTTCGTCAGTATTGTCTCCAAATTGCCAACGTGATCCACATCTTTATGGCTCAAAAAAATTTTATCGATATGACTGATCCCTTGGAATTTCAAAAATGGCAAGGTACTATTGTCAACTTGATCATGTACAGTTCGTTTAGCCCACGGCTTGGTTGGATAACTGAGTTTTCCAGCCACATCGATCAAAAAAGTCTGTCGATTCAACGGCGTCGTAACCATGATGCTGTCGCCTTGGCCAACATCGATCAGATTGACGGAGCCAAAAAGTGGAAATTTATTAAAGACGATACAACTAACGAAGATAATCAGATATTGACCCAAAAATTTATTGGCAAATCCCCTGCTTTCAACATAAAAGATTCCGATAATGCTTAAAATAATCACTGACCAAATGGATAAACTGCCCGTAATAAATATAAAATCAAGATTATTTGCTATCGCATCCAAATTCTTATACAATTCCGCATAAAACGAATTGAGCAATTGCCAAAAAGACCATTTGACACTCAGCGCTGAGATCAATGTCACCGGCAAAATAAAATAAGTAAAGAACGGTACAAAAATAATATTGGTCAGCAGCGTTAGATAATTGAATTGATACGTATATAAGCAAATTATCGGTAAGCTGACTAAATTCATCTCAAAAGTCATCAATAAAAAACGAGTTGGTTTATATAGGTACAAAATTGCAAAAGCCAGCAAAAAACTCAGTTGCCCGCCCATCTCTATGACTGCAAACGGATAAATGAACAGACACAACAACATCGTCAAACTAAAAATATCTAAGCGGCTGAGATTCAATCGTAACTTCTGGCAAATTATTCCGACCATCGCCAACACGATTGCCCGCCAAATACCGCTCTTTGATCCCACCAATAGGCCGTAACAAGGCAAAAGCACTAACATGACAGTATTGACCCACTCCAAGGGGATCTTCAACCACGAGGTCAGTTTTCTCAATATGGTCAAAATTATCAACACATGCAGTCCCGACAGACTGAACAAGTGAATGATACCCAAAGTGCTAAGTATCTTGAGAAAATCTTTGTCGTCGTACTCAGTATAGCCAACGATCAGACTCTGTGCATGAACCCTTAACCATTTGGGGAGTGGCTTGAAATAGTTGATTATATGTATTCGTAAAACATTTATTCTTTCAAATAATGTTTGGGGCTGAAATAAAGTTGGTTGACTAATTTTCTCTATTTTAGCCATATAATAGACGTTTTTATGGGTCGCGTACTTTTGGAAATTAAATTCACCGATATTTCTAGGACCAGAAATTTTAACAATTTCACTCGTGGTAACTTTAACTTGAATTATCTCCGAAAGATTTTTCCAAAAATGTTGTTCTATTTCAGTTTTGATCCGATAGTTGAAACGAACGAACTGAGTTTTAGTTTTTAATTCTCCACTGAGATTATCGCCATTGACACTAATACTGTCGGGACTGATCGTGGCCGTTTTAAATTCAGGGACTTTAGGGATACTCTGCTGGATCAACTGGCAGCGGATCAAAAATATTGCCGCCAACAAAATAACAACTAAATTCAGATGCCTTTTTCGTAATACCAAGATCCGTACCGCTAATATTAATAAACCGATGATCAAAAATTTTGTTTCAAAATATATAGCAATCACTAAAATTGCTACTAATGTTGGGAAAATCCACAAGCCTTTCATAAACTAAACGGTCAGTTGCTCTTTTAAAGCGTCCAAACTCTTTTCACCAAAGCCACCCACCTTAGTCAGATCATGTAACTCTTTAAAATTGCCATTTTTCTCCCGATAAGCAATTATTTTCTCAGCTTTCTTAGGCCCGATCCCCGACACATCTTTAAAATCATCGACTGTCGCCGTATTCAAATTGACTTGCTTCTTTGCCTTAGAATTAGCTTGATTATTTTTATTATTAGAATTGATCTGTTCGCCCTTATAAGGGACATAGATTTGCATTTGATCAGTAATCCGCTGGGCCTGATTGAGCTGTTTTACGTCCGCATTCTCAGTTATTCCTCCAGCCATTTGCAAGGCTTCCTGCACGATTGCCCCATTTTTCAACCGATAAACGCCGGATCTATTCACCGCACCTTGAATATCGACGACGAAGATTTTTTGTTCCGGAAGCTTTTTTTGACTAGCACTTTTCTGAGGCTCAGTTTTAGCCGTAGCAATTTCATTCTTTACTGGTGCAGCGACTTGATGAGTCAATAAATAAACTGAACCTAGGATCGTCAAACCAACTAAAACACCTACTAAGATCACGTTTTGCTTGATATACGTTAAAAAACTCTCCATTTTTATCACCTCAAGCAAAAATTACGTAAAAAAAACAGCCCTTTATTTGGACTGTTGCGTTTTTTCAAGATAATTGATGGCGTCATTTAAATTCTTCACTGGCACGATCTTCATCTTAGTATGGATCTTCTTAGCGGCATTTAAAGCCAAGTGGTAGTTGTTGACATAACCTGGTTCATACTTCTTGATTTCTTTTGTAACGGGATCATCTGGAGCAAAGAAAATAGTTGCGCCTTGTTCTGAAGCGGCATAAACTTTCTTTTCAATTCCGCCAATAGGTCCAACTGTCCCGTCAGGAGCAATTGTACCGGTCCCAGCGATTGTCCGACCAGCTTTTAAGTCTTTGTTAGCTATTTGCGAATAAACTTGCAAGGTAAACATCAAACCAGCCGATGGACCACCAATATCACCAGCATTGATCTTCGTTGGCGGATTCCCCTTGGCAATAGTATTATCAGTCAAAGTTATGCCTAAGCCAAAACGTTTGGTATCAGCCAATTTAACTAATTTTCCTGAGGCTGTCTTCTTTTTGCCATCTCTTGTGAAGGAGATTTTAACCGTGGAATTTTTGTTTTGCTTTCTGACATATTTAATAAATTGGTCCGCATTATTAAAGTGATAGCCATTGATCGAAGTGATCGTATCGCCGATCTCTAATTTCTTTTTGAAATCAGAATTATCCAAAATATCCATCACATAGACACCCAAGTACTTTTTGGTAAATGGTTTACCAGCCTTGGTGTAAGCAGCCTGAACGGCATTGTTAGTGGCTGATTTCATGTAATATTGTTGGACACGGAAATACTCTTGACTGTTCTCATCGCCCATAAGGTCTTGTTGCGAATAAATCGTTTCAAAATTATTGCCTAATGATTTGAGCAACGTGAACGGCGTTCCGCTTACGATTCCAACTGTTGTCAGTAACAAATTTCCCTTTTTCTTATCGTGTTTGCCGTCGACTTTAACGAACTGAGAAGTGTCCTCAGCCGATCCGGGGACTTCCAAATAATATCCAGTTGGCATTATAAAGAACGCTGCTACAACGATAAAAATAAATATGGCGCCAAAAACTTTATTTCTAGTTTTGTTGAATTTCAAAATGAACTATTCCCTTCTCAACTTCTTTACCAATTCTGTAGCAACTGCTTTGGGAACGAATTCGGAGATATCGCCACCAAATTTAGCTACTTCTTTCATCATTGATGAGGATATCGTAGCATATTTGTCATTCGCTAGTAGAAATATTGTTTCGATATTTTTATCTAAAACTTTATTGATCGATGCAACCCCTGATTCATAGCCAAAATCATCCGGATTACGCATTGAACGGATCATAAAATGGGCTCCGACTTTTTCTGCCAACTTAGTTGACAACTCATTTTTGCCATTGATCACGACGACATTTGTAAGATCAGCGATTTCTGATTCAATAAAAGTCTTTTTTTCTTCGTATGTGAACAAATAATCCTTTGACGTATTAGTCATTGGGGCAACGTAGAGTTTATCAAACAACCTAGCTGCTCGGCGGATCACATCCAGATGACCATTAGTGATTGGATCGAAGCTTCCAGCATAAAGTCCAATTTTTTGTGACATTATTATCCTCCAAACTGATATAAGGCCACTTTCGTATCTTTATATCGTTTCTCTTTGATCAACGTGATACGGTCAAAATCAGTCAGATCAATATCGTAATCAGTCTCATCAACGATGATAGCTCCCTCGCTCAACAGATTTTGTTCAACCATATCTTTAATTATTTGTTCAGTGATTTTCATTCTATACGGTGGATCCAAAAATACTAGATCAAATTTAATACCTTCAGCTGTAAATTTTTGTAAAGCTTCGGTCGCGGCTGATTTGATCACTACAAAGTTTTCTTCGGCATGAGTTTTTTCGATATTTTCTTTGATCGTATTGATAGCTTTGTAAGCTTTATCGACCAAATAAGCCTTTTCGTAACCACGAGAAACAGCTTCGATACCTAAGCTACCTGTTCCAGCAAACAGATCCAAGGCCACGCCATCGACCATATAAGGCGACAACATGCTAAAGACCGCTTCCTTGACTTTGGATGATGTGGGGCGAGTATTGTTGGTCGGTACTGCTTTTAAATTTAAACCACGAAATTTTCCTGAAACAACTTTCATTAAGCTTCCTCTTCACCGTCTTTATTTTTCATTACAAAATGTTCATCTAATTCTTTGCGATGGGCCAAAGAGACTCGTTTAACGTAATTTTTGGCCGTCAATTCCTTCTTTACTTCTGCTGCCTTGTTGGCATTGACATAGAGCATCACATATTTCATTTTTGGAGAAGTGTAATAAATAGTGCCATAACGTTGCAATTTTTTTCTCCATTTTAATGAGTAGACCCAGACATACAACGCCTGACGTTCCACTTTTTTATACATAAAATCACCTTTTTTTCATTTTTTCCGATTTGACCGAAGTTTCCAGATTCAAAACGATTCCCAAAGCGACTGACAAGACTAATAAACTGGAACCCCCATAACTAATAAATGGCAAAGTAACCCCTGTCAGTGGTACCAAACCTAACAATCCACCAACATTCAAGACGATCTGCGCTAAGATCATTGTGGCAACGCCGTAATAAATCAAACTGTCATAATTTTCCCTTGAACGAAAGCCTAAAGAAATCATCCGTAGAATAATTATCATTAGGAGCCCTAAAACAACTAGTACTCCTACTAAACCGAGTTCCTCGCTGATGATCGACATAATGAAATCGGTATGTGGCTCGGGTAAATAGCCTCGTTTTTGGATACTATTTCCTAAACCGACCCCAAACAATCCACCATTACTGATGGCATAAAACGAATTGACCAGCTGAGCTCCGGCATGCTGCTCCAATTGAAATGGATGCTGCATTGCCAAAAATCGTTGATAAGCATAATTGTGTTTGATAATTGATGGTGGAAATTTAGTGATTATAACAATGGCACTAACAAACAAGACCACCAACGCTCCACTCAATTGCGCAATCATTTTGCCAGGGATCGTTGACGATGACAACATAACTAATGTGATCAAGGACAATATCAAAGCCCCACCAATATCCGGCTGGATAATGACCAAGAAGATCATCGAGCCGATAAAAATCATCGGTTGAGCAACTTCTCTGATAACTTCGCCCCATCTTTGTTTACGTAACAGTCGGTTCTGTTTGATTGATAAAATCAAACCCAAATACATAATCAAAACTAATTTGGCCAATTCCAAAGGCTGAAAGTTGATCAGTCCCAAATTGATCCAAGCTGAAGCACCATTGACACGACTGCTGGGTTTAAATACGGCTCTTAAAAATAGCCACATCAATGAGATCCAAGTTATGGCTATGACTATTCCTAAGATCTTTCGATTCCAGAAGAACTTTTTCTTCAGCATAAAAGTTACGTAGCAGAGAAAAAGTCCCAAGACTGCATAGGAAGCCTGTTTGATTAAATATTGATTCGTTTTACCACCAACCATTAAAGCATTGTAAAAACTGGCGGAATAAACCATCACGACCCCAATGCCTAATAGTAAAATGTATGGAATGACTATCCATAAGTCTATTTTCCTTAATTTTTCCACATTTGAACTCCTAAAATCTGATAATAAGATTATACCACCAAACAAATACAGAAAAAAACTACTCTTGGCATGCCATTTTGTCCAAACAAAAAATCACCCCTGATTCCCAAGTACAGAATCAGAGGTGATTTACATTAATACCTAAAGCTGACTGTTTTGTCCACTTTCTATATTAATAATTATTTTTGGTTTTTCTTTGATTTGTCAAACTTCTTACGTTCATTTGTGTTCAAGATCTTCTTACGTAATCTAACATTCTTAGGTGTTACTTCACAAAGTTCGTCTTCATTTAGGAATTCGATTGATTGTTCAAGTGACATATCCTTAGGTGTCTTGATTGCGGCAGCGTGATCCTTACCAGCAGCACGAGTATTTGTAAGGTTCTTACCCTTTGTAACAGTAACGGCGATATCTTGATCACGGCTACTTTCACCAACGATCATACCTTCGTAGACATCAACACCGGCACCGATGAACAATGTACCACGATCTTCAACTGATTGTAGTGAGTATGTAGTTGATGGACCTTGGTTGATTGAGACCAAAGCACCAGTTCTTCTACCTGGGTTCCAGTTCTTAACAACTGGCTTGTATTCTGAGAATGTGTGGTTCAAAATACCGTAACCACCAGTCATTGAAAGAAATTCTGTTGAGTAACCGATCAAACCACGTGAAGGAGCACTGAAGATCAAACGTGTTTGACCATTACCAGTACTTTCCATGTTGACCATGTCACCTTTACGTTGTGACATTGAATCGATAACTGAACCAACATATTCGTCAGGTGTATCGATAGTTACCTCTTCAAAAGGTTCGCACTTCTTGTTATCAATTGTCTTGTAAATAACTTCTGGACGTGATAGTTGTAATTCGAAACCTTCACGACGCATTTCTTCAACAAGGATTGACAAGTGAAGTTCACCACGACCTGAAACCATCCAAGCACCAGCTTGATCAGTATCTTCAACCTTCAATGAAACATCAGTGTGCAATTGTTTCTTCAAACGGTCTTCGATCTTTCTAGCAGTAACTTCTGTACCTTCACGACCAGCGAAAGGTGAGTTGTTTTGTAGGAACATCATCTTCAATGTAGGTTCATCGATACGTAGCAATGGAAGTGCTTCTTGGTGATCAACTGGTGTAACTGTTTCACCAACGAAAATATCTTCCATACCAGAAACAGCAATAAGGTCTCCGGCTTTAGCTTCATTGATTTCAACACGGTTTAGACCCATGAAACCAAATAGTTTTGTAACACGGAAGTTCTTCGTTGAGCCGTCAAGCTTCATAACAGTAACGTTGTCCCCAACCTTGATCTTTCCACGGAAAATACGTCCGATACCAATACGACCAACATAATCGTTGTAATCAAGCAAAGCAACTTGGAATTGTAGAGGTTCGTCTGAGTTGTCGATTGGTGCAGGAATAGTCTTCAAAATTGTGTCGAACAATGGGTTCATTGTGTGCTTTTGATCAGCAGGATCATCTGAGTAACTTGATGTACCGTTGATAGCTGAAGCATAAATAACTGGGAAGTCTAGTTGTGAATCGTCAGCACCTAATTCGATGAACAATTCAAGAACTTCATCAACAACTTCGGCAGGACGTGCACCTGGTCTATCGATCTTGTTAATAACAACGATAGGTGTCAAGTGTTGTTCCAAAGCCTTCTTCAAAACGAAACGTGTTTGAGGCATTGTTCCTTCATAAGCATCAACAACTAGAAGTACACCATCAACCATCTTCATGATACGTTCAACTTCACCACCGAAATCGGCGTGTCCCGGGGTATCCAAGATGTTGATTTTCTTGCCGTCATAATCAACAGCGGTATTCTTTGAAAGGATTGTGATACCACGTTCTCTTTCAATAGCATTTGAATCAAGCGCACGGTCTTGGATTTCGTAGTGCTTTCCTAGTGTGTCTGATTGTTTTAGCATTTCATTAACCAAAGTAGTTTTACCGTGGTCAACGTGAGCGATAATCGCAATGTTTCTAATATCTTCTCTTCTCTTAGTCAAAATTAGTTCTTCCTTCCATAAATACATGTTTAATGACTTGCAATAAAAAAACTGTGAATGACTGTCACAGTTCACTAACGCGTTTTAAGTGTCTTCAGTGCCTCAGAAACTACTTTCTGAGTACCAACTATTACGACTTGTGATTCTAACATATTTATTGGGGCACCGTCAATACTTACGACGTTCAACCCTGCTGCCTCACACATAACGCGTCCAGCGGCTAAATCCCATGGAGCTAAGTATGACATATACATGACTTCCTTACCAGTCAAAAGATGGCCGAAAATTATCCCGGCACTTCCATAGACTCGAAAGCCGCTGCTCTTTTTGATGACATCTTGTACAGAAAACTTGTCCATCAAGGCCATCGGAGCCGATACATCAACTAACCCTTCTACCAATGGCAAATCTTTTGGATCGTCTATCTTTTTATCATTGATAAACAACCCAATTTCTTTACCGCCATGGTAAATTTCATTATCCATAACATCTATAATAGCACCATTTAATGGTTCACCGTCGATGTAAACGCCAATCATTGAAGCAAAATCATCCCCACGTTTGACAAAATTCATTGTTCCATCGATTGGATCAACGAAAAAAACTAAGCCTGACATGTCTTTGACTAAATCGCCGTAGCCTTCTTCACTGACGATCGTAGCATCAGGATATGCGTGTTTGATTGCCCCATTAACGAAACGTTCCGTTTGCTTGTCGAAGTTAGTAACTAGATCATTTCGATTTTTTTTGGTAGCAACTGACATTTTTTTGATTGAATTCTCACGCAAAGTCTCGCCTACTTGAGTTAATAATTTAACCAAAAAAGTATCAATTTCTTTACTATCTACTTTCATTTTGAATCCTGACTTTCTGACTGTTTTTTGCTTGTTGGCACTTTTTGAAAACTTGATAGATCGAATAGCCAGACTGCAATTCAAATTCTTTATCAAGTCGTTTTTGTTCCATTTTCATCGGAACAACTTGTTGAAATGAGCGATATTTCTGCAAAAATTCATCTCTTTTGATGCCCGATTCATATGCCTTCTCAACCGCATTGTACAAATCAATGACCGTAACCATCTCACTTTGTGTCCACGTCTCATCAAGAGGATAACTGTAATTATCTTGCATAGAATAACTCCCTTCATATTTACTCTACTATACAAAAAAAGCGCTGCAAATGCATCGCTTTTTGAATAAATTCATTATTTAGTCTACGAAACGAACCTGTTTCGGTTGCTAAACTCATCTTCATTAAATATGTGTTGGGTAACCAATCAAAATATCGGCTGCTTCTTGAATAGGCTCACCTAATGTTGGGTGTGGGTGGATCGTTAAAGCAATATCTTCAGCATTGAGTTGACAATTGATGGCAACACTCAATTCAGAAATCAGATCACTTGCTCCAGGTCCGACGATTTGACCGCCAAGAAGCGTACCAGTATCCTTTTGAGCAACTAATTTCACGAATCCTTCTGCGGCATCCAAAGAAACAGCTCTAGCATTACCAGCAAATGGGAACTTAGCTACTTTGACATCGATACCTTTATCCTTAGCATCCTTTTCCGTCAAACCAACTGTTGCAAGTTCTGGATCGGTGAAACAAACCGCTGGGACGCTGATGTAGTCATTGGCTGTATGTTTGCCCGAAATTGCTCCAGCAACTGTTTTAGCTTCAAAGAAAGCCTTGTGAGCCAATGCAGGTCCCGGAGTGATATCACCGATAGCATAAATGTGGTCAACTGAAGATTTACCTTGTTCATCAACTTCAACAAGTCCTCTGTCAGTCAATTTAACATTAGTCATTTCAAGGCCAAAGTTATCAGTATTAGGACGGCGACCAACCGTTACCATACAGTAATCAGCGTTGATCGTACTTGGTTTGCCGTCAACTTCATAAGTAACATTGACGCTGTCGCCTTTGTTTTCACTCTTCTTAGCCATGGCATTAGTAATGATCGTAACGCCTTTTTTCTCAAGGTTCTTTTTAACGATCGAAACCATGTCTTTTTCAAAGTTAGGAATAATGCTTGGTGAACCTTCAAGAATAGTTACGTGTGAACCAAGATCGGCATAAGCTCCAGCCAATTCAGTTCCAACATAGCCACCGCCGATGATGACGAATTCCTTAGGAACTTCTTTCAAATTCAAGCCACCAGTTGAGTCAATAACTCGGTCGTCAAATTTAAAACCTCTGATCTCAATTGGACGTGAACCAGTTGCCAAAATCAAATTCTTAAACTTGATCGTTTGGCCGCCACCATTGTCCATAAATTGTCTAGGACCACTTGGCATAACTCTCAATTGAGTGTCGCTGTCCAAATAAGCTTCACCATTGATGAGTTCTACATGGTGTTTCTTCAACAGCATTTGAACCCCGTTGGTCATTCTAGCGACAACTTTTTCATCTTTCCAAGCTTGTGTCTTAGTAAAGTCGATCTTTGCATCACTAGTTGTGATGCCGTAAGTTGAAGAATCTTTAGCCTGTTGAAGTCTGTGACCAGCAGTAATCAAAGCCTTAGATGGCACACAGCCAACGTTTAGACAAACACCACCGACAGTATCTGATTTTTCAATTACAGTTACATCTTGTCCTAATTCTGAAGCTCTGATTGCTGCAACGTAACCACCAGGGCCTGATCCAATAATAACGGTATCTTTTTCTATTACGTTTTCTGCCATTTTAAATTAGCCCTCCATTAATAACATATCTGGATCGTGCAACAATTTCTTCAAGAGATTCAAGGCATTTTGTGCCAAAGCTCCATCGATCAATCTGTGGTCATAGCTGAGTGACAATTTCAACATGTTACCAACTTGAATATTGCCGTCTTCGTCAACGTATGGTTCCTTGGCAATTTTACCAACACCAAGAATTGCAACTTCTGGGTAGTTAATAACTGGTGTGAACCAGCCGCCACCGATCGAACCGACATTACTGATAGTAATTGAACCGCCAGTCATCTTGTCCATGCTCAATTTGTTGTCATAAGCAGCTTGAGAATTTTCAGTGATTTCTTTGGCGATTTCAAACATCCCTTTAGAATCAACGTTCTTTACATTTGGAACGTAGAGTCCGTGTTCTGTATTCGTGGCGATACCGACATTGTAATAGTGCTTGTAAACTATTTCTTCAGTTGAATCGTCGATTGAAGCATTTAATTCAGGATATTCTTTCATTACCGCTACGAGAGCTTTAACAATATATGGCAAGAATGTTAAGTGAATACCCTTGTCAGCTGCAATTGCTTTGTACTTCTTACGGTTAGCCATCAAAGCGCTTACTTCAACGTCATCAAAACTCGTAACGTGTGGTGCGGTGTGCTTGCTAGTAAGCATTGCCTTAGCAATAGCTTTTCTAGTCATAGTCATCTTTTCACGTGTTTCTAGTTCTGGCGTAGCAGACTTGTATGGCGTAATTGGTTGGGCAGCAGTTGGTTGAGCTGGTGCAGCTGGTGTTGCAGCGTTTGCTGGTTGAGCAACGGCAGCTGGATTGCCACTCTTGAAGGCATCAATATCAGCCTTTGTAATTTGTCCATGTTTACCACTAGGTGTTACTTGGGAAAGATCAACACCAGTATCACGAGCATATTGACGAACTGATGGCATTGCTAAGTAATTGACATTAGCAGATCCGGTCGCAGTAGCAGCTGGAGTTGGAGTTGAAGCGGAAGTTGCTGCTGGAGCTGGTTTTTCTTCTGCCTTTGGCGCAGCCGGTGCGTCATCGCCAGTATCAGGTGATCCATCATCGATCACGATCAACGTGTCGCCAATTTCAACAGTATCGCCTTCTTTAGCAACAATTTGCTTAACGGTACCGGAAACTGGAGAAGGTAGTTCTTCAACCGATTTATCATTTTGAATTTCTACCAAGGAATCGTCTTCTTTAACGGTATCCCCTTCTTTTACAAGCCAGCTAGCGATTTCACCTTCGGCCATACCTTCGCCTAGCTCTGGTAATTTAAATTTGTATGCCATAGTTTTTTCCCTTCCTTCGATTAATTAGTAGTTGAGAATATCATTTACTTTTTCTTCAATTTCTTTAGCACGTGGAATCCAAATGTCTTCACCAAGAGCAAATGGATAAACACTGTTTGGTGCAGCAACTCTACCAATTGGTGCATCGAGAGAAAGGATCGCATCTTCGGCAATAGCTGAAGCAACTTGTGCTCCAACTCCGGCCATCTTTTGTGCTTCCTGAACGATTACAACTTTGTGAGTCTTTTCGATTGATTTGAAAATTGTTTCAGTATCGATTGGTGAAACTGTTCTAAGGTCGATAACTTCCACCGAAATGTTCTTTTTAGCTAACGTATCAGCTACTTTGAGTGCTTCGTTTACTTCAGCACCATAAGCGACGATCGTAATATCATTTCCTTCACGGACAACATTTGCTTTGTCCAAAGGAACTGTATACTTGCCATCAGGAATATCGTCTTTCATTGAACGATATAATTTCAAGTTTTCCATAAATAACACTGGGTCATTGTTTTCAATTGATGAGATCAAAAGCCCCTTAGCATCATATGGATTACTTGGCATTACAACACGCAATCCCGGAATTCCGGTAAAGAAGTTTTCCAAGTTATCAGCGTGCATTTCAGCCGTGTGAGTACCCCCACCATAAGGTGTTCTGATCGTTACTGGGGCATTCTTCAAACCGTCGAATCTGAAACGCATTCTTGCTAGTTGACCGGCAATTTGGTCGACTGCTTCAAATGAGAAGCCCATAAATTGGATTTCAGGGATCGGACGCCAACCGGTTAAACCTAAACCAGTTGCTAAACCTAAAATACCTGACTCTGCCAATGGAGTATCGAAGACTCGGTCTTCACCATATTTTTCTTGAAGTCCTTGAGTAGTTCTGAAAACACCACCATTTTTACCAACATCTTCACCAAAGATCAATGTTTTGGGATCGTCTTCAAGAGCAATGTCTAAGGCATCTGTAATTGCTTGAATATAAGTTTTCTTAGCCATTTTTACTTCGACTCCTTTGCTTCAAATTTACTGATTTCTTGTCTCATTTCTGGAGTTGGGATTTCAAAGGTACGTTTCAACATATCGGAAACCTTGTCAGCAGGAACATTGTCAGCTTCCTTGATAGCTTCCTTAAATGAAGCCTTGTATTCGTCGACTAACTTGTCCTCTTCTTCTTCTGACCAAAGTCCCTTGTCAGTGAGAACTTTTCTCAAACGGATCAATGGATCTTTTTCGAACCAAGGTTGTTCTTGTTCCTTAGTTCTGTAACGTTTAGGATCATCACCAGCACTTGAGTGAGCACCGAAACGATATGTCAAAGTTTCGATCATTACTGGTCCATTGCCAGCTACCATATAATCACGGGCAGCTTTAGCAACGGCATAACATGCCAAGATATCCATACCATCGACTTGCACGCTTGGAATACCTGCAGCAACGGCCTTTTGAGCCAAAGTTGGTGCAGCTGTTTGTTTAACACGTGGAGTTGAAATGGCGAAACCATTATTTTGAACGATGAACAAAACAGGTGCTTGATAAGCTCCGGCAAAGTTCATACCTTCATAACTATCACCTTGTGACGTACCACCATCACCGGTAATAAGTAAAGGCAATCGTGTCTTCTTCTTTATTCTTCTTGATTCCAAGACCAACTCCGGCAGCTTCAACATAAGCAGCACCGATGATGATTTGGGGCATCATTGAACGTGCTTTGAACTTGTTACCTACGACATGTCCTCTTGACCAAAGGTAAGCTTCCGTTACAGTAGCTCCGTGTTGGATCAATTGAGGAACATCACGATAAGCAGGCAATAAATAATCCTGTTTCTTCATTGCAAGAACAGTTCCCATCTCAGAAGCTTCCTCACCTTCAGTAGGTGCATAGAATCCCATGCGTCCTTGACGTGAAAAGTTCATTGTCTGTTCGTGTAATGCACGCTCCCATACCATCTTTTTCATAAATTCAACTAAATCATCATCTGAAAAAGTATCGAAGATCTCTTGATTAGTTATTTCAGCATTTTCATTTAATACTTGAACGGGTTTTGAAACGTTTGATAGATCATTTTTAATCGCTTCAAAGTCAACAATTGGTTTATTTGCCATTCTCCACAGTCCTTTCATAAAAAAACTCATCCCTTGTGAAATATTGTAAGGGCTTTCATACTTTTTAGTCTACCATTGATCTGCCAAAAAACAAGTGGTTTAGGCGCTCGGAGACTAAAAAATTTTTTCTTAATGTTTGTGAAAAAGATAACTATTTATCCAAATTAATTTCATTTTCAGACGTTCCCGTCTGTAATTCTGATACCATTGAATCCAACGAAATAGTTGCCATATTCTTGACCGCTTTTGTCGTATAAAAGGCGATGTGTGGCGTTAAAATGAATCTTGGACTTTGAATGACCTTCTTCAATAGATCATCTTTGAACTCTTGGTCGCTGAGATCAGTATTAAAAATTCCTACTTCATTTTCATAAACATCCATCACGGCACCGTATAACTTGCCATTAGCTACAGCCTCGTAGAGATCCTTCGTATTGATCAGGTCGCCACGAGCGGAATTAACGATGATCGCATTGTCTTTCATTTCAGAAATGGAATCACGATTGATCACAGTGTGACCCTTGCCTAGACTAGGAATGTGCAGTGTTACGACATCAGAATTCTTCAATAAAGTATCCAAACTGTCGACATACAAATCTTGTTTTTCAATATCGGGATTGTGAAATTTGTTGAAAGCGATAACTTTGGCACCAAATCCTTGATAAATTTTTATCGCTGCTCGGCCAATTCTTCCGGTTCCAGCAACACCGACGGTAAGTTCATTCAATTCACGGCCAATATCTGGTGCCCATCTGAAATCATGATTATCAACTTTTCTGAACATGTGCTTGAAGTTTCTCAATAAGGCCATCAATCCGGCCACAGAGTACTCAGCAATTGCCTCAGGCGAATAGCTAGGCACATTGGTCAAACGAATATTATTGCGTTTCAAAGCTGCCAGTGGAACATTATCGACACCAACATTTCTCAATGAAATAACATGAATCCCATATTCATTCATCACGTCAAAAATTTTTTCGTCGTATGGCAACTGTTGATAGGCTACAATTCCGTCATAACCTTGAGCTAGTTTGACTGTTTCAGGGGTCAACAAATCTGAAACGATCTTCACTTCAATATTATTGTCACGAGACCACTCTTGAATGTACTTCTTCTCATCTTCTCTGACACCAAAATCAATTAATTTCATCTGTAAAACCTCCGGTAGCATCTGTTTTATGTCACTAATATGAAATCGGTAACATTTACATTTAACATTTTATCATTGTGCGGATTAATATCACACAAATATCCCCTAGCTAAAATGTTTCCGCTTACTTTGATCAAAAATAGAAAAAAATTTCAAATATTTCTATTTTTAAAGGAAAATAATCTATAATAGATATACTAAGGTATTTTTGTACAATTAAACATTTGGAGGAAACTATGTATTTTATGAAAGATATCGTCCGTGATGGCGATCCCGTTTTAAGAGAAGTTGGCGCAAAGGTTCAATTTCCACTAAGTGATAAAGATAAAGCTTTGGCTGCAAACATGATGGAATATCTTGTTAAGAGTCAAGACGAAGAATATGCTGAAAAGCACCAATTAAGAGCCGGCGTTGGTTTGGCTGCTCCTCAAGTTGGCGTTTCTGAAATGATGGCTGCCGTCCTTGTTCCTAATGACGACGACCCTGACAAACCACTTTTGAAGATCACTTTGATCAACCCAGTTATTATCAGAAACTCAGTTCAACGTGCCGCTTTGTCTGAAGGTGAAGGTTGCCTTTCAGTCGATAAAGACGTTCAAGGATTTGTCCCTCGTGCTGATCGTATTACTATTAAATATGATGACTTCGAAGGTAACTCACAAACATTGCGTGTCAAAGGTTACCCTGCTATCGTTTGTCAACACGAGATCGACCACTTAAATGGCCACTTATACTACGACAAGATCAACAAGACTGCCCCATTCGACCTTGATCCAAGTACTATCGTCATTTCTTAATCAAGTTGTAAAGTATACTTACATTATTAGATATGGTAAACTTGTGCTATCTATTGATTACTGCACAAATGGACTGGAAAAAACGTCAAATGAAACTGACTTGTTTCATTTAATAATTCGAATTAAAGGAGAAATTTATATTGATTTATAAAGTTTTATATCAAACAAGTGAACTAGATAACCCCCGTCGTGAATTTACACATTCACTTTATGTGGACGCTGCTTCAAGTATCGAAGTACGTCAAGCAGTCGAAAAGAATACCGACTACGAAATTGAATTTATTCAGGAACTCGACGAAAAACATCTCGAATACGAGAAAAAGAGCCCTGACTTCAAATTAACGGAGTTTTAATTAATGTCCTTTAAAGTTAAAAATAATGAAGTCGCCGTTTTTGCCATCGGGGGCCTTGGCGAAATCGGTAAAAATATGTATGGAGTTCAATATCAAGACGAATTGATCGTCATTGATGCTGGTATCAAGTTTCCAGAAGACGAACTTCTCGGAATTGACTACGTCATTTCTGATTACAGTTACTTAGTAGAAAACAAAGATAAGATCAAGGGACTCTTCATCACCCACGGTCATGAAGATCACATTGGTGGTATCCCTTATCTTTTGCAACAACTTCCAAATATCCCCGTTTATGCCGGTCCATTAGCTTGTGCATTGATTAAAGGTAAATTGGAAGAACATAATTTACTAAGAACAACTGAAATGCACGTCTTACACGAAGATGATGTTATCAAATTCCCTAAGACTAGCGTTTCATTCTTCAGAACAACCCACTCTATCCCTGATACGTTAGGTATCGCAGTTCACACACCACAAGGAATCATTGTCGAAACCGGAGATTTCAAATTTGATTTGACTCCAGTTGCTGGATTGCCATCACCTAACCTTCAAAAGATGGCTGCTCTCGGAGCTAAAGGTGTTTTGTGCTTGCTATCCGACAGTACGAACGCCGAGATCCCTACATTCTCTAAGTCAGAACGTTCAGTTGGTTTGACGATCCACCAGATCTTTGAAACCATTCAAGGACGGATCATCTTTGCTACTTTCGCTTCTAACATCTATCGTATTTCACAAGCGGTCGATGCTGCGATTCAACAAGGACGAAAGATTGCTGTCTTTGGTCGAAGCATGGAACAAGCGATTGAAAATGGACGTGAATTGGGTTACCTAAATATCACTGATGATATGTTGATCGACCCACATGCTTTAAACAAGACGCCTGCAAGTGAAACTTTGATCCTATGTACTGGTTCTCAAGGTGAACCTTTGGCTGCTTTGAGTCGTATCGCTAACGGTACTCACAGACAGATCACGATTCAACCAGGAGATACCGTTATTTTCTCAAGTAACCCTATCCCTGGTAACACGATCAGTGTCAACCACTTGATCAACCAACTTTCTGAAGCTGGAGCCGAAGTTATTCATGGTAAAGTCAACAACATCCACGCTTCTGGTCACGGTGGTCAAGAAGAACAAGAATTAATGCTTCGTTTAATGAAGCCTAAGTTCTTCATGCCAATTCACGGTGAGTATCGTATGTTGAAGATCCACACCGAATTAGCTGAGTTGTGTGACGTGCCCCAAGATCACTCATTTCTCTTGGAAAATGGTGATGTCCTAGCTTTGACGAAGGACACTGCTCATGTTGTTGGTCACTTCCCTGCTGGAGACGTTTATGTTGATGGTAAAGGTGTCGGTGACATTGGTAACGTTGTGATCCACGATCGCCAAGTCCTTTCTGAAGAAGGTATGGTCGTTGTTGTAGCCACGATCGATTATCAAAAACACATCGTCTTAGCTGGTCCAGATATCCTTTCACGTGGTTTCGTTTATATGCGTGAATCAGGTGAATTGATTAACCAAGCACAAAAATGTGTCTTCCACTTGATCAAGAATGCTTTTGACGATGAAGATAACAAAGTTACTGAAGCAACTTTGAAACGTCTCATCATTGAAGGATTGCAAGAATTCCTTTACAAACGTACTGCTAGAAATCCTGTAATCTTGCCAATGTTAATTGGTACATCAATTTAAAAACTTCTAAAGTAGATCATTTGATCTACTTTTTTTATTTAAAGGGAACTAAGATGTCAGAAATCAAAAAAATTGAAATCATCCTGAACCATTTGGCTGGCAATGGTCGTGCTAAAAGTGCCTGCAATAAGGTAACTGAATTTTTAGAAAAAAACAGTCTAGTCTATGAAGTCCATCCAACCAAAAAAGCTGGCGACGGCGTCAGAATTGCTCGTAAGTTAGCCGATGAAAATCAAACTGGTGTCAAAATCGTCGTCATCGGTGGCGATGGTACGCTCAATCAGGCCGTCAATGGCATTAAACAATCTAATTATCCGCAAACACCGTTAGGATACATTCCGGGTGGTTCTGGTAATGATTTTTGCCGTGGAATCAAATTGAAAGTCAAGGATCCAGTTATCCTGATGCAAACTATTTTGGCCATGAAAGAACCCCAACGAATCGATGTCGGCAAAGCACTAGGTCCAAAATTTGAACATTACTTCGTCAATAATATCGGTATTGGCTTTGATGCCAGTACGGTTTATTTCACCAACCATTCGGAACGCAAGGAATTTTTGAACAAATTGCATCTCGGAACATTGTCGTATTTTACCAACCTACTCAAAGTCATCAAGCACCAACCTGCTTTTGGTTTGGGTGTCGACTTCGGATATCGGCACAAACACTTCGATTCAGCCTATATCGTCGTAGCCACTAATCACCCTTACTTTGGTGGTGGCTTCGCTATCGACCCTACTGCATCCCCCTTCAATCACCATTTAAATCTAGTCGTAGTTAAAAAAATCACCGGTATGACTTTTGTTAAACTATTCAGCAAATTGTTGACCAACGGTTCGCACTTACAAGATAAAAATGTCTGGCACATTGAAAAAACCAACTTTAAATTGCACAACTACACTAACCAACATGGCCAAATGGACGGTGAAGAGTTAGCTCAACACGAATTCCAACTATCCTTTACAATCGACAGCCAACTGTTTTGGCTACCTATAACAAATTAGATCAATCAAAAATGACCTCTGGATCCCAACTGGGAATCAGAGGTCATTTTTATGTTAATAACTGAAATCTGAAACATATTTGTCTTGCTCTCGATATAATTTTTTAGAAATAATTTAAGCTTCTTTTTTATCCATAAAGTCACTGGGAATAACGTTTTCCATTCCAATCATTGGATTGATAGCATTATTCATGACCATGTCCATTGTCAAAATGTATTCCTGAGGTTTTTCTGGCGTTGTTTCATCATCCTGGGACTTGACGTCACGTTTTACCTTGAAAGTATCGTAAATACGTTCCTTCAAGGTCGTCTGGCGTTCGCTTGATTGATCTCGGATCGAACGCTCAAAGGCTGAACGGTCTCCCACCATGATCAGCAGTCTCTTGGCACGCGTAACCGCTGTATACAATAAATTACGTCGCAACATTCGCGATTCTTCATTAACTAATGGCAAGATGACCATTTCAAATTCGGAACCTTGAGCTTTGTGAATCGAAGTACAATAAGCCAAAGCGATATTCGCCCAATCTTTTCGATCCAGCGTTACTTCATTGCCGTCAAAATCGATTACTAATTTGTCGACTTTATCCGTATTTTCTTTTGCCTTAATGATCCCGACGATTTTGCCAATCTCACCGTTGAAGACGTTGTCCTCTGGCGTATTAACTAAATAAACAACTTTGTCGTTGATCCGATACTTGATATTGCCCATCGAAACTTCTTTGCGCTTTGGTTTCATCGGATTAACGACATTTTGAATCACAAAGTTCAAATTATCGATCCCTGCTTGACCACGATACATTGGTGCTAAGACTTGCACATCCGCAATGTCAAAACCACGTTCACTCGATTTACTGATGATCTGTGACAAAACATCAGGCACGTTGCGACTGTTGCAGTTGATGAAACTTCGATCGGAACGATTTTGAAAGACGTCATCCACAATAATACCTTCATTAATATCGTGAGCCAATTGGATGATGGTTGAGTCTGAATCCTGGCGGTGAATATTTTTCAAAATTGTCGTTGGAAAGACTTCACTGTTGATCAAATCGGAAAAAATTTGACCAGGTCCAACTGATGGCAACTGATCTTTATCACCAACCAGAACAACTTGCGTTCCCGGTTGAACTGCCTTGATCAACGTCTTAAAGAGTTTTGTATCGACCATCGACATCTCATCAATGATCAATAATTTGCAATCTAAGCTCGGTTCAGCAAATTCATCATCTTCTGTTCCTGTCAAACCTAACAAACGGTGGATCGTCATAGCTGGTAAACCAGTCGATTCTCCCATGTGCTTAGCAGCTCGACCAGTTGGTGCTGCTAAAGAAATCGCATAGTCATCTGAAGCCGGATCTAAGGTGGCATCATTTAGTTTTCCATAGGCCGCTACGATCGCATTGATAATCGTTGTCTTTCCAGTCCCAGGACCACCGGTCAATAGAAAAATTGGATGCGTCAATGACTGCTCAATGGCTTGTGCTTGGGAGTCATCGTATTTAACATCAAAGTCACTTTCAAC
Source organism: Companilactobacillus mindensis DSM 14500 (assembly GCF_001434275.1). GTDB lineage: Bacteria > Bacillota > Bacilli > Lactobacillales > Lactobacillaceae > Companilactobacillus > Companilactobacillus mindensis. Next base: position 48,112 of record NZ_AZEZ01000013.1, on the reverse strand, counting down.
ATGCTTGAGTTCTTTTTTAAAAGCTCGTTTAGTCCAAGAAACACCCTTGAACGTATCAGTGATCATCTTCAATGACTGAGCGATCGACCATTCACTGTCGGAAAGATCCTTTTCATAAACTTTGCCGTCTTCAACTAACAAGACGCCATCCTTTACCACGTCCCTCAATCCAGCCACAACTTTGTCAGTCATGTCAGTTTGCGAGTTGCTTCGTAAAACGCCAGTTACTCGTTGGATCAATTCTGTTCCCGGTACGTAAGTGTCGCCGGTCTCATTGACCATTGCCGTTACCATCTGGATCAAAGCTCCCTTGATCCGTCTAGGATCGTCGCCCGTGATTCCCAAACGCTTAGCCAATTCATCAGCTCGTTTGAAACCGACTCCTTTGACATCGATCACTAATCGATAAGGATCATCATTGATCTTCTCTAACGTCTGAGCACCGTACTTTTGGTATATCCTAGCACTCAAGGTTGGACCAAAGCCGTAGTGATTGAGTTGATATAAAGCTTGTTCTGCCTGATGATTGCTCGAAATTTGTTCGATGATATTTTGAGTTTTTTCTTCACCCAACTTGAGAAAATCCAAAGCATGGGGATCCTGCAATATTTTATCGATGGCATCGTTACCTAATTCGTCGACGATCTTCTCGGCCTTTTTCTTACCGATCCCTGGAAATTCGTCACTGGAAAAGAAACTGATCAATTCTTTTCTACCTGTAGGACGGCTCTGCTTATATGATGTAGCTTGAAACTGCTTGCCGTACTTAGGATGGTCGATTATTTGACCTTCAAAACGATACTCCTCTTCTTCAGAGATTTCGCCAAAACTACCGGTAACTACAATATCGCCAGCATCCCAATCGGTATTAGTCTTTTTTACCTTGATCGTAAAGATCTTGTACAGATTCTCCGGATTCTCGAAGAAAATGGCTTTAACTGTACCGATAAAGTATGGTTTCTCATTCTCCGCCATGATTATCACCTTGTTGTTTCAAATATTCCTGTAGTTCAGCTAGCTTCTTTTCATTCTTTAGATAGTACTTTTCGTCAATTTGTTTGGCTTGATTCAAGTATTCTTGATAATCCAGTTTCAAGTTCATCGCACACAAGGCCATATTAAAGTAATACTTGGCCTGTGGCTTAATTTTATTGGCAGCCTGATAGAATCCTAACGATTCATTGAAATTACCGTTAGCAAGCAATAAATCAGCTAATAATTCATTGGCTTGCTGATCCTTAGGAGCTTTTTCTACGGCCGTCAAAGCATACATAATGGCTAATTGCTTTTTCCCTTGTTGATCCAACGTTTTGGCCATCATGAAATAAGCTTCGAAGGCATAATTCTTGTCAACTAGCTTTTGAAAAATACTACCAGCTTTATCGAATTCATCAGCCAAGTAATAAACGTTACCCAAATTATAAAGTAAGTCTTGATTGTTTGGGAACATCTCCAATGATCGAGCCAATAATTCTTCTGCTTGTTCCAAATCGCCTGCTTGGACCAAATAAGTCGACAATTGTAAAATCTCTGGCAACTGTTTAGCATTTTGATTCAAATCGGCCACGATCAACTTAATAGCAGCTTCTTTATCGCCTTGGTTGAATAATTTTTCTGCTTTTTTATTCATTTAATACCTCAAATCGTATCTGAACTCTCAAGTTTCTTGTTCAAATAACCTGTTTCATTCCATTTAATTAATTTAAATTGTCCATTGTCATATTGTAAATGAGTCAAACTGGTATTGGAAAGTCCCCCATTTTTACGAATGTCAGCAACTTCAGTTCCCAATAACGATTGGATCAACGTTACGAGTGCAGCCCCATGACTGACAATCACGATGTTGTCCTGGTCGTTATTCTCAGCTACGATCTTCTTTACGGCCTTGGTAGTTCTATCAGCGACTTGTTCAAAAGATTCCCCTCGGATCAAAGAATAGTCGTAATCGGCTGGTTGATGTCTAAAAGCATAAATAACCTCAGGCATTTCCTCTTCCAATTCTGAAAACTTGCGTCCTTCCATAATACCCAGATCGAATTCTCTGAGATCATCAACGATCGTAAAAGGAATCTTTTCGTGTAGATCTTTGATCAAAGTTTCCGCCGTTGTCTTTGCACGGGGCAATGGACTTGAATACATATGACTGATCTTAATATTTTTTAGCCTTTTTGCCAGCAGAGTAATATCATGCAAGCTTTCTGGTAACAGTGGCGAATCGCCATGTCCACCTTGATATTTTCCCTCTAAATTCCATTCGGTTTTTCCATGTCTGACAAAATACAATTCCATTTTTTCTCACCTTACCAAGTTAGTTAATTATAATTATGGATTTTTTCAAGAATTTTTTCAAGTTAGGACCAAAACTTACAGAAAATTAGTGAATAATAATATGTCACGTGTAATATAACAAAAAATCATCTCTGATTCCCAATACGGGATTCAGAGATGATTTTACGTTACTCGAAAGCTGACATGTCCTGCTTTCTGAAATGAGTTACACAAGCTAGATTCCTGTGCATTGCTACGACTTAAAAATCATCCACCAAAATCGGGTGGCTAATTTCCAAGTCTAGGCAATTGCTCAGAATCTGACCACGCTTGTTGCACTCTCTTATATTACTTTAGATATATTGTAGCTTCTTCTCAGCCATGTAAGCAGCATCAATAGTAGCTCCACCTAGACACTCCTCGCCGTCGTAGAAGACAACTTCTTGTCCTGGTGTGATAGCACGAACTGGGTTATCGAACTCAACGTTGACCTTACCATCACCTAATACGTGAACTGTAACGCCAGTATCTTGTTGGCGATATCTGAACTTAGCTGTGGCATGGAAAGTATCGCCATAGTCAAGACCTGTGATAAATGATAGATCAGATGCATCCAAGTGATCAGCATAAAGTGCTGGGTTGTCATATCCTTGGTCAACGTAAAGAATGTTCTTTGACATATCCTTACCAACTACGAACCAAGGCTCGTTTGACTTACCATTACCACCGATACCAAGACCTTGTCTTTGACCGATCGTGTAGTACATCAAACCAGCGTGTGTACCCTTTACTTCGCCATCAGGTGTCATCATAGTACCTGATTGTGCGGGCAAGAACTCGCTTAGGAACTTACGGAAGTTTCTCTCACCAATGAAACATACACCAGTTGAGTCCTTCTTCTTAGCAGTAGCTAAACCAGCCTCTTCAGCAATACGACGAACCTCTGACTTTTGCATGCCACCGATTGGGAACAAAGCCTTTTGAAGTTGATCTTGTTGAACTGTACTCAAGAAGTAAGTTTGGTCCTTGTTAGCATCGCCACCACGTAACAAGTGAACGACACCGTTGTCATCACGGAATGATTGTGCATAGTGACCCATGGCAATGTAATCCGCATTCAACTTATTGGCGTAATCAAGGAAAGCCTTGAACTTAACCTCTTTGTTACACATAACGTCAGGGTTAGGAGTTCTACCCTTACGATACTCGGCTAAGAAATATTCGAACACACGGTCCCAATACTCCTTCTCGAAATTTACTGAGTAGTAAGGAATACCGATCTTGTTGGCAACCTTAGCTACATCCTCATAATCCTCTGTGGCTGTACATACGCCTGAATCATCCGTGTCGTCCCAATTCTTCATGAAGACGCCGATGACCTCGTAGCCTTGTTGTTTCAAAAGAAGTGCACTAACTGACGAGTCAACGCCACCACTCATACCTACTACAACACGCTTCTTCTTATTATCCATTTCTAAAACCTCATTTATTTGACTAATACATTTTTTTCTTTTAAAAAGTTCATTAAATAACGATAGTCACTGATTTCTTTTTCAGTGTCCTTGATCTTGAACATGTTGATATTGTGCATACCGCTTTTATCTGTGATAGCTAATTTCAAACTGTCCAAGTTTTTATCTACAGTTGCATGCAAATAATAACGGGCAGCGTAAGGAGAAGATCCATTGATCGGATGTTCCAAACGAAAACTGCCTTTGTTAGTTTCCATGAAACCTGCATCTAAAAGTGAATATTTTTTTACTGTTGGGTCAAGTTCATAAACTTCTTGATCACCTTGTACTTGAGCTTGTCGTTTATCCATTTTAATCATCCCTTATAATAAATTTTCTATTAATTATAAGTTTGAATAAAGTTTCCTAATTAGTCAAGTCTCTAACGATCTCAACCAACTTATTGGTAAATTTAACGACTTCTTCTTCCGTGTTATCTTTACCAAAACTGATTCTGACCGAGTCGTTGACCTTTTGACTGTCTTCACCAAACATAGCGATCAAGACATGTGAAGGTTCAAGACTTCCGGCAGTACATGCGGAACCACCAGAAATAGCAAAGCCTTCCAAATCCAATCTCGTCAACAATACCCCACGGTCGACTCCTGGCAAGTACAGATTCATAACATGATTCAAAGCATGTTCATCAGTTGGTCCATTGATTCCAAAAGCAATCTTATTGGCTTTCAAAATTTCTTGGATCTTTTGTTTAAACCCAAAGTAACGAGTTTGTCGAGCTTGTTTTTCTTCCGGAGTTAGCAATTCAACGGCTTTAGCGAACCCAGCGATAGCAGGAACATTTTCGGTTCCGGCCCGACGTTTGGTTTCTTGATCGCCACCTTTAATAAATGATGGAATCGAAATTTTATCATTTATATAAAGAAAACCGATAAATTTAGGCCCATTAATTTTATGAGCTGATGTAGATAACATATCAATGTGTTCTTTTTTGACATCGATATCTTCCATTCCAAAAGCTTGAACAGCATCCGTGTGGAAAAAGGCTTGGTGGTCTTTTAAGACTTCACCGATTTCTTTGATTGGATTCATTGAACCAACTTCGTTATTGCCATACATGATCGAAACTAGAATCGTATCGTCTCTTAGAGCATCTTTAACTTGTTGGGCTGTAACTTCACCACGAGTGTTAGGTTTCAAATAAGTCACTTCAAAGCCTAAAGTTTCGAGATAAGCTAATGGTTTCAGGATTGCTTCGTGTTCAATCGCTGTTGTAATGATATGTTTACCTAGTTTTTGTCTAGATAATGCTGTTTCGATTACGGCCGTATTATCACTCTCTGTACCACCGCTAGTAAAGACAATTTCTGAATCTTTAGCATTGATACTTTGGGCAATCGTATGACGACTTTCATCTAATACTTTACGAGCTTGGCGTCCAAAAAAGTTGGTAGCTGATGCGTTACCAAAATTATTTGCCATTTGATCGTGAATCACATCGACTACAGGTGTAGCCATTGGTGTGGTGGCAGCATTATCTAAATAAATAAATGCCACAATAAATCCCCTCTATTCTTGGTCTAAAAAGTTCAGCAACATAGTTACTGATTTGCGTCCGGCTTGTAAAACAAATTCGTCAAAGTTTACACTAGCATTTTCGTCACCAACATCACTCATTGAACGAATAACAACGAATGGTGTGTGGAATCGTGCACATACTTGAGCCACAGCGGCACCTTCCATTTCAGCTGCTAATGCATCTGGGAACGACTTTTTAATTGTAGCAATTTTTTCTTTTCCGTCAACAAATTGGTCTCCGGTTACGATCAAACCGACACGAGAAGTCAAACCAGTGCGTTCTGCAGCGGCAGAAATTCCCTTGACATAATCAGGATCAGCATTGAAATATAAGTCTTGTTGAGGTAATTGACCAACTTTGTAGCCAAAACCTGTTGCGTCAACATCGTGATAAGCCATGCGATCAGAAATCACCACGTCGCCGATGTGTAAGCCACTGCCAATTCCACCAGCAGAACCAGAATTAATTACAAAATCTGGTCGATAATGATCGTTGATGATTGTTGTCGTCATACCGGCTTGAACTTTACCAATACCACTTTGAGCAAGATATACTTCGTGGTTCTTGTATGTACCGATAGTGATATCGACCCCTGCAACTGACTCTTTTGTGACATCAGTCAGAGATTCTCTCATTAATTTAATTTCTTCTTCCATAGGAACGATTACGCCAATTTTCATACTTTAACTCCTTAAATGTAAAATAAGATTAAAAATACCAGAACGATTAGGCCGAATATTGTTATGATGGCAATATTTAGCTTTTTTTTCAATTTATTTGTCTTATCTTCAAAAGATCGCATATTTTCTTGAATAATTTGCTCTGGATGTTGCGTTTGATACTCTTGTTCGGAACGTCTCTGTTCTTGTTCTCGAATCTTTTGTTGCTGTGCTTCTACTTGATCAGCTCGTACGACCGTCTGAGGTTGATCAGCTTTCTTTACTTTCGAATTGTAAAAGTCTTTTATTTTTGAAAACATTTATTTTTCCTTTGCTTGCAGCAATTCCCAATAAGTAATGGCATAAATTGTCTTAGAATCGCAAATTACACCTTTTTCGATCTGAGCTTTGGCCTCGTCTAATGTTAAAGTTTCTACATTTAGAAATTCATCTGGGTCAAGTGGTCGTTTGAATTCGACTTTCTTTAAATCAGTTGCTTTGAACATAGTTAGTTTTTCATTGGAATAACCAGGACTAGCAAAAAAAGCAGTGATTTTCTCTAGATGGTCCGTTGTTAAGCCAAGTTCCTCATCCATTTCACGCAAAGCAACTTCTTTTAAGTCGCTGCCTTCGTCAGGATCGATCTTACCAGCAGGGATCTCCAAAGTCTCCTGATCCAAAGGTGTCCGCCACTGTCTGACAAAGATCATTTTATTATCATCTGTAAAAGGTACGATACCGACAGCTCCGTGATGTTCAACTACTTCACGAATATCTGGAATACCGTTTGGTAAGACGACTTGTTCGACGTCGACGTTAAAAATTTTGCCACCAAACATTCTCTTCTTGGCGACTACTGCTTCATAATATCTTGAATCTTCTTTATCCATTATTAAACCTTCTTGACCATTAATCTTCTAGCCGTCATCTTCATAACAGCTCTGCAAACGATAACTGCAATTTTCATTGTAACATGAAACGCCAGGATTGACCGTTGCAAATAGTTTACCAGAAATTAGCTCTAGCACAAAATCCAGAGAGGTACCCAAACCGGTTAACTTTTAATCAAAACCAAAGAGATCCTCTGATTCCAAAATACTGAATCAGAGGATCTCTTCTGTTAACTTATTTCAAATTTTAATCTTGGTCAGTGTCGTCTTCATCAAGAATAGTAACATTGACTGCTTGTGGGCCCTTGTAGCCCGGAGCTACTTCATAACTGACTGGCAAACCATCTTGAATGAAATAATCATCCCGATTCAATACTGAGTCAGCAAAGAAGAAGATATCATCGCCATCGTTTTTAATAAAGCCAAAACCACGGTTCTTATTAAATTTTATAATTTTTCCTGTGAACATTTATTCACCTATCCTATTCGTCAAAGCCGTCTGTTGCAGTTTCTGGATATTCCGCTGCAACAATTTTAGCACATCTAGTACAGAATGTTGGATAATGTTCGTCGCTGCCAACATCAGTCTTAGTCATACGACATCTTTGACAAACTTCGCCTTCAGCCTTTTCAACTAGAACGTCAGCAAGTTCATACTTGTCGGCATTTGTTAATTCAGCATCAGTCAATTCGAATTGTGACACAATCAATAGTTGACCGAAGTTACTGTTGATCTTATCAAGTACGGCTTTCAAGTCAGCACTTGGTTTGACAATAACTTTAGCTTCGAGTGATTTACCGATCAATTTGTCTGCACGGGCAACTTCTAGAGACTTCAAGACGTTATCTCTGAATTCCATGAAGACGGACCAGTCTTTTTCAATTTCTGCTTCATCAGAAATTTCTTCAACCTTAGGCATTTCAGCCAATTGAACGAAGTCTTCCGGTTCTTTTAAGTATTCCCAAACTTGTTCCATTGTGTGTGGCAAGATTGGTGTCAACAACTTAGCTAATTTAACTGCTACGTTGTAGATAACTGTTTGCATTGAACGACGAGCATGTGAATCTTCGGCATCAATATAAACAACATCTTTAGCAAAGTCTAAGTAGAATGTTGACATTTCGTTGACAATAAAACTGACAACTGATTTAGCAACATCAGCAAAGTCATACTTGTCATAGTCAGCTAAAACATCTTTAACCAAGTCGTTCAACTTAACCGTGATGTACTTGTCTTCGGCACGAAGATCATTGTAGTCAACCGCGTTAGTCTTAGGATCGAAGTCAGTTGTATTAGCTAACATGAATCTGATGGTATTTCTGATCTTACGGTATGTTTCAGAAACTTGTTTGAAGGAGTCAACTGATACAGAAACATCGGAACTTGAGTCAACTGAAGCAACCCACAAACGGATGATTTCGGCACCAAATTGTCTTTCGATATCAGCCGGAGCGATAACGTTACCAAGTGATTTACTCATCTTAACGCCGTTCTTATCAAGAGTGAATCCTTGGGAAAGGATGGCCTTATAAGGAGCCACGCCATAAGCTGCTACTGAAGTAACAAGCATTGAGTTGAACCAACCACGATATTGGTCAGAACCCTCAAGAATCAAATCGGCTGGGAAGACAAGGTTGTCACGAGTTCTGGCAACACCTGAGTGAGCTGTTCCGGAGTCGAACCAAACATCCAAGATATCTGTTTCTTTAGTGAATTTGCCGTTAGGACTACCTGGATATGTAAAGCCTTCTGGTAGAAGATCTTTAGCATCACGTTCAGCCCAAACATTTGAACCATACTTACCGAACAAGTCAGCAACATGATCAATTGTTTCTTTAGTCATGATTGGATCGCCATTTTCAGCGTAGAAAATTGGTAGTGGAACACCCCAAGCACGTTGTCTTGAGATAACCCAATCGCCACGGTCACGGATCATATTGTAAAGACGAGTTTTACCCCAGTCAGGCATGAAGTCGATCTTTTCGATCTCGTCCAAGATTTGTTGTCTGAACTTGTCGATTGAAGCAAACCATTGTGGTGTAGCACGGAAGATAACGGGTTTCTTTGTTCGCCAATCATGTGGATAACTGTGAGTGAAGAAGCTCAATTTAAGCAATGAACCATTTTCCTTCATTCGATCAGCAATGATCTTGTTAGCGTCATCGTAGAAGACACCTTCGTATTCAGGTACTTCATCAGTAAATCTACCTTGAGCATCGATTGGTGAGAAGACTGGCAACTTGTATTTCATACCAACAACAAAGTCATCGGCACCAAATCCAGGAGCTGTATGAACTAAGCCAGTACCATCATCAAGTGTAACGTGGTTACCAAGAATCAAGAGTGATTCGCGATCGTAGAATGGATGTGTGGCTGTTAAACCTTCAAGGTCACGGCCTTGAATAGTTTTTAAGATTTCAACATTTTCCCAACCAAGTTGTTCTTGAACATATTGAAGTCTCTCTTGAGCAACAACATACTTCTTACCGTCAGCATTTACTTCAACGTAAATGAACTTAGGGTTCACACAGATAGCTTCGTTTGAAGGAATTGTCCATGGAGTTGTTGTCCAGATAATAAATGAAGCATCTTGATCAACTACACCCTTGCCATCACGCACTTTGAAAGCAACAAAGATCGATGGTGACTTGATATCGTGATATTCAACTTCAGCTTCAGCAAGTGTTGATTCTGAAGATGGTGACCAGTAAACTGGCTTCTTACCACGGTAAATGTAACCTTTGTCAACCATTTCGCCAAAGACTTCGATTTCAGCCTTTTCGAATTCTGGTTGATAAGTAATGTATGGGTGATCCCAATCAGCTGAAATACCTAAACGCTTGAAACCGGCCATTTGTTTCTTGATTTCGCCTTGAGCAAATTCCAAACACATCTTACGGTAGTCTGAAAGGCTCATTTCCTTACGTTTAACACCTTTTTTAGCAAGTTGTTGTTCGATTGGAAGACCATGAGTATCCCATCCGGGTACGTATGGTGCACGGTATCCATCCATTGACTTGTAACGAACGATAATATCCTTTGAGATCTTGTTAAGTGCGTGTCCCATGTGGATATCACCATTAGCAAATGGAGGTCCATCCAATAGTTCGAAGGTTGGCTTGCCTTCATTCAATTTTTGACGACGTTCATAAAGTTTGTTCTCTTCCCATGCCTTTTGCCATTCAGCTTCCTTAGTTGGAAGGCTGCCACGCATTGGGAACTTAGTTTTACCCAAGTTTAAAGTATCTTTTACTCGCATTCTTTCACCCCTCTGAAATTAAAAAGAACCCATCCAATTTAGGACGAGTTCTTCGTTATACCACCTATTGGTAAATCAAATAAAATGTTTAAAAGTTGATATACCATAGATATCCTTTGCTAGTCTCACACCGTCTACTAGCTCGCTGAAAAGTATTCTCTATGGCACTTGTTCTTTTAATTATTTTTAGGATCAGCACCAGAATCGTCATCTTTAAAATTGAACGTAGGTTCATTTTGTTGATGATTGATCGTGTACGATTCGTCTGGTTGGTCATCCTGAATATTGTTATTATAATTCATTTGTTCCGAATTGAAAACCGAATCTTGCTTATTTTCATAATCTTGTGAATTATTTTGATTGTTTGGCTGATAATTAGTTTGCTCATTTGGTTGAGCATTCCCTTGATCATTAGCGTTTTGGCCGTTCACTTGGTCGCCAACTTCTTGTTTAAGTTTGTCAGTAGAAGTACTGTCATTAAGTTTGGACCACTCAGGACTGTCGACCATTTCCATTTGTTGCTGCAACATACCTTGCAGACCTTTACGAAATGAATTGACGCTACGTTTCAAATTGTCAGTCTCAATCGTTACTTGACGAGCTCGATCAGAAGCATCTTGTAAGATCCGATTCGATTTCTCCGTTGACTGGTTGAGCAGATCACGCGCTTTTTTCTGTGATTCCTCAACAATGATCTGCGCCTCTTGTTCAGATTCGTTCTTAACTTTTTCGGCAGCTTCTTGAGCTACTAAGATCGACTGGTTCAAAGCATCTTTCATATCGGTAAAATACTTCAGTTGCTCCGAAGTCTCTTTCAATTCTTTTTCTAATTGAGCGTTCTTTTGCAGTGCCAAATTATAGTCTTGGGCTGCTTGTTTCAAAAAGCTGTCAACTTGGTCGCGGTCATAGCCTCGAAATTTATTGTCAAATTCTTTATCATGTATTTCTACTGGTGATAATACCATAACTTCACGCCCCTATTATTTCTTAATGATATTCACGAACAGAATGTATTTATCATTCTTAGTTCTGCCCATAATATCATTAATTCTTATTCGACCATAGCCTCTGACACTCAGTGTATCAGTAATTGTTACAAATGAACTAGCATTTTTGTTAACGACCCAATTAATTTGAACTTTTCCATGATCGACTAAGGCCTTGGCACTTTGACGCGACAAGTCATAGACCGTGGCGATGATCGCATCTAGTCGCAACGACTGGACGTTGATCTTCTCATCGGTCGACTCATCTTTAGGCAAAAGCAATTCGTCAAAGCCCTCTTCTGTCAAATGGATCTTGTAAGGTCCAATTTTTTTGACTTGGTCCTCAATGTAACTTCCCATTGACTTGAATACAAAAAATTGCCAATTTTCGCCATCGGTAATAATGTCCCCAAAACGGTCACGGTCAATACCCGATCCCGTCAAAGAGCCCAATATTTGACCGTGATGCAAATTAGCAAATTTTTCCGGATACCGAATTTCATACATTGTGAGTTCGTAATCTGCTTCTTTAGGTACAAAATAGTCAGGAGCAATTATCCCCCTGACTCTTTCAGCATTGTTATAACCGCCAAAATAATTGACATATAAGTCATCATATTTATTGATCAGGTTATTCAAAATTGTTTGCTCACGCAGATTCAAAAAATCAGTCAGTTGTGGAGTATACATCGTTTGAGCTTTTAATAATAAATCACTCATTTTATCGATGAACGGTTTTTCCTCCGGACGGAAATAGCCCCCACCGATGATCTTTTTTTTCTCATCCATAGTTAGATTATCAAATAAATCACTTTCTGTAATAGTTGAATTATTATCAATGCAACTATTGGAGAAAAATCTAGAAAGCCTGTCGAAACTATCGGCAAGACCCTTCTAATTAAATTTAAGAATGGAGCCACTAATGCAACTACAAAACGACCGATAGCTGAGTTATACAAATTAGGGATAAATGACATTATACAGTAGACAAATATCACGAATTCATATAATTCGACGGCCATATTAATTACAAAAGGCAATCCACTTAAAATTTGATTCATATCTTTCCTCGACTTTATTCATTTATATCTGGTATGCTTCCATCAATTTCAAACTTTGGTGGTGTGCAAAGAAAGATTTTTTCTCCAACACGCTTAATTTCACCATTCAAGGCGAAGATAGTACCAGTTAAAAAGTCTACGATCCTCTTTGATTGTTCATCATTGACATTATTAAAATTAACGATGACAGCCTTGTTGTTCAAAAGTTGTTTAGCAATAACTTTTGCATCCGAGTATATCCGAGGTTGGTAAATAGCGATTTTGCTGTTGCCTTTAGTTCTAGCCTCACTGGCTGTACTCATTGATACGACTTTTTCGTTATTTGAATAGTCTGACTTAGGTTGCTTAGTATTAGTAACTGGTTTTGTTTCTTCAAAATCATCTTCGTCATTAATACCAAAAAAACTACCTAACTTTTCAAATGCCATAAGAAAATCTCCTTTTATTTATTGTTACGACGTTTAAAGATTGGAGGAGTAGAGTCATCATCATCATCGCTCAAATCAATTGTTTCAGGCTTTTGGAAGATTTCAAAATCGCCCTTTTCACCAGAAACGTTCTTTGACTTAGATGCATCACGATTAATATCCCAATCTGCTAAAGGATCATTTGATGATTGTGGTTGTGCCTTTGATTGTTGTGAAGGCATAGGACGGTCAGTATCACCGTTGTCAGTAGCTTTGTTCTTATTGTCCAAAACTGCTCTAGGGTTGTTTAGAGGACGTCTGAGAGGTTCTCTCTTCTTGTTGTCTTCATTTTCAACTCCAGTTGCAATCACAGTCACCTTAACTTGATCACCAAGTGTGTCGTCGATTGAAGTACCAAAGATTATATTAACATCAGATGTAGCTTGTTCGGAAACAATTTGCGCTGCATCTTGAGCTTCAAATAGTGACAAGTCTGGTCCACCAGTAATATTAAGAAGAACTTGTTTAGCACCGTCGATTGAAACTTCAAGCAATGGTGAAGAAACAGCCTTCTTAGTAGCTTCAGTGATTCTGTTTTCACCGTTAGCTTGACCGATACCCATCAAAGCAGAGCCTTGATCAGACATAACGGTCTTAACATCAGCAAAGTCCAAGTTAACGAAACCAGGTGATGTGATCAAATCAGAGATACTTTGTACGCCTTGACGTAAAACATCATCAGCAATACTGAAAGCTTCACTCATTGGTGTCTTCTTATCAACGATCTCCAACAATTTACTATTAGAAATAATAACCAAAGTATCAACGTCTTTTTTAAGTTCTGTGATTCCATCAGCTGCAAAACGTGAACGCTTGGCACCTTCAAATGCGAACGGACGTGTAACGACACCAACAGTAAGAGCGCCACTTTCCTTAGCAATATTAGCAACGATAGGAGCAGCACCTGTACCAGTACCACCACCCATTCCGGCGGTTACAAAGATCATATCTGCGCCTTCAAGGGCTTCTTTAATGGCCTCTTCACTTTCTTGAGCAGCTTTTTGTCCAACCTCAGGGTTTGAACCGGCACCTAAGCCACGAGTCAATTTAGGTCCCAATTGAATTTTAGTTTCAGCATTGGAACTTTCTAGAGCTTGAACATCAGTATTAGCAGCAATGAACTGAACGCCTTTGATCCCTGCTTCTACCATTCGATTGACAGCATTGCCACCGGCACCACCGACACCGATAACTTTAATTACCGCTCCCTTGTTTTCGCTTGAGTCTAAAGTATATTCCATTAAGGAGTTCCTCCTATTAAATCTATAATTTATTTATTTTTAATCAAAAAATCTACTCCAAAAGTCCTTGAATTTCGACCCTTTTTTCGCCTTTTCAGGTTGTTCAGTGGTCTCTTCTTGTATTGGTTGGTCTTCTTGAGTCGGAATATTGTTGCTTTCAGGTTGTTCAACCGGTTGATCCGGAGCAGCCTGAGTTTGAGGTCTATTATTATTGCGTTCAATCGTTGCCCCATTGACAACATTGTCAGCGATAACTCCAATATCATTCAGTCTAGAAGCATAAGTAACTAAGCCTAAACCTAACGAGTATGAAGGATAACGCATACCCATTTGCGTTGGGACATAGCTTCTGACTTTGACATCAAATATTTTTCTTGCTAAATCTTCAACATTTGGTGTAGCAGCAACGCCACCTGTCAAAACGATTCCACCAGGCAACGACAAAGCGCCGGCATCTTCAAGGGGTGCCTGAAGTCTAGTGAAAATTTGGTTGAGACGTGCTTCGATGATCTCTGCTAAGTACTCTTCTGAAATCATGGTTGGCTCGTTTTTGCCAACGACTTCAACACTGATATTCTCATCAGTAGCTGATTTGTCAGCCGAAGCATTACCATAATAGAGCTTTAATTGATTGGCATTTTCAACCGTTGTATTCAAAACGACTGAAATATCGTGCGTTACGTAATCTCCACCTTCAAAGTCGACAGTCGACAATTTAAGGTTATGATCGTGCACAACAGAAGCGGTCGTTTGACCAGCTCCCATGTCTATAATTACAGCTCCGAAAGAACTCTCACCGGCATTCAAAACGACTTGACTCAATGCCATTGGAGAAATAACTTTATGAATAATATTTAGACCGGCCTTTTCAATGGCCTTTTTAGTATTATGTACAATTGTTTGTGGTGCTGTATAAAGAATTCCAGTCATGTCCAAACGAACACCTATCATTCCACGAGGATCACGAATATTGTTGAATCCATCGACAGAAAATTGTTTAGGTATTAGAGAAACTACTTCTCTCTCACTAGGTAAGTTTTGGACCATGGCTGCTTGCATAACAAGTCGAACATCATTTTCGGTGATCTCTTTGGATTGAGATCCAACCGCAATCATACCTTGACATTTTTCTATTTGTAACATATTCGCCGATATGCCGACTACAACGTCACGTATTGATATATTTGCTTGTGTTTCGGCCTTCTTGACAGCTTTTTTAATAGCCCCCGCCGCTTTGTCTATGTCGACTATAACGCCACGGCTGACCCCTTCGGATCTTTCGCTTCCAACGCCAACGATGCTTAATCTATCA
This sequence comes from Companilactobacillus mindensis DSM 14500, assembly GCF_001434275.1. Taxonomy (GTDB): domain Bacteria; phylum Bacillota; class Bacilli; order Lactobacillales; family Lactobacillaceae; genus Companilactobacillus; species Companilactobacillus mindensis. The sequence continues at coordinate 32,920 of NZ_AZEZ01000013.1, read as the reverse complement.
TCTGATGACTCGGCAACGACTACTTTTATTGAATTTGTGCCAATATCAAGACCTACAAAAAATTCGGAATTGTCCATTAATCGTGGCAGCCTCCCTTACCTAGAAAAATCTATTCACTAAAAAATTTTAACACAATTATGGTTATATTAAAGCTATTTCTTGTCTTTAAAGGGATAAGAGTATGCTCCTATCTCCAAATCTATAACGCCCTTTTTTTTCATTTGGGCGGCCATACCAGGATAATATTTTAATTTCGATTTAACAGTTCTCATATCAGCGACAACTTTATTTCCATCATTCATATCGATCTTGATACGGTACGGATTCAATTTAGTTGGGGCGTTATAAAATTCAGAAATATTAGTCTGAACATTACTTGGTAACGTTGCATACATATTCGACATTTTCTTCAACCGTGCAGCACTGAAATTACTGTAGATTGGATAATTTCCGATTGGAGAACTCATTTTTTGTTTTATCACCTGACCATTATTGATGATCCGATAATAACCACCATCTTTATAAATATAGCCTAGCGTCGGATGTTCTTTAACGTTGATCGTCAGGTCACGCAGATTATGCGTGCCAAACTTGATTGATTTGATCGACGGAAGTTTCTTTTCAGTAGCTTTGGCAATTGAGCCATGGTGAATCAAAACATTTAACAAAGTAGAATTGTCATCGATCTTGGTCGCATCGATCACTTGTTGCGCCCCTAAATCATTGACACCTTTGACATTGATATTTCGCACCTTGCTTAAAGACGAACCAAAATAAGCAATCAATACTATGACAAAAACTATTATAAAAATCAGACTGTTTCTACTTATCCGTATCCGTCTTTTTTTCAACACCATCAATCCTCATAAATCACTTATTTACTAAGCCAGTTAATACCTTTATCAAACGATCAGCGGCATCAGGAACGCCAATTTTCTTAGAATTATCTGACATCTCTTGTTGAACGGCAGCATCACTCATAATGTCATTGACTTCTTGGAACAACTTATCAGAAGTAAGTTCTGCTTCCGGAATCAACTTAGCTGCACCGACCTTTGAAACGGACATAGCATTTTTAGTTTGATGATCATGCGTTACGTAAGGACTAGGAACAAAGATAGCCGGAATCCCTAATGCAGTGATTTCAGCAATACTTGTTGCCCCGCTACGTCCCACAATCAACTTAATGTCAGGTAAAATCTCTGGCATATTATCAATATATGGCAATACTGAGATATTTGCACTATTTAAATACTTTGAATCGATCGATTTAATCACATTGTCATAATGTACCCGTCCGGTAACAAACAGCACTTGATAATCGGTCTTTTCAAAACGGTCCAATGTCTCGATCACTGCTTGATTGATCGGTTTAGCACCACGGGAACCGCCAAAGATCATAACGGTATCCTTATCAGCAGCTAAATTGAACTCTTTTAAACGGTCATTTGGTTTAATATTGACTACTTCTTGAGCTCTGGGGTTTCCTGTGAAAACAATCTTCTTCTTTTCACTGAATTGGTCAGCTGCTTCCGTAAAGGCAATCGCAACTTTATCAACAAAGTGAGCTAAGAATTTGTTCGTTACACCGGCAATTGAGTTCTGTTCGTGGATCACTGTAGGAATATGCAATGCGTGAGCCGCATAAACCACAGCCCCACAGACATAACCCCCTGTTCCGATCACGATATCTGGCTTAAACTCTTTGACGATTTTTTTAGACTTGCGAATACTTGAAAGAAATAGTTGAACCGTCTTGACATTATCCAAAGATAATTTTCGTCTAAAGCCCTGAACTTCAATCGTTTTAAAATCGATGCCGGCATTCTTGACAATTTTGCTCTCTAAGCCTTTTTCTGTTCCAACGTATAAAACATCCTCGATCAGGTCACGTTCTTTGAGACGTTTGATCAAGGCCATTGCAGGATATATATGTCCCCCTGTTCCACCACCGGAAACAATTATGCGCATTTTCTTCATTTATTTGACTTCTCCCTTTAAAGTTTCAACCTCTTCAATAAATTGGTCGCCACGTTCTTCAAAGGTATGGAATTGATCCCAACTGGCAGCAGCGGGTGAAAGTAAGATCACGTCACCGGCATCGCTTTGTTTGTAAGCTTCGGGAACCGCTTCAGTCAAATTATTTACTTTAACGATATTGCCAACAGCCGCCTTTTCAGCTGATTCGATAACTTTGTCAGCTGTTTCTCCATAAACAATCAAATTGTTTACTTTACCTTTAAGTGATGGAATAAGTTCGTCAAAGCCATTTCCACGATCCAATCCACCAGCAATCAAAGTAATCGGTGTTTTAAAGGCGCTCAAAGCTACGATTGTAGCTTCAACGTTGGTTGCCTTAGAATCATTATAAAATTTGTGACCACCAAAGGTATCGACGTATTGTATTCTGTGTTTGACACCACAAAAGGATGACAATACTTCAATAATATCTTCATTCTTAACATCATACAATTTGGCAACGCTGATAGCTGCCAAAGCATTTTGAACATTGTGTTCGCCAGGGATCTTGATTTCATCCGTATTCATGATCTTTTCACCATTGCAGTAAATAATATCGTCTTTAACAAAGGCTCCGTGATCAAGTTCTTGGTTGTCGGAGAAAGGCAAAATTTGCGCCTTAGATTGTTTGGCCAAATTGCGCCATTCTTCAGTGTTCCAATTTACAACGAAGTAATCATTCTCAGTTTGATTTTTAGTAATGTGCATTTTAGCTTTGATGTAGTTTTCACGAGTCTTGTGAAAGTCCAAATGAGTTGAATAGATGTTGTTCAATACTGCTACGTGTGGATGCAAGTCGATCGTCCCTTGAAGTTGGAAACTTGATAGTTCAGTAACGATCACATCATCTTTAGTAGCTTTTTGAATCACATCGGAAATTGGAATACCAATATTACCAGCATAATAAGAATTCTTGAATTCTGGTGAATGCTTCAACATTAATTGAATCAAGGTCGTAACCGTCGTCTTACCATTAGTACCAGTAACAGCAACCATTGTTGCATCTGAGTAGCTATAAGCTATTTCTGGTTCAGTAATAACAGGAATATTCAACTTTTCGGCTTGTTGAACTAAGTCGTTTTCATAAACGATCCCAGGATTTTTGACCATGTAGTCGAAAGAATCATCGATCAAACTAGCATCGTTACTACCGGTGATAACTTTGAAACCATCATCGATCAATTCTTGAGCCTCAACATTATTTTCCAAGGGATTAGAGTCGACAACCGTCACATCTGAACCCATTTTTTTCAACAATTTTGCAACCGCAAAACCACTCTTAGCTAAACCTAAAACTAAAATCTTTTTGTTTGAATAATTACTCTTTGTTTTCATTGCTATTCATTACTTCCTATACGAATAAAATTAAATAAATTGCAGAACAAATTGCTCCAACGATCCAAAAGACGATATCGATCTTCCATTCAGTCCAACCGAGCATTTCAAAATGATGGTGAATTGGTGTCATCTTAAAGATTCGACGGTGGAATACTTTGAATGAAAAGACTTGTAACATAACACTCATAGTTTCAACTACATAGACGAAACCGATCAACAACAATGACCAGTAACGACCCAACAAGATCGAGATGGCAGCTAGTCCAGCACCAAGTGCTAGTGAACCAACATCACCCATGAAGATCTTGGCTGGTTTGTGATTGAAGACCAGAAAAGCTAACAAGGCACCGACAACTGAGAAACAGACGATAGCCAAGTCAAAACGATTTTGATTCATGGCAATTATTCCGTAAGTTGCGTAAGAAATTGTTCCTAGACCACCTAGCAAACCATCCAAGCCATCAGTCAAGTTAGTCGCATTAGAAAAACCAACTAGCCAGAATAATGTGAACAAAATAAAGACTGCTGCGGAGTCGATTGAAAAGAGCCCCGGAACGGAAAAGTTCATTGGTAGTTGATCTCCGTTATAAACGTAGAGAAAAATGATACCAACAATGACTTGTAATAGTGCCTTTTGATAAGCACGAAGTCCTAAGTTACGTTTCTTAAATACCTTGATGAAATCATCGATAAAACCAATACATCCATATAATACAATAACAAAAGTTGTAATTAATAATGAATGTGTCAATTGTCCTTGCCAAATGCCGACCCAAATATTCGTGATCAGTGCAGCAATGATAATCAACAGTCCACCCATCGTAGGTGTCCCTGATTTCTTTTCGTGCCATTTAGGACCTTCTTCTCTAATAGACTGTCCTTCTTTGTGAGCAACCAAGTAACCGATCAAAAATGGCATAAAGATCGCAACAATTGCAAAAGAGCTAATTATGTCGAAAACGATATGACTAAATTCCATGAAAATCCCCTTAATTATTTATTTTTCAATGTAACTATAATTTTACCACTCTCATTTATCACATGACCAGACTTGACTGACTGTTTCACAACATATCCATCACCTTTAGTCGTGACTTGTTTACCAGTTATCTCCGCAAACTTTAAAACATCGTTTTTGGACCAGCCAGAAAGATCCGGCATCGTCATTGCCCCGTTGGTCAAAAGTACGATCCGTTGGCCGGGCATAACTTTTTCATCACTAGCTGGCAATTGTTGAACTACTTTATTCCCTGTACCAATTACTCCGGATTGAAGTTTGAGGTCTTTGATCTGACTGAGCGCATCGTTAGTCGACTTGTCCAACAGACTTGGAATATTAACATATTGACTACCAGCTGGCGTAGCATTTTCAGGCGAACTACCCTGACTAACTAGTCGTTTGACTAGCGGATTGAAGACTTCTGAGAGAATCTTTTCTGGTGATTCCGTCATCTTCTGTGGCTGTTTCATTGTGACATAAACAATATATTTAGGATCATTGTACGGTATCATCCCTGCAACTGAGAAAATATAGTTATTCGAGCCTGTCAAATAACCTCCCGTAGGAGAAGCAATCTGAGCTGTACCAGTCTTGACGCCGACCTTGACACCAGGAACGTTATAGACGATTCCGGTTCCGTACTCTTTAGTTACAACTTGGTGCATGGCCTTTTGAACTTGTTTGGCCGTGCTAGCTTTGATCGGTTGACTGACGACTTTACGCTTGAAGGTCTGGGTCGTTTTGCCTGTATTAGGATCAACGACTTTCTTAATAATTTGTGGTTTGATCATCTTGCCACCGTTAGCAATTGCTGAAAAGGCTTGTAGCATTTGCATAGTATTGACGTTGACACTTTGACCAAAGGAAGTCATCGCTTGATCACTGGCATGTTCAAAGGAAATACCACCCGAAACTTCACCGGGTAATTCGATACCAGTCTTCTTGCCGATATTAAATCGTTTCATGTATTCCATCCAAGTTTTAGAACCGATCTGTTCTTCAAGCTTGACCATCCCAACGTTTGATGATCTGGTAAAGGCTTGGGAAAGTGGGATATAACCCCAACCAGCCGTATTCCAATCACCGATCGTTCGGCCACCTACTTCGACCGTACCTGATTTATACAATTCGTTTGGATCATAATTGCCGGAATCGATCGATGCTGACAAAGTAAGGATCTTCATAACTGAACCCGGTTCAAATTGGTCTTCTACCAGAGTATCTCGCCAACTGTTACTCAAACCTTTACCAGTCGTTGGATTGAAGGTTGGTCTTTGAGTGGCTGCTTCGATAGCTCCAGTCTTAGCGTTCATTACTAAGATCTGCAAGTTCTTTGGTTCATACTTCTCATCGATCGTCTGGGCCAAGATTTCACTGTACTGTTGAATTTTGCTATTCAATGTTAAATAAATATTCGAACCGTCAGCTGATCTCTTTTCGATCACTTGGGAATCAGGCAATTCATTGCCGTTGCTGTCGACTTTAGTAATTTTTTTACCATCACGGCCACCTAGAATTTTATTGAAATATTTTTCAACACCCATAACGCCACTGATGTTACTGTTCTCATCATTTGCGTTATCAGCTTTAGTGATCCCAACTAAATTAGTAGCAAAGACACCATTTGGATAAGCTCTCGATGGCAACTCCACAAAGTGGATCCCAGGGAGTTTCTGCTTGGCAATCTTGCGCTTGATCTCGATCGACAAACCACGACCCGAAGGTCCAAACTCTACCTGATATTGACCTTTAGTCTCAGGCGTTAGGAATTTGCGTAACTTGGCTTGGGACAGAGGTAAGTATTTGCTCAAGATCCGAGCGGTCTTCTCTTTATCGACCACATAGTCAGCTTTACCATCGGTAGTTTTGGACTTATGCGACACGATAGCATAAATATTATAGATCGTAGCATCTCCAGCAATCATCTCGCCTTCGGAGTCCAAAATATCGCCACGTTTGGCATTTACTTTATCGACATGTTCGTACTTTTGTTTGGTTCTCTGAACCAGGTTAACGCCATTATATTGCTTACTCATTGAGATAACGGCGAACCTTTGGATAAAAAGGATAAAAGAAAAGGCAGTCGCAATCAAAATTACCATACCAACAATATAATGATTGCGCCTTGCCTTATTTTTAAATAATTTTCTGAACTTACTCATTTTGAAATATTCCTTACATTGTTGTCACTCATTTTCAAATTGTGCTTTTTCGCAAAAGAAGAAAAACGATCAAAACTTGTTAATTCAGAAATTTCTTGTCTTAAATTAACATTGCTTGTATTGGTCTTTGTGATCTGTGTCGTAAGACTATCTAATTTATTTTGAGAAGAAGTCATAGATACTTTGATACTCACCAAAGTAACCATGAGCACCATTGCCAATAGACCGAGACCAACAATAGAAAAAGTCTCGAATTTTGACAGGGGGACACTGCGTGTTTTAGGAGCGGCTTGGACAGCCGGTTGGGGTTGAGCAACCTCTTGATAGTCTTGTAAATTTCTAGCAGTACTTTCTTCTCTCATATTAATAATTCTCCATTATATCTTTTCAACGACACGTAATTTGGCACTATGAGCCCGATTATTGTCAGACAGTTCATCATCATTAGGCAAGATAGGCTTCCTAGTGATCTGCTTTAAGATCGGTTTGATATCATCTGGAATAACGGGTAAACCTCTTGGTACATCAACATGCGAATTGTCTTTAAAAATATGTTTGACAATTCGATCTTCTTTGGATTGAAAAGTTATAACGCTTATTCTGCCTTGTGGTGCCAACAGATCGATTGCTTGTTCAAGGGATCTTTCGAGTGAACCCAATTCATCATTTACAGCAATTCTAATAGCTTGGAAAACACGTTTAGCCGGGTGGCCGCCAGTTCTTCTTGCCGCAGCTGGAATAGCATTCTTAATAATATCAGCTAATTCCAACGTCGATTCGATCCGGTGGTCGTCTCTAGTACGTTCGATGGCACGAGCAATTTGTTTAGCAAATTTTTCATCACTGTATTTATAGAAAATACTTACTAAATCATTGTATGACCAATCATTAACGATTTTTTCAGCATCAAGATCTTGTCTCTGATCCATCCGCATATCCAGACGTGCTTCCTTTTTATAGCTAAAGCCTCTGACGGCATCATCAAATTGTGGAGAAGAAACTCCCAAATCATATACGACGCCATCAACCTTTTCTACACCAAGTTCATTCAAACGAGCTTGCATATTTTCAAAATTATCACGTATTAAAGTTAACGAGTTATCACCGATTATCTCGGCATTGTTTTGAATACTTTCACCGACCTCAATAGCAGCTTCGTCTCGATCAAAAACATAAAGGTGACTATTGTGAACTCGACTCAATAGTTCTTTGGTGTGTCCACCACGTCCAAAAGTTGCGTCGACATAGATACCATTATCATGTGGATTTATTTCATCAATAGTTTCTTTTAAAAGTACTGTTTTATGTTTATATACATTAGAAGTCAAAGTCTGTCATTTTCTCCGATATTTCTTCAAAATTATCTTCAGCCTCTTGGCTAAATTCGTTCCAGCGTTGTTCATCCCAGATCTCAATACGGTCTGAGACGCCAACAATTACACAATTCTTTGTCAATTTGGCAAAACCGACTAACGAAGCCGACAAATTGATCCGACCTTGTTTGTCAAATTCTACCTCTGCCGCGGCAGAATAAAAGAACCGAGTGAATGCTCTTGCATCCTTCTTGGTTAAAGGTAATTTATCCAACTGTGCCTCAAGTTTTTCCCATTGCAACATTGGATAACCAAACAAGCAGCCGTCCATTCCACGAGTGATCACAAAGCTTTCACCCAGTGACTTTCTAAACTTAGCAGGTATGATAATCCTACCTTTATTATCAAGTGTGTGATGAAATTCACCCATGAACACGGATAGCTCACCTCAATTCTTTAACACTTCCTAATTTACCACAATTCCCCACTTTTAACCACACGATATTAGACAATCTGTCAAGAAATGTGAAAGCAGTTACTAATTATACACATCTAGCGGTGGGGACATTTTCCAATTATCGAAATGTACGTTTACAAATATTGCATAAATTGTAATTGTGAAGTACCATTTCACTATATATTAATTAGGTGGTGGAAGTTTTGGATGATAAAAAGCCTAAAAGTACATTGACAAAAATTACTCAAATTGTTGTTTGGCTAATGATTTTAGTCACTGTCGGTGGTGTTATTCTTACTGCAGTCATGAGTTTTATTTAAAAATTGATTACTTTTATAAGATAACTAAAAAGAGCCCTGAATATTCAATATTCAGAGCTCTTTTTGATTGTTTGTTTAATTTTTCACGATAATTAATTGCTTAAAGACTCGATTCAACACTACTACCAAAACGAGCAGCATGATCATATTGGCAATGAAACTACCACCGTTGATAACTAAAGAATAGATCCAAGGGTTCATCCCTTTAGGCGCATATGTTCCCCAGTAAATACCGCCAGCAATGAAGTGACAGAAGTATTTAGCGAAGAAACCGATCGATGAATACAATAAGATCAAACCGATAGCGTTCTTACCATTTTCGATGGCTTGTTTTACTTGAACGCTACCCAAACCGATCAATCCAACGACCCCAAAGGCCAATGGATATTCTACGATTCCTTGCAAAGGATTCAAGAAACCACCATTACTAAAGCCACGTAAGACCAGATCCAAAATGCCCCAAACGAATCCCGCCATCAAACCAGCTTTTAAACCACGTCTCAAAGCAAAGATAGCCATGGGAATAAGTCCATACATGAATTCAATCGATGAGACTCCAGTGGAATGTGGTACAAACGACAATACCAGAGCTAAGGCAGTGATCAAAGCTACTTCAGTCAAAATGATCAAATCATTATTTCTAACATTCGTCATACAAAAAAACTCCCTTCTGATTTTAGCCATCACAAGAGAGTTCGCGCTTTTGCTTGAACAACACTATCCCTACGCATGTATTAACATAACAGGTTTAAAGGGTCTGAACTACGAAGTTCACTCTCAGCCGACTGGCTCCCCCTGTGTTGACTTATTCAATTTACAAAAAAATTGTACCATAGTGACTAATGTCTTCCAAACACTCTGCCCCAAAATCCCACTTTTTTCGTACTTTCGTCCGATAAGTCTAGTGGAATGTTTTCACCAAGCATTCGTTTAGCAATATGTTGATAGCTGCGACCAGCATCACTATCACGATCGAAGGCCACTGTTTGGCCAGCATTAGAAGCTGAAATGACCCGATCCTCATCGATCACGATTCCCAACAGAGGAATGCCTAAGTGATTGACAATATCATCAATCCGCATGGAAGTCCCATTGTTGATCATGTTCTTACGAATACGGTTGATGATCAAATGTGGTGTTATCGGCATATTCATATTTTCTAAAATACCTACGACCCGATCGGCATCACTAACAGAAGCAACTTCTGGATTAGTTACTACTAAGGCTCCATCGGCAATCGAAACTGCATTTTGAAAACCATATTCGATTCCAGCAGGACAGTCGATCATGACAAAATCAAAACGTTGTTTTAATTCTTCAACGATCGTGCCAACAGAATCTTTATCTAAAACATATTTATCCGCAAACTGTGAAGCTGCCAATAAATAAAGATTGTCTTCAAAACGTGGATCACGTACCAGAGCCTGTGAAACTACTACCCGATGTTGTGCGACATCAACGATATCGTAAACGACCCGGTTAGTCAGCCCCATAACTGCATCGAGATTTCTCAAGCCAATATCTAAATCGACCATGCAGACTTTTTTTCCAAGGCTGGCTAAAACAGTACTAACATTTGCAGTTGTGGTCGTTTTCCCAACGCCACCTTTTCCAGAAGTTACAACTATTGATATCCCCATAGTTAACCGGTCCTTTTCTTTAGATCATTTAATCTATCTTTATAATTTGTCAGATTTTCCAAACTGATCGAATGCATGTCATCAATGAAAGCAAATTTGCCATTCTGAAAATCTTTGCGATTATCGTCAGTCACGATTTCGATCACATCAGCAATTCGCAATTGATCAACATTTTGTAAATTACCCAAAATAGCCGCATTGGTATTATTAGGATAACCTGCTTGAACCACTCCATTGACTTCCCCAAGAATATAAATCGAACCTGTGGCACAGATCTGTGCATCTCGATGAAGTGTACCTAGAAAAATCAAATCGCCTTCATAAGTCAATTTTTGACCGCTACGAACGATGCCTGATTCAACAGTTGTTTGAATCTTCTTCATCGCTTTGTTGACTTCATCTTTAGATTCAACGTCAGTCTCAATCCCCTTGAGCTCTAACTGTGGATACTTCTCGAATAATTCTCTAATATCGTCTTTTTGTTGATCGTTCAACAGACGATTACCTGTTTTGACCGTAAAATTAATGACATCATCATCTTCATTAGTTGACTTGACGTTTTGTTGCATGATCATTTCTTTTAGTTCTTTAAACGCATCAACATAATTGGCGTTAACGCCGATTATGACGGAAAAACCATTCTTATCACCTTTTAAAATGATGTCACTCATTTATTATCCCTCCGATACTTCACCAACCACTCGGATAAGTTAGCAATTGGAATATAAAGGATAAAGAGCACTACGATATTCCAGAGCAAAGTTGGTCCCAATGTGTATGTGATAAAGTCAAAAACACTCGCACTTGTCTGTTGCAACAATCTTTCTAACAAGTAGATCCCTGATTGTAAGAATGTCAAAGACAAGAAATAAATAGATAATTCATAACCCATATTATTTTTAACTAGCAAAAATTTAAAATGGTCGATTCCCACCATCAACAGTGGCAAAAGCACCGTATAAAGTCCAATGATTCCATAGTAATAAGAGTCATAAAGCACTCCAAAAACTATTCCATAGAAAATCAATTGTCTTCTATTATCGATTCGCATAGTCAGCATGACGATCATCATTAACATCAACTGTGGCAAAATGACGACCGTACCACGATTCATATTATTCAAAAAGGCCCATTTCATTAAACCGTCAAGGTAAAATGCCAACAAAATGAATAATATTTGGCCAACTATCTTACGCGCTTTAATATTCATTAGCGTTCACCGCTAACCGATGACTTGATTACTGTTACAACAGTAAAGTTACGCAGTTCAGCTGCCGGCGTGATATAAACTGAGTTAGTCATACCGTAGTTGTCCTTTTTGATTCCATAAACTTTACCAATGTATAATCCGCGAGGTGTCAAACCACCCAAACCGGATGTGATAACGCTTTGGCCTTTTTTAATATCCTTAGTTGAGTTGACGTTTTCCATAACTAGATCACCCGAGGCACTGTCATAACGACTGACAACTCCAGTGATATTCTTGTTGTTGCTTCCGGCAATTTCCGCCGCAAACTTATCGTTCAATTCGTTGTCAGTCGAGATCAATTCAACTTTTGAACTGACTTTGTCAACTTCAACTATTCGACCGATCAAACCGTTACCAGACATAACTGGCATGTTTTTCTTGATGCCGCTAGTTTGTCCACGGTTGATCGTCAAATAGCTTTGCCAGCTACTTGGTGAGCGAGACAAGACAGAAGCATTGACAGTGGAATAATCAGTCAACGTACTATTCAATTTCAATTCTTGCTTTAATTTTTTATTTTCATCTTGAACTACTTCTAGCTTAGCCTGATTTTGTGCCAATTCACCAATCTTAGACTTCAAACGTTTGTTTTCAGAATATGTATCGTACAAATCAGAAAATTCTGAGATAGCATTTTTAACAGCATTAGTTGGATATGCGAATACTCCTCCAACAACGCTTACGACATCATTACCAACTTGTTGGACTACTGGTGGCGTATTTTTTTTATCACGGATATTAACCGTTACCGCCAATAGGCCCAAAGTAACAATAATGAGTACCATCAAAATAATTAATTTTTTATTTGAAAAAAATTTTTGCATTGCTTCCTCCTAGTAGATCAAATAAAAAAAAGCGGGATTAACCCGCTTATTTTTGGCGACGCATTACATCGATATTTTTAAGTGATTCTCCAGTACCGATAGCCACACAATCTAGTGGGTCTTGAGCAATGAACACAGGAACTCCAGTTGCTTCTGATATTACTTCTGGCAAGTGATGTAACAAAGCACCACCACCAGTAAGAACGATACCATGATCGATAACATCGGCAGCAATTTCAGGAGAAGTTTCCTCAAGAGTTTCTTTAATTGTTTCAATGATCTCTTCAACGTTTTCGTGGATAGCAGTTGCAATATCTACCCCAGTCAATTGAATTGTCTTTGGTAGACCAGTTACAAGGTCACGGCCACGAATTTGCATTGATTCGATTTCTTTTGCTTTTTCAATTGATGCAGAACCAATTTGGATTTTAACATCTTCAGCAGTTCTTTCACCAATTTGAAGGTTAAAGTTTGACTTAATGTATGCAGAAATTGAATCGTCAAACTTATCGCCGGCTACACGGATCGAACGTGATGAAACGATACCACCCAATGAAATAGTAGCTACATCAGTAGTACCACCACCAATATCAACGACCATGTTACCAGTTGGATCCATAACAGGAAGACCAGCACCAATAGCAGCTGCAAAAGGTTCTTCGATAACGTAAGCTTCACGAGCTCCCGCGTGTTGAGTTGCTTCAATAACAGCTCTCTTTTCAACTTCAGTAACGCCACTTGGTACACAGACCATTACTGATGGCTTTGAATTGTTAGCTGTCTTTTCGATGAAATATTTCATCATAGCAGCTGTTGTGTCGTAGTCAGCAATAACACCGTCACGCATTGGACGAATTGCAGAAATACTACCTGGTGTACGACCGATCATTTCACGTGCATCTGAACCGACTGCAACAATTTCTCCAGTGTTATTATTCTTTGCAACAACTGAAGGTTCATTTAAAACTATACCTTTACCTTCAGCATAAACTAGAGTATTTGCAGTTCCCAAGTCTATACCGAGTTTCTTTGATCCAATACCAAACAATTTATTTTCTCTCCTTTAAAGTACACACCACATTTTACGCTACCCAAAATTATATCATAGAAAACGCCGAATGAAAGTACGACGAAATCATATCCTAAATTAAATTTAAAGACTTTAAACTAGAATAGGTTTTTTTTGTAATAATCAGATGATCGATTAAGTTTATTCCTATTAAATGGCAACACTTTTTCAAACGCAGACTGAATTCTTGATCATCATTTGAGAACATCAATGAACCATTAGGATGATTGTGTGCGACCACAACTTGCGTCGCTGACATCTTAACTGCCTCTCTTAGAATATCTCGTGGATGAACTGTCGCCTGATCGACCGTACCAATGAAGATAACTTGTTCATCAATTACATGGTAGCTATTGTTCAAATAAACGGCTACCAGCTTTTCCTGTGGGGCACCACCAATTTTATTTATTAAATGCCGACCGATATCATCTACAGAAACAATTGTCTCAGACAAAGTATCAGATTGAACCTTTCTCGTACCTAATTCAACAGCAGCCAGGATTTTACAAGCCTGTGCCACTCCAATACCATTAAACGACATTAATTGTTCCAAACTCAAATTTAAACTATTCGATTGACAAATAATTTTTTTAGCTATTTCAGAAACTTTAGACTCTCTAGTTCCGTTTCCGATGATTACGGCTAATAACTCTTCATCTTTTAAGGTGCTGACACCATACGCTAAAATTTTTTCTCTTAATTTTATCATCATATCTCAAATTACGAGAAATAATGCTCCAAATCTGAAACTAGATAAAATGACCCAGTGATCAAAAGAATTTGTCCTTCAGTCAACTGACTGATAATTTTCTGTAACTCCGCATGATAATTTTCAATGAAAGAAACATTGTCATACAAAGCTAAATTGTAATCATCAGCCTTAGCCGAACGTGCCATATCAAGTGTTGTGATATAAACATGTTTAGTTTTTGGCGCTAATTCTTCTAAAATCTCATGACGATCCTTATCTTTCATTCCAGCATACAAAACAATTATATCCTTATTTTCATAGTTTTTTGTTAAAGAATTAATTAAATTGTAAATTGCTGAAATATTATGTGCTCCGTCCATCAAGATCAGCGGTTTTTGTTGGACGATCTGAGCTCGACCAGGCAACTGTTTTGTATCCAAACTTGCCTTGATCGAATCAGTGGAGATTTCTAAATTATGAGTTTTTTGATAGCAAATGAATGTCTTGATTGCGATTGAAGCATTCATTGCGGTAGTTTCCTCAAAACCTTGGCAATGAATCCCCTCAATGTCTACTTTATCATCATAGTATGTAAACGATAAACTAAAATCATTATTTTTATAATTTTTTATACCAAAATTTTTGCCAAACTCAAAAATTGGACTATTTTGTTGCTCAGCAGCTTGCTGTACGATTCCTCGAACTGACTCGTGCAACTTACCAGTGATAATTGGTTTAGTTGGTTTAATGATTCCTGACTTTTCTTTGGCGATATCTTGGATCGTTGGGCCAATCAATTTTTCATGGTCCAAATCGATCGAGGTAATGATCGATTCTTCTGGAGTGATCACGTTAGTCTTATCGTGTTTAGCGCCAATGCCAGCTTCAATAACCGCCACATCGACTCGCCCACGAAAGTAGAAGAATCCTAAGACCGTGACAAATTCAAATTCTGCCAATTCGATCGTACCAATTTTGTCTTTGATAAAATTGACCGCTTCCACTAGATCCTTGTTAGAAATATATTGATGATTGATTTGAATCCGTTCATTAAATTCCTTGATAAAAGGAGACGTAAACATCCCTACTCTTTTACCAGTTCCTTCTAACAAGTTAGCCAAAAAGTTAGTCGTCGTACCTTTACCATTAGTTCCAGTAATATGGATCGTTTCGTAACTGTTTTGTGGATCGTCCAAAATATGCAGAGCCTCTTTGATCCTATCCAAATTATTAGTTCTATGAAATTTAGGCAATGAATGAATATAGTTCACTGCATCTTGATAATTTTCTAACAATTTTATCGCTCCATTTTTTATTAAAGAAAAGGAGGTTGGACGAATGCCAACCCCCTGTCATTATATACACAAATATTATTTGTTGTCTTTTAATTGTTGAATTCTTTGTTGGACTTTAGCTTGACGTGACTTGTAGTCAGCTAATTTTTCTTTTTGCTCATTAACGACCTTTTCAGGTGCTTTAGCAACGAAACCTTGATTTGACAATTTCTTGTCTATCCGCATGATTTCTTTATCCAATTTTTTAACTTCTTCATTTTGACGAGCAATTTCTTCATCAAGATCGATCAATTCTGCCAATGGAACGTAAAGTTCTGCACTCGTTGTAACAGCTGTCATAGCCAAAGCTGGTGCTTTGATATCAGTGGCAACTTGCAAGTCCTTTGGATGCATGAAGCGGTCGATGTATTCCTTGTTGTTCAAAATAATATCTTTGATCTTGTCATCTTGTGGCTTGATCATGATATCAACGGCATTTGACATTGGAGCGTTTGCTTCGACACGGATCTTTCTGGATGATTTGATCAAGTCGATCAAGACGTCCATTTGGTCCACAGCATCAGCGTCGTCCAAGTCAGCATGATACTCAGGATACTTAGCATGCATGATTGTCTTGCCATTGTGTGGCATTGTTAGCCAAATCTTTTCAGTAACGAAAGGCATGATTGGGTGCAATAAGCGTAGAGTTTGGTCAAGCACATAAGTCAAGATCATCTTCTTTTGCTTCTTGGCAGCTTCATCGTCACCAGTAAGAGTTGCCTTACTCATTTCGATATACCAGTCACAGAAATCGTTCCAGATAAAGTTGTAGATCGTACGTTCAACTTCACCAAATTCAAACTTGTCCATCTTTTCATTGATATCTTTAACAGCATCGTTCAATTTAGCCAAGATCCATTTATCTGACAGATCATATGATGTTACTTGTGACAAATCGTCCATTGCTGGAGTATCGTCGTCAAGGTTCATGATAACATAACGTGAAGCATTCCAGATCTTGTTGATGAAGTTCCATGAAGCATCCATCTTGTCATAACTGAAACGTGTGTCTTGGCCAGGAGTTGTTCCGTTCATTGTGAACCAACGAAGTGCATCGGCACCATACTTCTTGATCACGTCCATCGGATCGATACCATTACCAAGTGACTTACTCATCTTGCGACCTTGTGAGTCTCGCATCAAACCATGAATAACTGTGTTTTCAAATGGTTTTTTACCAGTGAATTTCAAACTTTGGAAAATCATTCTTGAAACCCAGAATGGAATGATGTCATAACCAGTAACTAAAGTATCTGTTGGGAAGTAACGCTTGTAGTCTTCTGAATCTTCATCAGGCCAACCCATAGTTGAAAATGGCCATAAAGCACTTGAGAACCATGTATCAAGCACATCTTTATCTTGTTCCCAGTTTTCAATATCCTTAGGAGCTTCTTCACCAACGTAAGTTTCACCAGTTTGTTTGTTGTACCAAGCTGGAATTTGGTGTCCCCACCAAAGTTGACGTGAAATAACCCAATCGTGAATGTTTTCCATCCATTGTGTAAAGGTATTTTCGAAACGATCTGGTACAAAGTTGACCTTGTTGTCACTCTTTTGATTCTTTAGAACCATTTCAGCTAATGGTTTCATCTTAACGAACCATTGAGTTGAAAGTCTTGGTTCAACTTGAACGCCGGAACGTTCTGAGTGGCCAACACTGTGAACATAAGGTTCGATCTTAATCATATCGCCGTCATCTTGCAAGTCCTTAACAATGGCTTTACGAGCTTCAAAACGATCCATACCGTTATACTTGCCGGCATTCTCATTCATAGTACCGTCAGCATTCATTGTGTTGATACGTTTAAGATCATGTCTGTTACCAACCGCAAAATCGTTAGGGTCATGGGCTGGTGTGATCTTAACCATACCAGTACCAAAGTCCTTATCAACATAGTGGTCAGCAATAATTGGAATCTTACGATCAACTAATGGCACGATAATTTCTTTACCAACGATGTCTTTGTAACGTTCGTCATCAGGAGCAACCGCTACGGCCACATCACCGAACATTGTTTCTGGACGTGTTGTGGCAATTTCAATGAAACCAGAACCATCAGCATATGGGTACTTAACATGATAGAAAGCACCTTGGTCATCCTTGTGGATAACTTCGATATCTGACAAAGCAGTTTGTAGTTGTGGATCCCAGTTGATAATGTATTCGCCACGGTAGATCAAACCTTCGTTATACATTTGAACGAAGACTTTACGAACGGCCTTTGACAGACCTTCATCAAGAGTGAATCTTTCACGTGAGTAATCAAGCGATAAACCTAATTTACCCCATTGTGACTTGATGATCTTGGCAAATTCATCTTTCCAGTTCCAAACTTCTTGAACAAACTTTTCACGGCCAAGGTCATATCTAGTAATGCCTTGTTCACGTAATTTTGCTTCAACTTTAGCTTGAGTAGCAATTCCGGCATGATCCATACCAGGTAGATACAAAGTATCGAAACCTTGCATACGTTTGTAACGGATCAAAGTATCTTGAATAGTAGTATCCCAAGCGTGACCCATGTGCAACTTACCAGTAACATTTGGTGGTGGGATAACGATTGAATAAGGTTTTGCTTTCTTGTCGCCAGAAGGTTTGAAATCATCATCGTCTAACCAAGTTTGGTAACGACCTTCTTCGACTTCTTGTGGATTGTATTTCGTATCCATGTCGATTTCTCTCATTGTTTGTTCTCCTTTTTTATGATGCTTGTTTGATGGTTGAATTTTAAATGATGGGACCCGTTGTGGTGGTAATAGCTTTAGTTCAAAAACCTAAACCATGGAATACGGTCGCTGAAGCGACCCCATAACAATTTCTAAGCGGTAAAACCGCTAAGAAATTGTAAAAAAAGAGCCCTCATCCCAAATAGGACGAAGACTCTCGCGGTACCACCTAAATTAAGAGTTATTGCTAACTCTTCACTCAACAGATAACGGTGGCCCGATCATTTAAAATGATAGCTCACAGGTAACAGTTAAAAAGTTCGACTGGGCAATTCTCAACAACATGCCTTCTCTGAAATCTTGCTAAATAACACTCCTGATCAAAGCTGATAAATTGATAATAAATCATAAATCCATATACGTCAATTAATTTTATAGCAAACTATTAATGTTTTCTTGATCATTTTCCATGAACTTGTCACCATGTTCAATCGTTGTGATCTTAATACCATTCATCGCACGTTCTAACAAACCATCGATATCAAGCGAACTTTCGAACTTACGTGTCTTTTCGATATTGGGACGTGTCTTAGGTGCTGGTGGAGCAAAGACTGTACAGCAATCTTCAAATGGTTGAATAGACAAATTGAATGTGTCGATTTTTTCAGCCAAACGAATGATTTCCGTCTTATCCATTGTAGCAACAGGACGTAAAATCGGCGTTGTTGTTACATCATTGATAGCTGCCATGCTCTCGAGCGTTTGTGAAGCAACTTGACCAACAGCCTCACCGTTAAAGATAGCCAAACCGTGTTCTTTTTCACGAATCATATCAGTCAATCTCAACATGAAACGACGTTGGATCGTCATCAAGTAGCCTTCAGGAACACCGGCTTTGATAGTCTCTTGAATTTCAGCAAATGGCACTTCGATAAATTTGATATTGCCACCAAAGGCAGTCAATTTTGAAGTCAATTCCTTAGCTTTGTTCAAGGCTTGTTCAGAAGTGTATGGAGGACTGAAGAAGTGGACCATTTCAATATCTACTCCACGCTTCATAGCCAAATAACCAGCAACTGGTGAATCGATACCACCAGAAAGCATCAACATAGCTTTTCCAGCTGTACCAACAGGAAGTCCACCGGCACCTTTGACAGTCAGATATGATAAATAAATGCCATCTTGTCTAACTTCAACAGAGATCTTGATATCTGGTTTCTTCATTTCAACATCGATACCGGGAAAAGCATCACAGATAGCATCCCCTAATTGCAAGTTGACTTGGTTAGTATCTAGTGGATAGTTGTGATCTGATCTTTTAGTACCCACTTTGAAACTCATGCCTGACTTGTAAGCTTCGTGCATCATTTCAACGGCCTTTTTCTTAACATCTTCAAAGTCACGTGAAACTTTAACACTCAATGAGAAGGTTTGAATACCAAAGACATTCTTGAGTTTTTCCATAACCGGCTTAGCATCGACGCCGTTTAACTTGATGTGCAAGCGATCACGATGTGGTTGCATTCTTAAATCTGGGTAATCTTTCAAAACCTTAGCAACATTACCGTGCAAACGGTCGATGAAGCTCTTGCGGTTCTTACCCTTTGTTGATAGTTCGCCGTAACGAACCATAATTTCAGTATATTCCATTTAAATCTCCTAATTCAAAATTTGGAAGTGATCGTGAATCTCATCCAAGTTCTTAATAAATTCATCCATTTCTTTTTCGGTGTTACTTTCATCTAAGCTGACCCGAACAGCACTAGTTGCAACTTTTTCTTGAATATTCATAGCCTTCAATGTACCGGATTCTAGTCCTTTTTTAGAAGAACAAGCACTGGTAGTTGAAATGTAAATATCACGTTCCTCAAAAGTATGCACGACAGTTTCGCCACGAACGCCATCGATCGTAAAACAAATAATGTGTGGAGCAAAATCGTCACCGATCTTAGAGAAGATATGTACATTGTCCAAAGTTTCCAAGTGGCGAACTAATTTTTCTTTTAATTGTTCCATCTTGTCTGCTTTGTCTGCCTCATTCTCTTTTAAGAGACGAATTGCTTTAGCCATACCAGCAATTGCAGGGGTATTTTCAGTTCCACTGCGAAGGCCAGATTCTTGGCCACCACCAGCCATCAATGGTTCAAGCTGCTTGCCTTCCTTCATATAAATAAAGCCGATTCCACGTGGTGCATGGAACTTGTGACCTGAGAAAGTATAGAAGTCGACACGAGGATCAATGAACTTAGATTGCAAGTTCTTACCAATAGCTTGAACGGCATCAACGTGATAACTGATGTTAGGATAATCCTTCAATACCTTAGCAATCTCATGGATTGGTTGGATAGCACCGATTTCATTGTTGACTGCCATAGTTGAAACTAGAATCGTATCGTCTCGAATAGCATTTTTCAAATCTTCGGCACTAATGTGGCCAGTTTTATCAACTGGTAAATAAGTCACTTCAAAACCAAGTTCTTCTAGTTGGTGCATCGTATTCATAATTGAAGGATGCTCGATCGAAGTAGTAATGATGTGCTTTCCGAATTCACGTTTCTTAAAAGCAGTCCCTTTGATGATCCAGTTGTTACCCTCAGTACCACCGCTGGTAAAGACAACTTCATCTTGTTTGAATCCCATTAAATTTGCAATTTGTTTACGAGATGTTTCCAATAACTCGTAAGCTTTCAATCCCAACTTATGCAAACTAGATGGATTACCGAAGTAATCTTGACTAGCAGCATTGTAAGTTTTTAGAACTGAATCATTAACTTTAGTTGTTGCACTATTATCAAAATATATCATTTTTGCCTCACCCAAAATAAAAAGGCCTCGAAAGGCCCAAATTTTTATCTATTATAATTTAACACACTTTGAACGTACTTTTGAAATATTATGAATTTTATGAATTGATTGTTTCTTTGATTCGGTCGACTGAACCGGCTTCAACTTCTTCCAAAGCCTTAGAGATCACGTTGACTGACTCATCATAATCATACTCATCATCGAACAATGAACGTGATTTATCCAATTGTTCTTTGAAGGCTTCATCTTTGCCTGCGTAGCGGTTAGCATATTGCAATAACTTCTCAGCTAAGGCAACATTGTATTTCAATTTGCTAGTTTTCTCAACTAAATTGTCCAAATCTTCTTGAGTAACGATAACTTGTTTGCTGATATCTTCCATATTAATTCTATCGGCGTCTAATTCATCGTATAACTTGTTGATCTCGTCATAAACCATGTAGAAATAATCCAAATAGTCATCAGGTAAACCATTCAAACGAAGCTGTTCCATCATTTTCTTTTGAATCTCCAAACGCTTAGCATATTCTTCAACGCTGTTACGAGCAATTTGTTCACTCGAAAGCATTTGGTTCAAATCATCGTTGATATTCTTCTCGCTGCTCTCGATCTCATCGAGTTGTCTGACAATTTCCTTAAAATCATTCTTAACTTGCGAGAAGATAACCTTTTTATCGGCAATGCTTTGAATATCGGCATCGTATTCACGGCGAATATCCTTGAGCGTTTGAATGTTAGTTTGGAAAGTACTTGTAGTTTTATCAGTTAAAATATAACTCTCTTCGAGTTTTTGAATCCGTTTATCCAGGCGGTTGTGTTGGAAAGTTGCATGGTTGATATAGTCAAGAACTGGCTTTTGATCTTTCAAAACATCCCGTTTGCCATCGATCTCCAAAGTCAAAGTTTCGTATAAATCATCGATCCGTTGTTTGATATCTTCATTATTAGTGTTGACGGCATCAAAGTTCATTTCACCTAGCTTTTTGCTTGACTCTTCGATCTTCTTTTGAACGTCAGCAATCAACTGTTCAATATCGTCGGTAAATTGAAATTGTTGTTTATCTAATTTTTGATAGACAAACTTGATCTCATCAATTTGACCTGGAAATACTTCATTCAAATCGTGATATAAAGGTTCAATGATCTTCAACTGGTCGGTGATCAGACCAAGTTTCAATCGGACATCGTCCAAGCATTGACTAGCCTCAATGTGATCACCTTTGTTTGTCAACTGCTTTTCCTTATCTAATAAGTTAGCAATTTCGGACAATTCATCTTCCAATTTATCGGTCGCCGGACCATAACTGAATGATTGCGTCAAAACTTGTTTACGTAAAGTTTGATATCGATGTTGCAACTCTTCGCTGTGAGTCGCATTCAGTTCGTTACTGGCCAACAGCTCCTCAAAGCCTTGCGAAACTTCCGTGATTTGTTTTTCAAAATCATTTAATTCTGTATTTACCTTTTTCAATTCATTGGCTGAACTGAACACTTTAAATTCAGTATTCTTATACTCAGCACTTCTGATCTCCGTCAAAATATCCGAAAAAATATCGTCAGTCTGTTTGTGATAGGCCACCTTTAATTGGTTAAAACGGTCATCACTGGCACCAGATAGTTTCATCTTTTCTAGTTTTTCAATTTTGTCGTCTAGTTGAGCCTTTTTTAACTCGTCTGTTCGATCCTTGTATTTGTTGAGAGTTCCCGCATTTCTTTTTTGCAAGAACCACATGTACCATAAGAAGAACAGAATGATTAAGATTATTCCAATAATAATTACAAACACATTTACACCCCTAATGACGATTCAGTCTTATCTTACAAAAATTATAACAAATATTAGTCCCATTATTATCGCTGTCTACTTTTCATAATAAAGTTTTAACTATTGGCTTTAAAAAATAGTTTTGACATTGGCTACTTATCACGGTATACTAGCTTTCGTGTAAAATATGCAGCAAAGAGCGGCAAGAACGTCAACATTTATCGACGAGTTAGTTCATCTAGTAACCTGTGGCTGCACAAGGCGAAGACTGTAACGATAACTGCACGAATGCTAAGCTCCAGTTAATTATTTTACTCCAACAAACATTTTGGAGGAATTTATTTATGTCAAGATATACAGGCCCACGTTGGAAATTATCACGTCGTCTAGGAATTTCACTTTCAGGTACAGGTAAAGAAATCGCCCGTAGAAACTACGCCCCAGGCCAACACGGTCCTAATGGTGGTCGTCGTAAGGTTTCAGAATACGGTCAACAATTAGCTGAAAAGCAAAAGTTACGTTTCATGTATGATGTTAACGAACGTCAATTCCGTAACTTGTTCAACCGTGCCGGTAAGATGGAAGGTCTTCACGGTTTCAACTTGATGGTTCTTCTTGAAACAAGATTGGATAACATGGTTTACCGTTTGGGTCTTGCAAGTTCACGTCCACAAGCTCGTCAACTTGTAAACCACGGTCACATCACTGTTGATGGCAAACGTGTTGATATCCCTTCATACGAAGTTAAAGTTGGTCAAAAGATCAGCCTTCGTGACAAGTCAAAAGACTTAGCTATCGTTAAAGATAACCTAGAAAACGTTGTTGGTCGTCCTGGTTTCGTTACTTTCGATGACAACACATTGACTGGTTCACTAGTACGTAACCCAGAACGTGACGAACTAGAACCAAATATTGATGAATCACTAGTTGTTGAATACTACAACCAAATCCTTTAATATTTTGTCAAAAATACATTCACTCTTTGGTGGATGTATTTTTTTTGCACCAAAAATACCTCTGATCCAAATGCTGAATCAGAGGTATTTTACATTCTCTAGTTACTTAATATTCAATTTTCCAAAGACATTAAAGAGAAGCAACATTCCAACAATGCTAGAAATCAATCCGCTCCACCACATGAAGCTGAATGTTTCGACAAAGAACATTTGGAAGAAAGCCAACATAATTAAAACACCGAGCCAAAATTCAATTGATTTGTACCATTTCATCTTGATCATCCCTTTTAATTAATCCCTATATTATTTAACTTCATTATAATTTAGATAATATTTAAAACAATAGAAAATTGCATAATATTATAAAGTCATTTTGTATAATGAGAATTTATTCAACGACTGCTTGATTGAACAATACTAAGTACTTACTCAACTGCATAAATTTATCCTCGATGAATTGGTCATAATCTCCTGTTAAGACTTTACTATCAGTTTTAGGAAGTTCAAAGCCTACCACCAGATCACTTGATTTGACCTTTTCATAATGATCGATGACTGCTTCAAATTCTGAAGCTGGTTTGAGAATACTGGTAGTGTGATCGTTGGAGACGCCCCAGCCTTCAGTTATGATTTGTTTTTGATATTGTTTTAATACCGGATAATAACTAGTTCGATTTCTGATGTCAGCCAACAAACTGAAAGTTATAAAATAGCAATCCGGCCAAAGGCCAAACTCCAAATGAGGCGTCTTCTTGTAACCTTTTTTATCTTGATTGATTGCCAACCATGTATCTGGCGGTGGATTTTTCGTCCGACGTTGGTGCTTGGCAATTTTTAAAAAGAACTTCTGACGATATTCAAGTTCTAATCGCGACAAGAGTTTTTCACCTAAAACTTCAAATTTAGGGTCCAAAGTAGTTTTGATCAATTCTAGTCGACCAGACAAAGTATCGTCATTGAAAACTTTAAAATCATTTTTATCAAACATGTCCTCAATCCTTTGTTGTAAAATATACATATCAATTATATAGGAGGTTCTATGCAAAAACCATTAGCATATCGAATGCGTCCAACAAATATTGATGAAGTTGTTGGTCAGCAGCACTTAGTTGGTCCACACAAAATCATTCGTCGAATGGTCGAAGCCAAAATGTTATCATCAATGATCCTTTATGGTCCTCCGGGGATCGGTAAGACAAGTATTGCCAGTGCCATTGCCGGAAGTACTAAGTATGCCTTTCGGATGCTCAATGCCGCCACTGATAGCAAAAAGGATCTACAGATCGTTGCTGAAGAAGCCAAAATGAGTGGCACTGTCGTCTTGATGCTCGATGAGATCCATCGTTTGGATAAAACTAAACAAGATTTTCTCCTACCACTGTTAGAAAGTGGTTCGATTATTTTGATCGGTGCAACGACTGAGAATCCATATATCAATATAAGCCCCGCTATTCGCTCAAGAGTCCAAATTTTTGAATTAAAGCCTCTGGATAGCGATGACCTTAAAAAAGCCGTTCAGCGTGCTTTGAAAGACGATAAGAATGTTTTGGGTAAATATCATGTTCAATTAGACGAAGATGCCTTGAATTTATTAGTTAGTTCTACCAATGGCGATCTGCGCAGCATTTTAAATGGTCTGGAATTGTCAGTCTTATCAACCGAACCTAATAAAGATGGCCAAGTCCACATTGATTTGCAGTCGATCGAAGAATCTGTCCAGAAAAAAGCTATCTCTTCTGATAAAGATGGCGACAGTCACTACGATGTCATGTCGGCCTTCCAAAAATCGATCCGTGGCAGCGATCCTAACGCCGCTTTACTCTACTTGGCACGACTACTTGAAGCTGGCGATTTGACTTCAGCTATTAGAAGGTTGATCGTCTGCGCTTATGAGGACGTCGGTTTAGCTAATCCACAAGCTTGTGCTCGAGCCGTTCAAGCAGCTCAAGTAGCTCAGATGGTTGGTTTGCCAGAAGCTAGGATTCCTTTGGCAGATGCTGTGATCGATCTCTGCCTGTGTCCTAAATCAAATTCTGGTGTCGTGGCTATCGACTCTGCTCTGCAAGATGTCAGAAACGGCAAAGCTAACTCAATTCCTGACGATCTCAAAGATGCTCATTATTCAGGAGCCAAAAAACTAGGTCACGGAGTCAGTTATAAATACCCACACAATTACCCTAACGCTTGGGTCGATCAGCAATATTTACCTAATAATTTAATCAATCAAAAATATTACCAACCAAATGATACTGGTAAATATGAACAAGCCTTAAATTTACGTATGCAACAGATTCACGAATGGAAAATGAATTCAAAACGGAGTCAGAATAATTATGATAATTAAAGTTCTAATGATATTCTTCATTTTTTTTTTACTAGCTTTAGCTTATATTCTTTGGTCACACAGCAATAAAAAATTTTTGATCTACTCCCCTGACGAAAATATGACTCTCAAAAATGTCATGCGTTTCACAGCAGCATTATTAGTCTTAGTTTCGATCTTAGGAATCGTTATCGCTTTCATCGGCAGTAGAGAAGCAAACTTCATCACATTGCTCTTAGGAAGTCTAATTGCCGCTAGTTTTTCAATTTATTTGGCAAATATCCGCTAAATCTTCATTGTTAACTGTATTTATTGGGCCAAATCAACTAAAATAAAGTTATAAAAGCAGTAATACTATATTAACGGGGTGATACTTATGTTACAACAATATAAAAACATTCTCGTACCAATCGATGGTTCATTTGAAGCTGAATTAGCATTTAAGAAAGCTGTTGAAGTAGCTAAAAGAAACAAAGCTGCTATTCACTTGATCCACGTTATTGATACTAGAGCCTTCCAAAACGTTTCTAGTTTCGATTCAACAATGGTTGAACAAATTACTGAAAAAGCCAAGGAAACAGTTAAGAGCTATGTCAAAACAGCTAAGGATGCTGGTCTCGAAGATATCGACTACAGTATCGAATACGGTGCTCCTAAAGCTATCATTGCTACTGAGTTCCCTAAAAAGTTAGGCGTTGATCTTATCATGATCGGTGCCACTGGTCTCAATGCTATGGAAAGACTCTTGATCGGTTCAGTTACTGAATATGTAACTAGAACAGCTGCTTGTGACGTTCTAGTTGTTAGAACTGACTTGGACAACAAAACTATCAAGAATAAGAAGAAATAATTAATCACTTAAAAAGCTGATCTCATTCATGAGGTCAGCTTTTTTTGCATAAAAAAGAGGATCAACTCATCACTGAGTCGACCCTCTTTTAACGGAATTTAATAAATTATTTTTTAATTAAAAGATATTCAAATGCATATCTTTCACTTTAGATTTTAATTTTTCAAATACTGGTTTATTCTCACTGATGCTTGAAATTACGTACGCTTTGATGTAGTCCTCGTCAGTCTTTTGACCTTCACGAGTACCAGCGTCTGCCAAGTAGCAGTACATCTCGTCCAGTTTGAACAACGTTTGTTCGCGTCTAGCGATAAAGATACCTTCGTTGGCGTAATCCATAGCTTTTTCGTTGTCATCCAACTTCAATGACAAATCAGCCATGTTATCGTAAATCAAGATGCTATCGTGATAATTTTCGTCGCCGATTTTATCCAAACTAGATTTGATCAAGTCTTTGGCTTGGTTGTAATAAACTCTAGCTTCATCGACTGACTTCTTGTTGATATAAGCTTTCGCTGTGAAGACATCGATCAAGATATCATACATATCAACGTTAGCAATGTTGACGTTCATTGCCCGGTTAAAGTCGAAAATGGCTTTGTCATAATTCTTACTTGTGACATATTCGATCAAACCATTGAAGAAGTGGATCAATTTGATTTCTTGTTTATTATTGACATTGATGTTTTTAAGCTTACCCAGTTTATCACTAATACCATCAAAATCATCTTGATAGAATGATTTCTTTATGTCGCTAATAATTGAATAAATTTGACTATCGTCATTGACGATTACGAGGTTCATTGTGATACCCAGTCTCTCACAAATGCGAACCAAGATTTCCATACTTGGAATTTTGTCTTTCTTTTCGATCAGGCTGACAGTTGCCTGTGTACAAATACCATCAGCTAACTCAGATTGCGAAATGCCTCTGAGTTTTCTGTAATGGCGAATTTTTTCACCTAAGATTTTCATTCTAAACTATCCCCATTCATTTATTAATTACAAGGACAATTTAAACAGTTATTAAAAAATATTGCAAGAAATAAGCAACAATAAAAAGATAAATTTTAAAAATTTAATTATTTACTTCAAAGAACCATGCGTCTTTTTCGGTACTATTTAATAATTCAGGATTATCATTTAATTTATCGTTCACCTTAACGATTTTCCCGCTAACAGGCGATTCTAGCTCAACCACGGCCTTTTGAGCCTCGATCTCACCACTGGAATCACCTTTTTTTATCTCAGAATTTAGATCAGGTAATTCAACATATTTGACATCACCTAAAGCTGCTTGAGCCTCTTTTGTGAGCCCTATACGTGTTGTCTCTTTACCCTTGTCGACCCAAAAATAATTCTCTTTTTCACTCATAGATCATTGCCTACCTTTGCGTAAAAGTACCACTACCATTTTCAAACATATAACTCTTGTGATGGAATCTCATCGACATTACTAAACCGATTCCGATCATGTTACCTAATAAGGCTGAACCACCTTGCGAAATAAACGGTAACGGAATACCTGTCAAAGGCAATAAACCAACGCTCATACCGATATTTTCAAACACGTGGAACAAGATCATCATGATAACACCTGTTGATACATAGGCATAAAATTCGTTCTTAGTATCAAAAGTTACTTGAATCATTTGGTAGATCAATAAGAAATACAACAAGATCAAAACACAGGAACCGATAAATCCGAAGTTTTCACCGATAACTGAGAAAATCATATCTGATTCACGAACTGGCACATAAACGTTTGATACGTTAAAGCCTTTACCAAACAATTTACCTGAACCAATGGCCTTCATATTCTGCCAGATCTGATACCCGTTCTCAGTCGTATCCGCTGAAGGATTCAACCAACTGTCGATTCGGGCAAACTGGTAGGATCTGAAACCAAAGTGACCAAGAACTTGACGTCCCCAGTCAGTTGTAGCAAACAACAACGCGGTCCCACCGACGACTGCTACGATCAAAAACGCCGGCAACAGTATTCGCCAACTGATCCCAGAAACTAGGATCATGCCTCCTAAGATGGCAACGAAAACCAAGATGGTACCAAAGTCATTTTGAAGCTTCAATAGTACTAAAACTGGTAACGTCCACAAGAAAAGCTTTCCTAATAAGGCAAAGTCGCCTTTAATCGTGTGCGTACGGTGCAAACTATTGTGATTCGTAATTACTTTTCCCAGCATCAATATAAATGCCGGTTTCATTACTTCAGATGGCTGGAACGTGAAAGAACCAACGGCAAACCAACTCTTAGCACCAGTCGTGGCAGCGTAAGCTCTACTGTAAAAGATCAGGACTAAGAATAACAACGCTAATCCGCCATAATAAGCATAGTTAGCCACTTGCCACAACTGCTCCGCATCAAACTGCATGATCACAGCAATGATGACCGCGCCGATAGCATACCATGCCACCTGTGAAACTACATTTTTTAACGGATTCTGTGAATCTTGAATGGTCGCAACATAAATCGACAAGAGACCAATTATCGCAAGCATCATCACGGAAAAGATGATTCCGTAATCGATCCGCGAATCCACATCATTTCGTTTTCTATTTTCTCTTATATCCATATCTTCACCTACTAATGATTATGTAGATTATATTGCATTAGCAACTCATTGATTGCATCATCCAATTTGATTGACTTAAATGGTGTTTGGTTACTTTCAACGTATGAAAGATAACGTTCACCATCTTTTTTGATTGTTCCGATATACTTCTTGCGATCCCAAAGTTCGTATGTTTCAGGATCACTGCTGATATCTTTCAAATTAATTTCGATTGATTTTTTTCTATTAGCCATTAAATCTTCCCTATTCTTTGTTATGAAATTTTTTTGCTATAATTTCATCTTCATATTTTTCTGGATGAGGATTTCTAAAAATGGTGAAATTATCTGGCACTGGATCAACTCCACCACGAACAAAGGGATTGCAACGTAAAATTCGTGCCAAACCCATAATTGTGCCTAAAATTCCACCGTGTTTTTTTACCGCGTCGATAAAATAAGTTGAACACGTTGGGTAATACCGACAGCTTGGTGGCAATACTGGAGAAATGAATTTTTGATAGAATCTAACGATTCCAATTAAAATTTTCTTGAGCATATTATTTTAGAAAATCAAACATATGGATCCATGTCCCCGGCCATAAAACTGCTAGCGGATTGGAGCCACCTAAGCCTGAGCCGATCAGCATACCTAACAGCAAGAAAATCAACATTAACAATAGTATCCAACCTATTTTTTTGAAAATATCTCGACGATATTCTTTACCAAAGTCTCTTTTCATTTTTCATCCTAGTATTTTTTATGTTTTTCAATGTTGTCCAACAAGACACCCGTACCTAAAGCAACTGAATCCAAAGGACTGTCGGTTAAGAGTACTGGAACTTGTAGTTTTTCAGACAATAATTTGTCAAGATTCTTCAACAATGCTCCACCACCTGTAAGCATGATACCGCGATCAATGATATCACCGGATAGTTCTGGAGGTGTTTGCTCCAAAACGTTCCTAGCGGCGCTAATAATTTGTTCTACGCCATCTGCTAGAGCCTCTTGGATCTCAACTTCATTAGTTGTGATTTCTTTTGGCAAACCAGAGACGATATCGATACCTGAAGCTGAGAATGTCTTTGATTCATCAGCATCCATTACACAACCGATCTCCATTTTGATCTGTTCGGCAGTTCTTTCACCAATGATCAAACTGTGGTGTTGCTTGATATAAGCTTGAATAGCCCCAGTCATTTTGTCACCGGCAAAACGAAGTGAACTACTTGTAACAATATCACCCATTGAAATAACGGCGATGTCAGATGTACCACCACCAATATCAATAACCATATTCCCTTGTGGTTTAAAGATATCGAGTCCAGCACCTACTGCAGCTACTTTTGGTTCTAGTTGAAGATAAACTTTACCGCCACCGGCTTGTTCAGCAGCTTCGATAATAGACTTTTGTTCAACTGGGGTAACGTTAGTTGGTGCACAGATCATGATCGTTGGTTTAGAGAAACGACTTCCCACATTCAACTTTTCAATGAAATATTGCAACATTTTTTCTGTAATATCGAAGTCAGCAATAACTCCATCCTTTAGTGGACGGATAGCTTTAATATTTGCTGGTGTTCTACCAACCATTAAATAAGCATCTTTACCGACAGCGACTACATCATTATTATTCGTATTAATTGCTACGACAGAAGGTTCATTTAGAACGATTCCCTCGCCTTTTACATCAATAAGTACATTGGCTGTACCCAAATCAATTCCTAGATATTTCGACATACTATATCCTCCAAGACTTAAACACAAGAAGTATATCATAATCAGCCTAATCATTAAATTCCCAATAAAAAAAAGAAAGTGGAAATTCCACTTTCTTCAGTTAAATTAAGCCAATTTGGTAATACTTGGTACTGTGCTTAGTACTAAACTTTCTCTACCGTTTTCATCGATTGAAACACGTCTGATCTTAGCACCTAAATTTCTTAACTTTTCTGTGAAATGATAATATCCACGATCCAAATATTGAAGGTTGGAAACGCGTGTTTCGCCTTCAGCAACTAATCCTGCCAAAACGAGTGCTGCAGCAGCACGTAAATCCGTAGCAGCAACATTAGCACCACTTAGTTGAGCAGGACCGAACATGATAACTGAATTACCTTCGATCTTGTAATCAGCCTTCATCTTACCGAATTCGGGGAAGTGCATGAAACGGTTTTCAAAGACAGTTTCCGTCATAACGGTTGTTCCGACACTCAATAGTTGAGCTAAAGTCATTTGTGCTTGCATATCAGTTGGGAAACCAGGGTGTGGCAAAGTCTTCACGTCAACTGGTTTCAATTGATTAGTCCCAATCACACGAATACCTTCGTCAGTTTCGTCAATTGAAACGCCCATTTCGATCAATTTAGAGATCAAAGGACGATTGTGAGCAGCGATGGCATCTTTGATGAAGATATCACCGTTAGTTACTGCCGCAGCGACCATGAAAGTACCAGCCTCAATACGATCTTGCATAATAGAATGTTCACAGCCATGTAAACTCTTAACACCATTGATCTTAACAGTGTTAGTACCGGCACCCATAACATCGGCACCCATCTTGCTCAATACGTTGGCAAGATCAACGATTTCTGGTTCTCTGGCGGCGTTGTCGATGATTGTTTCGCCATCGGCTAAAGTTGCGGCCATCATAATATTTTGAGTAGCCCCCACACTTGGGAAGTCCAAGTAAATGTTAGCTCCGTGTAGGCCCTCAGTAGTAGCATCGATATAGCCACCGTTTTGAGTAAACTTAGCGCCCATAGCTTCTAGACCCTTGAGATGAAGATCGATTGGTCTGGAACCAATAGCACAGCCACCAGGCATTGCTACGTGTGCTTCCTTGTTTCTAGCCAAAAGTGGTCCCAATACTACGATTGAAGCACGCATCTTGTCGACTAGATTTTCTGGAGCAGTTGTTGTTGTACCGGCACTTGTATCAACAGTTAAAATTTCATCAATTTCGTCATAAGAAACATCGGCATTCAAAGCTTTCAGAACTTTGGACATCGTGATTACATCCGACAACGGAGGGATATTCGTTAAAAATGTCTTACCTTTTGATGCTAAAATAGTCGCTGCTAAAATCGGTAAAGCAGCATTCTTTGCACCTTCAATTCTGACAGTTCCTTTTAATTGCGTAGGTCCATTTACGATTATTTGTTGCACAATATTCTCCTCCAAAAACCTGGAATCATTTAAAAAGCAAGGCTATATTTTGAGTCAAACTAAAAATGCTCATAAAAAAAGAGCTTACTGTATAACCAAGAGCGATTGCAATAAACGCTACAAGTAATTGTAACATTTTAGGATTGGTTTTGTTATATATCTTTTTCCAATCGATTGCTTGTAATGCATTAAAACTGATCCATATAAATATAACATGACTTATAAGCGTAATTATGGCATTTATACCCAAATTTGTCATTTTATAAACCTCACTTTCCCAAAAAATAACTATTTCTTAATAATTAGTCCACTTGGCATAAAAATACCTTACCCCTTTTGGACACAAAAAACTATCTGAGGGGTCGCTCCGCTCTCCCTCGTAACCATGTAGTGAAAT
>NZ_AZEZ01000061.1 GCF_001434275.1 Companilactobacillus mindensis DSM 14500 | reverse complement strand
CTTAGCAGCTTAACAATATTTAATTTTGTCTAACTTTTGTGTTGCACTTTAATTTGGTATCCTTTTTTGGTTATTGTTTTTGCGCATATAACTATCTTTTTAAGAAAGCAAGTACGTTTTTCTTATCTGGTTTCATGTTTCCTGCTAAGAATGCAATTATGACTGCAACAACAGAAAACAAAAATTCCCATACTGACCATTTAAAAACTAATGTTAAAACTAACATAATAATAACTGAAACCAACATGACTCCATCTCTGGGACCTAATTTCAAATATGAATAAATCATCAGACGTCACTTCCTTCACTATTAGATAACATATTTTTGATTTGTCACCTTTACAAGACCTACTATATCTTAATTAGAAGCATAGTATTCAAAATAATATAATCGTCGGTTTTTGGATATTAACGTTAAAGAGATATTAAATAACTAACGTTAATACAAAAAGTCAAACGTTAATAAAAACAATCTAAATTCGTCTTTAATAATGGGAAAATATTGAAGAAGGTATTTTTTATATAGAGTGGCATTATAGTGATGAAAATCAGAAAAAATATTTATATGCCTCAAGTAATGGTGGTGGAGCTCGTGTTACAGTAGTTACGAAGCCTCAAAAGCCATGGTGGCATTTCTGGTAATATAAAAAAGAGACTTGCTAATCTTATGCAAGTCTCTTTTATTTGAGGGAGATAAATATGAAAAAACAAATTTTTAATTTATTAAAGTCTATTCTGACGATAATTTTTATTTATATCATATTGTCAATAATTAGTGGTTTTATTGGTGAAGAAATATTTCATTTAGGTTTATCTGATGCTAATAATTTCAGATTAATAATCGTGGCATTATCTTTGATGGTTTACTTATATGTGAGTGGATCCAAGAATATTTTAGGCAAAGGACAAGCAAAATTTGGCATGATCTCAATTTTACTGATTATGTCACTGACGCTGATCTTGAATCACGATTTTACTTCATTTAGCTATCATAATAGTTATCTATATGATGCAATAACAACTGGTTTGTTTGAAGAAACTATGTATAGGATTGTTCCGTTTCACTTATTAGATTCGTTTTTCAAACCTTCGATTAAATTAGATTACTGGAAAATTTATTTAACGACAACGATTTTTGCTTTAGCTCATTTTTATAATATTATTAGCATAAATCAGAGTGTGACTCAGACTGTAATTCAAGTTATATATGCGTTTTGTCTCGGAAGTGTCTTTGCTATTAGTTATTTGAAAACACATAATGTTATTTTCCCAATCGTAGCGTACAGTATTTCGGATTTATTCAGCTCGATGTTTAGCAACACGGGATTTAGTACACAAGTGTCGACTGATCTGCTAGGATGGATACTTATTATCACTCTGATTGTAGTTACCTTTGTTATTAACAGAACCGTTTTAGTTGGTAAAAATCGATTGTAAGTAAATAGCTCTTAACCAAAAAAATTGGTTAAGAGCTATTTTTGTAGATAAATATTTAAAAACTCACACTGATTCAACTAAGTTCCAGGACAAAGTACCTTTATAATTACCAACCTCAGTGTTGGGACTAAGTTTGATTTGCCAATCGCCTACACCGACGTAATCGGAGAGGTTGAGAGCCTGTTGGTTGCCGGCAAAATTATCGGTTTGAATAGGAACACCGGATGCCAAAATTGGTTTCCAAGTTCCAGAATCAGATGCAGAATTGGTTCTCTGCTTGATGAAAAGCAATCCAGAACCATCGGTTGGAATCGTACTGCCGGTAGTTTGATTTTTCATTTGGTCGTCAGTATTGTCATTGTCGTAAGAAACGCTGACATTGAAAGGATTGGAATCGGGATGCGTTACGATCAATTCACCTTCAGTATTAACGTTCTCAAGCGTTTTAGCTTTCCCATACATGTTAGTGGAACCAAAATCGATCAATTTAGGAACACTAGTAAAGGCGTTAGACTTTTGCACATTGACAGTGGCACCGTTAGTGACCATATCACCCGGATTGAAGCCAGAAGTGGAAGTGCCGCCGGTAACTTTGGCTACATTGGTGACTGCCCCGACGGCTGCAGAGGTGACATTAGCCTTGAATTCAACCGTGACAGTCTCACCTGGATCGACTTGATTGATTCCGGTATTCATACTTCCATAATGGTAGGCTTGGTCATCTTTAGGACCCTTGATCATGAAGCCTCCTTCGGGAACAATTCCAGTTGGAAAATCGTCAGATAATTTGGATCCGCTAGCTAATGAATCTTTACTGCCACTGCTGACTTTATATTCGATAAAGTATTGAACAACATCGCCAACTTTGGCATCAGTACTGTCTTCATAAGTCGCGGAGGTGTCAGTTCCGTCTTTACCAAGATTTCTAACTTGTTTGGAGAAAGTATAATAGAAACTTGGTTTTTGTACCGGAATATCAACTGAAGCTGGGTAATCGTGACTGGTTGAATTGGCAACTTTTTGATCGATACCAGTGAAGGTAGCCGAATTAGTTAAATTGCCGTTAGCATCCAAGTGATCAATAGCATCTTTAGTAATATTGGCCTCAAAGGTGATCGTAGTGTACTGCTGATCGGTCAGTGAGGTGTTGGGATAAATCGTTAGCGTTCTAGTAGAGGCATCGTAATCGCTAGGCAAAGGATTAGGAGCAGCGACACCGTTGTTTGATTGGGTAATGGAATTAGGATCGATTTGAAGGCCTTCAGGAATCTGGTCGACTAATTTAGTGTAATTCCATTGAGCACCATAACCGTTGTTGATCATTTTTAAGGTGAATTTCAATTTATCATTAACTTGATTAGTTCCGTCAGAACGCGATTCGTTGACGTAAGTTTTAGTAGGCGTGGGAATAGACATTGGACTAGCAACGACACCAAAAGTTGAGCTGTAATGCGAGGTTGCTCCAGGAGCTAAGTTAGTGGGATTCCACTTGAGTGTATAAATAGTATTTCCAAGTTTTGGCGTCAAAAGAGCACCAAAGTCATTATTGCTAGTTTCAGCTCCAGTACCGGTAACTTTTCCATCAGTAAAACCACTGGCCCAATTATCATTATTGTTGCCACCTCTCAACTGACCGGAGTAGGAGGTAAAGCCATCAGGGGTTTCATTCGTAACGTAGAGTCGGTAATTGTGGCCGTTGTAATACCCACTTTCGATATAGAGACCACGCTTGTTACCGAGATCTCTAACGTCAACGTTATCAGGCAAACTACTACCATTGACCATGTTGGTATCTTCGCCGAAGAGGATGACAAAGTTTTGACTAGCGGATGTGGCGTTGTGTAAATACAATTCTCTTTGAACGATAGCGGCGTTCGTAGGGGATGGTCTTAAAAGAATCTCAGCTTGCAAATCGAAAGTACCATTATCGTAATTGGAAGTATTGGTACGTTTGAAGTCACCAACGATTTTGTAAGCATAGCGAGCGTTACCTTGAGGGTCGGTACCCATTTTGGCAACGTAATATTTCTTATTAGTTAAACCGTAATTATAATTACCACTAAATGTAGTCCCCAGAAGGGAAAAGTTAGCGGATGTAACGGCAGTAGAGGTACTGTTGGCTGGAGCAATCATAAAATCGGGTGAGGTAAAAGAAACTCCCTCGGTAGGATTGGAAGTAATGCTACCTTGAAAGAGGGCATTGATATAACTGCCATTGTCGTTGATGAATTCATTCATCTTTGAGAAGTGAGAGTTATTCCCACCAGAAACCACAGTGGGCTTGAGAAAGTCTGTATCGGAAGCCGATTGACCATTGTTGGGGACGACACCCTTGTTATTGGCAGCTAAACCAAAGGAATAGCCCACCCCTAAAGTACTGTAAGGAGCCATCGGCATAGTTGTAACTTGAGCTGATGGATTGGAACCGTAAGATGACCAGTTACTAATACCATCGCCAAAGTCATTTGGACCGATAGTAGCAGCTTGGACGGATTTGACCGATCCAATAAGAAAAGTTAGCAAAAGTAAGAAGAAGACCGGTAAAAATTTTTTCAAGATATTATATCGATTCATTATAATTTCCCCCAAAAGAATCAATAAAAAAATTCGTTTGTTAATATTATGGTTATTGTAACAAAAATGCTTACAAATATTATAAATATAATGAAATCAAAGACTAGAGATCAGAGTAAATCGGTCAACTTCTGAGTAGTAGTAAAAAAGCCTCAATATTCGCATTATGGTTCTTTTTTAAGTTTGGTTACATACAATTATTTAGATATACTAATAGGCCATCCAAAATCTGCTGGATGACCTATCTTTAGTATTATCGTAAATAAAATATCGAATCATTAAATTTAAAATTTTAACACTACTAATGTAAAACAAATAAAAAACCGTTTAGTCTGGAATGGAATTCTGGTGGATGCTCAGCCGTGGTAGTCTCTTGGCTGGCGTCCTTTGCCAGGTTAGAGACAGACAAGCTTAGAGACAATTTGAATTGTAATTGGCTCTAAGTTGCTCTCACTGCGTTCCAGCGTCCACCAGAATTTCATGGAAGACGGCAGTGAACGACCAAACTTGAAAAAGAACCGCATTATGAATATTGGGGCTTTTTCTACAATAATTAATCGATCAAACCTTCACGTCTTTGTTCACGTTTGCGTAGCCATGGCATTACAAAACCAAGTCCAAACAAGACGATAACAGTAATGAAGTTCAATAATAATTGGTGATTGAAGGCACCTGTACCGAATTTAGCTTCTTGAGGGATGAATCCCAAAGTAGCACAGATGAAAGTAAATGCTAGACACCAGCCACCGACAAGTAAGGCACCAGTCCGGTTTTTGATGAAAGTATAATCTGAGTGGAACTTGTCTTGATTCCAACGCATAGCAACGAAAGCGAAGAAGACCCAACAAGTCTTATATGGTGAGATGATACCGTTGATGTTTAACAACCAGTTATAAATCGTATTGATATTTGGCAAAGTACCAGTTAGCAATAATAGGAACAAACTCAAACCAGTAGTCATTGTGTAACTGTGGATCGGACGGCCATTTTTGTTAGTCTTAGTGAGCCATTTAGGCATGAATTTATCAGCAACATCACCGGCAAAGACCCGACTTGAAGCATCAAGTAGGACAGCTAATTGAGCCATCATAAAGATTGCTTGAACGACAGCGAAGATGTACATCAATAATTTACCAACACCCAAGCTGTTACCTAATAGTTGGAAAGCATAGTAAGGTCCGTTCATCTTGAAATCGTGTGGAATATGATTGGCATTGAAGAACATTGCCAAAGCTAATGTACCAAAGATAGTTAAGAAACCAGTCATGATAGCAAGTAGCCACATAGCTTTAGGAAATTCGTGCTTAGGGTCGCGCATTTGGACTACGTATGGAGCAGCCAATTCAGCACCGGACATGGCGAAGATCAAAAGCCCCGTTGTTGAGAAGTATTTCAGACTAAACGAGGGTTTGAAAGCACCCCAGTTGAAAGGTTGAGTAGCGATATGGTGACCATGAAGTACAGCGTATCCTGCAAG
Organism: Companilactobacillus mindensis DSM 14500; assembly: GCF_001434275.1. Lineage (GTDB taxonomy): Bacteria > Bacillota > Bacilli > Lactobacillales > Lactobacillaceae > Companilactobacillus > Companilactobacillus mindensis. The sequence continues at coordinate 44,924 of NZ_AZEZ01000061.1, read as the reverse complement.
CAAAACGAAGAGCGCTGACATGATGAACATTGCCCCTCCACCGATAAGTGAAAGGATTTCTAGAGAATTCTTGATAACATTTTCTAGCAGAATAAATAATAAAATAATGATGAAAGTTAAAATACCGAACCAGAAGGTCGACATTCTTTTATCTAAAGTGTTGTTACCTAAGAACATCCAACTGAAGGAGACGATAACGGAGTTTGAAACGTCGACGATGTAAGGCACACTTTGGACCCAATACATCCAAGAAGTCCAGTAGCCTAAAGTATCATTACTACTGTGACGGACCCATGAAGCCAGCCCCCCGGCTTGGTTATCAAAGGTCAAACTCATTTGACTAGAAATCAATGCATAAGGAATAACATATGCAAAAAGTAGGAAGATCCATGAAATAACAACGGATAGTCCTTGGTTTTGGAATGGATAGAAGATATTTTCAAAACTGATAATTGTAACGAAGTCGATCAAAGCAATGACCGGCCAGCTCATATAATGTTTTTGGTTCGGTTCGAGAGTTTCCAAGTTTATTTTCCCCTTAAATGTCTAAAAGTCTTGATGTATCAAGCTTTAAGCATTTGGAGGTTTTAATGTTAACAGAGAACTATTTAATTTCACTTGTTTATAACCTCAATATGTATATATAATCAATGCCGTAATATTTTATTCATAATAGTTATTGCGAATATAAAAAAAACATACCCAGAAAATTATAGGGATTTATATATCATTTGCAATACTTTTTTGAAAACATTTTAAAAAATAGGGGGAAATTATGAATTTTCTGAAAATTGCCATTGGTAATGATGTGAAAATTCAGTCTTTAACGGATTGGGACATTGTTCCATTTACAGAAAAGACTGATATCGCAGAATTGGCTGCCATCGTATTGAGTACCAACGACTCGGCCAATTTGCAACATGCACAAAATCTACAACGAACATCAGGACTTGGCATTCCTATTATTCAAGTTAGTGATACGGCTATTTCTCAAAAAGAGCAAGCTAATATCATAAATAAAGCCAACGAATATCGTGATCAAATGGTACCAGGCTTTTTGACGGACCTAGTCAATTTTGCTGAGGATCGACCAATCAGTTTTACGACACCCGGACACCATAACGGTCAATATTATGAAAAGCATCCAGCCGGCGTTGTCTTCAACCGTTTCTTCGGTAAGAATTTGATGTTTGCCGATACGAGTGATACGGTCGATGAATTGGGCGATACGATGACTCACGGTGGAACACCTTTGACTGCTGAACAAAAGGCCGCTGAAACATACAATGCCGATAAAGTTTACTTCTGTACTAACGGAACAACGAGTTCCAATTCAATCTGTGCCAGTGCTCTGTTAGCTCAAGACGATTTGGTCTTATTTGACCGAAACAATCACAAATCACTCTACAACAGTGCTTTAGTTATGAGTGGAGCCAAGCCAGTTTACATTCCTACTGACCGTAACGCCTTAGGCTTGATTGGCGAGATGAATCCTGAAGCTTTGGATGAAAAAAGCATTCGAGCTGAAATTGCCAAAGTTGATCCTAAAAAAGCTCAAGCTAAACGACCATTCCGATTGGCCATCGTTCAATTGGAAACATACGATGGGGTTTTCTACGATGCTAAATGGATCATCGACAAAATTGGTAAATTGTGCGACTACATTCTCTTCGACTGTGCTTGGGGTGGCTTTGAACAGTTCGTACCAATCATGAAACACTTGTCGCCCTTGGAACTGGAATACGGTCCTGATGACCCTGGTATTTTGATGACGCAGTCGTTGCACAAGCAACAAGCAGGTCTGGCGCAAACATCGCAAATATTGAAAAAAGACAGTCATTTAAAGGGCCAAGACCGTTATGTCGACCACAAGCACTTTAACAATACTTATTTGAAATTCGTGACTTCCAGTTATTCGTATCCAATCTATGCTTCCTTGACAGTCAATGCCTATTTGACAGCCGGCCAAGGTAACAAGAATTGGTGGGATGAGACGTTACGCTTGGGAATCGAATGGCGAAAAGAGTTGCTCAAGAGATCTAAATTATTCAGACCATTCGTGCCCGATAATTTTGCCGAAATAAGTACTGATGACTTAGCGACTAATAGTAAATATTGGCAATTCGATCCAAACGATAATTGGCATGGTTTTAAAGAGATGGCTAAAGGTCAGGCAATGATCGATCCACTTAAAATAACCGTTATGACGCCTGGTATTGATGTCAAAAACGCCACGTATCAGGAAAATGGAATTCCCGGTCCCGTAGTAGCTGAATTCTTAATGGAAAAGCGAATCATCCGTGCCAAAGATGATTTGAATTCACTCTTGTTCCTATTGACACCCGGAGATACTAAGGAAGAACTCGACACATTGTTAGAGACTTTTCTGGAATTTGAAAAGTATTATTTGGCAGATGCACCATTGACTAAAGTGTTGCCAAAATTAGCTAAGATCTATCCGGACCGATATAACGGCTATACTTTGAAACAGTTGTGCCAAGAGATGCACCAATATTATCGTGAGAACAAGACCTTCACTTTGCAAAAAGAGTTATTTGCTAAACCAAACATGCAAGCTTACGAAATGACGCCGGAGGCTGCTGATCAGTTGTTCATGAAGAACCAGAGTGAATTGGTTGATCTAAAGGATATTTTAGGGCGAGTAGCTGTCGAGGGGGCTTTGCCATATCCTCCTGGGGTGTTCATTGTGGCGCCAGGTGAAAAATGGGCCAAAATTGATCAGAAGTACTTTGAAGTTTTGGTTGGTGCGATTGAAAGTTTCCCAGGTTTCGTGCCGGAAATTCAAGGTGTTTATTGGAATCAAAATGCAGATGGAACTATTTCCGTTCAAGCAGAAGTATTGAAGAATAAATAGAGGAGGACCGATCATGGTCTTATCATGGAAAAAAGATTTACCAACAGAATTAAGTGAGAAAGTAAGTAAAGTTGAGAAGTTGATTCAACCAAAAATCGACGAGATCGACCAACAAGTTTTGTACAATCAACAACGTGTCTTGAATTTGTTCAGAGAAAACCGCGTTGGTGAAGAGGATTTAGTATCTTCAACTGGTTACGGATATGATGATATCGGTCGTGACAAGATCGAAAAAATCTATGCCGATTATTTCAAAACTGACGATGCCTTAGTTCGTTCACAATTTGCTTCTGGTACTCACGCTATTTCGACGGCCTTGTTCAGCATGCAACGTCCCGGCGATACGCTTTATTATTTGACTGGAACACCTTATGACACGATTCAACAAGTAATCGGGATTGCCGGTGATAATCAGGGAACAATGAAAGATTACGGTATCGGTTTTAAAACTGATGAATTATTAGACAACGGTGAAGTCGATTATGAAAACGCCGAGAAGTCATTGAAAGCTGACAAGACGATCAAAGTCGTTGCTATTCAACGTTCACGTGGTTATGCGGTTCGTGACAGTTTTACAGTTGCTAAGATTGCTAAGATGATTAAATTCGTTAAAGATATTCGTCCTGATGTTAATATTTTCATCGATAATTGCTACGGTGAATTTTCCGAATGTGAAGAACCAACATTCTACGGTGCTGACCTTATGGCCGGTTCACTTTACAAGAATGCCGGGGCCGGAATTGTTAAGAGTGGTGCTTTCTTAGTTGGTCGTCAAGATTTGATCAATGGTGCTGGGGCACGTTTGACGGTTCCTGGTGCTGGTAAAGGCGAGGGTGCTACTTGGGGTTACTTGCGTGACTTCTATCAAGGATTCTTCATGGCTGCACACACAACTGGTGAAGCTTTGAAAGGTATGGTCTACACTTCAGCTCTCTGCGAAGAAATGGGTATGAACGTTTCACCTAAGTGGGACGCACCTAGAACTGATATCGTGCAAACTGTTTCCTTCGGCAAACCTGATCCAATGATCAAGTTCTGTGCCGCTATTCAACACTTCTCACCAATGAACTCATTCGTTGACCCAATCCCTTATCACCAAGATGGTTACGAAGATGAAGTTGTGATGGCTTCTGGTAGTTTTATTGAAGGCTCAACGATTGAATTGTCATCTGATGGTCCAATTCGTCCTCCATATTCACTTTATATCCAAGGTGGTTTATCTTATGCTCATGCTAAGATTGCTATCACACAAGCTGTTAATGAAACATTTTATAAATAATAGCTTCCAGACTAATGTTTTTTCCTTTATTTTATATATTAAAATAGGCCAATATTCGTATTATGAATATTGGCCTATTTGCTTTTGTGTGAAACAAATTGAGCATTATTTAGTTAATAATTAAGTCCCGCCGGCGATAACCGATGTAACCGATAATTATTAGAACAACAGCAATGCCAATTTGGAACCAGAAGGTTGCGACATCAAAGTTTTTCACAGGGACTTGATTGATGAAGCCAAATGGAGTGATCTTCTTAGTCCAATCGGGTAATTTGAGTAGCTTACCGAAGTATTGAACGAAGAACCCAACTACTAAGTAACCGTAATTCAAAGCTGTTAATTTTGGCAACCAACCAACTAGACAAGCTGAGATGCCTAAGAAAATCAATAGGGGAGCAAGGTAGCCTAAGAACCCTCTAAGGAAAATTGACCAAGCTAAATGATGAGTCATAACGGCGTTACCACCGGCATATAAACCGTAGATACCAGCGAAGAGAACCGCCACACTGGTTATCGTTGCAAGAAGTATAACGGAGCAGAATAATTTCAAACGACTAGTTGGTGTGGCGTGAATAATTTCTAGATAGCCTTTATTTTCACCGGTTTTTAGATAGTTGATCAAGTTGATGCCAGGAACCAAGGCTAACGCTGCAAAGACGATCAACAAGATGGCGATAAATTGTTTGATTATCAAAAGATTGGCAGCATTGATAGCACTGGTATTCAGTAATTGTTTGAACATTGGATTAGTTTTGAGAATATCACCGATCGTGTTGAAGACGGAACCGTATGTGGCACCGAGAATCATAATACCAAAAAACCAAACGATGATACTGACTCGGTTCAAACGCCAAAATAGTGAAATTGGACCACGTAACAAGGCACTTGCACGAGCTTTACCTGGTCTAGTAGCAATCATTCCCGAACCAATATCACGCCGGCTGTTCAAATAAAAAGTTAAAAGGACCATGATCAAAGACAATCCCAGCATCAGCCAAATTGGCAACCAATTATTTTGCTTATAAGTTGAGAATTTTTCGACCCAACCCATGGGAACGAACCAAGTGTATTTGGGATGAGTAACGTCAGTAACCATTCTGGCAATGTACATGATTCCAAAAATCAAATATGAAAAAATCGTGGCACTGCGAGAATTGTCAGTCAATTGGGCAATCACTGCAGCAATCGTCGCAAACATGAACCCAACGGCTCCAAGCCCCAAACCGAGTAGAAAATTACCATTAGTATCAGTTCCTGTTAAATTAGCGAACTGTAAACCGATAGCATAAATTAAACCGATACCGAAATTCAAGATAAAAACTTCCAGTAAAGCAGCTGCCAAGTTGGCTAACCGACCAACCGAGTGAGCTTGAATCATTTCTAAGATTCCCGATTCTTTCTCGCCACGTGTGTTGTGAATAATGAAGTAGAAGTTCATTACAGCTGCGATGATAGCCATGAAGACGGTCATTTTGGAGGCAAAGACATCGGCAGTAGTATAAGGTCCGGCAGGCATTTTGCCAAAAAGTGAAACCATCGCTGGAGTCTTTAAAGTTTTAATGATTTGATCCACGGCAGCTTTACTACCATAAAGGCCGGTAAATTTAGCCGCAACCCCTACAAAGAAGCCAATCAAAACGACTGCCCAAATAGATAATCTGAGCCAATCACGTTTAAAGCTGAATCGCGTTAAAAAGCCAGTTTTTTGAAATTTTTCACTGTTCATTATTTGTCCCTCCATTTGAGGAATCGTAATAACGTAAGAAGAGGTCCTCAAGCGTTGGTAGAGTGGCTTGCAAGGAAACAATTTGCTTTTGAGTCAGATAAGACATGATGCTTTCCAAATGTTCAGAGTCGACAGACATAGTTAGGATTTGATTATTATTATCAAAGCTAACGTTGTGAACTCCGGTCATAGCTGACAATTCGGGTGTTTGGTCCCTAGTTTGAACTTTGATAGTCGTGCGGGTTAAGTGACGCATTTGTGCTAAGGAACCAGTTTCGACGATTTCTCCGTTGCGGATGATGCCGATATTGTCACACATTTTTTCAACTTCGGAGAGAATGTGGCTTGATAAGAGAACGGCTTTACCAGCTTGTTTTAATTTGAGAACTTCTTTTTGAAAGACTTCTTCATTCAATGGGTCCAGTCCAGAAGTTGGCTCGTCAAAAATGTAGAAGTCAGCGTTAGTCGAGAAAGCTGCAATCAAAGCTACTTTTTGGCGATTACCTTTAGAATATGTTCGAGCTTTTTTAGTTGGATCCAATTGAAAGAGTTTGATCAGCTGATCTGTCTTTTCAGTATGACGACTGTGGCCGAGTTTTAAGAAAAGGTCGATGATTTCGCCACCAGTTAAATTTGGCCACAAGTAGACATCACCAGGTACGTAGGCGATTCGTTTGTGGATCTCGACGGCATCTTTGAAGACATCTTTGCCAAAGATAGTCGCACGACCGCCAGTTGCCCGCAGGATACCGAGAATAGTCCGGATAGTGGTTGATTTGCCGGCACCATTAGGTCCAATAAATCCAAAAACTTCCCCAGGATAAATGTCAAAAGTGATATTTTTTAAAGCATGAAATTTACCAAAATTCTTTTGAAGATGATCGATATGTAAGATCGGTGTATTTTGATTCAACATAATATTTACCTCTAAAAATGAAATATAATCCTTGAATAGTTCACTATTTACCGAGTATATTAGAGCCGTACAAAGGCGATGTCAATCACAAAGAATACCGGTATTGAACTATTTTGAAGCACTTTTTGGAGATTGTTGACAGGCCGAGACGAAAACTGAAATATTCCAATAAAAAATAAATAAGGTAATTATGATGACAAATAATTTGAAACGAAAAAAAGCTAAAAAACAAGCCATTTTGGATGCTGCCGAACGTAATTTTATTAAAGATGGCTACAAAAAAACCTCGATTGCACAGATTGCAAAGGAGGCTAATTCATCACAAGTGACGTTATATAAATATTTTCCTAGTAAAATTTTTCTAGCACGAGAAGTCGTAATCAAGCTGATCATTGACGGTTACAAAGGGTCGGAAGAAGCTTTGGATAATGACAAAGCTAATTTTGCCCAAAAAATGGAGAATCTGATGAACTTTGGTACCACGATGTCCAAGGCCATCAATGATGACTTCGTTGTTTTCATGTACGATGAGTTCAGTGGTAAAAATGGCGATACGAGCGTGATGAAAACATATAACGCCTATAAAAGAGGCTTTTGGAAAAAGCTGTTGGATCAAGGCCGCAAGGAAAAGATGGTCAATCCGCAAATAACTGACGAAGGGGCGATGATCTACTTGGATATGTTCATCAGCTATGCGATGTCAGAAAATCCGGCTAATGCTCACAGTGCAGTTGAGATCAAGAATCATGAGGATGACTTGATGCAGTTATTTTTCTATGGAATTATGGGCCACTAAATCTGGCAGCCGAAGTTGATAATCTTTGAAGAAGTCGCTGCGTAATTTGCCAAATTCATCAATCAAAGCGTGAAGTTCTTCAGCTTGCTTGGAGGTCAGTTTGAAGTCACGTTCGACAGCTTTTTTTAGTTGAAGGTAAGTGGGTCTTTTAGTGAAGGTATGCAGATTCGTGAATAATTTCATTGCATAATTATCAGCTACGAAGACAGGCCGGTGGAAATAGTAGAGCAACAATACATCGGCTGTTTCGTTACCAACACCCTTTAGTGCATTCAGTCGTTTGCGCAATAGTGAAGTAGGTAGTTTTTCCCACTCGTCGAAGTCATTACGATAGGCCGTCAATAGAGAACGAAGATAGATAGCCTTGTTGTGGAAAAAGCCACTCGGTTGAATCAAACGTTCCATTTCTTCCGTTGATAAGGCCAACATTTTGTCGACTTCAAAGTTAGTTGCTTGTTTCAAATTGGCTAGTGAACGGTCAGCGTTTTTCCAATTGGTGTTTTGGATCAAGATCATGCCAGCCAACATATTCTCATTATTCTCAGCTGGCCACCAATTTTGTTGACCGAGTTGATCGTGTAAGATGTCTAAAAGGTCATAAATCGTTATTTGTTTGTACAAAATGGATAATCCTCCTGCCGAATATTATCTAATACAATCGTCTAAAAGTGTTGGAATGTTTCTTGGAGACGTTTTTAAAGGCAAATCATTTATTTCAGAAAATTATCTGTGCTAACATAATATACGCTGAATTAATTATGGGGGTGTAATTATGTTAGGTTTTATTTTTGTTATTGGCTCGATTGCCTCCTTAGTTCTTGAAAAATATGTTTTAGCAAATAATTCGCACGCTTGGTTGGGGAGTATTATTTCATTGCTGTCGATCGTTTTCATCGTCAGTTTGATGGTAATGAATATCATGCCATTTAATGCGGTAAATATAATTTTGGCCGTTGTTTACGTGTCACTAAGCTTTATTTTCTGGGGACAAGGAAACGACTTGTATCATCAAAAAGTTGTTAATCGAATCTACGAATAGAATTTGATTTAAAAAGGCAGAAATTCCTAAGCTGGAATTTCTGCCTTTTTGTGTGCATATGATTAATAGTTAGAAAGAAATGCTGAAATAATTGTGGCAAAGAACATGAAGTATAGGACTACTGAAGCTGCAGCGATGATGAATTGAACCAATCCAGCTCGATTCCAAGTTGCTTGAACAGCTTTGAAAGTCTCAACGTCTTTGTAGTTACCATTTTGCCAAGCCCAAGAGTTGCCCTTGAAACCAACTACAAAAATCCATACGACATTGAACAATGGGATTAAGCAAAGTAATGGCAAATAAGTTTTGTTACCAATTCCCCAGAAAATATTGAACATAAAGGCGCCCCAATTCCAGACCTTAACTTCGTTTGGTACAGCAGTTCCACGTTCGTCCATAATTTGATACGCTCCCCTAAAATAATAGATTTAATCACCGATGATAATTTACTGTCAGCAATTAAGCTAATTAAGTATAGCGTACGATTTGGCCATTTCCTAGATTAAATGAAAATTCTTTTGAAAGCTGAATGATTTTTTCAGATAACTCTAATTGAGACTGCCACCGATAATTGAAATATCACTTTTACCATCACGGTCAACGATAGCTCCGATAGCAGCTGTGATACCAGCAACGTCATCAACTAATGATAAAGAAGGTGTGTTGGGACGATTAACGACTTGGTCCGGCAAGAAAGGAATATGCATGAAGCCAGCCTTTAACGTGGGGAATTCTTTGTCGATCATATATTGAACTTGATACATGATGTGATTGCAGACGTAAGTTCCGGCAGTAGTTGAAAGGGAACTAGGAATGCCAGCCTGTTTAATTGCTTGAACCATAGCTTTGACGGGTAATTGTGTGAAATAAGCATTCTGCCCATCGGCTTGAATAACTTGATCGGTTGGTTGAAAGCCAGCGTTGTCAGCGATTCGACCGTCATCCAAATTGATTGCTACACGTTCAGGTGTCAAACCGAAACGGCCACCAGCTTGACCGATATTTAAAACGTAATCAGGCTGATTATCGATAATAGCTTGATGAACGACTTGAGCAGATTGATTAAAAACAGTTGGAATTTCTAATTTGATAATAGTTGCATCATTGATAGTATCGGGAAGTTTTTTAACTGCTTCGATGGCAGGATTGATCTTGTCATTACCAAAAGGGTCAAAACCAGTTACGAGAATTTTCATAAATGTACCTCCATAATTTTAAATTGGTTAGAAAAAGCCTACCACAATAAGCGATAGACTAGAATAAAGTTTAAATTTAAAGAATAGGTGACAATAATCGTGAAAAACGTTGTTTAAAGTGCAACCACATACCTTGTTCCTTAATCATTTCAGGCGTCAAAAATAGTGAATCAGTCATATCTTTTTCGAATTGACGCGATAGTTGATGTGAAACTTTAGCATCATAGATAAAAGCGTTAGCCTCGAAATTCAGCGAATAACTTCGGAAATCATGATTCATTGAACCAACGGAACAAATCTTACCATCGAAGACTGACGTTTTAGCGTGCAAAAAGCCCTTCTGATAGCTGTAAATTTTAATGCCATAGGTTGTAAGTAAGTTGGCATAATATTGCGTAGCACGGTAAATAAAGGGATGGTCAGGCATACATGGAATCATGATCCTAACATCTACTCCCGAACGAGCAGCAATTGTTAAAGCAGTGAACATGGCATCGTCAGGAACTAAATATGGCGATTGGATCCAAACGCTCTTCTTGGCACTGACGATCATATCGATAAAACCGTCCTTCAATATCTCATCACGGCTGTCAGGTCCATCGGAAATAATTTGAATCGGCATGTTAGCTTCGGTATTGAATTTATCGGATGGAAAATATTTTTCCAAGAAAGCCAATGGTTCAGCATTTCTATCCAAGGAAGCGTTCCAATCACGGAAGAATCGTTCTTGCAACAATAATGTAGCAGCTCCAAAGATTCTGGAGTGCGTGTCACGCCAATAACCGAATTTCTCAGTTACATTGACGTATTGGTCACCAACATTGAAGCCACCGATCCAGCCAGTTGTTCCATCGATGACAACGATTTTACGGTGCAAGTGATAATTCAAACGAGTTTTAGCAATCACATTTTTGGAAGTGATGAAAGGCAACACTTCGCCACCGGCAGCTTGAAATTCCTTGAAGTAACGAGGTTTAGTACCGCCAGACCCCCATGGATCGTAAAGCAAGCGAACTTCCAAACCTTCTTTGGCCTTTTGGGTGAGCAATTTTAAAAATTTGTCACCAATATCACTTTTGATAAAGGCATAGTATTCGACATGGACGGTTTCCTTGGCATTTCTAACATCCTCGAACATGCGTTGGAATTTTTCTTTTCCGTCAAAGAATAATTCGATCTCGTTGTGTCGCGTCAATGGAGCTTCTTCGGTCTCATTGAAGAAACGAATAATATGGTCGGCATAACGTGTTTCATCGTACCTTGAAGCGTTTTGAGGCCGCTTTTGAGCAGCAATGGCCATTCTCTTCAATTGGCTTAAACTATAGTGCTCTTGTTTGCTAATGTTGAAGATTTTTTCCTGAGCGATCCCACGCCCTAAGAAAGCATATATTAAGAATCCGACAATCGGCAACAGCACCAAAACTAAGATCCAAGCCCAGGTAGTAACGATATTACGCGGTCTATGGAAAACAGTGATCAGAGCTGAAACAGTATTGACTACTAAAATAATGAGAATTAGCCAGATGATCCAAACATCAATCATAAAATAAATTCCCCTCTATTAATCTTATTAAAAAGTTTACTTCAAAGTACTAATAAAATCTAATTTATTAAGCCGATATTGCAAAATAAAAAGGGTTTGAAATACGATTATATTCTCTACCAAATGCGGAAAAAATATAGTTTTTCTGTCTAATAAAAAAGTCGTTTCTGATTCAGCGAATCAGAAACGACTTTTTGTTAATGCCTGAATGTTAAACATACTTTGTTCCGATCATTAATTTCTATTATCACCAAAAATGATAATCAAACGAAGTAATTGTAAAGCAGTAGAGATAGCTGCAGCGACATAAGTCAAAGCGGCTGCCAACAAGACCTGGCGTACCATCGGAACTTCATCACTATCAAGCAGATCGCCTGAGCTGAGAATCTTAATAGCACGACCAGAAGCGTTGAATTCTACTGGCAAAGTTACAACTTGGAACAAGACTATCAATGCGAACAACCAGATACCGATAGTGATCAGGAAGTGGTTCATTCCTAACAAAGCACCAACGATAATGATTGGAAATGAAGCATTAGAACCGAGATTGACAGCCGGAACTAATGCAGCCCGGACACGCATTGGAGCGTAATTTTTTTGATCTTGAATCGCGTGACCACATTCGTGAGCAGCAACCCCAATGGCCGCAACTGATGTGGAATCATACGTTGATTCAGACAGATTAAGGGTTTTATTCCCCGGATTGTAATTATCGGTCAGATTACCACTGACTTTATTGATTTGTATATCTTGAAGTCCAGCCTGGTCCAAAATGAAACGGGCAGCCTCAGCACCAGAAGTACCGCGACGACTGGCAAATTGATCATATTTTTTGAAATTATGATTTACGTACCATGATGCCCATAAGGTGATAACCAAACCAATGATTATCAACAAGTAGCTGGAACCGTAACCATATCCATACATAGATGTTAACTCCTCTTTAATAAATTATTATTGTTAACAGTATATCCATTATTTGTGAAGTTTTCTTGAACTATGTGGTCCAATTGATTGATTTCAATTTCTTCAAGTGAGATTTGATCTTTTAGAAAGACTAATAACCGTTGTGAAATTTCGTGCTTTTCATCGTCATTTAAACCTTTGAAGGTAATCATCAAGGCAGCTTGTTTTTTGACCAGATCCAAATCGCTCAGCGAGATCAAAGCTACGATGTCATCGGAATGTTTCTTTTGAATCAACCAATAGACGCCGTCGTTTCGCATGATAGTTTTGGCACTGTCAGAAATGTATTGTGTAGTCGGATCGATTTCAAGACCTAAGAATTCACTGACTTTTTTTAGATTGAAGTGAGTGGGGAAATCCCAAAAGAAATTCTCAGTGATGAAAGGTCGATAAAATTTCATTTTTATATCAGTCATTAAAATCCTTCTCTCTTTCAAATAAGACTATTCGATCAACATACTCTTCTTAGCACTACGGTGTAGTTTGTGCATCAATGGCTTGATCTTTTCAGTTGTAAGTAGACCAAGGAGATAGAAGACGACACCGAAGGCTACTAAGATGATGATATCTTTGGTTGCGTTTGGCCAATAAATCCCACCGACCGCTTCACGGATCAGATTGACCGCGTAAGTAAATGGCAAGTATGGATTAATGACTTTGAAGAATCCATCTGATAGGACAACCGGGAAGTTACCACCACCACCGGAAATTGATAGGACCAAGATAATGATACCTAATCCTTTACCAACGGTACCAAACATCTGCACTAGAGAGTACAGAATAGATATAAAGGTAAAGGAAACTAACATACAGAATAAGACTAAGTAGAGTTTTTCTTTCGTATAAGCGTGAATGATAAGCAGATCACCAACCGCAGCGGCAATGGCTTGTAATTGGTTCAAAAAGCCAAAGGTCAAGTAACGACCGTTGAAACGTTGTTTGAATGAGTAACGATACTTCTGACGGTCATTCAACTTGAAGTGAACGGTGAAGACACTGGATAGAAGCAAAGCACCAACCCAGATACACAAAGCCAAGTAGAATGGAGCACTAGCAGAACCATAGTTAGGCACATCGTAGAGGTTGACTTGTTTTAATTTGACCGGATTAGCGAAGAAATCAGATTCCGTATTGGCATCGGATTTCATCAATTTGATCAAAGCACCCAAATCGACGTTCTTTTGGCCCTTACGCAACAGATTAGCTGAATGGTGAACATCTTTCTTTAACTGTGGCCAATCGTTCTTAGCGAAGTCATTAGCAGTCGAGAGAGCTTGTTCTAGTTCAGGCGTCTTGGAGTTGACCAAATTCAAAGTTGTCGTTAATTCATTTTCGATCTGTGGCAATTGATATTGGACGAAGAAGGTTGCTGTGGCCATCTTCTTCTTTAAAGTAGGGTAGTCATTGTTGTAGAAATCATTGATCAGATTTATACCGGTCGTGATATTACTCATATTGCCGTTTAATAATTGGTTAGCATCGTGAATTTCGTTACCTAAAGCAGGTAATTGTTTTTGGTACTTTTGGAGGTATGTCAAAGCAGTTTCCAACACACCTTTAGTATTGTTCAAAAGTCCTGGAATAGCAGGGATGATGTTGTTATTGACTTGGCTCAAAGTTGAACCAGCATCTTTTAAGAAGTTACTGATGCTTGTCAAAGTACTTGAAACACTGTCCATGATATTGAGACCCTTGATGTCTGTAACGCCATCAGCGACCTTTTTAGCTTGTGTCGATAGATCAGACAACTTGTTTTGTAGATCAGTTGTATCGAGATCATCGTAGTGATTTAGGATATCGTTAGCTTTATCAGCTAAGGAATCGTTAAGATCAGCTAAATCGTTGAGATGTTGAATTGGCGTATTGAAGATAGTTATTGGATCTTTGCCAAGTTGGTCAGCCAATTTGTTGAAGAAGTTTTGCAAGTCAGTCAATGATGAAGCGACTTGGCGACTGATCTTCGATAATTGGGCAGCATCGTTGGCGATGTTTTGAATAACTGTCTTGAGTTGTTCCTTCAATTGTTGATTCTTAGGATCATCTTTGATCTTGTCGATCAAATTGTTGGCATTGTCCATTGAAGTACTGATCTGTTTGGCAATGTTGTAAACCATTGAAAGACCAGTATCGACAGTCGTTTTAATGACTGGCAATGCTTGTTGGATCTTAGGAATCAATTCGTTATTGGCTTTATCAGTGGCGTTTTGGGCATCTTCACCTAATTTTTGGATGTCAGGTACGACGGCTTGAACTTTGTCGATAACTTGGATTCCGTTTTTAACTTGATTGATACTTGTATCCATCAAATCGGAAATTTTGCCAAAGTCAGAATCGACTTCATTGATCTGCGTACCAGCGTTACGAATTTCGGGAATCTTGCTTTGAAGTTGTTTAGCAGCACCGCCACCAGCATCAGCTAATGGAAGGAAGTTGTTCAAGCTGACTAGCTTCTGAGCATCCTGATTCAACAATGGCATGTAGCCATACATATCGTTAACTTGTTGTAGTTTTTGATTTAAGTTAGGAACGATCGTGTTGGCTTTTTGAACTTTATCCATGATATCTTGCAATTCGGGCAAATTATCATCAGTTGTGATCAATAAACTCGAAAGTCTTCTCAACATAGGCAAGTTCTTTTGAATGTCACCACCAGATTTGTTCAAAACCTTAGTGATCGTCTTACTGATTGTTCCAATAAATTCATCTGAAACGGTATTTTGTAACGTTGTGGCCCCCGACTGAGTTAACTTCGGGGCGACCGCATTGATTTTCTGGTTGACCGAGAATACCAAGGTAGGTTTTTTGATATTTCCAGATAAGAAACTGACAATGTCTTTAGAAAAGCTCTTTGGTACATAAATACCAGCGTAGAATGAACCATCCTTAACGTTTTGGTCAAGTTCCTTTTTGGAATCAACAAAAGTCCAACCTAATTTTTTGTTCTTCTTTAAATTGGCGATTAGTTGATCTCCGATTTCAATCTTTTGACCCTCAAGTTCGACAGCTTGATCATCGGAATAAACACCAACTTTTAAACCACCAGTGTTTGAATAAGGATTCCATAAAGCCCAAACGTTGAACCAACAGTATAGACATGGCAAGATAATCATTGCTAACATCAATAAAGTGGCGGGTTTGGACTGCAAAGTCCTTTTTATATCTAGTCTAAATAGCTCCCAAGCTTTGATAGAAATCCCCTCCAAATCTCTCTTAAAACTGATCGGCGCATGGCCATTATATAACGTTATGGTAACGGATTGTAGTAAATGAAGCCGTTGACCATGTTTAAAATCTCAGAATCATCGTGCAGCATAGAATGTTCCGCGTTGGAGCCTTTGATCAAATATTCGTTATACTCTTTAGCACGGGGCTTTAAAATATAAGAAATTGATTTGGCCGATGTAACGGAGATGTACTTGTCACTGTTTGAGTGATCACCGACGTTACCGTAAATATTCAAGACACGTAAATCATCTGAAATGTTGTTTCGATTAATAAAAATTCTAAAATAAGTTGGACTCATAAATGTTGGCCGACCGTCAGGCTTGATCTGGTTGATGTTGGGAAGATCGCCTAAACCAAGAATACCGTTGAACGGCCCCGCAATGAGTACTAATTTTTTAAGTCTGGGCATATAAGGACGCATTTTTTCCCGCAAATTAACTAAGACTAGGGCAACCGCACCCAACGAGTGCCCAATCGCGTCATAGGTCGTAAACTCATGTTTTAATCGCAAATCAAATAAGAGTTTCACTAACCAATATTCCATCTGGTTACTGCCAACCCATTTGTTTTGAAAAACGACTTGTACAATGGGATGCTCATCCTCAGTCCAAGTTCCCTCATATGTGACTTTCCCGCGCCAGTTAATTGTTACTTTGAGAAATTGGTCTTTTGTTTTACCGTTACATTCCAAAGCAGATTCAATCATTTTTTCGGTCGTATAATCTCCACCACGAAATCCATGGATATAGAGAATCGGCCATTGCCCATTTTTCATAAATTCACCCCAACAATATATTATTATATAATTATTATTGAGAAATATTAACCAAATGAGGTATGACAATTGCAAAAATATTATGCAGTAAGACGTGGCAAGACCCCTGGAATCTATTTGACCTGGCCAGAATGTAAGGCTCAAGTCGATGGATTCGCAGGTGCTAGATACAAAAGCTTTACCGATAAAGCCCAAGCTGAAGCATTTCTTAACGGAAAAGATTCTTATAACGCAACGAAGTCGCCTAAGAAAGCTGCCAAGTCAAAAGTTTCAAATATCGATGATTTTGATGTCGTCATCTATACCGATGGTGGGTCTAGAAATCACGGAAACTTTAAGGGTGGCCATGTGAAGACATCGGATAAAGCCGCTTGGGCTTATCATATCAACAATAAAGGCCAGACATATGAAGGAACTGGCGGTGAATTTGGAGCAACTAATAACCGCATGGAGATAATGGCCCTAATTCAGAGTATTATTCGTTTAAATGACTTAAAAATCAACAAACAAAATGCGATTTTTGTCCTAGATTCTCAATATGTGCTAAATGCCATCACTAAAAATTGGTTGAATGGCTGGAAGAAACGTGGCTACAAAAAGGCTGACGGCAGCGTTCCAGTCAATATTGAATTGTGGAAAGAACTGGATAAATTATTACCAACAATTCCTAATAAAACTTTTGAGTGGACTAAGGGACACGCAACCAATGTTGGAAATAATCGGGTCGATGAACTTTTGAATGAAACTATGGATCAGATGTAAATTATAAAAAAGAACATCAATGGTTACTAGAATTAGATATCTAGTAAGACTGATGTTCTTTTTATTTGTTATTAATCTTTTCTTAAAATATGGTAACGAATATATTTACCAATTTCAGTTACGATCAAGACAACAATACCGGCTAGGATTGGAATGATCCAACCATAGTAAAGGTTGATACTTGTCGTGTGGAAAATATCTTGCATAAATGGCAAGTAGATGATTCCCATTTGCAAGAGAATCAAAATACCAATGATGTAGAATGCCATCTTGTTTTGGAAGAAGTATTTGGAAATAACTGGGTGGTCATTTCGCAAATTGAATAGATAGAAAATTTTACCAAAGATGATGATGTTCAAGGCCATTGTACTACCAACTACTTCGGGCATACCTTGACCAGTTAAGAAGTCGAACGCCCAAATACCAAGTCCAGAAATCAAGAGAGAAACATAGACGATCTCAAAGGTATCGAGTTTGGTCAACAGTCCGGCTTTAACATTTCTAGGACCACGAGCCATGATGCCGGCTTCTGGTGGTTCGAAGATGAAAGCAAACTGAATCGTCAAAGCGGAAACCATGTTGATCCAGAGCAATTGAGCAGGGAAGAGCGGTAGATCTTGACCTAAAAGAATACTGATAACAACGATCAAACCTTCCGCAAAACTGGTAGGTAGTAGGAAACGAATCGTCTTACGAATGTTATCAAAGACGTGTCGGCCTTCACGCACGGCTACAACAATATCGGCAAAGTCATCATCGGCTAAGACCATGTTAGCTGATTCTTTAGCAACTTCGGTACCTTTAATACCCATGGCAACCCCAATGTCGGCTTGCTTCAAGGCTGGAGCATCGTTGACGCCATCACCAGTCATGGAAACAACGTGGTCATTAGCTTGTTGGGCTCGAACGATACGTAATTTGTTAGCTGGAGTAGTATGGGCAAAAACGTTGTAATTATCAATTTTAGCATTCAATTCGTCGTCAGACATGGCATCGATCTCAGGACCGGTAACAGCACTGATGACGGAATCTAAATCAAGCTTTTTAGCGATGGCAGAAGCCGTTTCAGGGTGGTCACCAGTGATCATTTTTACCTTGATACCAGCCATACGCAATTCGTGGATCGAAGTACGGGCTTCTTCTCTTGGTGGATCGATGATACCGACCATTCCGGCTAAAGTAAGACCAGAAATTTGATCGGGGATGATTTCAGTAACTGAATCATCGACAACTTTATAAGCCAAAGCGACGACACGAAGGCCATCAGAGGAAAGTTCTTTGATTTTATTGTTCCAATAAGTTTGGTCGGTAGATGTGACTGACGCATTGATGATAGTTGTAGGAGAACCTTTGACCATCAAAACTCGTTGGTCGTTCAAGTTAGCCAAACGAGCTGAGAAACGGAAGGCAGAATCGAATGGTAACGAATCAATTTCGTCAACTTCTGGATCATTTCCAGTCATTTTACGATAAAGAGTTGTCAAAGCACCGTCAGTTGGTTCACCAGTCAGTTCCCAACGATTGTTTTCAAAATGCAACTGAGCATCAGTAGTTTGACCAGCAATATTGACTAACCATTGCATACTGGAATCTTTTTTCCAGTCGAATTTTTGATTGCCAAGTTCCAAACTACCAGAGAAATCAACGCCACCGTCAGCATCGTAGCCGACACCAGTTACATCAAAGCTGTGAGTTGGAGTAACGACTTTTTTGACGGTCATTTCATTTTTAGTCAAAGTACCTGTTTTATCAGTATTGACGATATCAACGGCTCCTAAAGTTTCAACCGCAGGTAATGATTTGACGATTACGTTGCGCTTGGTCATTTTACGAGTACCCATAGCTAATACAACGGAAGTACTAGCTGGCAAACCTTCAGGCATTGAACCAACGACCATTGTGATAACAGCAATTAATAAGGTAGGTAAAGTATAAGTGTCAATGAAGTAACCGATTATGAATAAAATTACCGCAGCAATTAAAATAGCAATTGATAGACCGAATCCAAGTGAATTCAAGTTTTTCATCAAAGGAGTGGGCTTTTCTTTGACGGATTCAACTGAATCTTGAATTTGACCAATTTCAGTATCACCAGCTGTGGCAACAACGATACCTAATCCGGAACCGCTTGTGACCGCAGTTGAGGCGTAAACCATGTTCTTACGTTCAGCCAGTGGTAATTTAGGATCACTGATAGCCTCCTCGATTTTTTCAACCGGATTAGTTTCACCAGTTAAAACTGATTCTTGCACGCTCAAGTTATCGGCAGAGATCAGACGAAGGTCAGCGGGAACGGCATCACCGGCTTCCAAGTTAACTAAGTCACCGACGACTAATTCACGCGCATCGATCTCCAATTTTTCACCGTTACGGAAGACGAAGTTTTTGGAAATCAGCATTTCACGAATTTTTTCTAGGGCATTGCCGGCTTGTTGTTCTTGGACATAACCGATAATAGCGTTGGCAATGATAACCAAACCGATAACGATCGAATCTGAGTAACGATGCATCAAGAAGGTCATGATAGCCGCAGCGGCCAAGATATAGATGATACTATTGTTGAATTGTTTGATAAATTGAATGAATTTAGAAGTTTTCTTGACCTCTAACTCGTTGCGGCCATTACGGTCCAAACGACGCTTGATCTCGGCACTGGTTAAGCCGTCTTCAGGGTCAGTTTGGAATTTTTTGACCAATTCATTTTCATTTAATTGCCATAATTCTTTTGAGTCCCTCGGGGGTTCTTTGGAATTATCATTTGAACTAATAGTAGTTTCTTCTAGCATTTATGTTTTGCTCCTAATTGTATTTATCTGTTAAATTGCGATAGATCTTATCCTCAAAGACCAAGGTGCCCACGTCCTTTCCAGCTTTCATATAAATAATTATATTTGTTTATATTATGATATGGGGCTAGACCGTGATTGTCAAAGCAAAAAGTACCTATCCCAATAAAAATTCGAAGATTATAATTATATTAATATAGGAAAAGTTAGATCAGGGGGGGAACATATGGTAATAGAGGAGTTTACTGATTATAAGGTTGACGTTGCTAAATTGACCGATTTTGGCTTTATCAAACAAGGCGAAAACTATGAGTATCAACGATCGATTGTTGCAGGTCAATTTCAATTGATTATTACGACAGATGCAACAGGTATTTTGAATACTAAGGTACTTGATGTGGAAAATAATACCGAGTACACGTTGCACTTACAAACCACTGAGGTTGGCAAATTCGTCAGTAAAGTACGCCAAAAGTATCAGGAAGTTTTGAACGAGATTAAGCTGCAATGTTACGAGAATAATGTGTTCAAAACTCCACAGGCTCAGACGATCATTAAATTTGTAAAAGATACTTACGATGACCAATTAGAGTTTCTTTGGAAGAAATTCCCTAAGAATGCCATTTGGCGTCGCGACGATACGAACAAGTGGTATGCGGCTTTATTGACAGTGGCTAAGTCTAAGTTAGGTCTAGCTTCGGATGAGCTGGTTACGGTAATCGATTTGAGAGCAACTCCAGAAGCAGCTGAAGCACTGGTGGATAATCAAAAGTATTTGCCGGGATATCACATGAATAAGAAAAATTGGTACACGATTATTTTGGATGACACGATTTCTGATGATGAGATCATGCAACGGATTCAAGCAAGCTATCAATTGGCTACGAAATAATCATAAAATTGGGTCTTTTTTTGGCTGTTCACTGCCGCCTTCCATGAAATTCTGGTGGATTGCTGGAACGCTGTGAGAGCAACTTTGAACCAGTTCTACGAACTGTTTTAAAGCTTGTCTGTCTCTAACCTGGCAAGGTACCGCCAGGTTAGAGACTACCACGGCTGAGCATCCACCAGAATTGCATTCCAGACTAGAGAATTTAAGGATTTTTTTGTTTTGAGATATTCATATAGGCAGTTTTGGTAAATATCGACAATATGATTTAGTTATTAGTTCACTGCTGTCTTCCGTGAAATTCTGGCGTGTTTTTGCCAGGTTAGAGATCTTCACGACTGAGCATCTACGGAATTGCATTCCGGACTAAATCTTACGGATAGTCAAGTCCTATGTAGAGCAAATGAGAGTACTCCATGGTAAATAATTGTATAAAAAAAGCCATCTATTTTTTCTAGATGACTTTATACATATTAATTAAACAATCCACTGAAGAATGAAACGATACTGTCCCAAATTCTTTGTAGGAAGTTACGATTTTCTTGAGTATTTAAATTGTTAAAGATATTTTTAGCTTTACTCATGATGTCGCTGCTTAGTTTAGAAGCTTGTTCCTTAAAGTTTGAGTTCTTCAAAGCACCGGAATCTCTGATTTGAACCATCAAATTGATGATCTGTTGTTTTTGATTATCGTTGATGATATTTTGAAGATTATTCTTTTGCAAGTTGTTATTTACAATAGTAGTAATTTGATTAACGGTGATATTGTCACCTTTTTGAGCCATGTCTGACTTGATACCGGCAACGGCATTGTTTAATTGTTTATCGGAATAACCGTTTGTACCTTTGTTGGCATCGGTGATGCCACTGAGGACATTCATTTCCTTTTGCGCAGCGTTGACTTGGCTTTGATTCAAAGTATCGCCACTGTTGGCATAAGCAGCATAGATACCTGCTAAAGCACCAGAACCATCGATTGGTGTGGCAGATGTTACGTAGATGTTGGCATCACTGATACCAGCGGTAACAGCAGCGTTTCGATATTGGTCAGCGGTAATGGTAGTAATGTTGTTTTTACCATTGTAGTCGACGATTTTAACATTGATACCTGAACCAGATGAAGTCTTTTGGATCAAAGCAGATGACCAAACACCTGAGTTGCTAGTGAAAGAACTGCCACTAGGATTCAAATACTTAACTAAAGTATCTCCGGTAACGGTAATTGTTTTGTAGTTACTGTCGCTGATTTGTGAAGATAGGGCGTTGATAGTACCTTGACGTTGGTCGCTAGTCAAAGATGTTCCCAAAGTCATAACTGGTTGATCAGATAGATCGTCAGCTTTAACAGTTTGTGCTGAAAATACTCCCAGCGTGATTACAGATAATAAACCTAATAAAATGATATTTAACTTTTTCAAGGCTATATCCTCCTATAAACCTAATTAAACCAGAGAAATATGAAAAATTCGAGAATTTCTCCAAATTTTTTTTAAAACTTAAATTCCGAAATGGTTTTTTTGCGCGTATTATGCTATTCTATAGGTTCTAGGATTACGCTTAAGTAATAAATTAAAAGGGATTAGGTGAAACACAATGAAAATTGTCGTTCTTTCAGGCGGAAGAAGTACAGAAAGAAATGTTTCTTTATCTTCCGGAGTTAAAATCACCAATGCACTACGTAGCAAAGGCTATGAAGTAGCTTATGTTGATTCATTTTTAGGAAAAGACGTTGATGAAGATAAAATTGACGATCTATTCACAACTGAACCAGAAAGCGAAAGCAAGCTTATCATTGATGATGAAGTTTTAACAGATGCTAAGATCAATGCTTTGCGTACTGATGGTACTAGAGGTCTTCTCGGTAGAAACGTTTTGAAGATCTGCCAACACGCCGATATTGTCTACATGGGACTTCACGGTGAAGATGGCGAAAATGGTAAGATGCAAGCGGTATTCGATGTCTTTGATATCAAATATACCGGAAGTGGTTCATTAGCTTCAGGTCTTGCTATGGATAAGAAATATTCTAAAGAAATTTTTGTTCAAGATGGTATTCCAACTGCCAAATATACTACAACTAAGACTGACAAGATCTTGTCAGAAGACATTCCATTCAACTATCCAATGGTAGTTAAACCATCTAACGGTGGCTCAAGTGTTGGTACACATATCGTTAACAACGCAACTGAATTACGTGAATCAGTTGCCGATGCATTGAGATTTGACAGTGAAGTCTTGATTGAAGAATATATCAAGGGTCGCGAATTCTCAGTTGCTATCGTTGACGGACTTGTACTTCCAGCAGTTGAAGTTACTGTTGATACTGGTTGGTATGATTTCCAACACAAGTTCCAAGAAAATAATGTAACTCACTTCATCACACCACCAAACAACTTGGATGATAAAATTCACGCCAAGATGCAAGCTTTGACAAAACAAACTTTCGAAGCTTTAGGTATGAGCAACTACGGTCGTGTTGACTTCTTGATGCGCGACGATCAACTATATGTAATGGAAGCTAATACTTTACCAGGTATGACACCATTATCATTGATGCCAAGAGAAGCAGAAGCAGCCGGAATCTCATACGCTGACTTATGTGAAAGAATCATTAAGAGTAAAGTTCAATATTACAAAGATGGTAAATAGCGAGTCATTGATTTACTAAAGTATTTAAATTGTAGAAAACAACAAAATAACCTTGAGAAATCATTAGATTTCTCAAGGTTATTTTTGTGGATTATGTATTTTTAACTATATGAAGGGTAAGTCTGACAATTAAAAATTACTTTGTTGTAACTTTAACAATTTCAGTATTTAAATCAACTTTACGATCTAAACCATCGTACTTCATGTAAGCAACACTTGGCATGTTGGTAATAATGACCATCATG
This sequence comes from Companilactobacillus mindensis DSM 14500, assembly GCF_001434275.1. Classification (GTDB taxonomy): domain Bacteria; phylum Bacillota; class Bacilli; order Lactobacillales; family Lactobacillaceae; genus Companilactobacillus; species Companilactobacillus mindensis. The sequence continues at coordinate 21,257 of NZ_AZEZ01000061.1, read as the reverse complement.
TCGGTCTTTTTGCCTGCTTCAGTAATTTTATTCAAATCAACTTGGGCAATTTGATCACCATGTTTCACACTTTGTCCTTCATCGACTTTAATATCGAATGGTTCACCTTTCATTTCAACAGTATCAATTCCCATATGTACGAGAACTTCTAATCCACTGGCAGTTTTAATGCCTAGTGCATGTTTAGTTGGGAAAATAGATGTGATTGTTCCATCAACTGGAGATACAATTTTGCCATCTGTTGGGACAACTGCATAACCATCACCGAGCATTTTTTTAGCAAAGGTATCATCGGAAACTTTCTCAATATCTTCAAGTTGACCATTAGCAACGCTGAAGAAAGTATCAGTTTTGCCAGATTTAACATCGCTAGCTGTTTCTTGTTCGACTGGAGCAGCGTTTGTTGACGATGTTACATCAGCTTTTCCATTGAAAAGTTTTGTTAAAGCATCAGCAACAAATTGAACATCTGTTCCGACAATAATTTGAATATTAGTTTTATCTAGAACGTTAACACCTGGAACACCAACACTCTTGATTTGGGCTTGATTAGCTTTACCCGTATCTTTTAATTGCAAACGTAAACGAGTCGTACAATTGTCGATGACACTAATGTTTTGATATCCACCAATAGCTGCGTAAATTTTCTTAGCCATGATCATGTACTTGTCATCATTTGAATCAGTTGAAACTTCAACAGCATCGGCATCATTTACGTCGTCAACTACTTCACGACCTGGTGTCATTAAGTTAAACTTCTTAATTGCAAAATCAAAACCAAAGTAGTAAATCACAGCCATTACAAGACCTTGTACTAATAACATGTATGGTTTATTAGCAATAGGCATGTGGAAACTTAGAATGTAATCAACTAGACCAGCACTAAATGTAAATCCAGCAGTCCAGTGCATGAAAGCTGCGAAGGCCATTGAGATTCCTGTGAATAGAGCATGGATTAGATATAGTGGCCATGCAACGAACATGAATGAGAATTCCAATGGTTCAGTAACACCTGTAAAGAATGAGGCGAAGGCACCAGCCATCATTAATCCAGCAGTTAACTTTTTACGTTCTGGACGAGCATTCTTGTAAATAGCAAGTGCACCAGCTGGAAGACCGAACATCATGATTGGGAAGAATCCACCAAGGTACATTCCTGTAACACCTTGTGTTCCCTTATTAGCCCAGAAGTTACCAATATCATTGATACCGGCAAGGTTAAACCAGAATACTTGGTTCAAGGCTTGATGCAAACCAGTTGGGATCAAGAGACGGTTGAAGAACCCAAATAGTCCAGCACCGATCCAACCAAGGTTAATCATGAATTCACCAAAACTAACCAAAATATTATAAAAGACAGGCCAAATGAATAGCAAAATAACTGAAACAAATAACATTACGACTGAAGAAACAATTGGAACTAATCTCTTCCCACTGAAGAATGATAAAGCCATTGGCAATTTAGTATCGTGGAAACGATCATACATTGCCGCTGCAACCAAACCAGCGATAATACCAATTAACACATTACCAGCAATCGCATTAAATGCTGGGTCAACGTTTTTAACATCAATACCCTTGAATAAAGCAACATTTTCAGGCTTTAAAACGTTGATAGGAACAATATAGGCAACGACACCAGCAATACCAGTGGCACCATCATTTTCCTTTGACATCCCGATTGCTAAACCAGCAGCAAATAACAATGCTAGTTGGCCTAGGATGGCAGTTCCTCCTGCTTGAAGAAATTGAGCTAAAGCCCACTTTTGTGGCAACCAGTGACCGATACCTTGTAACAGAGCGGCGGCTGGGAGCACAGCGACAGGTAATTGAAGTGATCTACCCATACGTTGAAGATAGGTTTTCATGTGTTGTTTCCCCCTAAAAGATTATTCATTTTTACAACAAGATTTAATATAATGGTATAGACCTATATTTGCAAGCACTTTTATAAATCATGTCATACTGTTCATTGGTAATCGCTTACAGTGAAAAGGCTTTGACTGCTAAAAATTTTTTTTGATAATTAGACAGCAATATGGATGGGATACTTATAAAGCAAAATAATTTGTGAAAAAATGCATAAAATTTATTTGTAGAATTCCTTTTAAATAAAAATACTCATAATTATCGGAACAAAATCCGACAGTTATGAGTATTTTTTACTTGTAATAATTTAAAATTTTATGCGCCGTGGCAGTAATATCATCGATGATCGATTGTGGATATTGGACAACAACTAAGTCGCCTTGACTGCGGACCCACATATTTAGACCGTTTGAAAGTATTCGTCCACTGACATAAATACCTACGCGGTCGTTTTGTTTATCTTTGATTTTAACTATTTTATTATTTTCGTCTCTTTTTATTTTGGCATTGGGTAATTGACTCAGTACTGTGTCTTCATAACCGTAATAAATCAAAGAAAAATCGACCATTTGACCACTATTTAAAAGATAAGACTTTTGGCGAATGGAAGTTTTACTCTCACGCTTATCACGTGGAATAGGGATGGATTTTCTTGAACGAGTGAAGTCATCGTCACGGAATCGATCCAAACGGTAGACTAAACTACCTTCGGCGTGATCTTTATTGGCTTGAGAATAAATAATAACGTAAAAATGGCCGTTGCTATAGTAAAGATCCAAGGGAACGCCGAAGTGTTTGCGATATGATGGGCCAGTTGGAGAACTATTGATGTAGTAAAAACCAATCAACGTTTGTTGGGCAATCAGATCGCGGAACATAGCAATTCTTTCAATCAAATTATCGGTAGTATTAACCGGCAAATAATCCTTGTCGACAAAATTCGATAATTTATCGAGATGGACTTGCTTGTCAGTACCTACCAGTGGCGTAAAGATATCGAGAAGATGTTGAAGTTCAACTGGTTTAAAGACACGTGCACCAAGGACGATTTTTAAGATAGCAAAGATATCATCAAAAGAAACTAGATCACCGTGAGTTAAATAATAATCTTCGCTATCTAATTCGTGGTGAAGTTTGAAAGGTAAAGGACGTTTTTCTTCCTTGTCACCAGTGGGATTTGGATTGATCAAAGCTCGCTTGATTGCGGACATGTCACGTTGAATTGTGCGGGAAGATGTATCAAACTCTTCCATGACGTCGTAGAGATTGACTCTTTCTGATTTGAGCAGTCGAGCAAAAATCTTAGTAATTCTTGCATTGCTTTCCATATTTGAATACCTGCCTTTGTGAAGTATATAACCGTTTCATCAGCATAAATGGTAGCATATGAAAATGTCACAATATGTCCTTGATGATGGCTTGGTATAAAAATTGTTCACTTCCGTCTTCCATGAAATTCTGGTGGATTGCTGGAACGCTGTGAGAGCAACTTCGAACCAATTCTACGAATTGTTTCCAAGCTTGTCTGTCTCTAAACTGGCAGAGTACGCCAGCTAAGAGACTGCCACGGCTGAGCATCCACCAGAATTTCATTCCAGACTAAATGATTTTTCCTTTTGAATCAGCAATATTAAAATGAAATTCCGTCAATTGGATTGAAAAAATCCTTCGAATTTTTAGATATTATAGTCAAAGCTAAGGGCCGTATCCTTTTGCGAAAGCGGACTTTTTTTATATAATTAAAGAGTTGGCGTATGATATTATACGGAACAAAATTGAATCTTTGACTGTGAGGAATTGTTTTTATGACAAGAAAAATAGGAATTATTGGAATGGGAAATGTTGGCGCTGCTTGTGCCCATTACATTGTATCCGCTGGTTTTGTCGACGATTTAGTACTTATTGATAAGAACGAAAAAAAAGTAAAGGCAGATGCATTGGATTTTGAAGATGCGATGGCCAATTTGCCAACACACACCAATATTTCAGTGAACGATTATTCTCAATTAGATGACGCTGACGTGATCATTTCCGCTGTCGGTCACATCAGTTTGATCGGTGGCAATCACCCCAACCGTTTTGGTGAATTGAAACCAACTGGGGATTCAGTAAAAGACGTTGCTGCCAAAATTAAACAAACAAAATTCCACGGTATCATGGTCGTTATTAGTAATCCTAACGATGTAATGACCGCTATGTATCAACAAATTCTAGGTTTCCCTAAGGAACGTGTTATCGGAACTGGGACATTGCTTGATTCAGCTCGAATGAAGCGCGCAGTTGGTAAAGCTTTCTCAGTTGATCCTCGTTCGGTTTCTGGCTACAACTTGGGTGAGCACGGTAATTCACAATTTACTGCTTGGTCAACTGTTAAAGTAATGGATCAACCAGTCGAAAAATTGGCTCAAGAAAGTGGTTTGGATCTTGAAAAGATCAATGAAGATGTCCGAATGGGCGGTTTTACGGTCTTTGATGGTAAAGGCTACACTAATTATGGTGTTTCTACGGCCGCAGTTAGATTGAATTTGGCAATTTTAAACGATGCACATATCGAATTGCCAGTATCCAACTTCCGTGAAGAATATGGCGTTTATCTTTCATACCCAGCTATCGTCGGTCGTGAAGGAATTTTGAAACAATTGCAATTGGACTTGCCACAAGCAGAATTGGATAAATTACAATATTCAGCAGATTATATTAAGAAGAACCTTAAATAATAAAGATTTTAAATTTGGTTGTTCACTGTCGTCTTCCATGCAATTCTGGTGGATTGCTGGAACGCTGTGAGAGCAACTTAGAGCCAATTACAGTTCAAATTGTCTCTAAGCTTGTCTGTCTCTAAACTGGCAAAGTACCGCCAGCTAAGAGACTACCACGGCTGAGCATCCACCAGAATTGCATTCCAGACTAGAGAGTTTAAGGATTTTTTGTTTTACATTGTTAGTATTGAAATTTTGAATTCTAATAATGAAAAATTATAGAGATTATATTAAAGAAAAAGGTCATCCAATTTTTTGGATGGCCGTTTACTATAATTATTTACGGTAATATAAAAAGTAAAAATTGTTTAATCTCATGGAAGACGGCAGTGAAATAGCCAAATCTGTTAAAAATTAGGCTTTTATTTGTTAATTTTTGTTTGTTAATTATTTTTTAATCAAATTAGAGTATAATTGCAGTCACAACTTAAAATTAGTGTTTTAAAGAAGTAAAGACTGTGAGGTAATTTATATGACAAGAAAAGTTGCAATTATTGGAATGGGAAACGTTGGCGCTGCTTGTGCACACTATATCGTTTCAAATGGATTCGTTGATGATTTGGTATTGATCGATATCAACGAAAAGAAAGTCAAATCCGATGCATTGGATTTTGAAGATGCGATGGCTAACTTGCCATATCACACGAATGTCTTTGTTAATGATTATTCGCAATTAGATGATACTGACGTAATTATTTCAGCTGTGGGAAATATTAAATTGCAGGATCGGGTAAAACCAGATCGTTTCGCTGAATTGGAATTCACTAGCAACGCTGTTAGGGATGTAGCCGAACATATCAAAGAGACGGCTTTTGATGGCAAGATCGTTGTCATCAGCAATCCTAACGATGTGATGGTTTCAATTTATCAACAAGTTACTGGATTGCCTAAGAAACATGTCATGGGCACCGGAACTTTGTTGGATTCAGCCCGAATGAAACGAGCTGTGGGGGCAGCTTTGAACGTTGACCCACGTTCGGTTTCTGGCTACAACTTGGGTGAGCACGGTAATTCACAATTTACCGCTTGGTCAACTGTAAAAGTATTGGATCACTCGATTGCTGAATTAGCCGCAGACGATGGTCTCGATCTCGATAAATTGAATGAAGATATTCGCATGGGTGGATTCACAGTCTTCAGTGGTAAAAAATATACTAACTATGGTATTTCAACGGCTGCCGTACGTTTGACGATGGCCATTTTAAACGATGCTTATATCGAATTGCCAGTATCTAATTTCCGTGAAGAATATGGTGTTTACCTTTCATATCCAGCTATCGTTGGTCGTGACGGCATCATCAAGCAAATTCATTTGAATTTGCCACAAGAAGAGTTGGATAAATTACAATATTCGGCTGATTTTATTAAGAGTAAATTACCAGAAGAATTTCAAGTAACGAGCGACTAAAATTAAAAATATTTGCTATGATGAAGTTGGGACATTAAGTTGTTCCAACTTTTTTAATAAAAAATACATTACACTATGGTATAGACCAGTGGTGAATGCTATAATGAACTTGTTAATATTAGAAGGAGAGTAGATAATGTCATATTATATTCATGCTAAAAAATTCTTTTTGAAAAACACAACTGAAAACGGTGGCTATCTAGAAGTTACTGATGACGGTAAGTTTGGTAAATTCTTTACTGCAGAAGATGACAAACCAGAAGGTAAGATTGTCGACTATTCAGACAAATTTATCGCCCCAGGTCTTGTTGATACTCACATTCATGGTCTTGTTGGCCACGATGTTATGGACGATGACTTTGAAAAGTTGAATGAAATGTCAGAAGGTCTACTAAGAGCTGGTGTTACATCATGGTTGCCTACAACATTGACAGCTTCACATGATCAACTAAAACATATCTGCCAAACAATCGGTGATAACTACAAGAAGGCTACTGGTGCCAAAATTCAAGGTATTCACTTTGAAGGTCCTTTCTATACAGAAAAGCACAAGGGTGCTCAAAATCCTAAGTACTTCAGAGATCCAGATGCTGAAGAATTCAAAGATTGGCAAGATGCTGCTCACGGCATGATTAGAAAGATTTCTATTGCTCCTGAAAGAAAAGGTGCTCCAGAATTCACTAAAGCCGTAGCTTCTGACAAAGTTGCTGTTTATCTTGGCCACAGTGATGCTACATTTGAACAAGCTAAGGCTTGTGTCGAAGCTGGTGCTACTGGATTTACACACACATACAATGGTATGAGCGGCTTGAACCACCGTGTACCTGGTATGGTTGGTGCAGCTCTTTCAATGCACTTAGTTGATGACGAATTGATCTGTGATGGTCACCACGTTAACCCATTCGCAGCTCGTATCGTTATCGAAAAGAAGGGTGCAGAACATGTTGCCCTAATTACTGACTGTATGCGTGCTGGTCTTATGCCAGATGGCGACTACGTACTTGGTGAATTACCAGTTGTTGTTGCTAATGGTACTGCCAGATTAAAGGATGAAACACACAACCTTGCTGGTTCAATCTTGATGTTGAACGAAGCTATTAAGAACGTTGTTGACTGGAACATTGCTACTGCTGAAGAAGCTGTTGAAATGGCTAGTTACACAGCTGCTAAGAGTTCAAAAGTTGCTGACAAGTGTGGTATCATTGCCGACGGTCGTGACGCTGACTTTATCGTTCTTGATGATGATATGACATTGAGAGAAACATACTTAGATGGTGTTTCACGTTACCAAGCTTAATTCTAAACAAATAAAAACAATACGAATTGTCTGATCTGATAGATAATTACTTATAAAAATACTGAAAAACCGAGGATACATCAAGTAAACCTCGGTTTTTTTGCCCCTTGCATACTGTTGTATACTCTACTTATTGGAGGATTATTATGGATAGAAAAATTGTTGCTCATAGAGGAATACCAACATTGGCACCTGAGAATACGATGGCTGCATTCAATGTCGTTGTTAATCATGATGTTAAATGGATTGAAACTGATCTAAGCATTACCAAAGATGAACAGGTCTTCGTGATTCACGATGATAAGTTAGACCGTACAACTAATGAATCGGGATCAATTGAAACTGTTGATAGTTCAAAAGTTTTGAGCGCCGATGCTGGCTATTGGTTCGCTGAAAAGTTCCGTGGGGAAAAAGTTCCAACTTTGGATCAATTGATCGACTTTCTTAATATTCACAAGATCAATGCTAATATCGAACTAAAAGGTGTTGTAGGGGACAATGCCAATTATTTAGCCGATAAACTGGTTGAAAAATTTGCGGAAGCTTTGGACCGTTTGGACGAACATGTTGATTTAATTATTTCCAGTTTTAATCCCATCATGTTAGAAAAAATGTACCAATTAAAACCAGATTTGAAATATGCAGTGTTGTTCAGTCACGAAACTTTAGGCGACGATTGGAACTTAGTCATGCAAGCTTGCCACGCTAAGATCGTTCACCCAGATAGTACTGGCTTGACTGAAGATATGGTCAAAAAAATGAAGGATTATGGTTATGAAATCAATGTTTGGACCGTTGATGACATCAATCGCGCTCAAAAGCTCTTTAGTTGGGGCGTTGATGGTGTAATTACTAACATCGCTGACCGTATGAGCTTTTTAGAAAAATAATGCAGACAAAAACCTCAGAATTATCAGTGCTTAACTGATCTATTCTGAGGCTTTTTTGTCTAGACTTATTTGTGTTTTTGGAGGATTCATTATGAAAATTAATAACTTACTGGTATTAAAAAGGAGGGTAAGCTGACTCCAAATGTGAGGTTTAAGGATTAACATTGATTGATATTACAAAATCTAAAATTACTTTTGATTTTGGTTCATCTCGATTCAACCCTAATTTTTTTGACTGATCCCATTCAGTTGCAACTACCTTAATTACGATCTTGTTAAACCGATGACGTCTTGGTAGATGTTTGCTCACTTGCGTGAGACTTCGGAGGATAGAAATTACTTAATTTCATTTCTGTTCTCCTCAACTCTCAGTATAAACACTCGAGTCGATTATCCAACCAAAGGCCTATGTATCATACTGTTTGTACAATTAGACGCTGTCTTGAATACTCCAAGATAATTTAGTGTGGTATTCGCCAGCAATAATATTGGATTTGGTCACGTGTAACAATAATCCTTTATCTTTATCCCAACGAATTGGTTGTAAAGTTTGATCTTGTGCCGATTGCGCAACGAGAACCTTATCCTTGATCGGTTGAGGGTATGGTGAGGTGTCATTTTTAAATTTAAAAATTGCCGCTAAAGAATTGTTATGGGTATCGATCAAATTATCTGGTTCATTCAAATAAACTTTGAGAGGATTTTTTTTCTTACGGTGATCTTCAAAAGTAATTATTTCATTCGGTGAATTGGTTGAGTTCAAACGATATTTATCAACATTAACGTCAAATGGATAGATAGGTTCAAAATTAATAGTTTTGATGTGTGGAATAAGTTCGTTATTTAAATAATTCAATTTGAATTTGGAGCCAATGCTCTGATAGTCGTTTTGGTCATCATCCGTTCCGATGAAAAATGGTGTTGCCGCAAAAGCAAAATTGCGGTCAATGTCATGCGTCAGTGTATGAACGATGATATTTCTCTTATCATTTATTTTGAGACTGCCAATATTGATTTGGAGTAACTGATTGCGATTATTGATGTGGGCAGTTGTTGAATACTGTGAATCGGTAAGATCCGTTCCATCAACGTTAACGCCGACTATTTCGGTACCGAGACTGAGATAAGTTGATAAAGTAGTGTTGTTCAGATCGCGTTCGCCGTCGTTGTTTAATTGAAATTTGTAATCGATCAAATCGTTATTTACGATGTCATTTAAAATCAACGGAGTATCTTGGTCGCTTTTGGAGGAGACATTTTCGACTTGATTAGTCAATTTGACGTTAGGATTCAAGGCTGGATTAACGGTTAGTAAAGCATCGTTGGTAGTTAAACTTTGAGTATCATTGTTGCCGTAAGTCATCTTGATGGTTGCGTAGTAATAGTCACCATCATCATCTTTGGTAAGAGGTTCGGTAGTGTATCTGAAAGGATCGTCTTGTTTGGGTAGAGGGGAGGATGGCTTACCATTCTTTCCTTTCTTTTTATACCATTTGACGTCAGTTTTAAATGAGTCTCTTGTAGAATTATCAAATCCTTGAAGAACAAAAGTGGCTCTTTCACCAGCTCTTGCTTTTTGATCGTATAGACCTTCACCGACGTTCATTAACTTGCTGGCTGTAACGATAGTTCCGTCGGCATTCTTGATTTTTGCGTAAACGAAGAAACTACTGATTTGATTGGAATCGTTAGCAGATGATCCAGTGGGTTTAGCCGTAATTTCCCCATTCGAATCGATTGTGGCTTTACTTTCGTCACTGACTGACCATTCAGGTTGAGCCGTTGCAAATTCTGGATCGGTTGTAGCTCGAGCATATGTGACATTGGTTCCTAAATCATTGTTTTTATTGTTATAGAGGTAATCATTATCGGTCTCTATAGTTATAGATTTAGCGTTAACATTCGTAGGAAGGATATGAACCGTAATTATTCGTGAGTAGTAACGATCTTTAGAAAATACTCCAAGTATGTAAGCTAATTGATATTTGACGGTTATTATTTTTTTGCTATGTAAATTTTTAAAATCAAGCAAATTTAAGGATGTATTAAATTTGCGATTAGAATTGACAGATAGCGCCGAAACGTAGCCTGAATCACTTACTTTCCAAGCACCATCGTCAATTTTTTTATACCACGTATAATTTCCAGAGGCTGAAGGCAATGTAAGCGATGATTTTATAAAAGAATTACTGATAGGAATAATATTGTTACTATAATTTGTATTATCAATAGTAGCACTGATAACTTCTTTAGGTGGTTTACTAAAACCACTATTCATCCAAATAATTGCCCAAATGGGGGCAGGGGTACTTGGGAAACCCTCAGTGGGAATAGTAGCCTCCTTAGCTGTGACGATATTCTCAGTCTGGTTATTGAAAGCTACAATTGAAAATACAAATAGAATAGGTAAAATCAATAGTTTATGAAATTTCAAATTAAGATAAACTTTCATAGCACCCTCCAATATGTCTATACCATTCATTAGTATAAACAAAGGAATATAATCAATAAAGTGAAAAATGCGAATTTAATTTTTAATAAAATGAGTATAAATAAAAGACCTATCAAATATAATTTGATAGGTCTTTAGTTAATTAAATTCAAAATTATTTAATTTTAGGACGTAAAGTATATGCCATAACTAATGAAACAACTGATGTTATCAATAGAACATAGAAACTGGCACCAAATGAACGACTAGCGTTAGCTACGACTTGACCAGTGATGGCTGAAGAATTAACTAATCCAGCTGATAAAGCTCCATAAAGGGCGGCATAGAGTACTGTTGGTAAGAAAGTAAAAATTCTTGTCAAACGAATGCTGCCACGTGATCTGAAACAACCGGCTAATAAAGCAATGACTGGTGATAAGAAACAGATCAAACGAATAGCTGAAAAACCATTAGTGAACCAAGTAGGCTGTGAACCTAGATTGTTGGCGGTGTAATTAGCAGCACCGGCGATGGTACTTGAAAGTGACAAGCCATCCAAGAATGGACCACTGATAGAAGCAATGAAACCGATAACTGACGAGACAATAATGATTTTTTGGGTCGTCGTCTTGTGATTAGGCTTCAATCGATCGGCAGCTGTTTTATGATGTTCCTTTTTTTGTTTAGGAGCAGCATATGTTTCAGTTTTATCGGGAGTATCTTCATCTGAATCAGAATTCTTCTTGAGCGAAGTTTCCTTCTTCAAAGCTTTATTGGCACCCAACTCATTGCCATGACGCAATTGTGAGAATAGGAACCAAGCAATCAGAACGACTGCCAAAGCGATATAACCGTAATTTCTTTTTACAACTAGAAGAATAGCTACGATGATGACGGCAAAGATGCTGACATAAGCGTTATTTTTAGCAAATTTGATCATATTGTGGATAAAACCATCGTTAGGATCAACGGCTTCTGCCTGTCTCTTTGCTTCAGCAGCACGTTTTTCGCTTTCCGTTGGTGCAAAGGGATCTTTGATGGGATCCTTGATTGGATCTACGAAAGGTTTTGAATATGGTTTTTCTTGAGCCTGTTCAGGGTTGTTCTTGTAAGGCTTTTGAGAAATGGGGTTGAAATCATTTTTACTATAAACTTGCGTTCTATCGTCCAGTGGTGCATTAGAATTTGATTTTTCGAATGATGAAGGACGAGTAGATTCTTTACGTTCAAAAGTTTTCATTTCAGGTTCAGGATCAGGACGAGTAGTTTTACGCTCGGGATGATCGAAGGAACCGTATTCTTGTTGTTGCGCAGGTGCTTGTTCTAGATGAGGTTTAGTTTCAGTCGTGGGTTTTACGATTGGATCTTCCTCATTTAGTTCATTTTCAATTTCAGACAATGAACGAACGGAGTCATCGTCTTTTTGTTCTTTTGTATCCTCGGTATTTTTCTTTTTAAGGGCCCAACCGCAGTTATCACAAAATTTCTGATCCGGTTCAACTTTATGGCCACAATTTGGACAAAACATTATTTGCATTCCTCCATTATGTTGACAAATCAAGTATACAAGACTAATTAAATCATAGGAAGACATTCGGTGAAAGTTCACAGAAATGTCACATGTTGTATATTCCGAAACTTAATTATACAAAAGTTTCTTATATTTTGCTTAAAAATGTTTCTAGAAAGTGAGCTATAAAGGTTAATTTTTAATTGAATTATTGGATACATAGGTTATCTAGAAAGTCCGAATGAACTATTTTTAGAATTTAAACCACTAAATCCTATCAATGGAAGACGGCAGTGATTAATCAAACTTCGGATTTTGGCAATAAAAAAACCTCACGCATTGGGAATACGTGAGGAAAACGATTGTTGGTTTTGTATTAGTCAAACTTTAAGGTATGGAAATGTTGCCAATCAGTATGCAGGAAAGGACAGGCTGGATTTTTTGCGAGTGGTAAGAGGTGAGGGTTCGCCTCTCCTGCAAGAACAATTATAACCAAAGTAAATTGCCTTTCGCCAACCTAGTTTGATATAACAAAATATTAGTCAGTCGATTATTCAGTATAAATTGCTTTCAATTTGTTGAGTTTGGTCTTGTCGATGCCTAGAGCTTTATCCAAATAATTGTCGAAAGTTCCGTAATAATGTTCGATAGCTTTGAAGACTGAAGTTATATCGTCGAGATCTCCCTTGGTCATGTTCATTTGATTAATATCTTGGTCGCCATTTTCGTTGTTCAAAGTAGCTTCGATAGTTTGGCGGTTCTCATACATCAAGTTCGTCAATAAATAATCACGAGTAATAGTTTCGTCGTCAACGCCTAAAGCTTTGAGAACTAACAAAGCGCCGATTCCGGTCCGATCTTTACCAGCAGCACAGTGGAACAACAGGGCTTGATGCTCTTGGTCATTATTCAGTAATAAGTCGAATAAAATTTTATAAGCTTGCTGACCGTGTTGATCCAAAACGACGCTTTGGTAGATCATGCCTAAATAAGAATAATCGCCGTGATTGATGATGCCAGCTAACTTGTCGCCATTACCTTTGAGAGGATAAACTGGGTCGGAATAAATTTTATAAAAGTCAGCTGTTTTGTCAGCCCAAGTTTGTTGTTCGCTGTTAGAACGAAAATCGACGACATATCGTAATCCGTAATTTTTAAGGTAGCTTAAAGATTTTCCTGTTAGATTACTTATATCCCCTGAACGTAAGAGTTTATTATATTTAATTGTTGTACCATCCTTAGTGGGATATCCACCAAGTTCACGTAAATTTATTGCACCTTCGAGATTTAATATACGTTTCATTTTTCTCCTCCCCGAGTCGTTGCGTATTTTAGGTCATTAGAAGTAAAATAATAATAAGGTGATTTATGGTGAAGAATAAACTTTCAATTATTATGACAGCTTATAATGTAGCTGATTATATTTCCAGCACGATTGATTCAGTGATTGCTCAAACTAATCAAGATTTCAATCTAATTATTGTGGACGATTGCTCTACAGATCAAACTCAGAAGATAACCCGTTCTTATGAAAAGGACTATGATTGGATTTCTGTTATTTGTCACTCCGAAAATCAAGGCGTTTCAGCTGCTAGAAATACTGGTTTGAAGCATGCCGATGGTGAATTAATAACATTCATTGATGGCGATGACCGTGTGGAACCTGACTATGTGGATCATTTTTTAACGATTTTTAACAATGAAGATGTTGATATGGTCACTTGCGGTTTCTTTAATGAGAACGAAAACGGCAAGGTCAAGAATAAGATTGCCAAACGTCAAACAGAAATCGTTGGTCGTGATGAAGTGATCAAACAAATCATCAAAATGACTGGCACAGTGATGGGTTACACGTGGAACAAAGCTTATATTCGATCAATTATCGAAGAAAACCAGTTGGCATTTGCAACCGACTTGGACTTGATGGAAGATCAAGTTTTCAACGTTGAATATGCGACCGTAGCACGTAAATTTTACTTGGATAATGTACCTTTGTATCATTATATTTCTAGAAAAGGCAGTATTACTCAGAAATTTGCCGTAGAGAATGTCCGCGATGTCGGAGTTGCTAGAATGAAAGTTTATAAAACAATTCGAGACAGTACTCGAAATGAAAAAAATCAGATTTGATATATATTGATAGTGGGTAAGTCTAGCTGAATGCTGGGCTTTTTTTGTGGTCTGCAATTCTTCAGCACCTTTAGAATACCATTTAAGGGGCATCGAGTGCTTTCACGAAGTTTTTTGAAAAATATCCATTGACTGTAACGTAACGGGACGGTTTATAGTATTCAATTGTTAAGATCAATATAAATAATTAAATACAGAGGAGATATATGAAAGCAGTTGTAATTAGTCACACTGGTGGTCCAGAAGTTTTAGAAATCGTTGATCGTCCAATTCCTGAGGCAACTGACGACCAAACCGTTATTCACATCAAGGCTTTTGCCGTTCACCGTTATGAAGTTTTAACTCGTGAGGGTGGTTCTCCTTCAGTTAAATTCCCAAGAGTCATCGGAGTTGAAGGTGTCGGCGAAGTTTATCAACCATCAAAGAATAGCAAACTCGCTAAGGGTCAAAGAGTTTTGATCGTCAATGGTGGTTTTGGCCGCGAATTCGATGGTAGTGAACAACAATATGCCTTAGTACCTGATGAAATTATTCGTCCCGTTGACTATGATGGTTCGTGGGTTGAATTTGCCAACTATCCGGAAACCTTCTATACCGCCTTTGGTGCTTTGAAGACGACTAAACTGCAAGCTGGTCAAACGTTGTTAGTTCGTGGTGGAACTACTGGCGTCGGCATGGCTGCATTGGTTTTAGCTAATGCGCTGGGTATCAAAGTAACTTCAACCACTCGTCGTGAAGAGCGTCGTCAAATGTTGTTGGATATGGGTGCCACTGATGTCGTTATTGATAAAGACGGCAAATTGCAAACGGATAAAACTTATGATGGATTTCTCGATATGGTGGGAGCTCCGGTGATCAGTGATTCGTTGGCACATGTCACTCGTGGCGGCTATTACACAACAGTTGGTTTGCTTTCTGGTAAGTGGATCTGGGAAAACTTCGATCCATTCGAAAATATTGGTGGCAAATATATCACTGCCTTTGATGGGGTTGATATCAGTAATGAAATCATTACGGAAATGTTTGATTTGATCAAAGATAATAATTTGACGATTCCTATTTCTAAGGTGTTCAAGTTGGATGAAATCAGGGAAGCACAGGAATATATCATGCAACATGATCGTCCAATAGGCCAAGTTATTGTTACAACTGATTAGAAAGTCAGAATAGGGAAATGTTTAATTTGCCGTCTTCCATGAAATTCTGGTGGATTTGGAATACTGTGAGAGCAACTTAGAGCCAATTCTATGAATTGTCTTTAAGCTTGTCTGTCTCTAACCTGGCAGAGTACGCCAGCTAAGGGACTACCACGGCTGAGCATCCACCAGAATTTTATTCCAGACTAATGACTTTTTCTTATTTTCATAGTAGTAATGCTAAAGATATTTGAATTTTAATTATATTTCGTAAATTATGAAAAAATAGGGAATGTTGGGTTCTTTCTGAACTTTGGATACATACAATTGTTTAGATACACTAATAGACCATCCAAAAAACTGGATGATCTATTTTTTCGGGATAAATTTATTTTCGTTTTAAATATTACTGTTGCGTGGTTCTTGCCCATTGGCAAGGACTTTGGAATCATCATCGTAAAACCAATCGATTTTGTTGATGTCGGAAAGAAAGTTGACGTTATCAAAATTACTGTTGGTAATACTGATTGAAGGATTGGGAGCAGTGAAGGATAGGTCGTTGCCACGGAGATCGGATTCATCTTCGACATAAAGGTCACTGATATTTTCAGTTGAACGAGAGTCGATGGCCAGACCACTGAAAGATAGGCTCGATTTGTTCAGCACGCCGACGTATTCATTGACTAGGCAATCTTTGAGATAAACGGTTGAATTTTTGAGACCTAAGGTATTGAAGTCCGAATTTACGGCCGTCATTTGACTGTTTTCAAGCGACATGCCGACGGAGTTATATTCATTAGTAAGTACGACGGAATTGTCTAGCGAAATGGCGGAATCACGACAATAGATCGTATCAAATTTACTATCGTTGTTGGCACTGACGATGACGTTGTGGCAGTATAGTTGAGAATTATCGTAGAGGGCAATGGTTGTTATATTATCGCCTGTGAAGTCGACTGATAAATTTTTGAGGATGAGAATTGTTTGATTGGTTGGCTTGCTACCGATTATGAAAGTGGCATTGATAGTAGATTTGGCCTTAGGAGAGCGGCCGGTAATAGTCAGACTGTGGGTTATGGGTAAAGTTGCGGGAGAATCAGTGAAATATGAGTCAGATTCTAGTTCGATAATATCGTTAGTAGCAGAATTTTTAACGGCGTTGAATAATTGTTTATCAGTATTGACCTTGATTAGTGTCATAGAATTACCTCCAATTCTTTGATAAGTATATTATCTCACTACATTAAGACACTATGCGTCATATAACGGCTGTGTTACTGAAATGACTTTTAGCATATAATTTATTTTAGTGAGGAATATTATGATAAAAATCAGTGAAATGGCAAAATTAGCGAACACGACTAGAAGAACTTTGATTTTTTACGATGAACAAGGAGTTTTTCAACCTAAGAAACGCAGTGATGCCGGCTATCGATATTACGATTATGACCAGTTATATGATTTGTTATTTATTTTGGCGATGAAGAATCTGGGTTTGTCGTTGGAAAAAATCAAAAGTTTGCAAGATAAACCAAACAATAAAGTGATGGACGAATTGGTAAATGTCCAAACAACGATTGACAAAAAAATGGATGAATTAGCAAGGATCCAATCGATCGTCTCCCGAAAGGTTTCAGAAGGATCGGAATTGACAGCAGAACCCTATCAACCGATAGTTGCCAAGCGGCCCAAATTAACTTTCTGGTGTTCGCGTGAATCGGTATCGTGTACAGAAGAAGAAATTGCTCAATTATTTGCGGAATTTTATCAACAATTGGACAAATTAGCCTTGATGGATGGCAACCAATCGGGCTTTTTGACTGATTTGCCGGAAGCATCATCAAAAAAATATGCCGATGCATCTTTTAGAGTCGTTAAAGAGTCATCAACGAACAACTCTGGTAAAGCTATGCCCAAAATTGAAAAAGCCGCGGGAACTTATTTGCTAGTTAGAGTGGACAACAGTACTGCGGGTGTCTGCCGGGGATTAGATGAATTGGCAAAGTATGCTGAAAAGAATGATTTGGAATCGTCATCAGATATGTGGCAAATGAATACTGACAAGGCTTTGGTTAACTGTGGTGGTTCAGAGGACTTGTGGTTGGAGTATTTGATCAAATAAAAAGGTTCAACAAAACTCAAAATTTTGTTGAACCTTTTTGCATTATTCATTATCAAGTGCAGCAGTCAATTTTTGTGGTTCGGTTTTACACCATTTTTCAAAGTCATTGATTGAAGAATAGTGAGGAGCGTGAATACTTTCATCAATTAGTTTAATGATTGCAGGATTAGCTTGGATTGCAGGGATATTTTTCAATAAATGAAGAGCAGTGAAGGCAGAATCACCGAAGACAACGAGACGTTCAGGTTTGATAATATTGCATTCGGCAATGAAAAGTTCGATGGATTTGTTAAAAATAATACGATTTTCGCGAACCTTTTTAAGAGCAGCGTTCATATCAGGGAAACGAAGTGTTTTGTAGGTTGGCTTTTTAGGATTATCAACATTGGCCTGGTCCCATTTCATATATTGTTTAGCACGTTGTTCGTCAGTCGCATCAGTTCCAAAGCCTAATTTTTTATGAGTGATGAAAAAATCATGGTTAATATTATCGGAATTGCTATCTTTGACCAATTTGATTAGGTCAGTCATATAACACCCGCGGAAACGAGGGTCATTCATTAAAATATTCATACGTAGAGTGTTAGTAATGTTTATTTTATCGTGGGAATTATTGTATTTTCCTATTTTTTTGACACCATTGCGAACAGCTACATTTAGACCGACAGTCATGACTTGACGATTGGTAGCAGGATTTTTTGCAATGATTTCTTGATTAAAAGCAGGATCAACGAGATATTTATTGATAAGTGAAGTAGGAAGAATTTTTTCGTCAGCAGCATCAAAGTCAGCAATGATTTGTTTAACGTCAGGTAAAGACGTTACATTGTAGAAGAATGATGAGAAATCAGCAAGTGTGTAGTGATTGTCAGAGTCGTTAGAAAAATCAGCGTTAATACTGTTCAATTGGTGTAGGATATCATTTAAGTTTGTCATGAGAAATTTCTCCCTTATTTTTTAATTTGGTAAAACTCTTAATTGCTTTATAACTCTATTATAAATAGTTTCTCGTCATAATATGGCATATGGGAAGCTTCAAACACAAAGGGCTGACCGTGCTATAATAAATTCATCTTGGGTAAATGCAGGCGATACCCATTTCAAACATTGCCGTTGATGTGAAAGGAATTCCGATGCGAATTAACGTTTTACAACACACGCCAAATGAAGGCCCAGGGATGATTCAAGATTGGTCACAAAAGCATGGCCACGAAATGTATATTTACCATCCCTATCAATTTGGACATTTACCAAAGGCAAGCGACACTGACATGTTAGTGATTCTTGGTGGTCCGATGAGTCCCAATGACGAACTTGAGTGGATCAAGCAAGAACGAGTTTTAATTCAAGAATTGATTGCTCAAGATAAGCCTATTTTTGGAGTTTGCTACGGTGCACAACAGATTGTTAAGACTTTAGGTTATCAAGTTACTAAAGCTCCCGCCAAAGAGGTTGGGTGGGCACCAGTTTATCGCCGGGATGTGAAATATTTAGAGATTCCCGAAGAGTTACGAGTCTTGCACTGGCACGAAGAGATGTTTGAGATACCAAAGGAAGCACAGTTGTTGTTCTCCAGTGATGCTGTGGAAAATCAAGGCTTCATCATGAATCATCGGATGGTTGGTTTGCAATTTCATTTGGAACCAAAAGATGATAATGTCCGCGAAATGGTCGTAAATGATTTTCCTTATATTAAAGGTTCAGTTTTGAATCAAACAGCTGATGATATTTTGAAGGAAAAGGTTTCTGATGATAATCGGAATACTTTGTATAAATTGTTGGATTATATTAACGAATAATTTATTCTTGATTCTTTGTAACCAAAAAAGTGCTTCAAGCAATTGATTAAAGTCAGCTGCTTGAAGCACTTTTTAATTTGATAATTAAATTTTCTTTTTCAAATGATATTGCACAACACCTGTGTCAGTATCTTTAATATCTTTCTTTTCGTCTTTAGCAAAGTAAACAGCAAAGCTCTTGTTGTCAGCGACATCTTGAGCGACAACGAGGGATGATTCATAGGGATCTTTGGCTTTGTAGATTTGTGCTCCACGGACAGCCTCGCCATAATCTTTTGAGTTGGCAATTGCATCGCCGGGATTAAAAAATACCATTTCGTCCATAAGTAACACATCCTTTCTATTTATCCCCATTATACATTTGTCAGCCTAGATAAAGGTAGATTTATCATCCTTTTACAAAAGGAATTTCTCAGCTATACTATGACGTATGGAGGGTAAAAAATGACTAACGTTGAGGATTATATTAAACAAAACATTTTCGGTAAGCCACAATTAAAACCTGACGAGAAGAACAAGTTTCTAGGTAATTTTGCGGAACGCGTGGCGATTGCTTTGACGGTTGCCCAACTGAAAAACGATGCAAATGTCGCAACGGTTGAAAGCGTTATGAAAAAATATCCGGATTATCATCTTTATATAAATGGAAAAATTGATTCATATATACTGGATAAATACCTACGATTGAGTGTAAAATTAAAGTATAAGTTTACAATAGTTTCACAATCGGGTATGCGTAACCGAGACCGTCAATTGACTGACAATGACATGGGATTGGTAATCGCAAACGAGGGTAAACCTGTTGATAGACCAGTGCTTATATAATTTTGGAGGACAAACATGTCTAATAATACATTAGATAAAATTGCTTTACTTTCTTTAAATGGTAATAAACCATTAGCTAAGAGAATTTCTGACTACATGGGAGTTCCATTGTTGGATGCTTCAGTTTCACACTTCAGTGATGGTGAAATCAACATTCAAATTAATGAAAGTATTCGTGGAAAAGACGTCTACATCATTCACTCAGTTTCAGATTCTGTTAATGACAACTTCATGGAATTGATGATTGCTGTCGATGCTTTGAGACGTGCTAGTGCAAGTACAATTACTTGTGTACTACCATACTTTGCATATACTCGTTCAGATAGAAAGTCTCGTTCAAGAGAACCTATCTCAGCTAAGTTGTTTGCTAATATGTTGGAATTAGGTTCAGTTGATCGTGTGATCGCACTCGATATGCATGCTGATCAAATCCAAGGATTCTTTGATATTCCGGTTGATCACTTACGTGCAATGCCTATTTTCGCTAGTTACTTCCAAAAGAAGATCAAGAATCCAGACGACTTCGTCTTCGTAGCTCCAGACCACAACTCAACTAAACGTGCTCGTTCACTAGCTGAAGTATTCGGTTCACAAATCGCTATCGTTGACCAAAGATCAACTGAAGATGAAGATGTGGTTCCTGACATTATCGGTGACGTTGATGGTAAACAATGTGTTATCGTTGATGATCTTATCGATACAGGTACAAGAATGGTTAATAGTGCCAAAGCTGTTTCTGCAGCTGGTGCCAAAACTGTTTCTGCTGCCGCAACGCACCCAATCTTTTCAAAGAACGCTGCTAAGAGATTGCAAGATTCAATCTTGATGGATGTTTTAGTATCAGATTCAATCGTTGTTCCTGACGAATGTCAATTTGATAAATTGAAGATCTTATCAGTGACTGATCTTATCGGTGATGCTATTCTCATGACAGAATCAAACGAATCAATCGATTCATTGTTTACTGTTCGTGATAGCTACACAGAAATCAAATAATTTATAAATTAAAAGGACCAATCAATTCATTTGCGATAATCCCTTTGTGGTTGTCATATGAAATAATATAAATTCATTTGATAAT
>NZ_AZEZ01000060.1 GCF_001434275.1 Companilactobacillus mindensis DSM 14500 | reverse complement strand
TATGGCATCAGTATATACGAACTTGCGTTCTTGTAGCAACCGAAAATCACAAAAAATAGGCTATCCATCCCACGACTAAAGTCATGGGAATTCCGCCAATTATTTTAAAAATAAAAAATCGTCACTGTTCATTGGGAAATAGATTCCAAAAGCAGTGACGATTTTTATTGTAAGTATATATGAGTAATTAATGATTATTCCGATGTTTCTTATCCAATGGAATAACTTTATCTTGTAAAACGGCAATTATACCATTGGCCTTATCCGCAGATAATACCTCTTCATGTGCCAACAGGTTCATTAAGGAGACCAATAATTTAATAGTCCGATCATGCTGTTCTTCAGTTTGATTCTGTTTTAACCAATTATTTAATTCTCGCCATGCATTTAATGACCATTCTGAAATTTTTTCTAAATGTTGCGCATACAAAACATCAACAAATTGTACTACGGACAATATTATATCTTCAGAATTTGCTTGAGTTGGTACATCGTATCGTTTGCGTTCCAATAACAACTTTGTTCCATATTGCACTCCCAAAGTATGGTTTTTAATAGCCACTCTACGATTCCAAGTTTGATAATCAATTTTACGGACATGAGGTGCTTTCAAATAATTCTGTTCTGGATCTGGATCAGAAAACTCAGCTATCTCTTTATCGTCTCGAATATCTGTTTCTTCTGGATCCTTTACTTCAGATGTATCTTTAGCAAGCTCACGTAAATAATCAATTCCACCTTGCTTATTTAACACATCGATATATGCTTGAACAGCAGCTTTATCTTCTAACTCGATTCCTTCTTCTAGCATTTTTAAAGTTATCAATTTTGAATCACTAAAATTCTGAGAATCTTTTGACAACTCGATCATCTTAGATTCTGATGCAGCTAAATATTTTTTGAATTTATCAGCTCTTTGCTCGTTTAACCAACCTTGTCGGGATACATAAGTCAATAAACCTGATAAGGCTGGAACGATATATTGATAGTCTGTTTCATCGAAACCAACATTACTGACAAAATAAGTCGTCAATGTCCCATTAATGGCCTTCTTAGTCCAAGTCTTGGGCGTTTTACGATAAACATTATAAATATAATCTGTCATTGCCCCTAAAGCTGTTTTGAGAATCGACTCCGTAACTCCTTGAGAACGTTTATTCCATGCAGCACTTTCAATATATGCATCAGCCCATTCGTTTGTATAATTAGAAATATCTTGAGCAATATATTCTCGCCACTGTGGCAAATTAGGATCTTCATACAACTGTTCTTGATTGGGTTCATTCATTCTTCCCAATTCAGCTGCATACTCATCAAATACTTTGTCCAAATCGGTTTCTGATATTGGCAATTTACCATCACTGATCAAAAAGTCGAGAAACGCACGCACTATAATGACAAAATGCATTAAAACATCAACAGATTGACTGTCTTCATCACTAAATGCTTGATCAGTCAGTGCTAATAGTAGATCAAAAATGAGCTTTTGATCCCATTCGGTGATATCTCCATAGCCTGAATCTCTCATCATCATGTAAAATTGCCCAATGGTATCTTTTATAAATGGTTCCCGATAATCTGACAATCTCGTAAATTCAAAACTGTTACTAAAGGTATCTATTATTTTATTTATATCGACTCTTTTAGACATTAGTTTTATCCTTTTCTTGACCGTTTATTCCAATAATAACTAATATATCCGATTTCTACAAATAACTATTTAGTCAACAGCTTGGACCTACGTAGCAGATATTTGATCAAAGACGCTAAGGCTGAAAAGAATATGAATGGTACGATCATTAAAATCAAGAAATTACCATCTCGCATTGGTCCTACAAAAATCAGTAAGCCTATTCTAAAGATGACTAACAAAATGAATCCAATTACCAACGGATTACTAAATATTTTTTTCATAACTGTCCCCTTTAATTGTTTTGAATTGAATCTATATTCTAACATCAATAATTTGTTTATTGATGACATTTATAACTGTTCTTGAATATAATTAAATTATTAATAATATTTGAGAGGTACATCAATTATGGATACAAAAACCTATTGGAATAATTTTCGTTCACAACATCCTGAAGTCACTACCAACGAACACGACGACTTTGCATTAGGCTTTCCTGGCGACATCGAGACTAATGATGAGTTGGCACAATTGATCAAAGACGGAACCAAAACAGCTACATCTTCCGCACTCGACCTTTACGCAATTACTGGTGAAGTTATGCCTAAGACGGGAGCCTACAGTATTATTCTTAACGGTCACGATCAACCCGTTTGTATCATCAAAGAAATTGAAGTTAAGAGTTGCCCTTTGATGGAAGTTTCCGCTGAACACGCATACAACGAAGGCGAAGGTCCCAGAACATTGGAGCATTGGCGTCAAGTTCACATCAACTTTTTTAAAAAGGAATATACTGATTTAGGTAAAGAATTTCATGACAATATTCCTGTCCTCTGCGAAAAATTCGAAGTTGTTTATAAATAATTTTCAAAATAACATTTATTTTATGAAATTTACGATTTTGGCATGATTATTATTAATAAAATGGTATTGTTATCTTGTATAAAAAATATACACGGATTAATCTTTGAGGAGATGCAATTTTGAGAAAGAACAAAATTTTTGCAGCCATCGCTGTGGCTATTATGGTAGCCCCTGCTGCTTTGAACTCATTACCAACAAACAATGTGAAAGCCGATACTGTCGGAACAGCTATCAAATTGACACCTACATACGATGCCAATGGTGAAGCCGCTGGTTCTAGAGCTTTAGCAGCTGGTAGCAAGTGGAAGTTAGGTAAGAAGATCACTGTCGATAATATTGAATATTATCAAGTTGCTACTAACACATACGTAGCTGCCTCAGATTTGACTGATATCACTGATACTACAGCCACAACAACAACTACTACTGACGATGCTTCCAAAAACGTTGGTAAGACAATGACTGTTAAAACTACAACAACATTAGTTGATAATAATGCTGCTGCCATCAACGCTACTTTGCCAGCTGGTTCTAAATGGAAAGTCGGCAAGACAATGACTGTCAACGGTATTTCTTATTACCAAGTTGCTACTAACGAATGGGTCAAAGCTTCAGATATGACTGATGAAGCTACAACTACAACAACTACAAACAACACTTACAAGACACCAATGCCTGGTGACGGTTTAGTTGCTACTTTGACAAAAGCACAACGCGTCTACAATCCTGAAACAAACTCATACGGTTCAACTTTGCCAGTAGGTTCTGCTTGGAAGATCAACAAATTGGTCGTTAACAAGTACGGTTCATTCTGGGGTCAAGTTGCTACTAACCAATATGTTTGGATCACAGACACAACTTTGAACAGTGGTCTTAACTTGAAAGACAACTCAGAATACGTTGCTGACTTTGCTACTCACATCAACAAATAATAATTGAATTTTAAAAGCTTATCGACTGATTTGGTCGATAAGCTTTTTTTAGTTGGCCATGTATTTTTTCTTATAATCATCAATAACAATTTTATGATCCGCCACAATTTCTTTTGGTAAATCATTCAAGTCATACCATTCAAAATCTAAGGACTCATTATCATTGATAACCGGCACTTCAGTAATATCACGAATAATATAAGCCGTGATCACTGCATAGAATTCATCACCATTAGGAGCCATCGCAAAATTTTCACGGCCAGAATAGACATCCAATAACTGTAATTTAGAAACATCAACTGTCATGCCGCTCTCTTCTTTTATCTCTCGAATCATGACCTCTTTGGTCGACTCACCCAATTCCATCAGCCCACCGACTAGGCCCCAACGTTTTTGAGGTTCATTGCGTTGTTGTAATAATAGTTTGCCTTCTGAATTAAAGATCAGTCCGCAACTTCCGTTTAATATGATTGGCTGATGGCCTAAATATTTTCGAATATTTTGTACGTAATTCATTTTTTTACACCTTCTTTTTGGAATCTAATATCTTCTATACATTTTATATCTAAAATTATACTGATTACCTGTATTACATAAAACATTTACTATTGCCGGTTATCAATCTTTTGAAGGGCTTTATCCTTTATCTTCGCCACGAATCCGTATTAGATAATAAAACATTATTTTTGATATTCTGGGGCATCTGTTCTATAAGTACTAACAGTTGAATTAGAGTTGTTTTGCGAATATAAACTAGTCGATGAATTCCCCAAACTATTATCGGCCTTATCTAATTGCGCCATTTCATTGGTATAATCATACTCTTTAGGATCGATTGGTTTGAATCCAATCGGAGTATAGAATCTCAATAAACTCTTATAATTCTATGAATAATTCAGGTCTGTCTTTAATGAATTTTATTCTAAGTAAAAAAATAAGCTCTGAATTTAGTGGGTTTCAATACTAAATTCAAAGCTTTTTTAGTTATAAAAATATAAAGATATTTCCAATAACGAAAATAATTGTCCTATTAAAATTTATTATCGAGTTTGATTTTGACCTTTATTATTGAATTGCTTATTCAATTCTGCCGTCAATTTATCCATTCCTTGTTTCATCGCTGAATCATCGGCTAATTTTTTATCAGCTTCTGGATTATTGAGAATATATTTTTTGGCATCCGGATTTTTGATCCACGTATTGAACAATGGCATACCAATGTCGTAAGTCTTATTGAAGTCAAAATGATTCTTCTTCAAAGCCTTAACATATTCCGTCGGCGCTTTTTTATCAGTTGGATTGATACCAATGATCATCTGTGCACCGATTTGAGGCGGCGGCGATTCTTTATACTGAACCATTATGTCATGATTGGCTTCACGCGTTTGATTCTTGTTGAAATACCAACTATTTGAAGTTGTCACTCCACCATGCATCGCCAAGTTGATGGTCTTATCCTGTAAGGATTTATCGCCACTGATGACTTCATCGATATGAAAAATGACTTTGGTATATGCCCGATTGTGTGGGCTATCCATTTTAACTAAATTATAAACAGTTCCTTTAACGACAGCTTTATTAGCTTGTTTCAACTGGCTCATCGAGTGAGCAATAAAGCCAGGACTTTCAGTGTATCCCGAAAATTCGACGATTGGTAAGTCATTGACATTCTTTTGCCAATCAATTTTATTCATTTGAATCTCTTCAGTATTTTGAATAGTTGTAACCTTTTCCTTCGCACCACAAGCTGATAATGGTAAAACCAGACATGCAGCTAAAAGTATTATGAGTGTTTTTTTCATTGTCGTTCCACCTTTGAGCTGTATTATCCCATTAGTTGAAACGGCGTTGTACTGCAATTCTCATATAACCAAATACTGAATTATTCATATACAAAAATTTTTTCTCACATTGTTTGGAGCGCAAAACCGACACCAAAAATTATCAAAATCGCTCCCACAACGAAACTAGACCAGTAACCATAAATAACAAACGGCGATGTATTCTTATCGCCTCTAACTTGCAAATTTGCCATGGCTTTTCGCGTATAGAATAATTGGACCAAACCTAAAATAACAGCAACTGCACCGATTACGTATCTCATGTCTTTGCCAACCTCATCTGATTTATTAATTTTCAAGTCCATTGTCGGTGCTTATAGACGATTTGACAATTTATAACTCTATCGAAGTTTTTATATTTTTGACAAATAAATATATTACCTATTCCATTTTTCAAGTTGTAATTTAACGGTATGTTTTTGCTTGTTTTCGGGATCAGGATCATTTTTTTCAGCATTATCTAACACTTTAAATAAATCATCTTTTACTCTCTTTTCGCCCGCTTCTGAAAGCTCCCATTCACTAGTTACTAAAAAGGCTGTGGGATTTTTTTTCGTTGTTTCTTTTTGCAGCGTTTCAATAAATTCGTGATTACGCAACATAGCCCACTGAATGACCTCTTGGTTATGGTCTTTGATCCAATCATCAGAAAGGTTCATCATCCCATTCTCAGGACTATTTTCTCCCTGACCAAGTTCGGAAACTTTACCTAATTGAGCACTCGAATAATACTTTTCCGTCAAATTTTTAACTTGAACTTCTTTGACGACCTTCAACATGTCGGCGTTCAACATTTTATTTAATGTGTAATACAGCTGATTGGTCGGGATCTTCGTTGCGGCAGAAATTTGTTTGGGCGTTATCCCTTTTTCATCTTGAGTAGCTTTAATAATCTTCTCCACTTTGGGATCGACCATCAATTTGGCGAATTGACTAACGGTAACTTTTGACATTGTTCTCACCTCATTTACATTTTAAATAATTAACAAAATAAATTCCAACGTTTAAACTCTGTTTATCATTTAAATTAATTTAAACGTTATATTATTTTTATATGAAGGTGAACTTATGAAAAAACTCTTAAATAATCGGGTATTCTTAACTATTACTGGGGCTGACTTCTTTGAAACAATCGGTACTAGCCTCTTTAACATTATTCTCTTGATCTACGCTAAAAGTTTCGTACACGCTAATATTATGGTCTCAATCGTTTCGGTAGCTTCCGTTTTACCTGGTGTTCTAGGAATGCTTACCGGACAAATTGCGGACCGAACAGCTGACAAACGACTTTGGTTAATCATTACTAAGTTTATTCAAGGGATTTTATATCTTGTCTTGGCCCAGTTGATCAATCGTAAACAAGTCTTTTTACTGATGATAATTATTTTGATCAATGTCTCTTCTGATCTCTTGGGTATGTATAGTTCCGGATTGCGTATGCCAATTATCCAAAATAAAGTCCCTACTGACGTTCAAGAACAAGCCGTCGGGATCAATTCGGGAATTGCTACATTGATGCAAGTCGTTGGCCAAGCTATCGGTATTAGTTTTCTAGCCATCAATCATGACTATCAGATGGCCGGTTACCTCAATGCTTTGTCTTTCTTTATCGCCGGATTCGTTTTGTTAAGTGGTTATCGAACCCTTAAATTACAACCAATTGCAGCACCCACACGTGATTTTAAAAAGATGCTCCGAGAAATCCGCGTAGCACTTGAAGCTAGTTCTCAAATCAAGGCTGGAAAATTATTGACTAGCATTTTATTATTAAACGCCGTTGGTGCCAGTTTAGACGCCATTATCAATTTATTTTTGATTGACGATGAGTCCGCCGTACCTTTTCATTTTGGCGTCAGCATCTTGATCATCAATATTGTTTTGGTCACTGGTACTATATTAGGTAGCGTTCTTCATACTGGCTTTTTCCAAAAATTATCTTTCAAGTTAGTAATGCTGTTATCGATTATTTCTCTAGGACTTCTATTCGCTGACTTAATGTTCTGGAAAAATTTCTGGATAATCTTGATCACATTAGGACTCAGTGGCTTTGGCATGGGGCAAGCTAATCCCAAGATAATGGCCAGTTTATTAAAAGTCGCTGACGCTGATATCGTCGGCAGTCTCAGTGGCTTATTGGATTCATTAGCTGTCATGTCTATTCCCATTGGCAGTATCGGATTAGTTTTGATCTACAACCTTATCAATTCCCAAACGGCTTATCTCGTGGCTATCATGCTTTTGATTGGTTGTGCCTTCTGTTTACTTTTGCCCAACAAAAAAGAGCCCAGTCTAAACTGAACTCTCAAAAGTTTTTACAAAATAAACTTATTAATAACTTCGGCTAAAGCATCGTGATTGTTATCAGCTTCAGTCACATACTTAGCATTCTCTTTAACCACATCAATACCGTTGGCTACACTGACAGGCAAACCAACTACTTTCAACATTGGCAAATCATTACTGTTGTCGCCGGCAGCGATAATTTCTTCAGGTTTGATACCGAGCAGTTTTCCTAATTGAATTGAAGCACTCCCCTTGTCGATCCCGGCTGGATTGAATTCAACGTAACGGCCAGATGAGAAAGTCACCGCCAACTTCTTAGGGTCAACTTGCGATTCAACGACGCGACGCATTTCTTTTCGTTCCTCGATCGTAGGTAATGCCATGATAACTTTCATAACATTCATATCTTTGAATTGGTCGAAATCGGCTGTCTTCATTTCAGTAAATTCAGCCCCACGGTTATTCAAATACTTAGTATCGATCTCAATAGGATGATAAATGTACAATTTATCTTGCGTATAGACGTGAGTTGCAGCTAATTTGTTGTTGGCACCAGCCTCAAAAACCGCTTTAGCAACTTCAAATGGCATCGCATTGATAGCAATAGGACGGTTCCCTTTATTTTCCGAAATCAAACCACCATTGTAAGAAATCGAATATTGTTTAGGTTGGTCCCGCAAGTGCATAGCTTCCAAATCATTTTGGAATGAAGTATAGCTTCGACCTGAATTAGGTACGAAATAAACTCCCTTAGCAGTAGCAGCTTGGATGGCTTCGGCATTTTTAGCAGACAAAGTCCCATCATCATTCATTAACGTCTCATCAAGATCACAGACAATCATTTTATACATATTTTTAAATTCCTCTCAATTTTAAGCTTACTTGTCCACTCTATCGAAACAAACCGATAATTGCAACCGCTTTCCGTTTAGAAAAATAAATACCCACTGATTCTTTAGTGGTTCCTTTTCAAATTTGGTTGTTCACTGCCGTCTTCCATGAAATTCTGGTGGACGCTGGAACGCAGTGAGAGCAACTTAGAGCCAATTACAGTTCAAATTGTCTCTAAGCTTGTCTGTCTCTAACCTGGCAAAGGACGCCAGCCAAGAGACTACCACGGCTGAGCATCCACCAGAATTCCATTCCAGACTAAACGGTTTTCTATTTGTTTTACATTAGTAGTATTAAAATTTTAGATCTAATGATTCGATATTTTGTTTACAATAATAATAAAAATAGACCATCCAACTGATTTTGTGCGATAATCCCTTTGTGGTTGTCATATGAAATAATATAAATTCATTTGATAATCA
>NZ_AZEZ01000059.1 GCF_001434275.1 Companilactobacillus mindensis DSM 14500 | reverse complement strand
GGCGAATTTACAATTGAAATGCAACACAAAGTAAAAAAATAAACCCATACCGGGTAGAATATGTTTAACGACCAAATCAAACAATTCGAGGTATCCGGTATGAGCTATAAACATCTTACTATAAAAGAACGTGAAATACTTATGTTTTTACGAGCTAAGCGGTTATCTATCCGGGCTGTTGCGTTACGGCTGGGGCGAAATCCAAGCACTATTTCACGGGAGTTAAAACGTTGTGCAGGTAATTATTCCCCAAGCAAAGCAGATAATGACTATCATCAAAAGCGGCAGAATTGTCACAAGAAGCGGCTATTAGACAGCCATCCACAATTACGCCGTCAAATTGTTCATTACATCTTAGATCTGCACTGGTCACCAGAGCAGATTACCGCTCGCTTTAATAAGGAACATCAATGGTGTGTTAGCTACAACACAATTTACCGTCATATCTATCAACACAATTTAGGTGAGAAGTACTCCTCACGTGGTGATACCGGTATTCAGCGCCATCTCAGACATAAACATCGGACTCGGCATTCAAAGAATACTAGACGACATCGAGAAGTACAGACCGACTATATCTCGATCCATGAGCGCCCTGGTTTTATCAACCAGCGTCAACGTATAGGTGACTGGGAAATTGATACTGTGATTGGTCGAACGGGTCACTCCATCCTTTTAACGGTTGTCGATCGGCTTAGTCGGCTTACGCTTATCAAAAAGGTTGTGCAAAAGGACTCGCAGGAGATAAATAAAGGCTTAGTTGAACTGTTAGGGGCCATTCCTAAAGAATTTGTTCATTCTATTACACCAGATCATGGGACCGAATTTCTTCATCTTGATGAAATCAGCGAAAGGTTAGGTGTTACTGTCTATTGGCCCGATCCATATTCGCCTGAACAGCGTGGAACAAATGAGAATACAAATGGATTAATCCGGGAATATTTTCCCAAGCGAACAGATATTGATAATTATACAGAACAGGACGTTGAACACTGCCAAAAGCAGTTAAATCAACGTCCTCGCAAAGTGTTAAACTATGAAACCCCATATGAAGTATTTTTTGACAAACCGTTGCACTTAGTTTGACAATTCGCC
>NZ_AZEZ01000058.1 GCF_001434275.1 Companilactobacillus mindensis DSM 14500 | reverse complement strand
TTTAAGATTAAAGTTTCTTGGATTCTCCTTAGGGGTATCCACTAAGGGCACCTACGTGCGCCCAAGTGGACAAGCCAAAAAGAGAGTTAAACAATCTCTCAAGTTATTGACTAAGAGAAATCGGGGTAGAAGTCTCGATGTCATCTTTAAGGAAATCAATCAAAAGATGACTGGATGGCTCAACTACTATGGGATAGGAAAGATGAAAGTATTTATCAAAGAACTTGATGAATGGCTTCGTTCTAGAATCAGACAGTATATCTGGAAATCATGGAAGAAAACTAAAACAAGATTTAAGAACCTTGTAAAACTAGGTATGACACGCGTTCAAGCAAGGATATTCGCCAACGCCCGTAAGGGTTATTGGCGAATTGCTCATAGCAAGACGCTGCTATACACTTTAACAAATGAAAAACTGGAATCCCTTGGACTAATAAATATGTCCACGAAACTCCA
>NZ_AZEZ01000012.1 GCF_001434275.1 Companilactobacillus mindensis DSM 14500 | reverse complement strand
CTTAGCAGCTTAACAATATTTAATTTTGTCTAACTTTTGTGTTGCACTTTAATTTGACATCTTATTTTTTAATTTTAATATCGTATCGTTGCATAACCATATACAATGACATAATCAAAAAGTGAGGACATCATGTATCAATACACCCAACAACTAACCAACCCCAACACTAACTACTTCATAATAGATTCCAGTTCCAGCGCCTCCCACAACGACGTAGACTTCAAATATTACAGCTACCAAAACAAGAGCAACAAACAGATCCAACCCGGCGACCTTTTCATCTATCGTCGATCCGGTAGTGCGTCTGAATGGGGCAATGAATTCTATCTCTATGGTGCTGGTCAGTTTGGTGAGGTAGTGCGTGAAGATCCACTGACAGGCAGCGACTTGTTGGCTATCAAGAATCCTTATCTTTTCTCACATCACTTGATGAAGCAAAACCTTCGCACCTTTGATTGGACCTTCCGCAAGTTCAAGGGTAAGTGGTCAAACTTCTTCAATATGAATGGCATTACTCAGATCAACAAAGAGGATTTCATCGGCTTGTTGGATCGTCAGCAAACTATGGCGCCGACAGACTTAACGGCTGAAGAAGAGTCGCTTGCTGTGAAATGTTACCAGGCCGAGAAAATGGAAGCTTATTTCATCAATGATAATGCCAAGGGGATTCCAACCAAAGCGGCAGCAAATAAATTCTTTTCTGATAAAGTAAAATTTAATTATCACTATAAATCAGCCCTAGTTGCTAACGACGATGAGGAAGATTTGGTGGCAACGAGGATCGTACCTTGGGATGCTAATCAAGATATTCGCCTTGACCCTAGAAATGGCATTTGTCTGACAAAATTGTTCTCAAATGCCTTTACACAAGGGTATTTCACCTTTGATGACCGTGGCCATATGATTCTTTCTGATATTGCATCGGATGATCCGGAAACTAATAAAATATTAAATAAATACCAAAATAGAAAAATACATATGAATAGGGAATATTCTCCTAATAAAAATTATTTACAATACCACCGTGAACATGTCTTTAGAAAATAATGCCTATTGACGAATCAACACGGTATTTGTATTATAAATACAACAACTTTTAAATAAGTCCTGTGAGGCTTAGAAGGTAATCAAGTAGGGGAATATCCTCAAAACTAAAACTTTCTTTGTCAGCAGGCAGAGAAAGTTTTTTTATTGCCATAGTTTTAATTTACTTAAAATAATCTAATATAACTATTAGTTAAATTAAAATATTTTTAATTTAATCGTTGACTATTCACCGCGATGTTTGTATTATGAGAACAATAACTTTTAATAGGATTCTGTGAGATCTTAAAGGCGAAAGAACAACAGAGAGGACTCTCTGAATTTCGCGTACTGGTGAAAAGTTTTATTATTTGAATTTTTAATTGGATCCAGAGAGATCCCAAAGGTTCAGTCTAAATCAATCGTCTGAGACAAAACTTTAGGGATGCTGGTGAGCATCCCTTTTTATGTACTAAATTTTTATCAATTCGGAGGACAAATATGAAAAGATACCTAGTTTTTGAAGATGGAACATACTTTGAAGGTACGGCTTTTGGAAGCGACACGGAAACAATTGGTGAACTTGTTTTTACAACTGGAATGAGTGGTTATCAAGAAGCAATCACCGATCAATCTTACAACGGACAAATCATCAACTTCTGTGCACCGATGATCGGCAATTACGGCGTCGCTAAACAATTCAATGAATCACAAAAGCCTACTATAAAGGGCGTATTAGCCCGAGAAATAACCGATGTCACTGGCAACTATCAAAGTGAAATGACAATCGATGAATTTCTAAAACAAGAAAATGTCCCCGGTATCCGACGAATTGACACACGTGCAATCACCTTAAAAATTAGAAAAGCTGGCTCATTGAAGGCAGCAATCGTTGACGATTTAGACTCAGGTTTAATTGACCAAATCAGTACTTGGAAATTAGATGAAGAACAGCTACAAAAGAGTATCAACCCCACACCAGCAACTTTTGCCGGTACTGGTAAGCATGTCGTAGTAATGGATTTTGGCTACAAGGAAAGTATCGTATCCGAACTAACTAAGAGATGTTTGCAAGTTACTGTAGTACCAGGCAATACGTCACTTGAAGAAATTGAGAATTTGAAACCAGATGGGATCCTTTTGAGCAATGGCCCTGGAGATCCAACGCGTCACACGGATATTTTGCCAACCATCGTTGAGTTGGAAAAACGTTACCCAGTCTTTGGCATCTGCATGGGACACCAATTGTTGTGTCTCGCTAATGGTGCTAAGACGTTCAAAATGAAATTTGGTCACCGTGGATTCAATCATCCGGTCAAAGATTTAGCAACTGGTAAGATTTATTTCACATCGCAAAACCACGGCTATGCAGTCGATGAAAAATCAGTTGAAGATACTGATCTCAAAGTTACACAGATCGAATTAACTGACCAGACAGTCGAAGGGGTCGAACATGAAAAGTACAATGCTTTCTCTGTTCAATTTCATCCCGACGCTAAGCCAGGACCACACGACGCTGATTTCTTGTTTAACAAATTCTGGGACATGATTAACAAATAGCTGGAGGGGAATACATTGCCAAAAAGAAAAGATCTTAAAAAAATTATGATTATCGGTTCCGGTCCAATTATTATTGGTCAAGCAGCCGAATTCGACTATTCAGGAACCCAAGCTTGTCTGGCTTTGAAAGAAGAAGGTTATGAGACCGTTTTGATCAACTCCAATCCGGCTACGATCATGACTGACAAACACATCGCCGATAAAGTTTATATTGAACCAATTACTTTGGAATTCGTGGAAAAAGTTTTAGTCAAAGAACATCCTGACGCTATTATCCCCACACTTGGTGGCCAAACTGGCTTGAATATGGCGGTTCAACTCAAAGATGCCGGCATTCTCGACCAATTGGATATTGAGATTATCGGAACGAAACTTGACACTATCAACGAAGCTGAAGATCGTGAAGAGTTCAAGGAATTGATGCACAAATTACACGAACCAGTTCCCGCTTCCAAATCAACCCACAATTACACTGATGCCAAGGCTTTCGTTGACAAAATCGGTTATCCTGTCATCATCCGTCCAGCCTTTACGATGGGTGGAACTGGTGGTGGAGTTGCCCACAATGAACCAGAATTGGAAGAAATTGTTAAACGTGGTTTGAAAGCTTCACCATCAACAGAAGTTTTGATTGAACAAAGTATTGCCGGCTACAAGGAAA
Source organism: Companilactobacillus mindensis DSM 14500 (assembly GCF_001434275.1). Lineage (GTDB taxonomy): Bacteria > Bacillota > Bacilli > Lactobacillales > Lactobacillaceae > Companilactobacillus > Companilactobacillus mindensis. Next base: position 7,145 of record NZ_AZEZ01000012.1, on the reverse strand, counting down.
TTGAATTCGAAGTTATGCGTGATAGCAACGACAATGCGTTGGCTGTTTGTCACATGGAAAACGTCGATCCTGTCGGGATTCACACTGGAGATTCGATCGTAGTGTCACCAATCCAAACATTGACTGATGCGGAAGTTCAAAAGTTACGTGATGTTTCCTTAAAAATCATTCGAGCTTTAAAAATTGAAGGTGGCTGTAACGTTCAACTGGCTATCGATACCAAAACTAGCAACTATTACATTATTGAAGTAAATCCACGGGTCAGTCGCTCATCAGCTTTGGCATCTAAAGCAACTGGTTATCCAATTGCCAAAATTGCCGCTAAGATTGCGGTCGGTTTAACTTTGGACGAAATCGTCAACCCAATCACTGGCAAGACTTTTGCCCAATTTGAACCAGCTTTGGATTATGTCGTCTGCAAGATTCCTCGTTGGCCATTCGACAAATTCTCTAAGGCTGACCGGACTATCGGTACGCAAATGAAAGCTACTGGTGAAGTGATGGCTTTAGGTAGAAATATCGAAGAAGCGTTCCAAAAAGCCGTTCGTTCACTGGAAATCGATCAAGAAGATTTGATCATGGATTCATTAGCGGACAAATCACTTGATGAATTGAAAAAATACGTTCAAACTCCAACTGATGACCGCTTATTCTATTTAGCTGAATTATTGAGACGCGATGTTTCATATGAGGAAATCAATCAATTAACGGCTATTAATCCTTACTTCTTAGCCAAATTGGACAACATCGTTAAATATGAAAAAGTTTTGACAAACGGTACTTTGGACAAAGAAATTGTCTTTGATGCCAAACGTCTGGGCTATTCGGATAAAACTATCGCCCGTTTGAATGGTTTGGATGAAGATATCATTCGCCACTTCCGAAAACAAAGTGAAATTTTGCCAACTTACAAGATGGTCGATACTTGTGCCGGTGAATTTGAAGCTGAGGCACCATATTTCTACAGTACTTACGAAACAGAAAATGAATCGACTAAAATGTCTGATAAATCAGTCTTGATCCTCGGTTCTGGTCCTATCAGAATTGGTCAAGGAATCGAGTTCGATTATTCAACAGTCCACTGTGTCAGAGCCGTTCAACAGATGGGCTACAAAGCCATTGTCATCAACAATAATCCGGAGACTGTTTCAACTGATTATTCAGTTGCGGATAAGTTGTACTTTGAACCTTTGACTTTGGAAGATGTCTTGAATGTCTGCGATATTGAACAGCCAGTTGGTGCTATCGTGCAGTTCGGTGGCCAAACCTCAGTCAATTTGGCACAGCCATTGCAAGACAATGGCATCAAGATTCTTGGTACACAAGTTGAAGATATCAATCGCGCTGAAGATCGTGATCTCTTTGACCAAATCATCAAGAAATTGAACATTCCTCAACCAGCCGGTGGGACAGCTACTTCCCAAGAAGGTGCTTTGGCAGTTGCCCACAAGATCGGTTATCCAGTTTTGATCCGTCCTAGTTATGTTCTCGGTGGTCGGGCTATGGAAATTGTTCGTTCCGATGAAGAACTCGACAAATATATGCACGAAGCTGTCCACGTTTCCAATGACCATCCAGTTTTGATCGATACTTATTTGACTGGACGTGAATGTGAAATCGATGCTTTGAGTGATGGCAAGGACGTCTTGTTGCCAGGTATTATTGAACATATCGAAAGATCCGGAGTTCACTCTGGTGATTCGATGGCGGTTTATCCACCACAAAATATTCCTGACGAAGTGCAAAATCAAATCGTGAAGTATGCAAAATTGTTAGCCAAAGAGTTGAATTGTATCGGTATTATGAACGTTCAATTCGTTATTCACGAAAATCAAGCTTACGTCATTGAAGTTAATCCACGTGCCAGTCGGACGGTACCTTTCTTGAGTAAAGTTACTGATGTGCAGATGGCGCGGGTAGCCACGAAGTTGATTCTGGGTGCTGACTTTGAAGAACTCGGTCTAGAACCAGGTTTGGAACCAGAATCTCGTTTGATCCACGTCAAGGCTCCGACATTCTCCTTCAATAAATTAAACAATGTCGACAGTGCTTTGGGACCTGAGATGAAGTCAACCGGTGAAGTCATGGGTTCTGGACTCGATTATACTGAAGCGTTGTACAAGGCTTTCGAAGCTACTAACCAACATATCAAAGATGCCGGTAATGTTTTGATCACAGTCAACGATAACGATAAGAAAGAAGCTTGTGGTTTAGCCAAGAGATTCCATGAAGTTGGTTTCCAAGTTCTCGCTACCAAGGGAACGGCTGCCTACTTTAAGAATTGTGGCGTGGAGGCCAAAGTAGTTCCCGAAGTAGGACAGGCTGATGAAGATATCGTCTACTACTTGAGTCACAATAAGATTCAATTGTTGATCAATACCTTAGGCGAAAGTAGAAGCCAACATTCTGATGGCTACATTATTCGTCAAAATGCGGTCTTGAATTCAGTGCCACTTTATACATCGTTAGATACGGCCAATGCAATTTTGAAAGTGCTAGAGAAACGCTTTATCAGTGTTAATCCTCTATAAAAGTAAAAAAGCATCCCAAAAGGGATGCTTTTTTATTTGGTAATCAATTCAATTTTACTCTTACCGTCACCTAATTTTTTGACGAGTAATTGTTGGGCGATACGTTGTTGCATCGAATCGACGTGGCTGATAACACCGACCATGCGATTTTTACCAATTTCTTCTAAGGCATCCATCGCATCGTTTAAAGTATCATCATCCAGAGAACCGAAACCTTCATCAACAAATAAGGCATCGATTTGAACGCCGTTGGCAGAAGACTGCACGACTTCACTCAATGACAAGGCGATTGAGAGGGCAGCAATGAAAGTTTCACCACCGGATAAAGTGTTAGAAGAACGAATTTTGCCAGTTTGACGATCAGAAATATTGATATCCAAACCGTGGTCACGTTGCTTGTTAGCATCATTTTGCGAGATCACGAAGGAATAACGATTGTTAGACAAGTGATTCATGAAGGTGATGTTAGCGTAATGGAGAATCTTTTGTAGATAGTTTTGGACAACATAAGTTTCAAGTTTTAGTTTGCTATCGTTGCCATCTTTACCAGTGACGACATTGTAAAGACTAGTGATAGCAGCCAATTCTTCAGCAAAGTCACCTTGTTGTTGCATGATTTTTTGAACTTTAACAAGGTTTTTTTGAGCGTCATTGTATTCCTTGTTGGCTGTGGCCGATTCTGCAATCGCAAGTTCGTGTTTAGTTTGCAGGTCAGCAGCCGCTTGTTTGAGGGTAACTAAATCAGGTTTAGTAACGTCAGTTAATTGCTTTTGAATCTTAAGGATAGATTCATCGAGCATTTCTTTTTCTTTGTTGTAACTAGTGATTTTATTTTGAAGTTGGCTGAGTTCATCTTGAGCCAATTCGTGAATCCAGTGGTCCAAAGTATCGTAGTCATTAGTCTTGGCATCGGTGGAATTCAAGGATTGAGTTAAAGTATCAGATAACTCCTTGATAGTAGCGGTTTGCTTTTCTAGAGTAGCCTGAATGTCGGTTAGTCGAGTCTGATTATTACTGAAAGTCTTTTCGGCAGTCGTGACATTTTCTTGGGCAGTAGTTAATTGTTTTTGGAAAGTATCGTAGTCGTGATTGAGCTGCGTTTGTTGTTGAACTAATTCTTGACTGGAAATTTCAGGGTTATCCAAATCGTGTAATTTGGCTTGATAGTCAGTTGAACGAGTTTGGAATTGAGCCGTCAACTTGTCTAACTTCGAATTGGCTTGGCTTAAGTCAGTTTGAGATTCAGTTTGTTGATTTTCCAGTTCTTTAATTTCATTGGCAATTTTTTGAGCAGCTCTGATAGCGACATCAATATCTTCGATCTTAACTTGGAAAGTCTTTTTAATGGCATTGAGGTCGAATTCTTGAGGTAAGTCGAGTTTTGATTGATCCATTAATTCGGTATATTTGGCAGATAAGGTTCTTAAAGAAGTAACGGCCTTCGTTTGTTTCTGGGCAAACTCGGCTGATAATTCATCCAAATTATTTTGAATAGTTTGGACATCATTGTCAGCGGCGGCGTATTTCTTTTGCGAATCATCAACAGCCTGCATGGATTTACGTAATTCATTTTCATCGGCTACCGCGGTGTGGTCAGCAAAGGGATGGTCAGTAGCACCACAGACAGGACAAGGTTCACCGGTTTGTAATTCTTGACGTAATTGGGCAATCATCAAAGACTGTCTAGTTTTGATCTTTTCTTGATAATCATTTTTGGCCACGGTGAGAGTAGCTTGTTTAGTTTTTAAATCTTCAGTAGCTTGGTCGAGCTTTTTCTGAAGTTTCTGTACTTCTGATACTAGGTTGTTACGGTCATTTTCTAAAGGTGAGAGCGTCTCGATCAGATTGTCTTTTTCTTTAGTTAAATCATCTTTTTGTTCGAGCAATTTATCGGTCGAGGTGACGGTCTGCTTTTTGTCGGCAATTGTTTGTTGAAGTTGTTCAAGTGTGGCAGTTTGTTGAGCAACTTCAGCTTTGGCGGCTTTTAATTGTGGTTCGAGGTTCGCAATTTCAATTTTGATTTTTTCGATATCTTGAGTTTTGGTGATCAAGACAGTCAATTTTTGAGCTTGATCATGTTTGGCTTGGAAGTTGTCTTTTTGAGCAGTTAAATCGGCCAAAGTAGCCTTAGCTTGGTTCAATTTGATCTCCGAATTATGGACCGCTTCAGTTAATTTTTTGACATTCTTAGTTGTCTCAGCTTGTTCGAGCGTAGCCTTATCCAAATCACGAACGGTTTCACGCAAAGGCTTAGCCCAATTTAATTCGGCAATATGATGTTGATATTGTTTAATAACGTCGGATTTATCAACAATGTTAGTTTGATATTCTTTTTTGTAAGTAGCTAAGTTGTCAAAATTCTTCTGAATCTCTTGAGCAGCGTGATAATCTTTGTCGGCCTTTTCCCAAGCTTGGTTGAGAGTTTGATCAGCCTTTTTGGCAGAATTCAATTTATCCTGACGTATTTTGAGATAATCCTTTAAAACCACAACTAGTTGATCATTAGGCGTCTGCTTTAGATTAGTTTGTTCCTCAGTCGTCCAAACTTGAGCCTGAGTTTGAGTTTTTAAAGAATTATTAAAATCATCCGCTTTAGTTTTTGCCTGATCGTAATGATCTTTTAATTTGGATGTGAAATCGGTGAACAATTGGGTTCCGAAAATCTTTTTGAGAATGGTTTCCTTGTCACTAGTGTGTGATTTTAGAAATTCGGAGAAATCATTTTGAGGTAAGAGAATGATTTTTTGAAATTGGTCAGAAGTTAGATTGAGAATTTCAGTGATAGCATTGCCGACATCAACGGGTTTAGTAGCGATACTTTCGATTTCAAGGCCGTTGACATCTTCAACGACAGACAGATTGGCGGTGGGGGTCTTTTTGGTCATACCTTGGCCATTTTTTTTAGCTAAATATTGTTCAGGCGTTCGTTCGATTTTATAGATCTTGCCACTTTGTTCAAAGTAAAAGATTACTTTGGTTGCTTGATTAGGTTCAGCAAATTGACTGCGCATTTCCTTAGCATCGCGATCACCAGTAGTGGTACTGAAGAGGGCAAAGGTCATAGCGTCAAAAATGGTTGATTTACCAGCACCGGTGTCACCACTGATTAGAAAAATTGGTGATTCGTCTAACTTACGGAAGTCGATGACTGAATGTTCATGTGGTCCAAAATTGTTAATGTCTAGATAGATTGGTTTCATTTATGTTCCCTCTCAACTTCATTGAAGATATTTTCCACTAGAGTATTTTGCTGTGGCGACAGATCTTTACCAGTAATGCTGTGAAAAAATTGATTGACGGTCTCTTCAGGACTTACTTCATTAATGTTAGTAGTGATATTTTGAGTCTCGAGCTCGGCTTGATCGAGTTGATAATCCAATTCGATAATAGTGCCGTAGCGTTTTTGTAATTCAGCTCGAACATTAGTCTGGACGTGTTCGCTACGTTCGAAATTCTTGATGGTGATGGCAAACCAATCCTTTTTGGCCGGTTGGTTTTGGTAAAAATCAGGGTCACAAAGAGTATCCCAATCTTCTTCCAATACAACGAGATCAGTTTGAGGAGTGAGGGCACGATATTCATGGCTGATGGTCGAATCATTGATAGTTACGATGTCAACACCTTTGCCTTTGTTCTTTAAACGAGCTTCTTTGACGTTGAACTTAACCGGACTACCGGAATATCTGACAGTTTCACTTGGGGAAGCAAAACGAGTGTGAATATGACCGAGCATGACGTAATCAAAATCGGAAAATTGACTAGCAGTTAAAGTAGCTAAACCACCAACTTTTGAAGCTGTCTCACTAGTTAGATTAGGATCATCTTGACCATCAGCGGTTACAGCAAAGTGAGTGATCAAAAGATGTTTTTTATTAGGGGCGAATAATTTCACCATATCGGAAATGACATAATTCATCGCAGTACCGATAGAAGTGATCTGTTGGGCTTCTTCTTCGTCCATACCGTGGTGTCCGTAATAAACTCGAGCATCTAAGGGATCGAAAAATGGCAACATGAAAATTTGAACATCATCGGTTTCGATAGGTGTAAAAGCTTCTTCTAATAAGGTATTCAAGTGAAAATTAGTGAATTCCATCCAATCACGGCCATAGTTCAAGCGTTGGGCGCTGTCGTGATTACCAGAGATGGCGTAGATAGGAATTTTATTTTCCAAATTTATTTGTTGGAACATTTCATTCAAGGCTGTAACGGCTTCAGCACTGGGAACGGCACGGTCATAAATATCACCAGCAATGACGATCCCGTCGACTTGTTCGTCTTTAGCAATTTGTAAAATTTGGTTGAAGGCATATTTTTGCTCATCCAAAAGTGAGGTTCCGTTAAGGGTTCGGCCGATATGCCAATCAGCAGTATGTAAAAGTTTCATTTTATCAATCCCTCCATTTGAGTTAATTGTATCAAAAAGTTTCCTTAAACTAAGATTTAATTGAAGTATATCATTTATACAGAACATATGTTCGAAATAATTGCATAAAAAAAGCCGATATTTATTTATCAGCTTTTTAAAACGAATTACACAAGCTAGATTCTTGTTTCACTCTCTATCTCCTACGATTAGTCAAGTGGATATATAGAAAATGAGAGTATTCTAAA
>NZ_AZEZ01000057.1:17059-35459 GCF_001434275.1 Companilactobacillus mindensis DSM 14500 | reverse complement strand
TGAGAGGTCGGTAATTAAAAGTTACCTCCTACTCGATTCTAAATAATTGTATGTAACCAAAGCTGAAAAAGAATCGACTAACAGTATCAGAGACTCTTTTGAACAATAGTAGGAATTTCAAGTTAATGTAACTCTGTTTGTATCGAAACTTAATCTATGTAAAATCTTGGTAAATTCACCGAAATAACGTTTCTTTCAATAAATTTTTCTGATATTTTTTTAATTGCGAGAATGGCTTTATGTTGCTAATTGTAAACGCTATAAATTTAAGCTGAATTAAGCAATTTTCGTGCCAATTAGGACAATATTAAAATATTTTTGATATGAATGTTATACTTATCTCGTTAACATAAGGAAGGTGAATATTTATCGTTAATTGACAACCGTAATATTTCGGCTATTCGCGAGGGTAGCGTAGCAATGAATTCAGAATGAAATCAAAGCGAAGGGGAATATTACAAAAAATGTCTAAAAGGGTTTTAGGATCCATAGAATTATGCATTGCTGCAGTTATTTGGGGCGCAATGTTTGTCGTAGTAAAAATTATTGTTGATGAGGTACATCCAATTCAATTAGTTTGGTTGGAGTATTTAATCTCATTAGTATTCTTGATCGGATATTCGATTATGAAAGGAGAAAAGTGGCATATCAATTGGCCCGATTTGAAGTTGATCTTTTGGATCGGTGTCATTGGGAACACGATTTCTCTAGTTGCCCAAGAAATGGGTACAGGTTTGTCAAATGCTCAAACTGGTTCCGTGATTACCTCAACTATTCCAGCCTTTATGATTATCTTTGGATGGTTGATTTTGAAAGAACCACTTGATAAGGTTAAGATTTTCTCAGTCATCATCGCCATCTTAGGTGTTGTGATGATCGTGGGATTAAAGATGTCAGGTACCAATGTTATCCTAGGAATTGTTTTGTTGATTCTTACTGCGATAACTTGGGCCTTGATGTCCGTCTTGATTAAAAAAGTAAAGACTTATAGTTCTTTACAAATTACTATTATGTCAACTGTAGTCGCTGTAGTCTGCTTGACGCCATTTATTTTAAGCGATATGTCGTCACTCACAAGTATTAATTTCTTTGATCCCAAAGTTATTTTAAGTTTACTTTACATCGGTGGTGTTTCTACAGCCATTGCCTACGTAATGTGGAACAAGGGTCTCAAAGTTATCAGTGCCAGTTCTTCTGGATTATTCTACTTGATTCAGCCAATCGTTGGTTCATTTCTAGGTTGGTTGTTGTTGGGTGAACAAATCTCAATCGGCTTTATCATCGGTTCAGCTATGATTTTAGCTAGTGTTTGGATCTCAGTTAAATTCGAAGATAATAGCGATGAGGACATGCTTGCTGGAGACAGTATCTAATTCCAAAATTGAATAATAATTTTAAGACGAATCTGAAGAAGGTTCGTCTTTTTTTTCGTACTTTGGAATAACCGCAAAAAAGGATGGAAAAGTGATGAATACATTAACCCAATTAATGATTGCTTGTTTGAAAATACCGCAAGTAGGACCAATCAGCGTTAGAAAATTATTGGAAAAGTTGCCGGTGCCGCAACGTGCACTGACTGATTTTAATGAGATAAAACGGCATGCGCCCAGGCATTTCAAATGGGCTATGGAAAAAGGGATTTTGGATCGTTTTATTTGGCAAGATCATATAAAAAAAGCTCAAGAAGAACTATTGTTAGCTGAAAAATTACAAATAACAGTGATCAATTTTCGTGAGATAACTTATCCGCAGAAGATGTTGAAATTGCATAACTTTCCGGTCATTCTTTACGCTAAAGGTAATGTTAATTTATTGAATCGTGCGCATAGTGTAGCCGTAGTTGGTAATAGAATGCCAACATCTCAGGGAATAGAACATGTTTCTGTGGCGACCAAGTACTTTGTTCAAAGGGATTTTGTAATCGTCAGTGGACTAGCTTTGGGCTGCGATACTAAGGCTCATCAAACGGCCTTGGAAAACTCTGGAAAAACGTTGGCCGTCTTGGCAGCTGGTTTGGACCAACCAATTTATCCACGGAAGAATGTTGAATTAGCCGAGAATATTGTGGCTAATTCAGGTTTATTGTTATCAACTAGACCTTTGAAGGATCGACTTTATCCTAGATTCTTAGCCGCACGAGACGAGTGGCAGAGTGGCTTGAGTGAAGGAGTCGTAGCAGTGGAACCAGAATCCAAAAGTGGTACGAATATAACTTTAAATTTTGCCCACAAACATAATCGTCCCAGTGTGATTTTAGATAAAAGTAGTTCTATTCAGAAACAATTATTGGAATTGGAGTCCAAAATTAATACTCCCAGGACTGTGATATAATACTTTTTATTGTCAAAAAAGAAGGTGCACATATGATCTATTCACCATTAAATGAATGTGATGTTCCAACTATCCGTTAATCAACGGATAGATTCCGTTGGTTAATTTCAGAAGAAATTACAAAACGGAAGGAATATTATTTATGGATTCGCAAAAATTTTTAGGAACAGTTTTATTAAGTTTGTCAGCCTGTATTTGGGGTGGAATGTTTGTTGTTGTCAAAATTATCGTTGGGGAAGTTGGTCCCTTGCAGTTAGTTTGGTTACGCTATTTGGTAGCCACAGTGGTTTTGGTACTTTTTTCCATTGTCAAAAAAGAGAAGTGGCAACGCAACTGGTGTGATTTGGGATTAGTAGTTTTAGTTGGTATCATTGGCAATGCTATTTCCATCGTGGCGCAGGAAACCGGTACCTGGCTATCGAGTGCTCAAACTGGGGCAGTAATTACTTCAGCCACACCAACCTTTATGGTCATCTTTGCTAGAATTATTTTGAAGGAACGTTTAACTAAAACAAAAGTGCTCTCGGTAATGATGGCGACAGTTGGTGTAATTATGATCGTAGGGATTCACCTCACAGGTAATAATATTTTGTGGGGCGTCTTGTCACTTGTCTTAGCTGCCTTAACGTGGGCCTTGATGTCAGTCTTGATCAAGTTGATCAAATCTTACAGTTCACTGCAGATTACCATCATGTCGACGATCGTCGCAATTTTTTGTTTAACACCATTTGTGATGGTTGATTCGACAGCCTTAACACACATCAATTTTACAGAGCCAAAAATTATTTTGGGTTTGTTGTACTTAGGTGTGATCTCAACGGCAGGAGCTTTCGTAATGTGGAATAAAGGCCTTACGCTGGTTAAAACCAGTGTTTCTGGATTGTTCTTTTTATTGCAACCAATTGTGGGAACTTTGTTAGGTTGGTTGTTGTTGAATGAAGGCATTAGTTTTGGTTTTGTCATCGGAACGGTCTTGATTTTGAGTAGTGTTTTAATCTCAATTAAATTTGAATAAAATTTTTCAAAACGGCTGAAATATTGGTCGTTTTTTTATTTCAAACGACTATAATTTTGAGTTAAAAGGTCTATTGAAAGAAAGAACAGTATTATGATGAAGTCGAATAAATTAGTTGGTTCTATTTTGTTGAGTGTGGCCGCCAGTATTTGGGGTGGCACGTTTGTAGCGGTAAAAGTCGTCGTGGGGCAAATTCATCCGTTGCAATTGGTTTGGCTACGATATTTAGTGGCACTGATATTTTTGATAGCATTTTCTTTGGTCAAGAGAGAGCAGTGGCATTTCAAGATTCAAGATCTCAAATGGTTTATTCCCATTGGCTTGATAGGCTATACAGTCTCGTTAGTAGCTCAGGAAACGGGAACTTGGTTTTCCAGTGCTCAAACTGGCGCAGTAGTGACAGCGTCAACGCCATCCTTTATGATGATTTTTGCCTGGTGGATTCTCAAGGAAAAACTCAATCGGGTCAAAGTAACCTCATTAGTGATGGCGACTATCGGTGTGATTATGATTGTTGGAATTCATCTTTCGGGAAAACATATCTTAATTGGCGTGTTATTTTTGATCGTAGCGGCACTGACTTGGTCGTTGATGTCAGTCTTGATCCAAAAGTTACCTAATTACACAGCTTTACAAATTACGATTATTTCGACATTGGTAGCGATGATCTGTCTGACACCATTTGTCTTAACCGATACTTCAGCCTTGATGACGGTTAACTTTCTCAATCCCAAAGTGATCTTCTGCTTGTTTTATGTGGGAACTTTGTCGACAGCAGCAGCTTTTGTAATGTGGAATAAAGGTTTAACAATGGTCAGCACTAGTGCCTCAGGTTTGTTCTATTTGTTGCAACCAGTTGTGGGGACTTTGTTAGGATGGTTGTTGTTAGGTGAAGGACTGACTTTGGGCTTTGTTCTAGGATCGATTTTGATTCTGGGTAGTGTCTGGGTTTCAATTCGGTTTACGGAATAGGTGTAGCAAAAGTTGGCATCAATAATATCGTTATAGATATTGATGATGGTGAAAGGATTCATGGAATGATTTGTAAGATAGCAAAAAGACGATCTCAATTGAGGTCGTCTTTTTTGCGTGTAAATTTAATTTTCAGCGTCATGAATCTCACTGAGAATATCCCAGTCAGAAAAGTCATAATTCATATAGTCTTTATTGTGAACTGGCAAGTGTTGTTCCAAAGTGGAGAAGTGTTGGATCTCAACATCACCAGTTGCACCGCCGAAGCCTAATACGTGGCCACCAAAGTCACGTTTGTCAGAAATAAAGTGGTGATGGAATCCGCCAACGGCAGCGCCGTCGAAAATAGTTGGTGAGTAGTAACTCAAAAGGGTTCCTTCAACTGATTCCTTCAAAAAGATGCTTTGGTTTTGGGCCGTTTCCCCGAGAGTAGCGTAAGGTTTGTGTGATTTCTTAACAGCCCGGGTTCTGATATTAGTAAAGGTTCCGTGCATCATAATTGAAAAGAAAGTGTTATTGCTAGTCATCGACAAGATTTTTTTGTCTAGTTCAGCTTGGGACAATTCGTTGACATCAGTTAAATGGCGATATTTGGCAAAGTGGCTGTTAGCAAAGGGAAGAGTGAAGTCGTCTTTGACAACATTGACATTGCCGTCGCTGTCGACTTGATAGGGAACGCCATCGAGGATGATCAATTCACCATCGAGTCCTTCACCAGTACCGATACCGGTGTCGCCGTGTTCCAGTAATTCTTTCATCGTAATAGTTCCGTCCAAAAGTCCGGGAACTAATAAAGCTAGTGTTCCGTGTTGGTAAAGCGTATGAGTGTGTGACATGATAAAAACTCCTTCTATCTTAATTCAAGACATCGTCAACAAGTTTAGATGCAAGATTGATGTTGTCTGAGTAATCGACGGGGATGTGAAGAACCACTGGACCCTTAGTTGCGAAAGCTTTGGCCAGCATTGGTTCTAGATCTTCAGTTCTTTCGACCCGCATTCCGGTAGCACCGAAACTTTCTGCATATTTAACGAAATCGACTGGTCCGAGTTTGACCCCAGAGTCGTGACCGTACTTAGCAATCTCTTGGAAACGAACCATATCGTAGTAACCGTCGTCCCAAATCAGTTGAACGATGTTGAGATGCAAACGGACAGCTGTTTCTAACTCTTGACCAGAAAAGAGAAAACCACCATCGCCAGCAACCGAAACGACTGGTTGTTCAGGACGTTCCAAAGCAGCGGCAATCGCCCAAGGCAAAGCAACTCCTAGTGTCTGCATACCATTACTGAACAAGAGGTGACGTGGCTTGTAGCTTCTGAAGTGACGAGCCATCCAAATATAGAGCGAACCGACATCGACAGTAACAGTTGTATCGTCGTTTACTTGATTTTGCAAAGCATGGATGATAGCCAAGGGATGAATCCCATCTTTATCGGAGTGATTTTCAGGAATGGCATCTTTTTTGGTGAACTTCTCTTGTTGTTCAGCTAAGTGTTGGTGCATTTCAGGTGACAAATCGATATCAGCCGGCAATTGTTCACTGACAGCGTCCAAAGTTTTGGCAATATCAGCTTGGACGATTAGATCGGGTTGATAGTCATTAGTGATTTCTGGAGCTGTTCCATCCAAATTGATAATTTCACCCTTGCGGCCAACGTTCCAATTTCTAGCTTCATATTCAATTGGATCGTAGCCAACAGCGATGATCAGATCACTTTCTTTGAGAACAGTGTCACCAATTTGATTTCTGAATAGACCGACACGGCCATAATAATTCTTTTCAAGGTCTTGGGAAATAACCCCAGCGCCTTGGAATGTTTCGACAACTGGAATCGAGAATTTGTGCAAGAACTTGTGGATCTTGTGGGTCACTTCATTAGTGGAGGAGCGCATCCCAGCTAAAATTACGGGAAGCTTAGCGTGCTTTATCTTCTCGATGATTTGATCGATAGTTTCTTGGTCAGCACCACCTTGAGTTACGGGTGACAATTTATTGATCGTAGGACGATTGACTTTGTCATTCAAAACATCCTGGGGAATGGAGATGAAAGTAGCTCCAGCTTTAGGGGCAATTGAGTTTTGGTAAGCATTGGCGAATGATTCAGAAAGATTGTTGGCATCCTGAACTTCGACACTATCTTTAGTTGCGGCAGCTAAAAGTTCTTTACTTGAGATACTCTGGTGGGTTAATCTGGCAATATCGTTTCGGGGAACTTGGCCACCCCAAGCAATTACCGGGTCTCCTTCGGCAGTGGCAGTGATAAGTCCAGTTGCTAGGTTTGAAACACCAGGTCCAGAAGTAGTAGCGACTACGCCGGGTTTACCAGTTAGACGACCAATCCCTGCGGCAATGAAAGCTGCATTTTGTTCATGACGAGTGATGATCAATTTGGGTGTTTTAGGATCATCATTATGTTCTAGAGATTCAAAGAGTTGATCGATTTTGGCTCCAGGTAGTCCAAAAACGTATTTAACTCCTTGATTGATCATTGTTTGAATCAATGCTTGAGCGCCATTTGGTTGTTCTGTCATTGTTTCTAACCTCTTTTTTGTTTAGTTTTGTTCTATAATTATTTATAGGTAAAAAATAAAGCATTGGTGTTGATTTGTCAACACGAAAGTCTTTTCATCGGAGTGAAAGCAAATGAAAAATATCGGTTATTTAGCACAAGACATTTCTATCTTACATAGACAATATTACAAGGATACGAGGGAAAAATTCAATGAAATCAACTTGAATCCGACCGCAGCTTGTATTCTTTTATCAATTGGCGATTATGAAAATATTAGTCAAAATCAAGTAGCTCGGTCATTAGTGATCGATAAAGCTTTGGCCACACGTGAAATCAATAAGATGGAAAAATTAAACTATCTAACTAAGCTTGATGGAGCGGGGAAAACGAAGATCTTGAGTCTGACAGCTGAAGGTCAAAAAGTAGTTGCCACGGTTCAAAAAATCCGCAGCCAGTGGTGGGAAGACCGTTTTGCTAAAACTGGTATCACGCCTGACAGTCCGTTAGTTGCCTCGATCGAAGCTGTAGTTTCTACTATTGTAGGTCCAGTTCAAGAGTGAAAATAAGACAAATTAAAAAGAAGCTCTCATTCAATACCGTTCAAGTATGAGTTGAGCTTCTTTTTTGATGTTGTCGATTAAGGTATCGGGACCTAGAACTTTTACATTGTGCCCCTGACTCAAAAGCCACATCATCACACCACGTTCACCGTAAACGTCAGCTTCAATAATAACGCTGCCGTCTTTACTGGATTGATGAGTACGATTTTCAGTTGTTAAAGTTTCTTCATTTCCATTGGCATCGAGTCGTTTAATGACCCTGCCGGTCGGAATTCGATCCAATGCCGCTTCGACGATACCCCAGAATTGGAATTCGATATGAACCAACTGACCGGGATACATGAACTGGATCTTTTGACGGAAATTGCCTTCTTCAAAACGATCCTTGTAATCCAAAGCAATATTGTTGGTCACGGCATAATCTTGTATACGGTCGATACGGTAGAGCAGATTGGTGTGGTACTTAGGATTATATGAAACTAAGTAGAAGTAGAATTCGGAAAAAATCAGTGCCTGTGGCAAAACGTTACGAGTGACAGTTTCGGAATGTTGACGCTGATAAGTGATTTGAATCGAACGTTTTTGGCGAATAAAGTTACTGAAAGTCCAAATTTTGTTGAGCAAATCTTGGTTGTGTTGCAGCGGTTGATAGTGAAATAGTTCATTTTGAATCAAAGGAGTGACTTTTTGTTTGCTTTCACTGGTGATCAAATTCAGCAAGCCATCGACGGTGCTTCTGAGTTCTTTTTTGTTGAGAGCCCGACTGGCTAAGAGAACTTTGATCATGACGAGAATTTCTTGATGATTCAAGACGTGTTGGTCGCTGTGAAGCTGATAGCCGTTGCGGTCACGCTGATAGGCAATTTTGAAAGGCAAATTTAAATCAATGAAGGTTTCATTGATTTGACTGATATCGCGCTGAATGGCTCGCAGAGTGATGTTGTAATGGTCGGCTAATTGAGCCTTGTTTAAAATTTGACCATCCAATAATTGAATATAAATGGCTAATCTTCGTTGAGACGAATTCATAATTTTACCTCCTAGACGATTATTGTCTACTTAAAATTATAGAGTTGTTTTAAAGATAAAGATATTACTTTTAACAACTAAAAGGTATTTAACTAATAGGAGAGAAATCATGACAAACGAAAGAATAGATTACGACTTATTGAATGAATCATACAAGGACTTAGTCGATATTATCGGGATGGATAACATGTTGAAAGTTCGGGAAAACTTCGGTGGCTCGCAGTTGCAATTGCCGATGAAATTGTACGACCCCACAGCCATTCGAGAAATGATCCAAGGTGAAGAGTTGAATCCGCAAAAGATCAGAGATCTATCGCATAAATATGGCTTTTCACCTCGTTGGTTTCGTAAAGTCAGCAAATGACAGAACAACTATATTACTAAGTATGCGGCATAAACGTGGAAAAAATGACCATGTTTTGTTCTGCTCTCGTAAATAAAAAGAGCGTTTAAAAAGAGCGTTTGACAACGCGTGATTTTATCAATCATGTGTACTCAAACGCTTTTTTCCATTTCAGAGATCTTTTCGATCCGAATCATCTTAGTGATATTTTTGGGCAGAATTTGCTTCAGACCATTGCGCAGATTGAGGACAACCATGGAATGATCGTAGTTATTGATGTTCAAAATTTTGATATCGTCGGCTAGCTTGATGTCGATATTGCTGAGAATCTTGAATAAGTAATTATCCTCAGTGAAGTTGACGATTTTGAAAGTCGTGTCGGAAATGTCTTGGTTCGACAACAGTGAATATTTGGAAAATTCGGGAACCGAGCAGTTGATGGGAATGATGTTGCCGTGCGGACAAGTTTCGGGATATTCCAAATAGATATTTAGTCGGTCGATCAAAAGAGAGTCGGGATGATCGGCTAGTTTAGTAGCTTTTTCGTAGACTTCGCTCAAAGGAATATCTAGCTTTTCATAGAGCCAAGTTTCTAATAGTCGGTGCTGTTGAACCAAAGGGATGACCGCATTCAAACCCTTTTTGGTCAATTTGGTACCGTAGTATTTCGTATACTTAACCAAGCCTAACTTTGACAAATGTTGGGTCCGGTCGGAAATTGAAGCCTTGCTGACGTTAGCTTTGACAGCTAGATCGATATTGTTGACGTTTTGGAAACTGCCACCTAATTCGAATATTAATCGTAAAAAACTCAAGTCGTTCAAAATTATTCACCACTTTTTTTCTAATTGAGAATGTTTCTTCTATATAAGGACGAGTTTTTATTTGGAATGTCCTTTAAAAATACGATCATCGGATAATAGTAGATTAGTGAAAATTCTTGAGTACATTCCAATCAAAACTTCCGACGTGAGCCAGTTGTTAGTAAGGTACTCTTGGTCTTTGACTTCGTTTAGTGCTGGTTTATCTGTGTCTTTCATAATAATCTCCCCTAGTAGTAAATGTTGACGGCCACTCATTTAGTTGAACCTAATATTAATTGTTAAAAACAAGTATATTCATTGATATGTATACATAGTGTTTATAAAATAATTGCTATTCAAGTATTAAGAACCGTAAACCCCGTCATTAACGTTTTTAATATAGCATATTTATTTTAAATAAAATAGTTAAGTGGGGGGGTAAAATTTTATATATATACCTCATAATATCGTCTTAATTCCCTATATAATAGGCAAGTAAACGGTTTCTAATAAAATTTAAAAAGTAGCGTCAAATATATCTTTTTATTAGGGTACCTTAAAAAATAGTTTACATCTCTTTAAATTGCGGTAGAATGAATTTTGAAAGGGCGAGCATTACAGTACTTGCCTTAAAAATATATTGGAGGACAGACCAATGTCGAAGCAAAATACTAAGTTTGAACGTGTCTTAGTCGGTGTTGATGATTCTGACGATGCCCAATTAGCATTCAGATATGCCATGCACCGTTGTATCAAAGATGACTCAACTTTGATCATCACTTCTATTTTGGAAAGTGACGAGATGAACGTTTATCAAGCACTTACTAGAGACTACGTCCATGGGGAACGTAAAGAACTCGAAGCACACTTGAAAGAATACCGCCAAGTTGCTAAAGACGCCGGAGTTAAAAAGGTAGAACTTATGGTTGCCGAAGGGGATCCCGGTGAAACAATCGTTAAAGATGTTATTCCAGCATCAAAAGCTGATCTATTAGTTATCGGTTCAGTTTCTAAAAAAGGAATCAGAAAGTATTTCGGTTCGCAAGCCGCATACATGGCGAAATATTCACCAATTTCAATCATGATTATTCGCTAAAAACAATAATATCGAGAAATTATAATTAAGGGGAGATTAATACTATGGCTGAAAAGCATAAATTAATCGAATACGCCAATGGTCCTTCATTGCAAGAGATCAATGGTACGGTCGACGTTCCAAAAGATAAAGGATTTTTCAAAACACTTCTAGCATATTCAGGACCAGGGGCATTGGTTGCCGTTGGTTACATGGATCCAGGTAATTGGTCAACATCAATCACTGGTGGTCAAAACTTCCAGTACCTATTAATGTCAGTTATTCTTATGTCTAGTTTAATTGCCATGTTGTTACAATATATGGCTGCTAAACTAGGCATCGTGAGTAAGATGGATTTGGCACAAGCAATTCGTGCCAGAACAAGTAAATCTTTAGGTATAGTTTTATGGATCTTAACTGAGTTTGCTATTATGGCGACTGATATTGCCGAAGTTATCGGTGGTGCCATCGCTTTGTACTTACTATTCAATATTCCATTAGTAATTGCCGTATTTATTACTGTTGGTGATGTTTTGGTATTGCTATTATTGACAAAGATCGGTTTCAGAAAGATCGAAGCTATCGTTGTATGTTTGATTCTTGTTATTCTATTCGTTTTCGTATATCAAGTTGCTCTATCAGATCCTAACTGGGGTGCTGCTTTTGCTGGTTTAGTACCAACAGGTAAGACATTCGCAACACACCCATCAATCGGTGGTCAAACACCTTTAACTGGTGCTTTAGGTATCATTGGTGCGACAGTTATGCCTCACAACTTGTACCTTCACTCAGCTATTTCACAAACACGTAAAGTTAATCACGCTGATGAAAAATCAGTTGCACAAAATGTTCGTTTCTCAGCTTGGGATTCAAATATCCAATTAACAGCTGCATTCTTCGTTAATGCTTTGCTATTAGTTATGGGTGTGGCCGTATTTAAGAGTGGTGCCGTTAAAGATCCATCATTCTTCGGTTTGTACCAAGCTCTATCAGATACTTCAACTTTGAGTAATGGTGTGCTTATTGCCGTTGCTAAGTCAGGTATCCTTTCAACATTATTCGCTGTTGCCTTGTTGGCTTCAGGTCAAAACTCAACTATTACTGGTACGTTGTCAGGACAAGTTATCATGGAAGGTTTCGTTCACATGAGAATGCCTCTCTGGTTACGTCGTTTAGTAACACGTTTGCTATCAGTTATTCCTGTTCTTATCTGTGTTATGTTGACAAGTGGCAAGAGTTCAATCGATGAACACGTTGCTTTGAATGATTTGATGAATAACTCACAAGTCTTCTTGGCTTTCGCTTTGCCATTCTCAATGTTGCCACTATTACTTATGACAGATAGTGCCACAGAAATGGGTAACAAATTCAAGAACGGTGCTTGGATCAAAGGCTTCGGCTGGTTCTCAGTTATTGCTTTGACATTCTTGAACCTTTACGGTTTACCAGGTCAAATCCAAGCTTTCTACGGTGACAAGATCACTGCTGCACAAACGACTCAAGCTAACATCATCGCTTGGGTATTGATCATCGGTGTTCTAGCCTTATTAGTTTGGACACTTGTCGATATGCACAAGGGTAATGAAAGACTCAAGACTTCATTAGCTGCTGAACATGTTGATTCAACATATGCACATTTGGCAAAGATGTCAGCTGCTGCCGATTCAGAAGAAGAATTTGACAAAGAAGCTACAGCTGAAAGAAATGCTGAACAAAGATAATAAATAATTGTAATAAAAAACGACCTGTTGAAGGTCGCTTTTTTATGCAAAAAATCATAATTATCTTTTGATAAATAAATCCTTGGTATAAGCGAAATTTTTCTGTTGTGAGAAGGTTTTCATATGATATATTTCAATGATTGTGAAAAATTCCTTATATGGAGAAAATGAATGAAAAAACACTTATTTTAAGTATTGCTACCGTTGCTTTGGGAGTACAAATGGCCAATACCGTTACTACAAAGGCGGATGATGTTGAAACTGAGACAAGCCAAACATCAGTTGAAGAAATTAAAAATGAAGCAGATCAAGTGAATCAAGCTGCCAATGATGAAGAAACATCTGAACCAGCTGCTGTTAATGAAGAAGATTCTCAAGTAGTTGAAGAATCAGAATCAGAGCAAACAACAGATAATCAAGAGGAAGATCAAGCGCTTGAGGAACCTGCAGTTGAGCAATCTCAAGATGGTACTACTACAGATAAAAACACACCAGAAAATGGTATTGAAGTAGAAAATGACGGAACATCTGTTAAAACTATTAAACCTAAGACGTCTAATATGGATAATAGCGTGAATCCGGCTGACGAGGGACCACTCTTGATACCTTATAAGGTTTATAGTAATGAAATCGTCTATGTGTTAGATCCAGAAACTAATCAACCAATCGAAGATGCAGATGATCATTCGAAGACAGGGTACAAAACTAATGGTTTAGATGTTGTTTATGGTGATGAGGCTAGCGAAATTGATGCCATCAGTGGCGATTTTACAAACGAAGTATATTCAAATGGTGGCGAATGGGGTTGGCAAGAAGCTACACCTAAAAATTTGAAGATTAGAGCATTGGTTAGAGAAGCTGAGTACTTCATGGAATTTAGAAACCATGGTTACAGTAATTTAGCGGAACTCAATGACTATATGACAAAGTATCGTGAATTATATAATCAATTTATTGCTGAAAACGATGATGGAACACCAGTCGTACCAGTTGATGACACAAAAACAACTAATCATGAATCAGATCATACTTCAACACCAGCTACTCCAGTTGACGAAAGCAAAACAGCTAAGCACGGATCAAAAACAGTGATTGAAGGAAATAATTCAGAAACGATTGATTTAACCATTACAACGATCAGACAAGCCACACTTTATACTGAAACTGGCGATGTAGTAGGCAATCGTGCTTTAGTTAAAGATAGTACTTGGCGGGTTGATAAAGTCGCTATGATCAATGGTCAAAAGATGTATCGCGTAACTCCAACTGAATGGGTTTCTGCTAAGGATGTTAAATAGAACTAAAAAAAAGACAACCATAATGGCTGTCTTTTTTTGGCGCAACTAATAAATTAACGAAATAATTATATTTTCCTATTAAAATAGGCCTTTCGTATGGTATATTGCTAAAGTAAACAAATTATCCTTATAGGGGGAAACATGAAACTATACTACAAACCAATCGTACTTGGCCTTGCAGCACTAGCTTTAGGTTCACAAGTAACAAGCGTAACAACTGTTTTGGCGGATGACGTTAAAACTGACGTAACAACTGATCAAGGGGCCAACGAACTTGCCGCAAAAAAGGCAGCTTTGAAGGAAAAAATGGGTCAAGTTGGAGAAACTCTCAAGACACTTAACGGAACAACACCCGCAACCGTTGCCTTAACGGGTATCATCGCTTATGCACCACATACTTCGTTAAATGATTCAGCATCACTTACTACTGTGAATGCTGCTGAAACTAACTTTAATGACAATTTAGCTAAAGTATCTATCAACAACATTACGATGGATGCCAATGGTAAAGATGTTGTTTTGGAAAACGTTCCTTTGGAAGATGGCAAAACAACTACCATTAAAAACGTTCCAGCCGAATTGAATTTGCAAAAAGGTGAATCAATTCAAGTTAAATTAGATGCCGATGGTAAACCAACTGTTTCTATTGTAAAAGGACACGTTATGGGTCAGGCTGATGATCCTAAGGCTACTCCTGTGGTAGTTCCTGTTAAAGAAACTACTTCAAAGAAAGTCATCGAAGATCCTGCTACAACACCTGAAACACCAGATACACCAGAAACAAAACCAGAAGAACCAAAAAAGGATGACGGTAAAGATACAAAACCTGAAGATCCTAAAAAAGATGATGAAAAGGAAACAAAGCCAGAAGAAAAACCAGCTGACGAGAAGACTATCGTTTCACACAAGACAACCTTCTTAGCCTTGAAACCTGTGACTTTATACGATATTGACGGTGTTTCATTAGGCAGTCGTGCACTTGGTAAGAACTCAGCTTGGTTAGCCGACAAATTGATGACATTGAATGGCGTTAAATACCTTCGTGTCGCTACAAATGAATGGGCCAAGTTATCTGATGGTCTAGAAATCGAAAGTTTGAACACAACCGTTACAACTAAAGGTAGTGCTAGATTATTCACAGTCGATGGCGAAGAAGTAGGTAGCCGTCAACTAGCTGCTAATTCAGCTTGGTATACTGACCGTTCAGCTATTATCAATGGCGAAAAGATGTACCGCGTTTCAACAAGCGAATGGCTTCCTGCTGCTAACGTAAAATAACATACAAAGATGAAGTAGTTGAAGGATGCCGCCTTCCGATCAAAAGCTGATTGGGCTGGAACGTGGTGAGGCGACTTGGAGCCAATTTAAAAATTGTCTTCAAGCTCGTCAGTAATCTAAGCCAGCACAGTACGCTGACTAAGATTAAACCACCACTGAGCCCATCAGCTTTTGCTCTCCAGGCTAGGGTTTTCATTGTTTAGTTGGTATATATAGTATTTGAGTAAAGTTATTAGTTATATGAGATAGTTTTACATATAAGAAGGCCGTAATTCTTAAATTGTTAAGAATTACGGCCTATTTTTGTACGATTTAAATTGTTAATGATAAGTATACAAATATTTGCTATTTTGATACTTAATAAAACTGCCTATATTAATACTTCAAAAGTCCAAAATCCTTAAACCCATTAGTCTGGAATGGAATTCTGGTGGATGCTCAGCCGTGGTGGTATCTTAGCTGGCGTTCTTTGCCAGGTTAGATACAGACAAGCTTAGAGACAATTTGAACCGTAATTGGCTCTAAGTTGCTCTCACAGCGTTCCAGCGTCCACCAGAATTTCATGGAAGACGGCAGTGAACAGCAAACAAAAAATTCAAATAATAATCCCTTCACAATGATCAATCTCATGTTGAATAATCTCAGCGATAAAGTCAGAGAATTCTTGAGTATGTTCTTGGAAATCAGTATCCAAATATTTAACAGTGATATTTTTGTAACGCTTAGTAGGACGTTCCCCAGTTAAAGACAAGCAGCCTTCCTTTGTATCATAAGGTTGGGACTTACTAATAATAATGGGGTTGATCATAACGACGTTCATGATACCCATCGAAAAGATAATAATACGTTTGTTGACACCAATCATATTGGCAGCCATACCGACACATATTTCAGCGTTAGCTTTGAGAGTATCTTGTAAGTCTGTAACGACGTTACGGTCAGCTTTAGTAGCTAGTTGAGCTTTTTGAGAAAGAAAAGTGAGGTTATGATTGATTTGTTTTATCATAATTTGCTCCTAAATTGTTATGTTTCATTATAAGCATAGTTCCTATTGGACAATCAACTGTATAATGAAATTGAAAGCTTGACAGGGGGAGGAAACAATGAATCTATTATTTGCGATTGACGATAGAGTGACGGAACAACTGATCACGGCTTTATATTCGATTAAAGAGAATACTTCAACCAAAAACTATTCCGTCTATGTACTTCAAGATAAAAAACTGCTAGCGACGCCCAGAATAATACAGGTTTGTAAAGCCTTGGGAATGACTTATCATCCATTGATCATT
This sequence comes from Companilactobacillus mindensis DSM 14500, assembly GCF_001434275.1. GTDB lineage: Bacteria > Bacillota > Bacilli > Lactobacillales > Lactobacillaceae > Companilactobacillus > Companilactobacillus mindensis. Next base: position 19,226 of record NZ_AZEZ01000057.1, on the reverse strand, counting down.
CGGGATAATCAATTTGCCAATGCACCAGTGACGGACCGTTATCCTAAGACGATTTATTACCGTTTGCTAGCTTATAAATACTTGCCTCAAAATATGAAACGAATCCTATACTTGGATGTCGATGTCCTAGTCATCAATGATTTGAAGAAACTATATAATATGGATTTCGATGGTTATTGGTATGCGGCTGCGAGTCACGTTGCCCTCGATGTAACGGACTCTCTGAACAAGATTCGTTTAGGAAATTATGATGCCGAGACTTACTTCAATTCAGGCATGATGATGATGAATTTACCCGCAATCAGGGAATATGTCAAAGCTGAAGATATCGTTGGCTATATTCGAATAAAGAATTTGGCTTTATTTTTACCAGACCAAGATATTCTCAACGGTCTCTATGGTCAACATATCAAACAAGTTCCTGATGAAATATACAATTATGACGCCCGTATGAATCCGTTATACTATGCCAAAAGCAATGGTGAATGGGATCTGGATTGGGTCATAGATCACACGGCAGTTTTACATTTCTGTGGTCGTGACAAACCATGGCGCCCCGAATATAAGGAACGTTTCTCAGGTTTGTACAAACATTATCAACACAAAGCTCGCAGAATAAAATAAAGTTTATTCTCGATTGAACACTCAATGGTTCCTGATTCTAATTATTTAAATACATAAGTCATCCGAAAAAATTGGATGGCTTTTTTGTTACAAGTACATAGCAAAGGAAAATCTGTTTAGTCTGGAATGAAATTTTGGTGGATGCTCAGCCGTGGAAGTCTCTTAGCTGGCGTTCCAGCAATCCATCAAAATTTCATGGAAGACGGGAAGTAGAGAAGATCTAAATTATTGACAGTTTGGCCATATCAAAGTGATATCACATTGATATAAAGATGATATAATATAGTTATGGCAGATAAAATGATTGCATTAAGACTAGATAAAGATTTGTATGAACGGATTGCTAAAGATGCAAGCCGTGAGAACCGTAGTGTAAACAATTATATCGTTACCAAATTGAGCGAAGCAGTGCCAAACGATAACTTAGAGCAACGCCAAATAGTAGGATCTGTCGTACGAGGGGACAAGATCAATATGGCCAATGATTTGATCGAAGTTAAAGGAATCTACTATCGCTACGATTTGTTGGCAAACGATATGGTTATCAAAAATCAGAATTATCAAGTTATTAAAGCCAATGGCAATATCTTGACGATTCAAGAAGTTAAATCAGAAAAGTAGGCGGATAAAATATGTTAGGGTTTAAAATTGTACGACAAAACCATGTGGGATTGATTGAAACGTTAGGTAGATACAGTCGAGAGGTTAGCGCCGGATTGAACCTGTATATTCCGGTCTTTCAGAAAGTTAGAATCGTCAATTTAGCGATGATTCCTTTGTCATTGAAGGGCTATTCTGTCATTACTAAGGATAATGCGGAAGTTCAAACTAACGTTACTTTGAACTATCACGTTACCAATGCTAAAAAATTCGAATATGAAAATAGTGATTCAGTAGAATCAATGATCCAATTAGTTCGTGGTCACTTGCGTGATATCATCGGTAAATTGGATTTAAATGAAGCTTTAGGATCAACGTCTAAGATCAACGCCGACCTTTCCTTGGCCATTGGAGATTTGACCGACACTTACGGTATCAAAGTCGACCGGGTAAACATCGATGAATTGAAACCATCAGCTTCAATTACTGAATCAATGGAGAAACAAATTCGAGCTGATCGTGAAAAGACCGCTGCCATTGCTAAAGCCAACGGTGATGCTAGAAGTATTGAAATTGAGATCAAAGCTAAAAATGAAGCCACCGTTTCGAGTGCTAAAGCTGAAGCTGAAGCTATCAAGGCCAAGGCTGACGCCAGAGCCTACGAGATTCAAAAATTGAATGATACTTTGGCAAGCGTCGATAGTAAATATTTGACTGCTCAACAGATCCAAGCCTTGCATCCTTGGCAGGATCAAATACTAATACGGTAGTTATGGATAAAGATTCAATCGGTAAATATGCGGATATTCCTGTTACTGCCAAAGTTATGAATCAAATGACTAATAACAAGTAAGTATCGTTAATTTTGTGATTAAATGTCTCGATCCTTGAGAGGGCCTTGTACTGCCGTCTTCCGTGAAATCCCAGTGGATTGCTGGAACGA
>NZ_AZEZ01000057.1:317-17049 GCF_001434275.1 Companilactobacillus mindensis DSM 14500 | reverse complement strand
AGCCAATTGAAGTTCAAATTGTCTCAAATTCGAGGTGTTATCTAACTCCGCAAAGTTCGCGAAGTAAGATAAGATTACCACGGCTGAGCATCCGCCGGGATTCCATTCCAGACTAAACGGTTTTTATTTGTTTTACATTAGTAGTATTAGTATATATAAATAATTGTATGTAACCAAAGTTGAAAAAGAACCTAAGGTAGGCATTTCCTACCTTTTTTTGTTGCAAAAAAAAACCGCTAAAAATTAGCGGTTTAAAAGTCATTATCATCCTCAATAATATGCTCCTGAGTTTGTTTAAAAATCGTGATAATATGTTGATCGCTCAAACGATAGTGGATGTTACGTCCGCGTCTCGCGTTAGAAACAAGATTGAGTTGTTTTAAAATACTCAACTGGTGTGAGATCGAAGACTGACTCATATCAAGGGTATCAGCGATTTCGCCAACGCTTAATGGTGTTTCTGCCAAGGCAAGAATTATTTTTACACGAGTCATATCGCCAAACGCTTTGAAGATGTTGACCATGGCTTCGAGGTCAGTATCACTGGGTATATTTTGTTTTAAATTGTGTAGAGCTTTTTGGTGTTCAAGCTCAAAATTATTTTCTGGCATAAATTGTCCTCTTGTGTAATTAGGTTGAAATTAGCTAGAACCTATTATATTATAATTTATATATGAATGATTGCTCATATATTCAAATGAGCATGTAAACCTTTTCAAAAGGAGGATATTCTCATGAAGTTATACAATGTCCAAACTGAGTATAAGGCAAAGAAAAAACAAAAACGTATAAAAAATGAACTTACTAAAGAAGCTAAAGTAACGATCATTCGTTTATTGATTTCTTTTATTTTACTACTAATAGGCTCTAGTTCTCTATTTTCGGAACCGGCCGCTATCGGATTATTCATCACAGCTTACTTGGTGATCGGGGCTAGAATCGTTTATACTGCCGTCAGAAACCTTTTCCATGGAGAGATTTTCGATGAGAATTTCTTGATGAGTATTGCAACTATCGGGGCAATCATCTTGGGACAATATCCCGAAGCCATTGCCGTTATGTTGTTCTATGAATTGGGAAATGTCTTTGAAGATGTGGCTGTCAATAATTCCAAGAAGTCCATTTCAGCCTTGTTGGAAGTTAAGCCAGCTTTCGCCACGTTGAAATTAAATGGTAAGACGCAAGTCGTTGATCCTAGCAAAGTTCAAATTGGTCAGATCATCGTCGTTAAACCGGGTGAAAAGATTCCTTTGGACGGAACGGTCGTTTTAGGTCAATCATCAGTTGATACGTCAGCTTTGACCGGGGAATCAATGCCTCAAAATATCAAAGTCGGCGATGAAGCCTTGAGTGGTTCTATCAACCAAAACGGAACTTTACAAATCAAAGTAACTAAAATTTACAATGATTCAACTGTAGCCAAAATTTTGGACTTGGTTCAAAATGCCAGCAACAAAAAAGCTGACACGGAAAAATTCATTACTAAGTTTGCCAAAATTTACACACCAATCGTAGTGATTGCGGCTGTTTCCTTGGCGATTTTACCACCATTGCTTGCTCAAGGCAGCTGGAACGTTTGGATCTACCGGGCTTTGATTTTCTTAGTTATTTCATGTCCATGTGCGTTGGTTATCTCGGTGCCATTGAGTTTCTTCGGTGGGATCGGAGCTGCTTCCAAACAAGGTATCTTGGTCAAAGGTAGCAATTACTTGGAAGCTTTGAACAGTGTCGATGCAGTGGCTTTTGACAAGACGGGTACTTTGACAAAAGGTCAATTCTCAGTCGTTGACGTTGCTTCTCAAGCCGGGATTGCTAAAGATCAATTATTACAAATGGCCGCTAGTGTTGAACAGAATTCAACGCACCCAATCGCTGTTTCGATCATGAAGGCTTACACTGGCAAATTGTTATCTATCGAAGACGCTAATGAACAGGCAGGTCACGGTTTAACAGCTTTGATCAATGGTCAAAAGGTCGTGGTCGGTAATGCCAAAGCTATGAAGGCTGATGGAATTGAATTCACTGAAGCTGATGCAATTGGAACTATCGTTTACGTGGCTGTTGATGGCAAGTTCTGGGGTGATATTGTTATTGCCGATGAACCTAAAGAAGATGCTCAAAAAGCCATCGAATTGCTCAATAACCGCGGTATCAACAAGACAGTCATGTTGACCGGTGACAATGAAAAAGTCGGTACAGCCATTGCTAAGAAGTTGCACATGAGTGATGTCTACACTAACTTGTTGCCCGAAAACAAAGTTGAAATCGTTAATGAACTTTTGACAGAATCGCACAAAGATAATAAGAAGGTTGCTTTCGTAGGGGATGGTATCAACGATACGCCTGTACTGGCAACTGCCGATATTGGTTTTGCTATGGGTGGCTTGGGTTCAGATGCCGCAGTTGAAGCTGCCGATATTGTCATCATGGGCGACGAACCTTCCAAAGTTTCTAAAGCCATCAAAATTGCCAAAAAAACTCGTCGAATCGTAACTCAAAATATTTCTTTCGCTTTGACGATCAAGATCATGTTCCTATTGCTTGGTGCCTTAGGGATGGTCAATATGTGGCAAGCTGTTTTCGCTGACGTTGGTGTTACTATCATTGCAGTGTTGAATGCCATTCGTTTGCAGTTCATTAATTTTGATAAATAAAAAACTATCAGTTCTGAAATCTTTATGGTTTCGGAACTTTTTTGATGAGTAATCAATTCTATTTGTTATTCATGAGTAACAAAATATGCTAGTATATAATTAGCTTCGGATTATGTATTACGGATGAGTGATGAAAAGTGACCAATCCCAAAGAGATACAAAATATAGTGAACAAAATTAAGAGTAGAAGAGATACATGGGTACTAAGTACACGTTCCAAGAATCTTAGAACTCTTTCTGCTCTTGGTATGGATAGTGATGTTTTATTTGATGATATATATCATCAATTGTCTTGGCGTAATTATAATTCTGGCCCCTTAATGGATGATCATACGCCACCGATACCCGGAGATATTTGGGTATTTGGACTAAAAATATCCGACTTAGATTGTTATTTAAAGTTTCAAGATAAACCCAATGGAGTGATATTTTGGATATCGATCCATGAACAAGAATATTCAATGAATTTACCATTTGAATGAGTAATTTATTGATTCTCCTATTATTTTTGAGGTATAGATAATGAAAATGATGAAAAAAGAATTTTACAATCCAGAAAAAGAAATAACTGAAGAATATACTGAAAAATGGATTATAGAGAAAAGCAGAGTAAAAGAAGTAAATGATTTATTAGTAACACACCATTATTGGATGGATTCAGATGGTGAACTATGGGGTGATTTTGATAATCCTATGGAGAATGTAAAATTGGATTTTGATGCTTACCGAGAACGAAATGATTTTATGAAACCTGAAGAGATAAAGAAATTACAAAATGATTTAAAGCTAAATGTACGTGAATTTGCTGGTGAACTTGGACTAGGCTATGCTAATCTGAATCAAATTGAAAATAATCAAAGGGTTCAAACAAAATATCAAGATAGATTGTTTAAATTAGCTAGAGATAAATATGATACAACGGGTGATTTATTCGGAAAAAACTTGTCGAATGATTTTACAGAGTTGATCAATAAAGAATTGGCTCAGAAGAGTGAATTTTCCGATTCATTAATTGACGAATCAGAGAAGTATAAAGAAAATACGAATAAATTTTCATTATATAATTACGTAACTTTAGGAGATGCGGCTTAATGGCAGTTTTGGAGTTTAATGGTTATAAAGTAAAAGAAATGAGTTATAAAAGTAATCCTAATTTTAAAAAAGAGAAGAATCTATTTCTGAATCCTAAACTAAAAGTTGAAAACAACGTACAGGATAATAAAATTGAAGTGAATTTGTATGTGAAAGTGGGTTCATTAGACGATGAATCTATGCCTTTTGAAGTAAAGTGTGCAGTAGAAGGTACTTTTGTATACAATGCGGATCAAGATGAAAACAATATGGGAGTTGATGTATTTATAAGGAATAATGCAGTTGCTATATTGTATCCTTATATTCGTTCTTTAGTAGCCACATTAACCACCTCGTCAAATGAATTTCCTGGTTATAATATGCCAACGATAAATGTTGGTGAAGTATTAAAAGAAAAAAATTAGACAAAAAAAGCTCTCCGAAAATTAACTTTTCGAAGAGTTTTTTTGTTGGAATTATTTAGGTAAAACATTGATCGTGTATAGCAAGAGAATAAAGACGAAGAACAGGATATACATAATAGGCGTAACTTCCTTGCGACGTCCAGCAGCCCACATTGTTAGAGGGTAGAAGAGAATTCCAAAAGCAAATCCGTAAGAGATGTTATAAGTAAGTGGCATACCAACGATAGTTAAGAAAGCTGGCATGGCAATTTCGAATTTGTTCCAGTTGATTTGTTTCATTGATTGAGCCATCAAAATACCAACGATGATCAAGACTGGAGCGGTAACGTTAGAAGTAACGACGGTCAATAGTGGTGAGAAGAACATGGCAACCGCAAACATTACGCTGACAACTAGAGAAGTCAGACCAGTTCGACCACCGACAGCGATACCAGCAGATGATTCAACGTAAGCAGCAGTTGGTGTAGTACCCATCACAGCACCACCGAGCATTGAGATCGAATCAGCCATCAAAGCTCGACCGATACGAGGCATCTTGTTGTCTTTCATAAAGCCAGCTTGTTCAGCTAAACCGATCAAAGTACCGGCAGTATCAAAGAAGGCAACTAACAAGAAGACTAGCACGACGGACCAGAGTTTGGGATCAGCCAAGTCAGGCATGTGAGCGATACCGACACCAAAAGTTGGTTTCATACTAGGAATCGTTGAGATGATTTGTTTTGGTAAAGGAATCAATTTAGTTACTAAACCGACGATAGTTGTCAAAACCATACCGATAAAAATTGAACCAGGAACTTTTTTGGCCATCAAGAGACCAGTTACAACTAAACCGAAGATAGTCAACCAAGTAGTAGGAACAGTTAATGACCCCATTTCAACGAGGGTCGATTTACTACCAGTAACTAGGCCACCACCTTGTAAACCAACGAAGGCGATGAACAAACCGATACCTGAAGCCATCGCTAATTTCAAATCGTGTGGGATCGAATCGATGACTAATTCACGTAGTTTTAGAACGGAGATCAATAAGAATAGAATACTGGACATGAATACGCCAGCCATCGCCGTTTGCCAAGGAATACCCATGGCTAAAACAACGGAATAAGTGAAGAAAGCATTGTCACCAAGTCCTGGCGCAATAGCAATCGGATAATTGGCAAGCAGTGCCATTAAAACAGAACCTAAAATTGCAGAAAGAGCAGTAGCAGTGAAGACGGCACCCTTATCCATACCAGCAGTCCCCAAGACTTGCGGATTAACGAATAAGATGTAAGCCATTGAAACGAAAGTAGTCAGTCCGGCTAAAACTTCACGTCTGACAGTTGTGTTAGCTTCTTTGAGGTGGAAAAGTCTTTCAACGAAACTAAGATTGTTTGAATCAGTTTCCATGATATAACCCCCTAAGGTTTTTATATTACTTAGTAAGTATTACAGATATTATGAAAATACACAACTAAAATACGATTAATATTTGTAAAATGTACAAAATAGTTCGGAATAACTTACAAAAATAGATATTTTTATGCTGATTGATTAATTTTAGATGTAAAACATCGAATAATTATAAACAAAGAGGCATTCCACGTTTCTAAATGTGAAATGCCTCTTTTCAAGGGACCAAGAAATTCTGTTTTAATCGAAAATATCTTCTTCTGGTTCATCGCCACTGGCAAAGGTGTATTCTTTACCGATTGTGTTTGAATTCTGGATGATCAAAGCTAAGGCCTTAGCAACGTCGGCTCTAGGGATACTGCCAGCTTCGTCTTTGCCCAAAAGTTTGATTTTGCCAGTACCATCATCATCAGTCAATCCACCTGGGTGAATGATCGTGTAGTCGAGATTAGTTCCACGCAAATGATCGTCAGCGTAGTGTTTAGCAATCATGTATGGTTTGATACCTGACGCGTCCCACTTGTTGCGGTTGTCACTGAAGAGTGAACTGACCATGATGTAACGTTTGATACCGATAGCTTCAGCAACCATCATTGTCTTGATAGCACCGTCGAGATCGATTTGAAGCGTCATGTCGTAACCAGCACCGCCAGCACCAGCTGAGAAGACGATCACGTCAGCTCCAGATGCTTCGATGGAATCTTTGATACTGTCGAGTGAAGCAGTTAAATCGATAAATTGTGTTGCAATGTTATTTTCTTCATAGGCTTTGATCTGTTCTTGAGACCGCAATCCAGCAACAAAATCGATGTTTCTTGATTGTAATTCGCCAATTAACAAGTGCCCAACTTTTCCATGTGCACCAATAATAAGAACCTTCATATATCAAAAACCTCCTTATTTAACCATACTGTAGCAACAAATTTTTAATAAAGCCAGTGTTTTGAATCTTCTAAGGGGTTATATTAGACTGATATACAAAGGGGATGGTGGGATGAAAATATTAGGAATATTGGCTTCACATCAAGAGCACGGCTTGAATGCACAGATGCTATCCGAGGTCTTGGACAACGTGGACTCTGGGGTAGAAACGGAAACGATTTATTTGGAAAATTATCAAATCACGCCACACAAGTATCACGAAGATAATCTGGTTTTGAATGAATTGGCCAAAAAGCTAATGGCCAGTGATGTCTGGGTCTTTGCGGCACCAACTTATTTTCGGGGTTTGTCAGGTGTGTTGAAAAATTTCTTCGATTGCATGCGGCCTAAATTTGTCTACTTTAAAGAGAATGGCGATACGATACCTGGACCGTTCAAAAATAAACATTATTTGAGTATCGGTTCTTGTTATGTATCGACGACCGAGAACTTTTTGACTGGTGTGACTGATGAAGCTTTTCGGACGATTGATCGAGTGATGTCAGCTGCCGGTGTGATCAAAGTTGGCGAGATCGTCTTGCCTGGTACCTTTGGCATGAAAACATTGCCTAATAATAAGAAGAAACTGTGTCACAAATATGCTAAAAAGATCTCAGTTAGGAAGAGAAAGGATGATTCTACTGTGAAACGATATATTCAACTGTTTTTTATGATTGCTGTGATGGCATTATTGACGATGGGAATTCAAATACCGTTGGCACCATGGGTCAGTGGTAATTTCTGGTTGAATTATCTCAGTTTTACGATTATCTTTTTTGTCTTGCTGGCTTGTATTTTGCACTTTGTTACTTTTATGAAGCATCGTCGACGTTAAAGCGTTAAATTAAGTGCTTAAATTGGGATGGTTGAAGGATGCCGTCCTCCACAAAAATCGGAATTTGGCTGGAACGCTGTGAGAGCAACTTCGAACCAATTCTGCGAATTGTTTTGAAGCTTGTCTGGCTCTAAGCTGGCAAGATACGCCAGCTTAGAGCCTTCCACGGCTGAGCCAATTCCGATTTTCGCTCCGGACTGGGGTGTTGATTTTTAATATGTATTGAAATTTGAAGATATAAAAAAACCTCCATAATCATTTGATTGTGGAGGTTGAATATTGTTTGTTATTAAATTAGGTAAATACTCAAAAGTTGACCAGCTTTTTTCACTCTCTGATCAAAACGAGTTACACAAGCCAGATTCCTGTGCATTGCTACAGCCTGAAAATCATCTACCAAAAGCGGGTAGATAATTCCCAGTCTTAGGCAATTGCTCGGAATCTAAACGGCTTGCTCCACTCTCTGATAATTACATTTGGTTTACTTGGTCGAGTACTTGTTCGTAGTTAGGTTCGTCAGTTTGAACTGGCATGATTTCTGAGTAAATGATTTGTTGATTTTGATCGACTACCCAAACTGAGCGGGCAATGATGTCGAGGTCTTTTACCCAGAGGTTAGATTTTTCACCGAAGTCGTGATTTACATCTGAGAGCATCTTCATATTCTTGACGTTTTCGGCTGCACACCAATGAGATTGATCTTCAACGCTGTTGGTTGAAATGGTTACGAAATTGATGCCGGAGTGTTTGCCGACTTCTTCGTTGAAGCGCTTAGTTTGAATACTACATACACGTGTATCAATATTAGGAACGGTACTGATCAAAAGGGGCTTGTCTAGTAGGTCAGTTAATTTGACCTCGTTGTTGTCCTTGTCTAATACGGTAAAGTCAGGGAATTTGTCACCTACGTTCAACGGCTTGCCCAATGTTGAGATAGTATTGCCTTTAAATTCCAAATCCATACAGAATCACACCTTTCATTTTTAACTAAGATTTACTATAAGTGAGCCCAAATCAAAAAGCCAGAAATTAGATTGCAAATCAATTCAAGCGAGGATAAAAAATGACTTTAACACTAATAGGAAAAAACATAAAAATACGTAATTTTGACACGTCCGACCAAGAACAATTTTTTGAACTGGTCAAGGACAAAGATAATCATGATTTAGCTGGACTGGAGTATACCGAGGATGTAGACTTTGGTCGTAATCTCCTTGATATGTATCAAAGAAGAGACGGTGCTTACGCTATTTCTTTGGTCGATACGGACAAAATGATCGGAATAGTTGAATTGAATAAAAGGGGAGAATCAGCAGAATTATTGCCAACGCGTGAAATCGGTTTCGTTATTAATAGAAGCTTTCGACAACAAGGTTATGCCAAAGAAGCAGTCAAACTCTTGATAGATCACGGTTTTAACGACCTAAAACTAACAGAAATTTGGGCATCAACAGAAAAAGCCAATTTGGTTCCACAAAAGTTGTTGGAAAGTTTGCAATTTAAATATATCTATGAAGCTGAGCAAACGCTACCATACACTGGGCAAAGCAATCCTGTTAAATACTTTCTTTTAAAGAATGATTCACTTCTTGTAAAGAATTCTTAACTATTTCGGAATTGAAAGGGTGTGTACAGATGGTATTATACAAAGCGTAAGGAGAAAACAGACAAGACTTTTGATGAGAGGTTTTAGAGATGAAGAGAAAAATGAGATCCAATAAAAGTCTCACAGTCAAAAAGCGAGTAGTCGGTTTCTTCGCAATTGCCGTTATATTGTTGGGTGTGATTGGAGGATTTAGTCTTACGCATGTAATCGCTGAATCTGACAGTACTACTGGAGGTGGCGCCAATAGATCCGCACCGGTTGCAGTTGTCGCTGCTCAAGCTAATGATGATTCTGGCTTAGACGGCGGCGGTGCAAATAGTAGCGTGGTTTTAAATGGTGATAATACTGGTACAAGTACTGGAACTGAAGCAAAGCAGGTCAATACTGATTTTGCTCCTTCAGTAAAGATCAATAATATGTCGACGTACCCACAAACAGGGGATGCACATGACACCGGATTAATCATAACTGGTTTTACGATTCTGATTGGTCTATTCGCTTTTTACGGTTACAAGTTACGGAAAAACTTGTGGTTCTTACAAGCTTCAAAGTGATTCAATTCTGATAAATAACTTTTACAAATAATGAGATGTACAGCTTGTAAAATTTGTTATTATCTAATTGTAATCAAGAAAGACAAAAACAAAAAAATAATTTTCTATATCAGGGAGGATATATCATGAAATTATCAAGTAAGGTTTTAGCAGGTTCATTAGCATCAGCAGGTATGGTTCTAAGTTTGGTGGCACCAGCATTAACAGCACAAGCTGCTACGACAACAGGACACGTTAATGACGATGGAACAGTTGTTGGTGTTGATAAGACAACATTGAATTCACTACACGATGGTAATCAATTAGCAATTGCTTATGATGGTTTGAAAGCCGATGGTACAACTAAGGCCGATGGTGTTGCAAGTGGTACATCAAATGCTTCAGTAAATGTTATTAGTGGTGTCTTAGTACTTGATCAAGTTCCTGACTTTAACTTTGGTACAGCAGTATCAGGTCAAACAAAGGACTTGGTAGATAACACAAGAGGTGACGGTACAACTGCACGGTGCTACAGATGGTAACAGTAATGGTGAATTGACGGTTCTAGAATCACGTGCACCAAAGAGTACAGATAATGCTGACGGTGCTACAGGATTCACACTTCAAGCTGGACTTGGTGAATTTGTTGATTCAAGTAACAAAGCTTCAGGTGCAACATCAGCATTTGAACTACACTTACTACCACAAGATATTACAAATGGTAAGACAACATATGCTAATGGTACAAGTGGTGATTTGAAGACTATTGACAACACTTTGGAAGAAAAAGGTGACGCTGCTCAAATCATGAATGTTGATCAAGCAACAATGGGTGCAAGTTATGTACAAGGTCAATACACAGCTAAATTCGTAAAGGCTGATGGTACTAACCCTGCAGGTGCTACATTGAAGATTGGTGATGGCATTGGTGATGGTAAGACAGCTACTGTTAAATCATTGAATGCACCTATTACATGGACTCTATCAGCAAAACCAAACGTTACAACACAACCTTAATATTAAATAAGAATGTTAATTAAAGATTAACAATAGTATTTTCTATTTTTAAAATGCAACCAAGATTTTGATATAAGAGATAAATATAATTATTTATCGCAAAATAAAAAATCAGCCCATTGAATGGACTGATTTTGGTTCTTGACGCACTTATATTTATATAAAGTTATTTAGGTAAATTAATAGGCCACCCAAAAAATGGATGACCTATTTCAGCATTGTTTTAAATAAAATATTGAATCATTAGATCTAAAATTTTGATACTACCCAATGTAAAATAAACAAAAAACCGTTTAGTCTGGAATGGAATCCCGGCTGAGCATCCGCCGGGATTTCATGGAAGACGGCAGTGAACAATCAAACTTGAAAAAGAACCTGATTTTTAAAGTGCTTTTATTTTTTTGTTATTCTCAATTTTTTCTTTTAACTTTTTAACATAAACTTGATTCAATTGGATCAACAACCAGATGTAGTCCGGTCTCGTGGAAGAAATATCCCAAGAAATAACTTTGAGATTTTTAGGATACTTTTTCTTTTCGATATCCAAAGGCAACACATCCAGTGAAGTGATCAAGACATCGACGTCTTCATAAACGTTACTTGGAACGACTCTGACGAATTCCAAAGTTTTGATATTTCTCAAAACAACTTCAGCGGCTTGGTTACCGGGGTCGATTAAGACTTTGACATTGATAATATCTTCTTGTCTGATAGTAGAAATATAACTAGGTAAGACTTGATAAAGGTTTCTCGAAATCAACTCAGCGGCGTTGTAAATACCAGGGAATTCATTCTGATCAACGCTGGAGAAGAAGGTATAAATATCTTTGTAAAGGTCGGTGTAATTTCGTTCGTCATCATTGTTGTACATCGTGTCCAAGTGCATGATGGAATAAGGTGCCATGATGTAATAGAAGACAATGTCACGCGTTACGTACGTCATAATGTGCTTCAAAGTCTTTTGGTCATGGTAAACTGTCATATCATCGTGATAGTGTTCCTTCAAAAAATCTATAAAGTGATAAACGAGCGCATAAAACTTGGGATTGATTCTGGCATCCGCGTTGATTGGTTGCTCAAAAGCAGTATCACTAGGTTGAAAAGCAGTTCTTCTGAAGAGGTTGATCAATTTATTTTCACTATCTAAGGCATCGACAGGTACGATTGGATAATCTTCGTGGGTCAAAATATCGCCACCAAGCATCTGGTTGCCAAAGACGACACTATAATAAGGCAATTCATCGATGTAGTTGCGTTTGATCAAACGGATTCTTGAAATTGCCAAGAAGTATTTGAGTTGGAAGTGCACGATGGGATTGTCGAACTTGATTCCCGAACGGGCGATGATTTGGTCGATTGAATTCTCTTGAATCAAACCAAAGGGCCATTCTTGCCCATGATATGTGTACCAGTAAACATAGTATGCCATCCAACGGATATTCTTCTCATTGCCTTTGATCTCAAGGGTTGAGTTTGAAATTTTGAGGCCAAAGTTTTTGAGAAAGGCTCTAAATTTCGACATCCGCCGGTTGAGGGTTGATTTACTGGTGAAATGTTCATTACTAAAGCTTTCAAACGACGGATTGGCGCTGGTCAAACCGTAATTAAAAGCTTGAAAGACAACTGAATTCTTAACTAAATACAATCGATATGTATCAATTGAAATTAATTTGAAATTGATACATATCGATTTTAGTATCGCTGGGATCGATATCGGGTGCGACGTCAGCGAGATCTTCAAGCAGTGCCTGAAAGATGTTGTATGTCTTTTGGTATGTAAATTGCAATCTGTTACTAATATTACTTAAATTTACTTCACGAGGAGGTAATGATTTTATTACAGTAAGCATGCGGTATTTTTCTACGTCTTGCTTAACTAAGAAAATTTGCTCCAACATTTGTCTTCCCCCGGTAACGTTTAAATTAAAAAAATCTAATAATATACGAAACACTACTTGCTACTATCTTAACATTTATTTATAATGTTTTGTAATCAGATAGAGGTGCAATTCTTTATTATTAGTATTTTGGAGTGCGGATAGGGTACTTTGAAAAAATATGAAAGGAAAGCTTGCCGAAATCAATTATCCCTACTTGGTAATTTGATTGGGCTGGTGCTTAATAGGTGCTAGACTGTCGTTTTGTAAAGAGTGGAGAGCGAGTGACTTCCGAGGTTTACTCAGCTACACAGATTACAGGCATTTTTTGCGTGTGATCCGTTAGTTTTATAGACTTGGGATTATTGTTACGGCTTCAAACTTTCTACAGTTCGTTGAGCTATTGATTAATGGGATAATTATAGTCCTTATTGTCAGTAGTTCCTCTGATAATAAGGATTTTTTTGTATCCATATAAAGGGGAATGAAAGATGGAAAATAATGATGTGAATAGGTCGTTGAAGACCCGTCATTTGTCAATGATCGCACTTGGTGGGTCAATCGGAACTGGCTTGTTCGTAGCGAGTGGTTCTTCAATTTCAACAGCTGGTCCGGGAGGAGCTTTGATAGCTTATGTGGCTATCGGTATCATGGTTTACTTTTTGATGACTAGTTTGGGCGAGATGGCAACTTACATGCCGGTCTCAGGCTCATTTGCGACATATGCTACAAAATTTATCGATCCTGCCTTTGGATTTGCACTAGGTTGGAACTATTGGTTCAATTGGGCCATTACCTTGGCGGTCGATTTATCAACAATTTCTTTGGTTGTGAAATATTGGTTCCCAAGTTGGACTTCATGGAAAATCAGTTTAACCTTCATGATCGTCTTGCTAATAATTAATTTTATTTCAGTTGGTTCCTTTGGTGAAACGGAATACTGGTTGTCATCAATTAAAGTTACCGCTGTTATTATCTTCTTGATCGTCGGTATTTTGACTATCATGGGTATCCTTGGTGGTCACGGTGCAGTTGGTCTATCAAACTACACATATAAGAAAGCACCATTTGTCGGAGGAGTTCCGGCAATCCTAAGCGTCTTCGTTGTTGCTGGGTTCTCGTTCCAGGGAACTGAGTTGATCGGTATTACTGCTGGTGAATCAGCAACGCCTGAAAAGAGTATTCCTAAGGCTATCAAACAAGTCTTTTGGAGAATTTTGCTATTTTACATTTTGTCGATCGCCGTTATCGGTGCCTTGATTCCTTATACAAGTCCTAATTTACTAGGATCAGGTGCGGGCGATATTGCTATCAGTCCATTTACCATTGTCTTCAAGAAAGTTGGTATTCCTTTGGCTGCTGGCGTTATGAATGCGGTTATTTTGACATCAGTTATTTCAGCCGCCAACTCAGGACTTTACGCCGCTAGTCGGATGCTTTGGTCAATGAGTAAACAAGGCATGGCACCAAAGGCTTTCCAAAAAACTAATGGCCGTGGCGTTCCAGTCTTCTCATTGCTATTGACAGCTTTGATTGGTGGAATTGCTCTGTTCACCAGTTTGTATGGTGATTCATTCTATGAATTGCTAGTTGCTGCTTCTGGTTTGACTGGATTTATCGCTTGGTTGGGAATTGCCTTTTCTCACTATCGTTTCAGAAGAGCTTACTTGTCTAAAGGTTACAGTTTAGATGACTTGAAGTATAAAGCTAAGTGGTTCCCATTTGGACCAATTTTGGCCATTATCTTAGGTATTATCATTATCTTGGGTCAAGATGTACGTTCAATGGTTGACTTCAATATTGGTCGTTTGTTGATCAGTTACAGTGGCTTGATCATTTTGTTCGTCTGCTGGGCTTACTACAAGATCCGTCACAAGACGAAGTTCTTGAAGCTAGAAGATATCGATGTTGCTCATGTGAAGGAACATCACAAATATTAGGTTGAAATTTAAGCTAGATTAAATTATGATAAACAAAGAATAAATAAAACTATAAGAGTGCCTACTCATAAACCTTTCAGAGAGACGATGGTCGGTGTGAATCGTTAAGGTTTCTATTCCAGCATTCTAGTAACGGGTAATGCCGTTCGGTTGGATCCGATAAAATCTTGAAAGTGCAGTGTATTTTTATACGCTGAAACTGGGTGGTACCGCGAATGGTCGATTCGTCCCTTTATAGGGATGTTTCGGCCTTTTTTATTTGTTTTGTTTTTAAATTTTGTTGTTTATTTGTTCACTGCCATCTCCGCTCGGCAATATCGGGGCTGGAACGCTGTGAGAGCAACTTCGAACCAATTCTACGAATTGTTTTGAAGCTTGTCTGGCTCTAAGCTGGCAAAGTACGCCATAAGAGCCTACCGCGGCTGAGCCCCGAATTGCTTTCGCTACGACTGGGTTTATTTTAAATTTGATTGGCATTGGGAATATTCTTTCCTTAATTATTTAAGTTAAATATTTAGTAGGGGATATTTCTAATTTGAAAATCAATGTTTAGTTTTATTGAAAAAATATTATTTGACGTAAAAATAATATGACGAATTATTGATAAACCTAGCTTGGAACAAAAATGGAAATTGGCTCAGCCGTGGTAGTCTATCTTACTTCGCGAACCTTGCGGAGTTAGATAACACCTCAAATCGATGGTCACAGCGTTCCAGCCAAATTTCAATTTTTGTGGAAAGCGGCAGTCTATAAAAACCAACAACCAAAGAAACTAAAAGGAGAGTATCTATGTTAGATATCAAGTTGATCAGAAAAGACCCTGAATATATCAAGAACAAGCTTGCTTCACGCGGTGTTACAAGTGATGAAATTGATGAATTGTTAGGCTATGACGAAACTCGTCGTCAACTCTTAGTTAAGACTGAAACTTTGAAGGAAAAGAGAAATACTGTTTCTCAAGGTATCGCTACTAAGAAACGTAACAAGGAAGATGCTTCAGATGAAATCGCTGCTATGAAACAAGTTGGTGCCGATATCAAGAAGATCGATAAAGAACTTGAAGAAGCTGAAGGTAAGATGAACTATATTTTAGTACGTCTACCTAATATTCCTGATGATT
Source organism: Companilactobacillus mindensis DSM 14500 (assembly GCF_001434275.1). Classification (GTDB taxonomy): domain Bacteria; phylum Bacillota; class Bacilli; order Lactobacillales; family Lactobacillaceae; genus Companilactobacillus; species Companilactobacillus mindensis. The sequence goes on along the minus strand of NZ_AZEZ01000057.1, from coordinate 1,658 downwards.
CTGTACCAGTTGGTCCTGATGAAAGTACTAACGTTGAAATCAGAAAAGTCGGCGCTATCCCTAAGGAAGGTTTCAAACCTCGTCACCACTGGGATATCGGTGAAGAACTAGGTATCTTGGACTTTGAGCAAGCTACTAAAGTTTCTGGCTCACGTTTCGTTTACTATATCGGTATGGGTGCTCGCCTAGAACGTGCTGTTTATAACTTCATGTTGGATCAACACCAAAAGGAAGGCTACACCGAAGTTATCCCTCCATACTTGGTAAACAACGGCGCTATGTTTGGAACAAGTCAATTCCCTAAATTTACGGAAGACGTTTATACCGTTATGGTTGACGAAAATCCATTGACATTGATCCCTACAGCCGAAGTTCCTTTGACAAACTACTTTGCTGACAAGATCCTTGATGAAAAAGACTTGCCTAAGTACGTTACAGCTTTGACACCATGTTTCCGTTCAGAAGCAGGTTCAGCCGGCCGTGATACTCGTGGATTGATCCGTATGCACCAATTCAATAAGGTCGAAATGGTTAAAGTTTCAAAACCTGAAGAATCATACAACGAACTAGAAAAATTAACTGCTAATGCAGAAAACATTTTACAAAAATTAGGCCTTCCATATCACGTTATCGTGCTATCAAGTGGGGATGCTAGTTTTAGTTCTGCTAAAACATACGATCTTGAAGTTTGGATGCCTGCTCAAGACAAGTATCGTGAAGTTTCAAGTTGTTCTAACTGTCTTGATTTCCAAGCTCGTCGTGCTCACATCAGATATCGTGACGAAAATGGTAAGACAAAACTTGCTCACACATTGAACGGTTCTGGTCTTGCTGCTGGTCGTACCGTTGCTGCAATCCTTGAAAATTACCAAAATGAAGATGGTTCTGTAACTATTCCTGACGTTTTAGTACCATATATGGGTGGAGTAACAAAAATTACCAAAGAAAACGCAAAATAATTACAAATAGTTATTGACCTTAGGCGTTTAAATTGATAAGATTTAATAGTTCTGTTAAAGAGCTATTAAATTATTCCGGTTTAGCTCAGTTGGTAGAGCACCTGACTGTTAATCAGGTTGTCGTCAGTTCGAGTCTGACAACCGGAGTTATAAATACTTAGGATTTACCTAGGTGTTCCATTAAATACATCTAGTTCATAATTGGATTAGGTGTATTTTTTTATTAAGCCGTGTTAGCTCAGTTGGTAGAGCATCGGTATCGTAAACCGGCGGTCACAGGTTCGACTCCTGCACACGGCATTCTTGATAATTACATGATTTAAACTCCCAAGAGGGACATTTCAGTGTCTCTCTTTTTTTTATGTTTATTTGGTTGGTTGGG
>NZ_AZEZ01000057.1:0-273 GCF_001434275.1 Companilactobacillus mindensis DSM 14500 | reverse complement strand
CAACTTGGAGCCAATTTAAAAATTGTCTTCAAGCTTGTCTGTCTCTAACCTGGCAAAGAGCCGCCAGCTAAGAGACTACCACGGCTGAGCATCCACCAGAATTCCATTCCAGACTAGAGGATTTAAGGATTTTGAGTTTTGATATATTAATATAGGCAGTTTTATTGAGTATTTCAGTAAAAGTTTAAGTTGTATAAAAAAGACCGTAATTCTTAAATATGCGATAATCCCTTTGTGGTTGTCATATGAAATAATATAAATTCATTTGATAAT
>NZ_AZEZ01000056.1 GCF_001434275.1 Companilactobacillus mindensis DSM 14500 | reverse complement strand
GCGTAGCGACTATCTATCCTCGCGGGTAGTTTCCCACCAACTACTTTCGACGTGGAGAAGCTTAACTTCTGTGTTCGGCATGGGAACAGGTGTATCCTTCTCGCTATCGTCACTACACTGTTTTGCTCGTACCTTCAAAACTAGATATTAAGACTATGAATTAAACTTTTAAACACTTCAAACTGGTAAACTCTTTTTGCTCGATTAAGTCCTCGATCTATTAGTACTGCTCAGCTCCATGTATCGCTACACTTCCACCCGCAGCCTATCTACGTCATATTCTCTAACGGATCTTACTTCCATAAAGGAATGGGAAATCTCATCTCGAGGTGGGCTTCACACTTAGATGCTTTCAGCGTTTATCCCTTCCATACGTAGCTACCCAGCGATGCGCCTGGCGGCACAACTGGTACACCAGAGGTATGTCCATCCCGGTCCTCTCGTACTAAGGACAGCTCCTCTCAAATTTCCTACGCCCGCGACGGATAGGGACCGAACTGTCTCACGACGTTCTGAACCCAGCTCGCGTACCGCTTTAATGGGCGAACAGCCCAACCCTTGGGACCGACTACAGCCCCAGGATGCGATGAGCCGACATCGAGGTGCCAAACCTCCCCGTCGATGTGAACTCTTGGGGGAGATAAGCCTGTTATCCCCAGGGTAGCTTTTATCCGTTGAGCGATGGCCCTTCCATATGGTACCACCGGATCACTAACTCCGACTTTCGTCCCTGCTCGACTTGTCAGTCTCGCAGTCAAGCTCGCTTGTACGTTTACACTCTGCGAATGATTTCCAACCATTCTGAGCGAACCTTTGAGCGCCTCCGTTACATTTTAGGAGGCGACCGCCCCAGTCAAACTGCCCACCAGACACTGTCCCTCATCGCGCTAAGCGATGTAGGTTAGAGTTTTCATATAACAAGGGTAGTATCCCACCAACGCCTCCTTCGAAACTAGCGTTCCGAAATCAATGGCTCCTACCTATCCTGTACATGTCACACAAAAACTCAATATCAAGCTACAGTAAAGCTCCATGGGGTCTTTCCGTCCTGTCGCGGGTAACCCGCATCTTCACGGGTATTATAATTTCACCGAGTCTCTCGTTGAGACAGTGCCCAAATCATTACGCCTTTCGTGCGGGTCGGAACTTACCCGACAAGGAATTTCGCTACCTTAGGACCGTTATAGTTACGGCCGCCGTTTACTGGGGCTTCAATTCTCAGCTTCGCAAAAGCTAACTGATCCTCTTAACCTTCCAGCACCGGGCAGGCGTCAGCCCATATACGTCATCTTACGATTTAGCATAGACCTGTGTTTTTGATAAACAGTTGTTTGGGCCTATTCACTGCGGCTGGATGTTACACCAGCACCCCTTCTCCCGAAGTTACGGGGTCATTTTGCCGAGTTCCTTAACGAGAGTTCACTCGCTGACCTTAGGATACTCTCCTCGACTACCTGTGTCGGTTTGCGGTACGGGTAGTTTATTTCTAACTAGGAACTTTTCTTGGCAGTGTGAGTTACTGTGCTTCGCTACTAAATTTCACTCCCCATCACAACTTGCCCTTAAAGGAATAAGCATTTGACTCATTCCAAGGCTTGCGGCTTGGACACACATATCCATCAGTGTGCACACATCATCCTCCTGCGTCCTTCCATCGTTCAAACAAAATAAACTAGTACAGGAATATCAACCTGTTATCCATCGATTACACCTCTCGGTCTCATCTTAGGCCCCGACTAACCCTGGGAGGACGAGCCTTCCCCAGGAAACCTTAGTCTTTCGGCCGACCAGATTCTCACTGATCTTTCGTTACTCATACCGGCATTCTCACTTCTAAGAACTCCACTGCTCCTCACGGTACAGCTTCAATGCTCTTACAACGCTCTCCTACCACACATCTTACGATGCATCCACAGTTTCGGTATCATGCTTAGCCCCGGTACATTTTCGGCGCAGAATCACTCGACTAGTGAGCTATTACGCACTCTTTGAATGAATGGCTGCTTCTGAGCCAACATCCTAGTTGTCTATGCGTTTCCACATCCTTTTCCACTTAGCATGAATTTTGGGACCTTAACTGGTGATCTGGGCTGTTTCCCTTTCGACGGTGGATCTTATCACTCATCGTCTGACTCCCGGGTATAGATCAATGGTATTCGGAGTTTATCTGAATTCAGTAACCCAAGACGGGCCCCTAGTCCAAACAGTGCTCTACCTCCACGATCCTAATCCCCGAGGCTAACCCTAAAGCTATTTCGGAGAGAACCAGCTATCTCCAAGTTCGTTTGGAATTTCACCGCTACCCACAACTCATCCCAGCATTTTTCAACATACACGGGTTCGGTCCTCCAATGCGTTTTACCGCATCTTCAACCTGGTCATGGGTAGGTCACTTGGTTTCGGGTCTACATCAACATACTCGGACGCCCTATTCAGACTCGCTTTCGCTACGGCTCCGACTTTTCATCTTAACCTTGCATGTTAACGTAACTCGCCGGTTCATTCTACAAAAGGCACGCGATCACCCATTAACGGGCTCTCACTACTTGTAGGCACATGGTTTCAGGATCTATTTCACTCCGCTTCCGCGGTACTTTTCACCTTTCCCTCACGGTACTGGTTCACTATCGGTCACTAGGGAATATTTAGCCTTGGGAGATGGTCCTCCCAGATTCCGACGGAGTTTCTCGTGTTCCGCCGTACTCAGGATACTGAATGGAGTGGGTCAGATTTCGTTTACGTGGCTTTCACACTCTTTGGCCAAGCTTTCCAGCTTGTTCAACTATCATTACCTTTTGTTCTCACAACATCAGTCCTACAACCCTAAAGAGCAAGCTCTTTAGTTTGGGCTGTTCCCGTTTCGCTCGCCGCTACTCAGGGAATCGAATTTCTTTCTCTTCCTGCAACTACTTAGATGTTTCAGTTCATTGCGTCTTCCTCTTGATTGCTATGTATTCACAAACAAGTAAATATCCATTACGATATTTGGGTTCCCCCATTCGGAAATCCCCGGATCAAAGCTTACTTACAGCTCCCCGAGGCGTATCGTCGTTAGTTACGTCCTTCATCGGTTCCTAGTGCCTAGGCATCCACCATGCGCCCTTTATAACTTAATCTATAAATTACAAAGATTATTAATACTATACGATCACTCGTACAAAATGATGATTTTACTCATCACGCAGTTTTCGGTGTTTCTTTAATTCATTAATTCTTAATATCCAGTTTTCAAGGTACGAGT
>NZ_AZEZ01000055.1 GCF_001434275.1 Companilactobacillus mindensis DSM 14500 | reverse complement strand
GACTTTCGCCACCAAGTTAGCGCCCATGCCGGGCGCACTACTAAAATAGGCCATCCAGTTGTTTTTTTGGATGGCCTATTAATCTAGATAATTGTATGTAACCAAAGCTGAAAAAGAACTGAAATACTGAATCAAAGACAGCTTTACGTTAAAACTCTCTCTAGCTATATTAAGCCGTCTATCGGACTTGAACCGACGACCCCCACCTTACCATGGTGATGCTCTACCTATCTGAGCTAAGACGGCATGACACTTTCTACATTTTAGCAAATTTAATCCATGTAGAAAATGTTTTTATTTAAAATGCTTCGATCAATTCTGAAATGCCTGTGGCAAAGAAGAAGAATGCCAACATGAAGACGATGAAGCCACCTGCTAGAACTGGATTGAATAGCAATATAAAGGCAAACAATAAGTTAAGGCAAGCTAGAATTACGATAAAAATATAGTACTTTTTACCAAAGAAATGATAAAAACGTGATGTGAATAATTGGAAAATTGCATCTAATAAGAACCAGATGGCAAACATATAAACGATAGCAACTACACCTACGTTAACGTGCGAAACGAATATAATACCGATAATAATATTGACGATAGCCGAAAAAATCGTCCAACCACTGCGGACTCCTAAAAATTTAGTCATCTGAGAACCGAACCACAGTTGATAAACTCCCCGCAAAATTACGAAAACTCCAAAGATCACAGCTATGGTCGACAAGCTCTTCAATGGATACCAAAGTACCAAATAGCCTGCATACAGTGAAATCAAGCCGATAATGAATCCAAACCAATCAAATCGACGTTTTGGCTCACTCATAAATATCCCCTCTCTCTTTTAGAAAATCATATATTTGAATTAGATTCTATATATAATTTTCTTCCTCGATATTAATTTTAACATTATGACTTATCAAAGTTGAATGATATGCGCTATAATATAGGGGCTAATAATATTATTAGGCTAAACGAAAGGTAGCAAAATTGTCCCCTAACAAAGAAAATTATCTTAAAACAATTTATGAATTGAATTATGATTTCACTAAAATAACTAACAAACGTATTTCAGAGATCATGAATGTGTCCGCTCCATCCGTGACTGAAATGTTAAACTCGCTTGCTAGTGAAGGATATTTGACACACTCCCCATACAACAAGATTGTGTTGACGCCAAAAGGAAATAAAGTTTCCGAAAAATTGGTTCGTACGCACCGTCTTTGGGAAGTCTTCTTACATGAGAAGCTTGAATATCCAGTAGATAATGTCCACCATAACGCTGATGCCTTGGAACACTCATCTGACGACGATTTGATCGATCACTTGAATGATTTCCTAGGTCACCCACAACGTTGCCCACACGGTGGTATTATCCCCGGTAACGGCCAAGGTGAAACTGACGCTGACGACAAATTGCTCAGCATGATTCCTGACGGTGCTAAAGTTCAAATCGTTCGTGTCTCTGATAATTACGACTTTCTGCAATACTTTGGCAGCTTGAACCTAGAAATCGACGATACGATCGATATCGTTAAACACGAAAAGTTCGATAATTCCCTAGTTGTTTCTAAGGAAGATGGTACTAAGATCACAATCGGTGCAAAGGCTATCGATTATATCTTCGTCGAAAACAGATAATAATTTTTCCAAACAAAAAGTTCAATTCCTGATAACTGAATATCAGGAATTGAACTTTTTTATTTATCTAGCTTGATTCTTTTGATTATTTTCCAAAACTTTTTGATAAAAAATTGTCATCGTCAACTGCTCATAAGGTTGCAACCAAACTGACAACAATTCTCTAGTCATGCCGTTCAAAATTTCCCAGAAGAAAAATTCTAAGCACAATGAGAAGTAAGTCCACTTATACCCACGCATCAAGACGGCACTGCGATTAAAAGTCGAAAATGCCATGCGTAACGTCCACTTGCCTTGATCTTCAACATCATCTTTGAAAACTAAAAAGACTTGCGAGAAAATCATTAAAAACCAAATTCCCGGAATGATATAGAGCATGAAGCCGGCTTCCAAGAAGAGACCGAACAATGCGGTAATGAATAGCAATGGGAAAAAATACTTGCCCGAGAAAGCTTTGAATACATCGCCCAAAGCATTGATCTGATAATCCGGTTTTCGTAACTTATCAAGCAGCGTGTAAGAAACTCCGACACAAATCATGATGAAGAAAACCATAAAAGCATACACCGCTACACTAGTCTGTGGCGTCAACGTCAGCATATACTTGTCGAGTGAACTCGGATCGTTAGCCATGTTGGCTGAAATCTGAGCTAAACGGCGGCTGGCTTGCTCTGGATCAGCCAAATTAACATGTAAATTAGCCATCCAGCTATTATAAATTTTAAGTCCAAAGTACACTGCCAGAAATCTTAACAAAATCGGAATTACATTAAGGGAAATATTTCCTCTAATATCTTTTCGAAAAGCCTTATGAGCTTCACGTCTGATTTCCATGGCAGAGATTCGATTATTAGCGTTATTCATCAATATCCCTCACAATTGTAATAACGTCATTATAACAAAGATAATCACAACGGCCTAATTACCTGATAGTAATTGCTCCCTTAGTTGCCTTAACATCTAACACGTTAGTAGCATCAGTTTTATCTTCATAACTGTTACCGTAATTTTTATCAAAGTATCTGACAACGCCCTTTTCAGTTGAAAGTTGCATGCCATCTACTGTCAATTCACTACCAGTAAAGCGACCATTGGTAAAAATACGGAATTTATTCTTATTCATCAAAGTTGTTTTAGACAGTGTGACCTTGCTGTGATTATCCAGCGATTGGATCGCATCAAGATTTGACTGTTTGATATTCAAAGTTGATTCATCCAGGTTAAAACTAGAGTGAGAAATCGTCGAATTTTCGGCTTTTACTTCCGAATAAGCACCAGCAATCAACGACATATTATTTATTTTAGAATTTTTAATACTTAGTGTAGCGTTATACAAATTTACTTTGTCGACATTATGAATCGTTGCATCGTTCAAATAAAGATTCGAGTCATAATCCATATCTTTAGCGGTTTTGACCAAATGATCCACCGTTACGTCGTTGATACGAACTGAACCATTAGCCAAACGGAAATTAGCATTGTTCAAGCTCTTATTCATAGGGATCGTGATAGTAACTTCACTACGGCCTAAAACATCAAGCGCCATCTCGCCTTTTTGGGCTTTGCCAGTAACGGTCAAAGTTCCATCTTTAATTTTATACGTTGGGGCTTGAGACTTATCGCCATCGACATGAATCTTATAACGGTCGCCAAGTTTCACATTGACGTTCATATCACGTCCCTCAACATAAATATTATTAAAATCCGACAAGGGGTACGTTTCATCGACTTTTTGAGCCACTCTGAATCCATGATCCCAGATAACTGAGCGGTTACCACCCATGACGAAACCACCTAGGAGCAATAATCCACCGATTATTAGTAAATAAAAACCAGTTACGAAATACTTACGCATCTTTTTGTTCCCCTTTCATTGGTGTTTTTCGACCGTGCAGTAACTTCTTGCCTAACCAACGGAAGAAAATTACGATCACGCTGAAACCCCACTTCAAGAGAGCCACGATAATTGGAATCAGGAAGAAATCAACGCCCAAGATCAATAAACCGACACCGGTATAGAAAATAGTTGTCCCGAATGATTGGAAGATAACCGACAAACCGATAAAGATAGCCCCAATTCCACCGACGACTGACATTGCTACCAAGAATAGGAACAATAGGATGAAGAAAACACCCAAGCCGATGAAGAGTAAGATCAACGGAATCAAAATAATCGCTATCAAAATAGCTACTGGTGAAGCCATCAAAGCCAAGATAACTAAACCGATCATCTTTAAATTTTTGGAGAAACGTTCATTACTGGAAATTTGTCCGTTGTTGAAATTTTGGTAATTCTCCTCAGACATTTTGATTGAATAATCAGCCAAAACTTTTCGAGCCAAATGTTTGGGCGTACCCAATTCGTTAATGATGGCATCATTTGTCTGTAAATTAGCGTCAATAATATATTCTTGATAAAACTCAATGACGTCTTGTTGTTCTTTGTCGCTCAGTTGATGCAAATAGATTCGAAATTCATCAATATAAGCATAGCTCACGTTATTCTTCATTTTTCCCCTCCAAGATAGCATCCGTAGCTGCCTTTAATTCCTGCCAATTATCTCTGATCTGTTCCAAACGTTCTTTTCCCAGATCAGTGATCTGATAATAGCGACGGTTGCGACCTTCATAAGCTTCATCATAAGTACTTAGCCAATCTTCTTTTTTGAGTCGACGCAAAATGGGATACATTGTCGATTCTGAAATTGGAAATACTTTTTTTATTTCACGAGTTATCGCATAACCGTAATAATCTTCATTAGTCAACAGAGCTAGGACTGAACCTTCGAGAATCTCAGTTGAGACTTGAATTGCCATATCATTTCCTCATTTCTGTAATACTATACGTCGTATAATATCATTTCATTAACAATATATTATAAATAATAGCTTATGTCAATTTTTTATAAAATAAACTTGACATTATTTATTTTAGGTCGTACGATTACTTCAACATTTTAAAACAAATCTAAAAACGACGACAGAAGAGTAATCAAGTTAGCTAGTCCAGAGAGTCAACGATGGTGCGAGTTGATCTAGTCCTTGATGAAACACATCTGTAAGTTGAATGATTGAAATTAGTAGGTCATTTCGGTAGCACCGTTACAGCTGAAGTTATTGTAACTTCATGAGTCTAATATCGTGAGATGTTAGAAACCAGAGGTGGTACCGCGAATAAGTCGCCCTCTTAGTCTTTTGACTAAGAGGGCTTTTTTTATTTACGAACTAGCTCTTTTACAATAACTTCTTGAGGTCAGTACCGTGAGATACTGACGAACTCGAGGTGGAACCACGTCTAAACGTCCTCTAGCATTTATGCTAGTGGGCGTTTTTTTTTACAGAGTTGTTTTTAGATTTGGAAAAGGGGAAGAAATTATGATGAATTATATCTTTGAGATTTTACCGTCACTACTGAGTGGGACTGCAATGACTTTAAAAGTTTTCTTCTGGACAATCATTTGTTCATTGCCATTAGGAGTTTTAGTATCATTGGGGCGCAGTTCTAAATTCAAACCGTTGAGTTGGATCCTTTCGTTTTACATTTGGGTCATGCGTGGAACGCCTTTACTATTGCAATTAATTTTCGTCTTCTACGGATTGCCAAACATGCCTTTCGTACATATCGTTTTTGAAAGATATGATGCCGCACTCTTCGCATTTATCTTGAACTACACAGCTTACTTCGCTGAAATCTTCCGTGGTGGCTTTGGTACCGTCAGCAAAGGTCAATTCGAAGGAGCCAAGGTACTTGGTTTAAACTATTGGCAAACGATCCGCAAGATCATCATTCCCCAAGTTGTCAAAATCGTCTTACCTTCAATCGGTAACGAAGTTATCAACTTGGTCAAGGATTCATCTTTGGTTTACGTTATCGGACTAGGTGATCTGCTTCGTGCCGGAAATATTGCCAGTTCACGTGACGTCACATTGCTTCCATTAGTTCTTGTAGGTGTAATTTACTTACTATTGACCCTCATCTGTACTTGGGGCTTGAAAGTTCTAGAAAAACGCTTTAGCTATTATCGTTAGGAGAGAGAAAATATGTTGAAATTAGAAAATATTACTAAAAGTTTTGATGGTAAAACCATTCTTGATAATTTAAATCTCGAAGTTAAAGACAATTCAATTCTCAGTATCGTTGGACCTAGTGGTGCTGGTAAAACAACTTTGCTTCGTTGCATTGCCGGACTTGAAAAAGTTGATTCTGGCCAATTCATTTTAAACAACCAGCCTTTCGATCCTTCTGACGAATCTGCCAAAGAACGTGTCGTTGGCGTTGTCTTCCAAGATTTCAATCTCTTCCCTCATCTATCAGTTACGGAAAACATCGCTTTGGCCCCACAAATGGTTCTCAAACAAAATAAAGCCACTATTCAAAAAAATGTCACTGACCTGCTCAATCAATTAGGACTATCAGGCGTTAAAGATCAATACCCATTCGAATTATCTGGTGGTCAAAAACAACGTGTTGCCATCGCTAGAGCTTTAGCCATGCAACCCCAAATTCTCTGTTACGATGAACCAACTTCCGCTTTGGATCCGAGCTTGCGTGACACCGTAGCCGACTTAATCCTCGACTTGAAGAAAACTGGCATCACTCAAATCGTTATCACCCACGATCCAGACTTTGCTAAAAAGATTGCCGACCAACTACTCGAAGTTAAACCAATCAATAATTAATCATTAGGGGGATTAATAATATGAAGAAAAAAATACTTATATTCTTGAGCTTATTAGCCTTCTTTAGTCTAACTTTGGCTGGTTGTGGCAATGATCAAAAGTCAGTCGCCCAAGAAGCCAACACTGCTGATACTTGGTCATCAATCAAAAAAAGAGGCCGTGTCATTATCGGTTTGGACGATACTTTCGTTCCCATGGGCTTTCGGGAAAAGAATGGCAAATTGGTCGGTTACGATATTGATCTAGCCAAAGCTGTTTTTAAACAATATGGCATCAAAGCCGACTTTCAACCGATCGACTGGAATATGAAAGAAACCGAACTCAGAAATCGGACTATCGACTTGATTTGGAACGGCTACACGATCACTCCAGCACGTGAAAAGCAGCTGCTATTCTCAAGACCTTATATGGCTAACCGCCAAGTTTTAGTAACTAAAACAAATGAGAACATCACTAGCTTTGCCGGCATGAAAGGCAAAACCCTCGGTACTCAAACAAGTTCCTCCGGTGCCAGTCTTTTGGACGAACACCCTAAGATGCTAAAAGATTATATTAAAGGCAAAAATCCAGTTCTATATGATTCCTTCAATAATGCCTTGATGGACTTGAACGACAATCGTATTCAAGGACTATTGATCGACAGTGTTTACGCCGGATACTACATCAGCAAAGAAAAAGATCCATCATCATATCGTGTCACACGTGGCGGTTTTGACGGTGAAGACTTCGCTGCTGGTATGAGAAAAGGCGACAAAACTCTCAAACGTAAAATCGATGCTGGCTTACAAGAACTTACTAATACAGGCGAACTTCAAAGAATCAACAAGAAGTGGTTCGGTAACTCGGATAACTCTTTGATTCGACCTGAAAAGAAATAGTAATAAAAACATGGAGTAGTAGAAATATGCCGCCTTCCGATCAAAAGCTGATTGGGCTGGAACGTAGTGAGCACGACTTGGAGCCAATTTAAAAATTGTCTTCAAGCTCGGCAGTAATCTAAGCCAGCACAGTACGCTGACTAAGATTAAACCACTACTGAGCCCATCAGCTTTTGCTCTCCAGGCTAAATTTTTCGTTGTTTAGTTAGTATATATAGTATTTAAATAAAATTATCATCTATATAAATATAGTTTTAAATATAAGAAGACCGTAATTCCTAAATCATTAAGAATTACGGTCTATTTTTTAAAATTCAAATTATTAATGATAAATATTTGTTACCTCAATATTTAATAAAATTGACTATATCAATACTTCAAAATCTCAAATCCTTAAACCCATTAGTCTGGAATGGAATTCTGGTGGATGCTAGCCGTGGTAGTCTCTTAGCTGGCGTTTCTCTGCCAGGTTAGAGACAGACAAGCTTCAAAACAGTTCGCAGAACTGGTTCGAAGTTGCTCTCACTGCGTTCCAGCAATCCACCAGAATTTCATGGAAGACGGCAGTGAACTCATACAAGCCATATTTATTGATACTTAACAAAACTGCCTATATTACTATCTCAAGACCCAAAATACTTAAACCCATTAGTCTGGAATGGAATTCTGGTGGATGCTAGCCGTGGTAGTCTCTTAGCTGGCGTTTCTCTGCCAGGTTAGAGACAGACAAGCTTCAAAACAGTTCGCAGAACTGGTTCGAAGTTGCTCTCACTGCGTTCCAGCGTCCACCAGAATTCCATGGAAGACGGCAGTGAACCATCCCCAACTAACCAATCAATCCATTAAAAAACTGAGCCCAAATTTTCATTCAGCCTCAGTTCATTTAGTCTTCTCATTAAGAATACTTTTATCCCATCTATAAGCACGTCTAACCCTAGAATATTAAAAGAATCAGTGCCAAAAAAATACCAAAAACGGCCAGGAAACTAACTCTCTTTTTGTCATTGTGAATATTCTTGTTCATAAGCATCAAACCTCCGTGCCTAGGAAAGTTATATCATCTTAAAAACAAAATGAAAAGGCTTTTTTATAAAATTTAAATTTTATTTTCTGATTTATTCTCAAGCAGGATTTATTACTAATATCGGAAAAAAGATGCTTTTTCTATTTAAAATTTTAGGTATTTTCCGAACATTTAAGTATAATTAATGTATCAATATAAAGGAGCTACTTATTACTCACATGGAAAAAAAGAATCGTGTTTATTTGGCTGGACCATTTTTCAGCGACCAACAGATCAAACGACTTGATGAAGTTCAAAAATTACTAACTGAAAACCCTACTATCGGTGATATTTTCCGTCCTGGCAAGGATGAATATACCGACGCTGAATTCGGATCTTTCGAATGGCAAACTGCTGTCTACAAGCATGACATTAACAATATTAATGTTTCAGATGTCGTTGTAGCAATGTTAGACTATAAATTAGAAGAAAAAGAAATGGAACCTGACTCTGGTACGATGTGGGAATGTGGTTATGCGATTGCTAACAATGTTCCTGTCATTGCCGTTCGTAACAATACTTCTGAGCCATTGAATCTAATGCTTGCCGGCAGTTTAACAGCCTTTTTCAATGGTCACGAAAGTATTCAAGAACTCAAGAATTATGATTTCAATTCATTAATGACACGTTACGAAGACGTAAAGGTACTCTAGGAGGAACAACATGTCGCAAGTCACGCAACGAACCGAAAATTCAATTATTACTGCAATGATTTCCTTATTACAAAAGAAACCATTTGAAAAGATCACTGTTGGTGATATTTGTGACGAGGCGCTGATCAATCACAGTACTTTCTATCGTTATTTCAGTGACAAGTACTCGCTATTGCATGCCGTCTTCTCATATCTCCTAGATGATCTTCTCAACAACACTTCTAATGCTAAAACAATCGTTTATCAAATCGCTGATTTCATGGAAAAGAATAGTAGCTTCATTCATCACATTTCGCCACAATATCAAACTCGAGCTAACCTCTATCCAGAATTTCGCATGACAAATTTATCGAATTTACTGAGAACTTCTTTGCTAAATGGTCCAAATAATTACGTAATCTTGGTTATAAAACACATAAGTCATCTAGGAAATCTAGATGGCTTTTTTCATGGCTTGCTTTCTTCAGTTGGCACAACCATTAATCGGGTTTACACTTGTAATATTGTGTTTTATTAAAAGGAGGAGAAAATGTCAGCACCTAAATTAAACAAAAAGTGGTTTTTATTGAGTATGATGTTGATTGCTGCCAATTTGCGCCTGCCGATCACTATCATCCCCCCGTTGCTCAGTACGATCGAAAAAAATCTCGGTATTCCTAAGTCCTTAGCTGGATTAATCACTTCGATCCCACTGATAACATTTGCCGTTTTTTCACCAGTTATCGTTAAACTTGCTAAAAAGTTCGGTAATGAATTAACGGTTTTCATCTTCTTTATTGTCTTGATTGCGGGTAGTTTCTTGCGGATCATCCCCGTTGTTTGGGCTTTGATGCTGGGAACGTTTTTGGCCGGTATCGGTATCGACAGTGGGAATGTTTTAGTTCCTGCCATGATCAAAGATCACTTACCCAACCAAATTCCTTTAGGTACTAGTCTTTACACCATGTCGATGCTTTTGATCGGCGCGATTGGAACTGCTCTTTCTGGTATTTTAATTACTAAAATAAGTTTGCAAGCTACTTTGGCAATTCTTTCGACATTAGCTATCGTTGCGGCAATCTTTTGGATCCCTAATTTACGCTATAATCAAAAAGATCAAGAACAAACCGCTGCCATTAAATATCGCAGTGTTTGGAACCAATCACTCGGTTGGTTGATAACAGCCTTTTTCGGTTTGCAATCTTTGGTCTACTATTCATTCGTCACTTGGTTGCCATCCATTTTGGAAAGTCACGGCATCAGTTCGATTTTGGCCAGTAATTTATTGACGGTCTTGCAGTTGAGCGGTTTGCCTTGTTCATTCATTGTGCCTTTTCTCTCAGTTCGAAAACACGGTATGAAGTGGCTCTTGACTATGCTTTTGATCGGTTACGCAATTTCGCCATTAGGGTATCTTTTGACAACTAGCAATCTAGTCTTCTTGAGCATCATCACTGTCTTAACTGGATTTGGTTCCGGACTAGCTTTCAATATGGCTGTAATCTTCTTTACTGAGAAAACTACCAATCCTTATCAAACCGCTGAAGTTTCCGGTATGGCTCAGTCGGCTGGTTACTTGTTGGCCGCAGTCGGACCAGTTACGTTCGGCTATCTCGAAAATTCACTCAATTCTTGGAACATGATTTTAGTTATCTTAGCCGTTATGTCAGTGTTGTTGACCCTATCTGGCGTTTTGATCTCTCGGCATAAAGCGATTGCTGAATAAAAATATTTATATAAAAAGAGATGACTGAACCAAAATTGTCATCTCTTTTTATTTTGAATTTAACGTATGAAACGCGTTTGCTATCAAGCATTAGTTTTCATTTTGTGTTATTGAATCAATAACTTTATAATTAAAGAGTTGCTTAATAAAGCGATTACAAATAATAAGGAGTTTATTCAACTATGAAAAATCTATTCTTCGACTTCGACGGTACGATTGCCAATACCAAAGAAGGTATCATCAACGCCCTAAAAGATATGTCTAAAACTTTGGACATCCCCGTTCTAGATGACTCAATCTACCTGAAGTTCATCGGTCCTGCCTTAACTGAAGGTATGAAACAATATTATCCTGACTTTCCAGAAGAACGTTATCCAGAAGCTATCGCTGCTTACGATAAATTTTACAACGCCACCGGCATCAATCAATTGTCGCTCTACCCACATATGAAAGAGACTTTGGCTCAATTAAAGGATGCTGGCTATAATCTTTATATTTCATCAGCTAAACCCGATCCAGTTGTCAAAATCCTTATCCCTCGCTTAGGATTATCCGACTACTTCACAGGTATTTACGGTGCCGCTACTGACGGTTTTTCACTCAATACTAAGAGTGCCATTCTAAATTATGGACTGACTGACGCCAAGATCACTGACTTGGACGAAACAGTTATGATTGGTGACCGCATGACTGATATTATCGGTGGTGCTAAAAATAACGTCCACACCTTAGGTATCACTTATGGATTCGGCGACCACCAAGAATTAGCCGACGCTGGTGCTGAAGTAATTGTCGATCATGTAACTGACATTCCTGAAGGAATTAAAAAATTCAACTAGAGGTTCGACGATGACATTTACGCAAACTGATTTAAATGATTTCAATCTTCTCGGTAAATTTTGTTCTCAACGCGATATTACTGAATTAACATCACAGAGTCTCAACAACAAATATGGCTTTCCCCAAGCTGACGTCTATGTATTATTTGGCGGCAGCATTCTTTATGGCGTTGATATTTTGGCAAAAGCGATTCAAAATAAGATTGCTAAAAAATACATTATTGTTGGTGGCTACGGACATACAACTGCTACTTTGCAACAAACTGTGCAAAATGCTTATCCCGATATTCCTGCTAAAAATATGCAAGAAGCCGAAATCTTTGCGGCCCTTCTGAAAAAACGTTTTGGCTTAGAAGTAGATTTTTTAGAAACTGCATCGACTAATTGTGGCAACAACATCACTTACTTATTGGAGCTGCTCAAGGATAAACAAATTGATTTTCATTCGATCATTCTCTCCCAAGATGCCACAATGCAGAAACGGATGGCCGCTTGTTTGCAAAAATATGTCGCTTCCGATGTGACGATCATCAATTACGCCGTCTATCAAACTAATTTGGTCATGAAACAAACTCATTTGGCCTTTGACCAAAAATTTCTAGGGCTTTGGCAACCAGAACGTTATCAAAACTTATTGATGGGAGAAATCCCTCGCTTACGTGACGACAAAACTGGTTACGGTCCCAATGGTAAAGGTTTTATCGCACACGTCGATATTCCTTGGGAAATTTTATCTGCTTATGAAAGATTGCACCAAAAATATCCCGATTTGACCCGTCCCGGCGACCCGAAATATCTTTTCTAAAAAAACTTCAATTTATCCCTTGCTATGAAACGCGTTCGATAATATATCATACTTGGTGTAGAGAAGTTCAGACATGTCGATCTACTTCGTTGAATTTACTTAAATACAGAGGAGATTAACAATTATGTTCAAAATTTTTAGAAAAAACCACACAACCGCAAATATCGAATTAAAGGATAACAATCAATTAAGTGCCCTAAAACTTGCTGCAGCAAAGGCCGCTGACGAATTTAACGTCGATGAACAAGCCGTACAAAGCAGTATCTTTGCCAGTGCTGCTCAAGGTACACCGATCATTGAAAACCGTGCCGTCTTCTTGTTTGCAACTAGTGAAAACAAGAGTCGCGCTCACACAATGATGTTAACTTTCAAAGATCCTGTTGCTTGGGGTACGGATAGAACACCAGTTGATTACCTGATTATTGGGCTTTTCCCTGATGGTTCAACTGATGAGCAAATCCAAGCTATCTCTGATAAAGTTACAACTGGACTCAGTGAAAAGGCTGACCAATTGGACGATATCAAGTTTAATGACAGTAATTTGAACAAATTGAATCAATCATTTACAGACTAATTTTAAATATTAATAATCGTATTAAAAAAGTATCAGTATTTACTAGAAAATCTAGTAACGCTGATACTTTTTTTGATTCGTAGAACTGATTCAAAGTTGCTCTCACAGCGTTCCAGCAATCCACCGAAATTTCATGGAAGACGGCAAGTAGAAATAACCGGACTTCAAACAATAACCAGCCCTTTTGTATTTGCGTTTTCATATCCAGCTCTTGTTTCCAAAAATTTCTTGTGCTATCATACGGTCAAGCAAAATAAATGACGACAGCGAGCGTCAATTTTGGAGGAATGCAACATGAAAATAGCAACAAAGCAAAACCAGCTAGATAATTACCAAGCTAAAGTGGTCGCTTCCACAGCTTCAGGATTTGGATTGGAAAACATGGACGTGATGTTTTTATCATTCGCCCTTTCATCCATCATCGCTGAACTGCATCTCAGTGGAACCCAAGCGGGATTGATTTCGACCATTACAAATATTGGTATGTTATTAGGTGGTATTTTTTTTGGAATTTTAGCCGACAAGATCGGTCGTATCAAAACTTTTAGTCACACCATTTTTATCTTTGCCTTTGCCACCGCAGCGATGTTCTTCGCTCACAGTTTGACTGCAATTTATATCTGCCGTTTCATTGCCGGAATTGGTGCCGGTGGTGAGTACGGTATCGGAATGACTGTTTTAGCAGAGAGTTTCTCGAAAGAAAAATTAGGTCGAGTTTCTTCATGGGTCGGTGTCGCCGGTCAAATCGGTGCCATCTTAGCAGCCCTCTTAGCTGCCCTAGTCCTACCTACACTTGGTTGGCACGCCTTGTTCTTATTCGGTGTCATCCCAGTGATCATTACTTTCTTCATCAGAAGACATCTTCGTGAAAGTACTACCTTTACTAACTCCTCCAAAAAACAAAATGGTAACATCAAACAACTATTTGCTACACCAAAGATTGCTTATCAAACTATCGCACTAATGGTTATGGCCATCGTACAAATTGCCGGTTACTTCGGTCTGATGAACTGGTTGCCAACTATCATGCAAAAGCAACTCAACTTAACCGTTGGTTCTTCAACTTGGATGATTGCCACAATTCTTGGTATGTGTGCTGGTATGATGACTTTCGGTTGGATTCTCGATAACTTAGGACCACGTTTGGCCTTCGGAATCTTTTTAACTGCTTCAGCTATCGGCGTCTATATCTTAACTTTACCAAGCAATGTCTGGTCGCTGATTGTCGTTGGTGCAGTAGTCGGTTACTTCTCTAACGGTATGTTTGCTGGTTACGGTGCCATCGTCAGTCGCTTATATCCAACTGAAGTTCGGGCAACAGCTAACAACGTCATTATGAATGTTGGCCGTTGTATTGGTGGTTTCTCCAGTTTGGCCATCGGATATATTCTTGACCACTACAATATTATGACTGTTATGATTTTTATCTCAACGCTTTACATCATCAGTTTGATCGTCATGTTGACAATCTCTAATCTTAAAGCTGCCAATTTTAAAAATATCTAGATAATCATATATAACTAGAATTAAGAAAGAACTCAATAATATACATAAATAAAACCGCTAATTGTGATTAAAATTAGCGGTTTTTTTGAATTCAAAAATTTTTATAAAAAGTAGTGGACAAAGTCCACTATAATGCTATAATAATTTTCATTAACCCAGGAGATGATTTATTGCTAAACCAAACTGAAATATCGCAGATTCGTAATTTCAACCGTGACTATACAAAATTATTAGGTATTTTGAATAAAAAAGTCCTCGATACGCCCTTGAGTTGGACGGAAGGTCGAGTGCTGTTGGAGATATCTTTTAACAACGACAAAACACCCATTGAAGTTGCTAACAATTTAAAATTGGACAAGAGTTACACCAGTCGGATTCTCAACCGTTTTGAAAAAAAAGGCATAGTCAATAAATCTCCTTCAGCTAAAGATTCGCGTTCGATTGAACTCAGTTTGACCGCCACCGGTCAAGAATTAGTCAAAGAATTGAATGCACGATCCGACCAACAGATCAAAGACCTGCTAAAAGATCTTTCGATTGATGAACAACGACAATTCTTTCAAGCTATGACTACCTTAGATAATTTACTCTTTACAAGAAAGTAGGCCCAAATATGTGGGAAACTAAAACATTTGCAGAATTATCTGCTAAAGAACTTTATGAAATACTTTATTTACGTACCAAAATTTTCGTGGTCGCTCAAGACCGAGTTTACCAAGAAGTTGACGAACACGACTTGGATTCAATTCACATCTTTAAAGTCATCGATGGTAAAATTGCGGCCTATGCGCGAGTTTTCAAACAAAACGGCAATGTGACCTTTGGTCGAGTCGTAACAGATCCCAAGTTTCGTGGCCAAGGACTCGGTAAAGAATTGATGGTGCACGTTTTAGATGTCATTCAAACAAAATTCGATCATCCTGAAGTTGAGATTGAAGCTCAAGTTCAAGTCCAAGATTTCTACAGAAAATTCAATTTTCAATCTGAAGGCGACGTCTTTTTATTCAACCACACGCCACACATCAAGATGACTAGGAATTTTGCTTAATCCAAAACGTCCCAGTGGGAAAATTTAGTATCGGAAACGATAAATTTGTGTAGCAAAATAAATTCTTTGGCCTTTAGCACTAAGGGTGAACTATTTTCCAAATTCAAATTCTCAACTTCGACCCACTGCGTACCGCGGGGATTTTGACCGACAAATTGTGAGACATCAGTATTGGGAATACCTGAGTATTCATCGATTCGATAAAACACACAGACATGTTCGTTCCATTCAAAATGTTGTTGTTTCCACGGATAACGAAAATTGACCGTTCCTAATTGTTCCACATCCAATACTTCAAGACCAGTCTCTTCGTTCACTGCTCGTTTAACCGCTTTAACCAACGATTCGCCATGCCCTAATTTTCCACCCGGCAAATCATAACGTTTGTTATACGGCCCGCCATTCTTTTTGACGACTAGCAGACGGTTGCCGCCGGCAATAATTCCGTAAACGCCAAACGTAAGGTGAAATTTATTCTTACTCATTTTTATCACTCCAAAAAAATAGAAAAGAACCTCATCCTAATCGATGGGGTTCTTTTCTTAACTTTGGTTATATTATTTTTATGAGTCATCTGGAAAAAATAGATAACTTTTTTAATACAATTATTTAAAAACTACTTAGTCTGGAATGAAATTTCGGTAGATGCTCAGCCTAGGGTCTTAGCTGGCGATTTTTGCCAGTTTAGAGCCAGACAAGCTTCAAAACAATCGCAAGATTGGTTCGAAGTTGCTCTCACAGCGTTCCAGCGTCTACCGAAATTTCATGGAAGACGGCAAGTATAAAACAACCAAACTTCAAAAAGATCCATCGATGATAACTTTTAAATAAAATTGAATATGCCAAGTATCTTAATAACTATCATCGATATGACAATACTGATCACAGCATGAAACATGAACAAGATTGAAAAAGCAACAAAATAAATCGAATTACTCATAACTGCAATCCTTAAATTTAACAAATATATTACTGAGCCGGAAATAATCAACACGACCACCCAAGGCAAAATTCCCTTGTTGACAGTCATGAAGTCATTGCGGCTCAAATCGTAGCCTGTACTAGCAATCATGATAGTCAAAACAATATAGAGAATTATCATTCCCCACGAGGCATTGGCAAAACTGGATTTCAAATTATCTAACACCGAACTAAAAATTGCACTGATCGAAATAGGCGCACCCGAATTCAAACTCTGGGTTAATGAAGACACACTGAATTGGGCTTTCAGTAGGAATTTTTGCAATAAATATAACGCCAAGGAACACATATAATACGGTGCTAATCCGATGAAAAAGTTTCCCAACATTTGATAAACATTACGATTATTCCATTTATGATCGACCGAGCCTAATGCACCTGACTGCCGATAATTAGTATTCAATAATTGAACTCGCGTTACTTGATGGCCGAACAAATAAGCGAAAATTGCATGACCTAATTCATGAATGATCACACCTAAGCCACCCACGACTAATTGACTACTATTGCCAAGGTTGTCTACCAAAATAATTTTCGATAAATGGCCCAACCATGACGTGATCAATGAAGTCAGATAAGGGACCAATGTAAAAATGGCCACAAAAGTTATGACGAAGCCAAAATAGCTATTCCACAAAGTAATCGCTCCTCACATGATTTCATCAATTATAACATTGCCACCTATTCGATTTGGCTTTCGAGTCGTCGATTTGTCTCATTCTTAAACAATTGATAAATCGTTGCTGCTACTGGAACGCCCAACAACATTCCGACGATGCCACCTAAGCCACCACCAATTGTAATTGCTGTCAAAACCCAAATACCTGGCAAACCGATCGAAGTTCCCACAACACGTGGATAAACCAAGTTGCTTTCTAACTGCTGCAACACGATGATGAAGACTACAAACAATACCGCTTGAAGTGGTGAATCTACTGCTATTAGTAAAAATCCTACCGCTCCACCGGCCCAAGCACCGAAGATCGGTACCAACGAAGTGATCCCGACGAAGGCACCAACGGGCAATGCATATGGAAATTTAAAAATAAACATCCCTAAAGCACACAGAGTTCCCAGAATAAAAGCTTCTGTAACTTGACCAACAATAAAACTGCTGAACATCTTATTTGTAATATTGAGGACATAGCTAGTTTTTTCAAGATGTTTAGGTTTCATAAAAGCACGGCTGGCTTTTTTAACTTGAGCTGTCAATTTTTCTTTCGTTGCCAAAATATAAATTGCAAAAGTAATTGCCAACAGAGCATTAAAAATACCTTTGGCTAAGCTGGTAACGATTTTAAACGTTGAACCAAACAGTCCACTGACCCCTGAAGTCAAAAATTTCATTACTTTTGACTGAACCGAAGTCCAATTTATATTGATAGCTTTTAATTGGTCTGGTACCGCAGAATGACTGTTCAACTTTTCAGCCAAACTAGAAATATCGCTGACCATAGCTGGAATTGATTTGAAGAAATCGGTCAAGGCACTGACGAATTGGGGCAAAACTAATCTGAAGACGCCGGTCATCACTAAAATCACAATTATGACCGACAATAAAATTGCGATTCCTCTTCGACTCCCTTGTAGCCAACGATATTTAGTATTGGGAAAAAGATGCTTCTCAATTCTCACGCAGAGAATATTCAAGGCATAGGCCAAAACTCCCCCCAGAATCAGTGGCATCACGATTCCTAATAGATTCATGAAAAGCTGATAAATTTGCACTGGATAAATTAATACAAATAACAGTAATACGATAAATATCGTGTATTTGACGATCTCTTTACGTTTTATTTTCATAATTTATCTCCTATATTAACTATCTAATCAATATAGCATATAAAAATAGTGTCTGAAACATAAAGTGCAACACAAAAGTTAGACAAAATTAAATATTGTTAAGCTGCTAAGGCATG
>NZ_AZEZ01000054.1 GCF_001434275.1 Companilactobacillus mindensis DSM 14500 | reverse complement strand
ATATCTTGAGCGGTGCTAACAAATTGACTCTAGCTGACAGAAAATGGACTTGTCCAGTCTGTCATAAATATCATCTTAGAGATCATAATGCAGCTATCAATATCCTAAATAAAGGATTGGCAAAACAGTAAAATATAAAGTCCGTTTGGCAACTTGCGGACTAAAAAGGCATTGGTAATTAGCGTGTAAGACATATCATCTTCGGATGGTACGCAGTGCCGTATCTATGCAAATTGTGACTAATAAACAGTTAGTGTGTTTATTACTTACAAGCCATGGACTTTAGTCCATGGTAGTTGACTACTCTATATAGTTCATGCAAACTCGCCAATGATTCGGCATTCTCTTTTCCCTGAATCAAATCCCCTGTAATCATGATCAGATCAAAACTATTTTCATGTAAAACCTTAGAAATCCCCATTAAAGTTTTCAGATCATCTTCTTGGAGTGGATACTCTCCCAAATGTAGATCCGTCAATTGGCAAATTCTAAACGGAGCTCCTTTTTTAACGCTTAAAACCACTTCTTACTCCCCCATATTCAAAAATTCAGTGTAACCTTGGTCAATACTAGAAACCGCATGGGCATCTGATCCATAGACCAACTTAATTCCCTTAGCTTGAGCTTGGTAAATGATTTCCCAAGTAGGCGATGGTTCCTGTTGAGTGGACCGTTTTAATCCCGACATATTACAGTCCAACATCTCATGGTTCTTTTGGATTCGAGTCAGAATTCGGTCGGTCAGTTCCTTAGTTTTTTCATCTTCCCAAATAGTTTCTACTGGAAAATCTCGAATCCACTTGCGATATAACGTTATGTGACCGTAACGTTTAGGCTTATTGTCAGTCTGCCACTTAACCGCCTTCAATATCCTCTCTAAGTAAGCATTAGCCACTTGAATCGGCGTCTGATATTCTCGAAGAACACCGTCACAAAAGTCTTTATAGCTTTCATCCACAGCTCGTAAGCCAGTTTTCGTCGGCAGAAAATGTACTGAAAGAATCGCATCATCGATCTGCTCTTGATATTCAACTAACATTTGACTCGTCCAATCGGAAAATTGTTCGATATAATCAATTTCAAAGCCAACTAGAATCTTGATAAAACCAGAATACTTTTTCTTTAAATAGTTCATTTTTTCAAAATAAGCTGGCAATTCTTCAATCGGCATAGCCGCAGTTGTAATTGCGTGTTCTGCACCTTTAGCAACTCGATAAAAATCTGGTGCCATCGGAAAATGCTCGGTAATGGTATATGTTTTAAAGCCCGATTTGATGGCCCTTTTGATAAATAATTCCGTATCCTCACCTGAACCGTGTGGACAAAATTCAGTATGAGTATGGCCATTCCAAGTTTTTGAATCATAATTTAACAACTCTGAACTAATCATTATGCCTCCACTTATTAGATACTCTACTTTTCTGACACTAAAAATTTAACAAAGGATTATATATTTTTTGTATAAGCGTTTCGGTGGATTTTGGGATTATGCTTTATGATTTATTATTTTAAATAATATTATTATAGAAAATTTCGTTAATTTAGTAGTTATTTACTCTTTTTGACAATGATTTTTGATTGGATTCATAATAATCGATAGTTTTATATTTTTCTGAAATCATTTAATTTATTTTAATATTTAACCAAAAAGCACCTCTGATCCAAAAATACTGAATCAGAAGTGCTTTTACTTTATAACCGAGCTTGTTTCACTCTCTTCCTACGATTAGTCAAGTGGATATATAGAAAATGAGA
>NZ_AZEZ01000053.1 GCF_001434275.1 Companilactobacillus mindensis DSM 14500 | reverse complement strand
AACACTATTCAAATTTATATTATTTCAAACGTCAACTTGACAGGTGCCAACGCAAAATTTAGTGGATATAGTCTTTTTTTAACAATAAATTAATATGTAATTATTTAAAATAGTGTTGTCCAGATCAATTGAATGTTCAAAATAATCAAGATAACGGCCACGATCCAAGCAACATATTTGACCCAAGGACGGTTGGCAAATGGTCCCATGAGTTTCTTGTCGCTGGTAAACATAATCAGAGGGATCATGGCAAATGGCAAAGCGATGGACAAGAATACTTGTGAGAAGGTCAAGAGGCCTTCGATTTTAGCTTCGTTGCCGTGGTAGTAAATAGCGAAAATCAAAACTGGCACGATTGAGAACAGACGAGTCAAGAGCCGTTGAGCCCAAAGAGGCATTCTCAAATGAATGAAACCTTCCATGATTAGTTGACCAGCTAAAGTACCAGTAATGGTAGAACTTTGACCAGATGCTAACAAGGCAATGGCAAAGAGCATACTCAAAACTGGACTGGCAATAGCACCAACGATTTTAGAATCACTCAAAGCGTTGAATAGATCAACGAAACGACCGAGTTCACTGTTAGTTCCAAAGAACAAAGCAGCTCCTAAAATCAAGAGCAAACTGTTAACGATGAAAGCTAAAGTCAATTGAATATTGGAATCAGCAATCGTGAAGCGAATCGTCTTCTTTACGGAATCGTGATCATGGATGTCGTATTTACGTGTCTGCGAAATTGACGAACCCAAGTAAAGGTCGTGGGGCATAACGGTAGCACCAACGATACCTAAGGCCATGTAAAGCATAGGTTGGTTCGTAAGAATCTTAGCTCTAGGAACGTAGCCACCAAGAACTCCCATGGCATCAGGTTTAGAAAGAAAGACTTCGTAAGCAAAGACGAAGAGAATAACGGCCACCAGAGTAGCGACGATAGCTTCGATCTTGTGGAAACCTAACTTCATTAAAAATAGCAGAATCAAAACATCAAAAGCAGTAATCGTGATACCGACGATCAGTGGGAAACCAAAGAGCAATTCTAAGGCAATACCAGAACCGATGATCTCGGCCACATCAGTTGCCATGATAGCTAATTCGGTAATGACCCACAGAATAAAGCCACCGACTTTGGAAGTTCGTTCACGCGTTAATTGAGCTAGATCACGGCCGGTCACGATACCAAGTCTCGCTGACATAGCTTGCAGTAGCATCGCAATCAAACTAGATAGTAAAACGACACTCAAAAGAGTGTACTTAAATTGAGCACCACCACCAATTGAAGTGATCCAATTACCGGGGTCCATGTAACCGACAGCAATCAGTGCACCAGGTCCGGTGTAAGCCAAGAGCGTTTTGAAGTAGCCAGCATTGTCTGGGACATCGATCGAACCGTTGATCTCGTCAAGACTTTTTCTTTGAGTACCAGTGTCTTCGACGAAACGGTTCTTGTGCTCTTTGTTGTTATTACGTTTCAAAATGACATAACCTCTTTTCGTAGTTTGACCCTACGTGTGAGGCTCGTGCTTTTAACGGACGACGATTACGGAGACGGGAGCACGTTTAGCTAATCTGGGTCCAATCGCTCCGGTGATTTTGGAGTGCGGAAATTGAGTATCAGCTCCAGTCACGATCAAGTCCGGTTTAAAGTCCGGAATCACACGTTCTAAGATGACGTCATCAACGTCGCCATCTTCGTAGACGAGAGGCTCAACCTTTGTTAAACCATTATCTTCAGCTTGATCCACATATCCTTGGACGATTTTTTTTAGATTGTTACGTTTCTCTTTAAGTTTTGATGGTGTCAATGAATCGAAAATATTGATGTCTTCGTTTTCCATAACAGAAACGATTCCTAATGATGCGTCATAATCATGAGCCAGTGTGATAGCAAATCTAAAGGCCCGTGTGGTTGATTCATGGTCATCTTCATCCACCGTTAATAAGATACGTCGATATACTAGGGGATTTTCTAATTTTTTATCCATAAAATAATTCCTCCTACAAAAAGCATCTAATTATTTATGTGCCACTTATATAATACCTGTGTTAAAAGACAGCACAAGAGGTAAAGAACAGCCTTAACAGACCCTAAAAAAATATTTTAGTAGGGTAAATATTTATGTTTGATCCCCAGAGATGAACAAATTATTGTCAAAAAAATTCAAGCTGTCTAATAAAGATAATGAGATTCAGTTGAAACCTCAAGATAGAATAAATGGAATATTACCAATCGGTAATTGATAACGTTCAACCTAATTATAATTATAATTTTATAAGATGTATCGTTTATTGAAAAAAATATCTAGATATTTATGATTATTTTGTTTAGAGAAGCTAACTTTTAGAAATATTTCGACGATTCAGTAAATAAATCTTTTTTGACACTGCGATGACAATGATCTATATTAGAAAAGTTGATTATATATCAGACTGATATAAATGAGGTGAAATTATGTATGATTTGTTTGTTTTAGGTCAACTGATGGATGAGTCGATGAGCGGATATTTAATGCGTCAAATCTTGCAGCAAATAGTTGGCAGGCAGCGAAAAATCAGCTTTGGGATGATTTATCCCTTGTTCAAACGTCTGAATGAAGCTGGCTATATAACGCTGAAGAAAGAAAAGGATTCGGGACACAAGCAAAAAATTGCAACAATTACAAATTCAGGTCGGGAGCGTTTTTTGGAGTTGATGCAACAGGCGGTGCCCCTTAATCCTAATGTTGAGTTTACGTACAGTGTTAAGTTTCGTAATTTTCATCAAGTAGATCCAAGTGTACAGTCCCAAATCTTGACCGATTATCAAAATTATTTGTTGGATAATCAAAGATTATTGAAACAACAAGGAACAGATTTAGCAAAGACAAAGATTTCTTCGGAAGATCTAGATAATGCTCGATGGGTAATTTCACTTGAACAAGTCAAAACGAAAGCTGCTTTGGATTGGGTCAGTCAAGCACTAAAGAAACGATAAAGAGGGGATTTTTTGAAAGAAACAGAAACATTGTCGAAAAAAACAATTATTTTAATGGCAGTAGTAACGGGTGTTATTGTTGCCAATTTGAATTTTATTCAGCCAATTGAGAATTTGATTGCCAATGATTTTGGCATTTCCAAATCGGTCGTGGGGATGTTGGCAATGATCACACAATTAGGATATGCGTTTGGATTATTGCTGATTGTGCCTTTGGGAGACATTTTTGATCGATATCATCTGATTCAATTCATGATGATCTTGTCCATTGGTTCATTATTATTGGCATTTTGGGCACCAAATGCTGGGGTCTTTGCCATAGCTACAGCTTTGATAGGTATCACTTCGGTGGCGCCCCAAATAATTATTCCTTTTGCAGGCTATTTAGCACCGGTCTTGCAACGTGGAAAAGTATTAGGAATCGTCTTGAGTGGTCTGTTGACAGGTATTTTGTTGTCCAGATCATTCAGTGGATTATTAGGAAGTATCATGCCTTGGCAAGATATATATTTGATTGCCGCGGGCATCGATTTGATTTTCTTGATTATTGGAATTATTTTATTGGATCTGGGGACTCAGTTCAGTCAAGTTTCTAATCAAGCAATCGTGCAATCACTGAATCGGCAACAAAGCAGTCGCAACAACTCGGTTTTTATGTTCAGTTATTTTTTAGGTGGCTCATTCGGAACGCTGTTTGCAACTTGGGCTTGGAGTAAAGCTGGGTGGCTAGGCGTGTGTGGAATTGCCTTGGTCTTCTTGATCATTGCTTTGGCCAATCATTTTATCATCGGCGAACCAAAGAAATTGAATACCGAAACAGATTAATTTATAACAAAAAAAGTTCGAAATGAGTTTTTTAACTCACTTCGAACTTTTTTAATTGATCAATAATTTAATTATTTCTTAGATGAAGATGATGAAACATATCCTGAAAGAACATCCTTCAAGTCGCTGTCTTTAATTGAAACATCGGCTCTCTTCAATACCTTAGAAATTACACCTTGCATAGTTGTTGAATCTTGCATCCATGAAGCGTATAGCTTAGATTTAAGTTCAGCTGTGTGATCGCTCATCTTACCCTTAGCAGGTTTCTTAACAAGCTTGATTACACTGTAGCCGTAACTTGTCTTAACTGGTGTATCTGTGTAGTCGCCAACTTTTGAAAGTTTGTATGCGGCTGTCTTGAAGTCTGTATCAACACTTGTACTGTCGTTGTCGAATGCAGCCATCTTGCCACCCTTGTTCTTTGTGGCTGAATCTGTTGAATATTCTTTAGCTAACTTAGCGAAGTCTTCACCGTTTTGAAGTTTTGTAATAACTTCTTTGGCAGTGGATTCTTTACTTACAAGAATTTGAGCAACTTGAATCTTAGGTTGGTAACTCTTCCATTCTTTCTTAAGATCCTTGTTAGTAACTTTCTTGTTCTTCTTCAAAGCAACTTTTGTAAGAAGGTTAGTACGAATGTTCTTCTTGAATTGGGCAGTTGTCATACCATTTTGTTGAAGAATAGAGCTGAATGATGAACCGTATTGGCTCTTGTATTTGTTGTATTCACTGTTGACTTGTTTTGTGGATACATCTTTACCATATTGGTCTTCAAGAGCTTTAGTGATGATCATTGTTTGAAGTGTTTGTTTACCTTGAGAAGAACTCTTCATTTCCTTGTAGTATTCTTCTTGGGTAATTCTTCCACCCTTGAGTGTAGCAACGGTCTTGTTACCAGAACAACCAGCAACAACTGTTACCATAAATAGACCAGCAATAGCTAAGATCCATTTAGTTAATCGTTTATTCATCTTTACACATCCTTAATTAATATGTCTACAATTGAAAAGACTACCATAAAATAAAGTGAATAGTTTATCATTTTAAGAAAAAATCACAAAAAATTCATAATTGGCACTATATTTAATGGAACTTTTCGAGGTTTGATTTCATCTCTTGAATCGAATCTTGTAAGTCTTCGACATCGGGACGAATACTTTCAGAATAATCAGCGATATCTTTTTGAATACCGGAGAGAACTTCGGGTACGACTGCAGAATTTTTTTGCAGATCACCTAATATATCTTTAAAATCTTTTATATTCTGGAATATCTTGGTATCATTAACACTAGGTATGGCATCTTTTGATTGGAATAGTTGAACGGCAACGCCACTAATTGTTCCAACCATAAATCCAGCAAAAAATTTCATCGTTAGTCCTCCAAGTGTTGTTTGATCTTGTCGGCGCGACTTTGCAATTCTTCATTGCTTGCAAGGCCGGTGTTGTCACCCCAGTGCATTGAAAAGTCGTCGTCTTTTGAATAACGAGGTACTAAGTGAATATGTGAGTGCATAACGCTTTGGTAAGCAATTTCGCCGTTGTTTTGGCAAATATTCATACCAATAATGTCAGGATTTGATTCTTTGATGGCCCGAGCAATCATAGGAACTTTCTTGAAGACGCGTTGTGCCAAATCTTCGTCATATTCAAAAATATCTTTGACGTGTTTCTTGGGAACAACTAAAGTGTGACCGGGCGTCACTTGAGAAATATCAAAGAAAGCCTTGATATCGTCGTCCTCGTATATAGTAGTACTAGGAATTTCGTTGTTAATTATTTTGCAAAAGATGCAATCATCCATGTAAAAATCTCCTTTCAAAAACAGCATTATATTAATTACAATGCTATCATAATAACATTATTAAAAACAGATATAGGTGGTTTAATCCATGACTTTAGAAGTTAAAGAACTGACCGGAGGATACGGTCAAGTATCAGTTTTAAAGAAAGAAACCTTCACAGTTGAAAGTGGTCAAGTAGTCGGATTGATTGGACTGAATGGTGCCGGTAAATCGACGACGATCAAGCATATCATCGGGTTGCTGACTCCTCGTGGTGGTCAAATTTTGATCGATGGGATCAGTCTGCACGACGATGTTGAAAAATATCGCAAGAAGATCGCCTATGTTCCCGAAATGCCGATCCTTTATCCAGAATTGACGTTGAGAGAACACATTGATCTGACTATCATGGCTTACGGCCTTGATCACGATAAGACTTGGGAAAGTGCCAATCAATTATTGAAGACATTCCGTCTAGACAATAAGTTGGATTGGTTCCCACAAAACTTTTCCAAAGGTATGAAACAGAAAGTTATGATCGTTTGTGCCTTCATGACTGATGCGAGTTTGTTCATTATCGATGAGCCGTTCACTGGACTTGATCCCTTGGCAGTCAACGATTTGTTGAATATTGTTGAAAATAAGAAAAAGGCTGGTTGCTCAGTTTTGATGTCAACTCACGTATTAGCAACCGTTCAAGATCACGCCGACAAGTTCGTTTTGATCAATCATGGTCAAGTACGAGCTGACGGAACGCTCGATCAACTCAAGGCCAAATTCAATATGCAACAAGATTCCAATCTTGATGATATTTACATCAAGATGTCAAATGAGGATCTTTAAAAATGGGGCAATTATGGAGTGAACGTTTAAGAAGACATCAACTTAATCAGTTCAAATACCTCAGATTGATCTTCAATGATAATTTCATGTTGGCCTTCATCGTTTTGATCGGTGCTTTGGGATTTTGGTACTCGAACTTGTTGGGTACGATCCATCAGACCTTGACGTTTGGCAAACCGATCGTGATCGTGATTTTATTTTTGGCGGTACAAGTCGGTGGGATAGCAACTTTATTGGAAGAACCCGACAGTACCTTTTTGTTAGTTAAGGAAAAAGAATTTTACAAATATTTCCGTTCGGCTAAAAATTACAGCAGCTTCATGCCAGTTGTAACAGTCGCGATGGTCAACTTTTTATTGTCAGCTTTTGCTTCTCGAGGTGCTGGCTTACGGATCATTGATATTGTGGCGATAGCAGTCGGTCTTATCGTCTACAAATTAGGTTCATTGAATATAAACTTGTTAGAGCTATACGGTCGGGATAAAATTGGCAACTTCAAGATGCGTTTAGTTTCTAATATACTTTTGTTGGTTTCTTTGATCGTAGCGACTTATTTGTTCAGTTGGACGATGCTTATCGTGGCTGTTTTGTATTACTTTTTCTTGAATGCTCGTGTAAAAACATTAGAGACTAGCGGTCAATTACAGTGGAAGTACGCTATCGAAACTGAGAACCAACGGATGTTTCGTATCAAACGATTCTACAATCTCTTTACCGATGTACCAGGCGTCACTAGCAAGATCAGACGTCGCAAGTGGTTGGATTGGCTCTATCAACCAATCAAAAAGAATCCTAAAAACACTTATTTGTATTTGTTTGCACGGGGATTCGTCCGGAACAACGAATATTTAGGATTGTTTTTGCGTTTGACGATCATTCAGGCTATTATGTTAGCTTTGATAGATAATTTCTATATTTCCTTGATAGTTGAAATGCTTTTCATCTATCTAGTTGGTTTCCAACTCAAGCCTTACTTTAAGGAAGTTATGCAAAATTTAATGCAACGACTTTATCCCATTAGAGGCAAGACCAAAATTGCCGACTTTACTAAATTGAGTACGGCTATTTTACTGATTCAATGGGTGATCAGTGCAATAGCCATTCTTTACAAATTTGGTTTCGGTATGAATAGTTTGATCATCATTATTGCTGGATTGGCAGTTTTGATCTTCGTCAACTATTTCTACATGCCAAGACAATTAAAAAAATATCTAGATTAACGGAGTAATATTTATGCGATTAAGAAACAAACCTTGGGCGAAAGATCTGATCAATGAAAATCTTGATCTGATCGCTATTCAACCGGAGAACATGCAAGGTAAATGGCAAACTCGTTTTGCTAAAGAACAACCAATTTTTATTGAAGTTGGTTCAGGAAAGGGCCGTTTCATAACAGAATTGGCTAAGCAAAATCCTCAAAACAACTACATTGCAATGGAAGTCCAAGAGGGCGCAATTGCCTTGATACTAAAAAAACAAGTTGAGTTAAAATTGCCTAACTTGCAGTTGTTGTTAGCTAATGGTAAAGATCTATCAGAATTATTCGCCGAAAACGAAGTATCAGGCATCTACTTGAACTTCTCAGATCCATGGCCAAAGACACGCCACGAAAAGCGTCGTTTGACTTACAAGTCATTCTTGAAAGAATATCAATATATTCTAAAAGATGACGGTTATCTACAATTCAAGACTGACAATCAAGGCTTGTTTGAATTCTCATTGATCAGTATGAATAATTACGGCATGAAGTTTGACGAACTTTCATTGAACTTGCATGAAGATGAAGCACTCAATCAAAATAATATTGAAACTGAATACGAAGAGAAGTTTTCAAAAAAAGGTTTCAGAATAAATTACTTGAAAGCTCATTTCGAAAACTAAATGGTTGTATAAAAAAAGCCATCCAATTTTTGGATGACTTGTGGATTTAAATAATTAGGTATAATCAAAGTTAAAAAGCGTGTCGTTTGATTATTGTACTTTTTTGATGTTTAGTAATTCGCCTGTCAAAGCATCGGCGATGAAGTGATATTGGGCAACATCGAATTCGTCCATGGTAGTAACTCCACCAACGATTCCCCATGTTGAGCGGCCGTTGACGTCAACTCGTTGATAAAATGGTTCGACCCATGAACCGATCACTTTGCTATCTTCGCCTAAAACAGACTTAACTTTGTCAATTATTTTCTCGCTATCTAGATGGTGTTTTACTAAAACTGTAGCCGCTGCACTTGCAGCAAGTACAGTACCAGCAACGATTAATGAACCGATACCTTTTTTACTCATAAAAATCACTCCTTGATTTCGATTTACTGATATATTACCACTATTATATATCATTCGAATACTCAAGAGCACATAATTGACCGTTTAAGAAATAAAAAGTATCTTATTGAAGAGGTGAACAATATGAAAACATTTGAAGATTATGGCGTAAAAGATTGGCACGAAGTAACTAAAGAAGGCAAGCACATCATGTTCTGGCATGCCGACTGGTGCCCAGATTGCAAATTCATCGAACCTAAGCTTCCAGAGTTGGAACAAGAGTACTCAGATTTCAACTGGATCAGCTTTAACCGTGATGATAATATGGAAATTGCTCAAGAATTAGGAATTATGGGCATTCCTAGCTTTATTATTATTGAAAATGGTAAAGAAATTGGTAGACTGGTAAATAAAGATCGAAAAACTAAAGAAGAAGTTGAGACCTTTATTAACAGTGTAGTTAACAAATAAAATAATTAATCGAGTGAGGGGAAAAACTTGCTATTAAGCTTTTATAATCCAGAAACTTTAGGGGATGTTTTGTTAGTCGAGACACAAGAAGATGTCAAAGCCCAAAACACTACTAAAAAAGATAACGTAGTACGTATTTTTAACGAAGAAACTAATGAAGCAATTGGTTTCAATTTCTTTGGACTTGGTGAAGAACTAGGTATCCAAAGTGACTCTGGTCAAGTATTTCTTGACGATAAGCAAGTAGACATTTTAAATAATGCGATTGCAAAAGCAGGTTTTTCTGATAAATTAGAGAGTGACCAAAGTCCAAAGTTCGTTGTTGGACACGTCGATGAGATCAAAGCGCATCCTGATTCAGACCATTTGCACATCACTCAAACAGACGTTGGATTGGATAAACCAGTTCAAATCGTTTGTGGTGCTCCAAATATTGATGAGGGACAATTGGTTGTTGTAGCATTGCCAGGAGCGGTTATGCCAACAGGAACTGAAATTTGGCCTGGTGCTTTGCGTGGAGTGGACAGTTACGGAATGATCTGTTCTGCTAGGGAGTTGGGTATTCCCAATGCTCCACAAAAACGTGGTATCTTAGTACTTGATAAAGGTGCAGCTGGCCAAGCGTTTGATTTCAAAGCTGCAGAGAAAATGTTCGATTAGGAGTTATTATGGAGAAAAAAGTCTATCATTTTGTGGGAATTAAAGGAACAGGAATGAGTGCTCTAGCACTTATCCTGAAGGATCAAGGCTACGAAGTTCAAGGTTCAGATATTGACAAGTACACATTTACTCAACGTGGTCTTGAACAAGCTGGCATCAAAATTTTACCTTTCGATGAAAACAACATTCACGAAGGTTTGACTATCGTTAAAGGAAACGCTTTTAACGATGACCAAGTAGAAATTAAAAAAGCACATGATATACATTTACCAATAATTACATATCCTGAATTAGTTGGTAAGTTGGTTTCACAATATACGTCGATCGGAATTGCTGGTTCACACGGTAAGACAAGTACAACTGGTTTGTTAGCACATACTTTAAGCGGTATCGCTAAGACATCTTACTTGATCGGTGATGGTACTGGTAAAGGAATCAAAGATGCCAAGTTCTTTGTCTTTGAAGCCGATGAATATCGTCGTCACTTCTTAGCTTATTCACCAGATTACTTGATCATTACTAATATTGATTTTGATCACCCTGACTACTTCTTCGGTGGTATCAACGATGTTGTCGATGCCTTCGAATCAGAAGCTAGAAAGACTAAGAAGGGTATCTTTATCTGGGGTGAAGACAAACACGCTAAGTCGATCAAAGCCGATGCCCCAATCTACACTTATGGTTTGAACGAATCAGATTATATCCGTGCAACTAACATCAAACGTACAACTAAGGGTTCATCATTCGATGTTTCTATCAATGGTGAAGATATTGGTAACTTCCAAGTGCCACTATTCGGTGAACACAATGTCTTGAACTCATTGGCTGTAATCGGTGTAGGTCACATGGAAAAACTTGATCACGCCTTGATCAACCGTGAATTACAAACTTTCTCTGGCGTTAAGAGACGTTTCAGTGAAAAGAAAGTTGCTGACCAAGTTATCATTGATGACTATGCTCACCATCCACAAGAAATCAAAGCAACTATTGATGCTGCTAGACAAAAATATCCTGACAAGAAGATCGTGGCTGTCTTCCAACCACACACTTACACAAGAACTTTAGCCTTGATGGATGACTTTGCTAAATCACTTGATTTGGCAGATGAAGTTTACTTGACTAATATCTTCGGCTCAATTCGTGAAGCCCACGGAGATATCACAAGTAAAGACCTTGGCGACAAGATCCACAAGGGTGGAAGTGTCCTAACACTTGATGACTTATCACCACTATTGGATTATCACAACACAGTGATGATCTTCATGGGTGCCGGAGATGTTCAGAAGTATGAAACAGCTTATGAACAACTACTAAGTACCTTGAATCCTAATCAACAATAAAAAAATTAAATAAAGTGTCCTAAAATCGTTAGTTGTTTTCTAACTATTTTGGGGCATTTTTTAATGGTTGAATTACTTTCAGAATTCAGGGAACATAACCTTTAATCAGAAAATAAAACCTAGAAATATTTTTTTAAAATAACTATAATAAGCAGTAATAACAAAAGGCTATGACAGAGCGTACTGTCGTGGCCTTTTTCTGTGCAATTTATAGAATTGAGGTAGTATTTTGGAAAATTCAGTATCCAATCGAGTTAAATTATCGATATTAGCAGTCGGTTTATTATCTTTTACTGGTATTTTGATCGAAACGTCAATGAACGTGACTTTTCCAACCTTAGTCAAAACGCTGCATGTCAGTTTGGGGACTGTCCAATGGCTTACGACGGGTTATTTGTTGCTTACGACGATTGTTATGAGTACAACGGCTTATGTTTTGAAGAAATTTGATCCGTTGAAAATTTTTATTTTTGCCACGGTCTGTTGTTTAGTAGGGTCATTGATCTGCTTATGTGCTCCAAATTTCTTAATCCTCTTAGGTGGACGGTTGTTGCAGGCGGTCTCGACTGGTTTGTAGACGCCGTTGATGTTTAGCTTGATCTTTGAAGAGATACCGTCATCTAAGTTGGGAATCTACACTGGTTTGGCAGGGATAATTATCTCTTTGGCACCAGCTTTAGGACCAACGTATGGGGGAGTCGTCAATCGATTTTGGAGTTGGCGTGAGATCTTTGTTGGCGTAATACCTCTGATCATTCTCCTGTTTGTCATCGGTATCTTTACGATTCACGGTAAAGCTAGGGGAACCAAGGGGATATCGTTTGATTATTTCAGTGTGCTTGGTTTAGCAATTATTTTCTCAGCAATTTTATTTACATTCGATCAAGCAGGTCGTTTTGGTTGGACTTCAAGTAATTTTTTGCTTTGGACTCTCGGCTCTGTCGCCATTGTCATATTGTTTGCTTGGTACAACCGACACAGTAGCCGGCAACTGATCGACTTTTCGATTTTAAAATTGCCAGTTTTAAGATTGCGTTTGTTCGGTTATTTTAGTTTGCAATTTATCAATATTGGTTTGTCATTTGTCTTGCCAATTTTTGCCCAGACTGTTTTGCATTTGGATTCAGCTCAGGCTGGTTTGATGTTGCTACCGGGGTCATTGTTGGGGGCAGCAGTGGGTCCACTTGCTGGTTTGATCTATGATAAAAGAGGTGCCTTGATTCCACTGTTGATCAGTGGAATCCTGTTGGTTTTAGGTACAGGTGTATTTTGGTTCAAGAGCGAGGATTTAACGCTGTTTGGTATCACTTGGATCTACGTTTTGGTTCGAATCGGCTTCAGTATGGGCTTTGCGGTTTACTTATCAGATGGCAGTACCCAAGTCAAAGGTCCTAATAAATCCGATCAGAATTCACTTTTCAGTATGATGCAACAATACGCTGGTTCCTTAGGAACGAATGTCTTGTCAGTCGTTATTTCGGCTGTGGCTTTGACGAGTACTAAGAGTGAAGTGTGGAATACGATACTGGGTGCCAAGATCGACTTTGCAATTTTGACGATTTTGTCGCTATTGGTACTTATTTCGGTGATTTACGTTTATAATCGTTATGAGAAGAAATTAAATTAACCAGAAGTCTTGATTCAGTGCGAATCGGGGCTTTTTTCATGTTTAGCAAACTGTTACAAAGGGTATTGATTTGTTAAAATAGTATTAGTTAATTTCAGTTTAATTGGAGGATATATGTCAGAAAAGAAAAAGTTACTTTTAATTGATGGAAATAGTGTTTCCTTCAGAGCATTCTTTGCCATGCACAATGTTTTAGACAAGTTTGTCAACGGCGAAGGAATCCATACGAATGCTCTGTACGCCTTCAATAATATGTTGGAAATAATTCTAAAAGACGAAAAGCCAACGCATGCTTTAGTGGCCTTTGATGCAGGTAAGACTACTTTTAGAACCGAGATGTTCAAGGAGTACAAAGGAACGCGGGCTAAAACTCCACCAGAATTGATGGAGCAGTTGCCATTGATCCAAGAGATGTTAAATTACCGCGGTATCAAGACTTATGAGTTACCAAACTACGAGGCCGACGATATTATTGGAACTATGTCGCGCAAGGGTGAAGCAGACGGCATGGATGTAACGATCATCACCGGAGATCGTGATTTGACTCAGTTAACGACCGATAAGGTGACTGTCAAAGTTAATGTCAAAGGTGTTACAGAAACTGAGAGCTATACACCAGCACACGTGCAAGAAAAACTCGGCATCAGCGTCAAACAGATCGTTGATATGAAGGGATTGATGGGGGATACGTCCGATCACTACCCTGGAGTTGAAAAAGTCGGTGAAAAGACTGCTATTAAGCTCTTGAACGAATATGGCAGTATGGAAGGCATCTATGAGAATGTCGATGCAATGAAGAAGAGCAAACTCAAAGAACATTTGATCAACGATAAGGATCAAGCCTTTTTGAGTAAAACTTTGGCTACGATCAACAAGGATGCACCAGTTGAATTGAATTTGAGCGATTTGGAATACCGTGGCGACAATCAAGAACAGTTGATCCAGTTTTATCAAAAGATGAATTTTACTTCATTTTTGGATCGTATGGATGTCAAAACAGAAGATACAGCTGAAGATTTGGCTGATATTAAAGTTTTGGATCTTAATGACCAAGCAATTTCTGAGCTCACTCAAATCGATAAACCATTGACTTTGATCGTTGAAGGGTTCGGCGAGAATTATCACACTGCACCGATCATTGGATTATTGTTGACGGATGGTCAAAAGTATTATGGAACGACTGATATTTCGATACTTGAGAATGAAAAGTTAAAAAATTGGCTAGCTGATCCAAAAAAGGAAAAGTATCTCTTTGACAACAAGCGAACGATAGCACTGTTGCATCGTTACGGCTGCACTTTGGCAGGTGTAAGCTTTGATATGCTATTGGTAGCTTATTTACTTGATACTAACGACAACAAACAAGATATCGGGTTAGTCGCTAAGAATTACAATGTCAGTTTGCCAAGCGAAGAGGAATTCTATGGCAAAGGCGTTAAAAAGGCCGTGCCTGAAGATGAAACTGTACTGTTGAAATACTTGGCCCAACAAGCTCAAGTCATCGATACGCTTAAAGATAAAATGATGTCTGAATTAAAAGCTAACGATCAAGATAGTCTCTATGATGAAATTGAATTGCCACTGTCAAATGTTTTGGCAGAGATGGAGATCAAAGGTATTACGGTTGAAGTTTCTAAGTTGAAAGAAATGGAGAATACTTTTGCCGTTCGTTTGGCCGAAATTGAGAAGAAGATTTACGAACAAGCGGGTAAAGAATTCAATATCAATTCACCTAAGCAATTAGGCGTCGTCTTGTTTGAAGATTTGAAGTTGCCAGTCATCAAAAAGACTAAAACAGGTTATTCAACATCAGTCGATGTCTTGGAAAAACTTAAAGATAAGTCGCCAGTAGTTCAAATGGTCTTGGAATATCGTCAAATATCGAAGATCCAATCAACTTATGTCGTTGGCTTGCAAAAGTTCGTCCAACCAGATAACAAGATCCACACGATCTACTTGCAAACTCTAACTCAAACTGGACGTTTGTCATCGATCGAACCTAATTTGCAAAATATCCCGATCAGAATTGATGAAGGAAAACAGATCAGAAAGGCCTTTGTGCCTCAACATGAAGACTGGGAGATCTTTTCAGCCGATTATTCACAAGTGGAGTTGCGTGTCCTAGCCCACATCTCAGGCGATGAACATATGCAAGAAGCCTTCAACGAAGATTATGATATTCACGCTCATACGGCTATGCGGATCTTTGGCTTAAACAGTACTGACGAAGTTACGCCCAACATGCGTCGTCAAGCTAAGGCCACGAACTTTGGTATCGTTTACGGCATCAGTGACTATGGATTGTCGCAAAATATCGGTATTACTAGAAAACAGGCGGCAGCCTTTATTGAGTCGTATTTTGAACAATATCCGGGCGTTAAAAAATACATGGATGATATCGTTAAATATGCCCGTGAAAATGGCTATGTTGAAACAATCATGCACCGTCGTCGCTATTTGCCTGATATTCACTCAAGCAACTTCAACGTCAGAAACTTTGCGCAACGTACAGCGATGAATACGCCGATCCAAGGTAGTGCTGCTGATATTATCAAAGTGGCCATGATCAACATGCAAAAGATGCTGGTCAAAGAGAATTTGCAAGCTAATTTGTTGTTGCAAGTACATGATGAAATGATTTTTGAAGCACCAAAATCTGAAATTGAAACTCTAGAAAAATTAGTACCGAGCGTGATGGATTCTGCAGTTAAACTCGATGTTCCTTTGAAGGTTGAGACAGCTCACGGAAAAACTTGGTACGAAGCTAAGTAGGTGACAATATGCCAGAAATGCCAGAAGTAGAAACGGTTAG
Organism: Companilactobacillus mindensis DSM 14500; assembly: GCF_001434275.1. GTDB lineage: Bacteria > Bacillota > Bacilli > Lactobacillales > Lactobacillaceae > Companilactobacillus > Companilactobacillus mindensis. The sequence continues at coordinate 14,345 of NZ_AZEZ01000053.1, read as the reverse complement.
ACGTGGTTTGATCGAAAATGTTCAAGGTCGCAAAATAACTCATGTTGAGATCCGCTATCCTAACTTAATTACTGGGGATGTCGAACAATTTATTGAATTCGTCACCGGCAGTACGATTCAAGGTATTGGCCGTCGGGCTAAATTCTTGTTGATCCATTTGGATAATGGCTATACAATAATCAGCCATTTGCGCATGGAAGGTAAATACCGAATATCCGCTGATCCTAGTGCAATCGATAAACATTCGCACGCTATTTTTAGTTTGGACAATGGTCAAAAATTAATTTATAATGATGTCCGCAAATTTGGCCGGATGCAACTGTGGAATACCGACGATTTGGCTAACAATAAGTCGATTGCCAAATTAGGCCCGGAACCTTTGTCAAAAGAATTTACATTTGCCAATTTAAAGCCTAGAATAGTTCGACACCGTAAAGATATTAAGACTGTCTTGTTGGACCAAACGGTCATGAGTGGCTTAGGAAATATTTATGTCGATGAGATCTTGTGGAAAGTTAAGATCCATCCAGAAACGCCGGCTGATCATTTGAGTGATCTCGACATCCAAAATATTATTGAAGCTTCCAATACGGAGATGCAAAATGCCATCGCCGCTGGTGGCTCAACGATTCGGTCGTATCTCGATGCCAATGGTCATAAGGGCAATATGCAAAATAGTCTCAAGGTCTATGGCAAAGAGAAAACTCCTTGTCCACGTTGCGGAACTGAAATCGTTAAAATCAAAGTCGGTGGACGGGGTACGCATTTTTGTCCGCACTGCCAGGTAGTCAAATGAGTAAGATCTACGGTCTGACTGGTGGAATTGCCGCTGGAAAATCGACTGTCCGGAAGCTTTTTTCTGATCATGGTTTTCAAGTGTTTGATGCTGACAGCGTGGCTAGAGAAGTTGTCGTACCAGGATCGATTGGATTACAACAGATTGTGGACCAATTTGGTAGCAAGGTACTAAAGTCAGATGGTTCTTTGGATCGAAAGCTTTTAGGTTCGATCGTCTTCAGTGATCCACAACAATTACAGAAATTGAATCATATTACTCGACCATTGATCAAAACCAAAATTTTAAAAATGATTTCAGCAGTAAAAAAATCCTCCAGTCCAACAATTACTATCTTTGAGATCCAATTGTTGTTTGAAGGAAATTATCAGCAGTATTTTGACGGCGTTATTAGTTTGTATGTGGACCCAGAAGTACAGCTACGTCGTTTGATGGAACGAAATAATTTAACAAAAAAAGTTGCTTTGGAACGAATCAATTCACAAATGCCGATGGAGCAAAAGCGCCAGAAGGCTGATTTTGTGATTGATAATTCAAAGGATTTAACGCATCTTGCAAGTGAATTTGCACAGTTAATATCACAACTTTAATTAAGAAAAGAGGTTGGAATTTTGATTTGTCCACATTGTCACCATGATTCATCAAAAGTTATCGACAGTCGTCCTAGCGATGAAGGCCGAGCAATCAGAAGACGCCGTGAGTGCGAGTATTGCGGAACAAGATTCACGACATTTGAAAGATTAGAAAAATCACCACTATTAGTCATCAAGAAAAACGGCAACCGCGAAGAATTCAGTCGTGAAAAGTTACTAAGGGGCTTAGTTCGTGCGGCTGAAAAACGTCCGGTAACCATGGATCAAATGAACGATATCGTTGATAAAGTTGAAAATGAGATCCGGGCTACTGGCGAAAGTGAAGTTCGTTCACAGATCATTGGTGAACATGTTATGAAAATTTTGGCCAAAGTTGATGATGTAACTTACATCAGATTTGCAAGTGTCTATCGCGAATTCAAAGACATGAACGGTTTCATGCAAGAAGTCCACGAAATGATGGCTAATGGGAAAGATATCGATAAGAAATAAGGGGTGAGCCAGTGGTTACAAATAATTTTGCGTCAGAAAAGTTTACGCCATTAGTCGGTTATTGGTGTTTGCCTAGTGGTCATTTGAATGATGATGACCGTCACGTTTTAACTGATTTATATTTGCCAATTCTCGGAACAGAGGCGTTCAGTCTGTATCTTCTGTTGTGGGAAAAAATTCCTAACAAAGAATTGATCACGCAGCGAAAGAGTCATGCAGAGTTGATGAGTCTGTTGGGAATTGACTTGAAACGCTTTTATGAAGCCCGTATCAAGGCTGAGGCTTTAGGATTGATAAGAACTTTTCAAAAGAAAGACAACTTAGGCACATATTATATTTATCAATTGTTTGAACCCTTGTCACCAGATGAATTCTTCAAAGATGATCTAATGAGTATTTTCTTGTACGAACAAATCGGTGAGAGTAAGTATCATTTATTGGCTGATAAATATATGCATTCAGAGTTGATTTTAAAAGATTCTCACGAGATCACCAAAGAATTTTTGGAAGTCTTCAATTTGAGCAGCAATGATTTGATCAACACACCGACGGAAGTTAGAAATACGCAAGGAAACTTTCAAACTACCCCTAAGACTAAGAAACCAACTTTAAGTGCCGAAGCGACATCGCAATTGGATTGGGAATTGATTACGGATCGAATTGAGCAGTTGTATAAGATCCAACCGGATGATCTTTTGGCAAATCAAGAATTGATTTTAAACTTGCATGCTTTTTACGGTCTAGATGAGATTGCTTTGATCAATGTTATCGGTAAAACTTGTGATATCGTCAATAACAAAATCGATCCGGACCGTTTGAAAAAAGTTGTTCAAGACCGTTTTGAAAAGAATGCTAACATCTCAGTCAAACGTCAAACTGAAGTGGAGCCAAAAGAAGAGACGGCAACGACTAGCAGCAATTTCAATCGGGCCGATCAGTTGATCTTGCAACAAGCTAAATCAATGACTCCGGCGGACTTTTTAACGGCTCAAAAGCAAAAGAGTGGCGGCTTCGTTGGAACGGTGGAGTCACGAGCCTTGCGTGATATGGCGATGAAAACAGAATTGTCAGCAGCTGTTTTGAATATTATGGTTTATTATATTTTGCAAAATTCACCAGCTTTGACTTTGCCACTGATGGAGACGATGGCCAACGATTGGCAACAAAACGAGGTTCATACGCCAGAACAAGCACTACAACGGATCACTGACTTTCAAACTAAGCCTCGTAGCCCCAAACGCCGTTATAATAACAATCGGCCCCGCAAGGTCGAGCAAGCTACTGACTGGAGCAAAGTAAAATCCAACGTTCCAGACCAGCACGATCCACAAACAAGTCGCAACGATTTACAAGACCGCTTGCAACGACTTAGAAATAAGGATAATTAAGTATGGAAAATTTAGGAAACAGATTAGCGGAATATTTAAATTCTAAGAATTTAACAGCTGATTATCGTCGCTTACTCAAGGAATCTTTAGCAGATCCTGATGTACAACGATTTTTGAAGGAAAATAGCGACAAGATCAATCCTGATGCTATTTCGACTAGTGCCGCTAGTATTTATGAATTTTACAACAACAAACATCATCAAAGTGAATTAACTAAAGGATATGCCCCACGTTTAGTCGTCAGCAATCACAATATTGAGGTAGCCTATTATCCCAATCAACGCACGCAAAACCGTGAAAAACGTAGCCAATATGAATCAGGCTTCGTTTTGATGGATATGGCTAATGATGTTCGCCAAGCCAAACTTGATGATTACAACGGAACTGGCCGAGAGGAAGCACTTGGTAAAGCTTTGGACTTTATCGACAATTATTTGCATCAAAAAAGTTTCACGCCAGGATTATATTTGGCAGGGGACTTTGGTGTAGGTAAAACCTATCTCTTAGGCGCAATCGCCAATGAATTGTTCAAGCACGATGTGCACACGACTCTGATGCACTTTCCAACTTTTGCCATCGAAATGAAAGATTCGATCGGTCAGAACAATGTTTTGGCTAAAGTTAATAAGATCAAAGGCGCTGAGATTTTGATGTTGGATGATATTGGAGCAGATACAATGTCCAGCTGGATCCGAGATGAAATTTTAGGTGTGATCTTGCAATATCGAATGCAGGAGAATTTGCCAACCTTCTTTTCATCCAATTTTTCAATGAAAGAATTGGAACAACACTTGTCAGTCAACCAACGTGGCGAAGAGGAGCCTGTCAAAGCAAAGCGCATCATGGAGCGGGTCAAGTACCTTTCACGAGAAGTGATTGTGACTGGTCCTAACAGAAGAAATAAAAATTAACTTGCAATTCATGAAAATAAATGTTTCAATAAAGCCATGAAAGATAACACTTCGGTTCTATTCAGGGAGGGTACGGTCACTGAAAGCTTACCCATTACTGGAGTTACCACTTTCACATAAAATTGTATAATTGTCGGCTACATTATAGCTATAACGAGAGAAAACTGTTATTTGTTGTACAGTTTTAAAGTGGGTGGAACCGCGTAGAAAATACGTCCCTGAAGTATGCACATATTTAGATATATGGATATACTTCAGGGACGTATTTTTTTGTTATCAAAATTTAGGAGGAAATAGTCTATGTCAAAAATCAAGTTAACATTCCCAGATGATTCAGTTAAGGAGTTTGACGAAGGCACAACTACTCTTGATGTTGCTAAATCAATCAGTACATCACTAGGTAAAAAAGCTGTTGCTGGTAAACTTAACGGTACTTTAGTTGATCTTGAAAGTCCTATCAAACAAGATGCTAAAATCGAAATCATTTCAGGTGAAGATGAAGAAGATGCACAAAAGGTATTGAGAAATACTGCTGCATTGGTATTCTCTGCCGCTGCTAAGAATTTCAAAAAAGATCTTCACTTCGGTGAAAAGCAAGCCAACGCTGATGGCTTTTACGTTGATACTGATGATGCTAATGGTCAAATCAGTGTTGATGAATTAAAGGAAATCACAGCTTTGATGAACAAGATCATCAAGAACAACGATAAGATCGAAAGATCAATGATGGACAAGGATGCTTTGGCAGATATGTTCAAAGATGACCCATACAAGTCATCACTTATCGCTGCAATTGAATCAGTTCAAATTCCTGTATACACATTGGACGGTTTCGTTGACTTTGGTTATGACGCAGTTCTAAACAACCTCAAAGCATTGAAACACTTCGAATTGCTTTCAGTTGCCGGTGCTTATTGGCAAGGTAAGTCAAGTAACCCAATGCTACAAAGAATTTATGGTACAGCTTTCTACAAGGAAGATGGACTAAAGGCTGACCTCAAACGTCGTGCTGAAATCAAAGAACGTGACCACAGAACAATCGGCCGTGACCTTGACTTGTTCTTCGTTGATCCCGAAGTTGGTGCTGGTCTTCCATACTGGATGCCAAATGGTGCTACTATCCGTCGTGTCATCGAAAGATACATCATCGATAAGGAAGTTGCTTGGGGCTACAAACACGTTTACACACCAATCCTTATGAACTTGAATGCTTACAAGACTTCAGGTCACTGGGAACACTACCGTGAAGACATGTTCCCACCAATGGACATGGGTGATGGCGAAATGCTTGAACTACGTCCTATGAACTGTCCTTCACATATCCAAATTTACAACCACCACAACCGTTCATACAGAGACTTGCCTCTACGTATCGCTGAACTTGGTATGATGCACAGATATGAAAAATCAGGTGCATTGAGTGGTCTACAACGTGTTCGTGAAATGACTCTAAACGATGGTCACACATTCGTAGCTCTTGACCAAATCCAAGAAGAATTCAAACGTACACTACAATTGATGGTTGAAGTTTATAAAGACTTTGATATCAACGATTACACATTCCGTCTAAGTTACCGTGATCCTGCTAACACAGAGAAATACTTCGATGACGATGAAATGTGGAACAGATCACAATCAATGCTTAAAGCCGCTATGGATGACCTTGGCTTGAAGTATTACGAAGCTGAAGGTGAAGCTGCTTTCTACGGTCCAAAGCTTGATGTTCAAACAAAGACAGCTCTTGGTAACGAAGAAACATTGTCAACAATCCAACTTGACTTCATGCAACCAGAGAAGTTCCAACTAACATATGTTGGTGCTGATGGTAAAGATCACAGACCTGTTATGATCCACCGTGGTATCGTTTCAACTATGGAAAGATTTATTGCTTACCTAATTGAAATTTACAAGGGTGCATTCCCAACATGGTTGGCTCCTACACAAGTACGTATTATTCCTGTTAACCAAAAGCTTCACTCAGACTACGCTAACGAAATTCTTTCTGAATTACGTGCTAAGAACATTCGTGCCGAAGTTGATGACCGTGATGAAAAGATGGGTTACAAGATCCGTGATTCACAAACAATGAAGATTCCATACACAGTCGTTGTTGGTGATGACGAAACTAAGGATGCTACTGTTTCCGTCAGAAAATATGGTGAGGAAGATTCAGCTTCAGAAAATGCTAAGATGTTCGTAAGTTCTGTTGTAGCTGATATTGCTAACTATTCACGTAAAGATGTTACTGATAAATCAGACAAATAATTTTAAATAAAAGAGGCTCTATCCTTTTGGATAGGGTCTTTTTTTGCTTATAATAGGTGTGAATTTAAAAAAGAAGGCAATGATAATGGATATTAAAAGCAATAATCTGATCAAGAGTTTAGGGCAGGTCTATCAAAATCCCAATGTCAAACAGGATGCCGACTTGAGCAAATTGCTCGAAGAGTGCGTTCGTCCGTTGATGAATAACAATGACGATAAAGTTTACTTTGAAGTGATCGACAAACTATCCAATGGTATCTCAAAGTATTATTCATCACGTCGTCAGACTGCTCCCCAAGAGTTCATGGATCTTTATGACCAAGTCAAAAAAGATGTACCTAAGAAGAGTGCTGATGGCAAAAGATTACGTCGTGAATTTGAAGCTACTGGACTTGTAGCGATTGGTATCTAAATACTTTCTTCCTATATAAATGGATCTTTCAAGTGAAGGTCCTTTTTTTCTTGTTTAAAATTGATAATTTAGTTTATATTGACAAAGTTGCATGTTACTGGTACACTATCTAAGTGTTGAGATTAAGCAGAAGCGCCCGCTTCTCACCTATGCAATTGCCTCTAGGTTAATACGATTGCGTAAATATATAGTGGGCATGCTTGTGCAGCCTGCTTTTTTAGTGGGCTAAATTACTCTGGAGGTATCTACTTATAGCAAGAGAAGCAAGAGAACAATTATTAAATGATCAAATACGTGCCAAGGAAGTTAGATTGATTTCTGAAACTGGGGATCAACTTGGTGTTAAGCCATTGTCAGTAGCACTGAACTTAGCAGCGAATGCCAATATGGACTTAGTCCTTATGTCACCCAATGCTAAACCACCAGTTGCCAAAATTATGGATTATGGTAAATACAAGTTCGATCTTCAAAAGAAGGATCGTGAAGCACGCAAGAGACAAAAAACTGTTAGTCTAAAAGAAGTACGTTTGAGTCCAACTATTGAAGCCAATGACTTTAATACCAAGCTTAATAATGCTCGTAAGTTTTTAGCTAAAGGTGATAAAGTCAAAGTTTCTCTTCGCTTTAGGGGTAGAGCAATTACTCATAAAGAGATAGGTAAGGAAGTCTTAGACAAGGCTGCTGAGGAATTGAAAGATGTTTCGACAGTAGTATCAAGACCTAAGATGGACGGTCGTAGTATGTTCTTGATGCTTGATCCAATTAACGCTAAAGACAACAAAAAGAAAAAATAGTGGAGGGATTTTCATGCCTAAACAAAAGACACACCGCGCATCAGCAAAGAGATTCAAGAAGACTGCTAATGGTGGCTGGAAGAGAATGCACGCTTACACAAGTCACCGTTTCCACGGTAAGACTAAGAAACAACGTCGCCAATTGGCTAAGCCAGGTATGGTTAGCTCAAGTGATATGAAACGTATCAAACAAATGTTAGCTACATACTAATTATTTATTCTTTATAATCAAAAGGAGGAGTCATTATGCCACGTGTAAAAGGTGGAACAGTAACTCGCAAACGTCGTAAAAAGGTTTTAAAATTAGCTAAGGGATATCGTGGTTCAAAACATATCACTTTCAAAGCAGCACACACACAAATCATGGTTTCATACCGTTATGCATTCCGTGATCGTCGCCAAGTTAAACGCGACTTCCGTAAGATCTGGATTGCCAGAATCAATGCTGCTGCAAGAATGAACGAAATCAGCTACAGCAAACTAATGCATGGTTTGAAATTAGCTAACGTTGACATCAACCGTAAGATGTTAGCTCAAGTTGCTATTGAAGATCCAAAGGCATTTACAAGTTTAGTAGATACAGCTAAGAAAGCCTTAGCTTAATTTTAAAACGTAATTTGGATATGAAGCCAAATTACGTTTTTTTACTAATAGCAGAGATGAGGATTAAATTATGTTTAAACCATATATTATGCTTGATAAGATCACTGATATTGATGTCAATAGTTTAAGAAACCTTGGCATTACAACTATCATGACAGATTTAGACAATACGCTTTTGCCATGGAACAGCAATAAGTACGATTTATCACTTCGTAAGTGGCTTAATACAATGGCATTAAATAATATCGAGGTTATGATCGTATCTAACAATAGTTATGAACGAGTGGAAAAAGCAGCTCGCGAGTTGCCAGTAAGCATCGTCGCTCGAGCCGTTAAACCTTTGCCATTCGTGATCATGAGTCATATTAAAGAAGAAAATATCAACCCCGAAGACGTTTTGTTCGTCGGCGATCAAGTCATGACTGATGTTTTGGCGGGGAACATGGCTAAGTTGAAGACCGTTTTGGTCAAACCATTAGTAAACACAGATGCAAAGAAAACCCGTGTAAATAGATTTTTTGAACGTCCCATTTTAAAAGCGATGCAAGCACGTGATAAGAATTTATATTGGAAGGATTCATTAAATGACAGAAAATAATGAAAAGTTGTACTGTATGGGATGCGGTGCGCAAATTCAAACAGAAGATAAAGACAAACCAGGTTATGTTCAAGCAGCTACTTTGAAGAAGTATCTTGAAAGCGACGATGAGAATGCAGAATTATTCTGTAAAAGATGTTTCAGATTGAGAAACTACAATGAGATCACTGACGTTGATGTTGACGATGACGATTTTTTGAAGTTGTTGGACTCGATTTCTGAAAAAGATGCTTTAGTAGTTAACGTAGTCGACATTTTTGACTATGAAGGTAGTGTGATCCCTGGTTTACAACGTTTTGTTGGTGACAAGAAGATCTTAGTTGTCGGAAATAAAGTCGATTTATTGCCTGGCTCAGTCAACACCAACCGTCTTTTGAACTGGTTGCAACAAAAGAGTAAAGAGAATGGTATCAAGTCAGTTGATCAGATCATGGTTTCTGCCGTCAAAGGCACAAACATTGATGAATTGATGGATATGATCGAAAAGTATCGTGACGGTAAGGATGTTTATGTCGTCGGAACCACTAACACTGGTAAGTCAACTTTGATTAACCGGATCATCAGTGCCAACTCAGATGTTAAGGACTTGATCACAACTTCAAGATTCCCTGGCACAACTCTTGACCGTATCGATATTCCTTTGGACGACGGCCATTATTTAGTCGACACACCAGGTATTATCCACCGTTACCAATTGGCTCATTTCTTGAACGCTAAAGATCTCAAGACGGTAACGCCTAAGAAGCCTTTGCGTCCAGCTACGTTCCAATTGCGTGATGGTCAAACGATCTTTGTTGCCGGATTAGCACGCTTTGATTTTCTAGATTACAAGACCAATGTAACTTTCTACGTCAATCAAAATTTACCATTGCACAGAACTAAGACGGTCAACGCCGATGAGTTCTTTAATAAGCACCGAACAGACATTTTGATGCCACCAACTGATGTCAAAGATTTTCCTGAGTTTAAGAGTCAAATCTTCTCAGCTAAAGAAAAATCCGATATCGTTATCAATGGTTTAGGCTGGTTGACGATCCCAGCTGGTGCCAAAGTGAAAGCTTACGCTCCAGACGGAGTCCATGTCTCAATTCGTACAGCAATTATTTAAGGAGAAACCTATGATTATTAAAGGTAAAAAGAACCGTTATTTGAGAAGTCAAGCTGCTACTATGAAGCCAGTTTTACAAGTTGGCCGTGAAGGTATCAGTGAAAATCTTTTGAATCAATTTGAAGTTTTGATCGAAAAGAATGAATTGATCAAGATCTCATTGCTACAAAACACAGCGGTTGAACCAAAAGATTTGATCGATGCTTTGAATGAATTCGATGAAAACATCGTGCCAATTCAAACAATCGGTTCAAAGATGATTTTTTATAAGAAAGCTTCAAAGATCAAAAATCGTAAATATTCAATTGAATTAGAAAAAATGTAAATTTAAGTGATGAGATTATGAATACGAATACTCAGAAACAATTGTTAACTAAAGAAAAACTAGCTTTTCACAGTAATTTGCCTAAGCGTCACATAGGTATTCTTGGGGGAACTTTCAATCCGATCCACCTAGGACATTTAGTGATTGCGGAACAAGTCTATGAGCAGCTGTGTTTGGACAAAGTTTTATTCTTGCCGGACAAAATTCCACCCCACCGTGGAGTGAAGAAAACTATTCCGGATATCAAATCTGACGACCGGATCAACATGATCAAACTTGCAATTCGCGACAATCCACATTTTGACTTAGACATGACCGATATTAGACGTGGTGGCGTCAGCTATACTTATGAGACCATTCAATTATTGAAGGATCTGAATCCTAATACGGAATATTACTTTATCATCGGTGGCGACATGGTTGAGAATTTGCCCAAGTGGGCTCATATTGACGAATTAGTTCAGATGGTACATTTTGTGGGAGTTTGCCGAAAAGGTTTTGAGAAAAAGTCGAAATATCCTATACTTTGGGTGAACACACCTGAACTAGAGATCAGTTCAAGTATGATTCGCCAAAAGGTAAAAAATGGCCAGTCGATCAAATATCTGGTTCCAGATGATGTCGCTTGGTACATAAATGATAGGGGACTTTACAATGACTGAATTTAATTATGATGACATCCAAAGTAACTTGGACCGAAACGAGATCGTTGTCAGAATGCAAGATACGTTGAGTGACTTTCGTTATACGCACTGCTTGCGAGTTGAAAAGGTTTGTCGAGCCTTGGCAGCTGAGTATAATGGTGATGTATCAAGGGCCGGTTTAGCAGGCTTGTTGCACGATTATGCGAAAGAACGCAGCGACCAAGAATTCATTGATGAGATCAAGAATAAAGATTTGGACCCTGAATTGTTGAACTATAATAACGCTATTTGGCACGGAATCGTCGGTGCTGAGATTATTAAAGATGAGTTGGGTATTTATGACGAGGATGTTTTAAACGCCATCAGAAGACACACTGTGGGATCAACCAAGATGACTCAAGTCGACAAATGCGTCTTTGTCGCAGATTTTATCGAGCCAAAGCGGGATTTCCCAGGAATTGATGAGGCTAGAAATTATGCTGATAAATCTTTGGATTCTGCAGTGGCTTTTGAATTGAAACATTCTTTGCAACACTTAGTAAGTAAAAATAGAGAAATTTATCCAGAAACTTTTAAAAGTTATAACTATTGGATCACTAAAGGAGATTTATAATTTGGACTCAAAGAAAATAATGGAATTAGCTGTAAAAGCAGCCGATGAAAAACATGCAAATGACATCAAAGTTTTGAATATCAGTGAAGTAAGTATTATGGCTGACTATTTTGTCATCATGGATGCTTCTTCACAACGTCAAGTTGACGCTATCGTTCAATCAGTTTTGGACAAAGCCGGTGAAAATGGCGTTGATGTAGGCCACGTCGAAGGTAACCGGAACTCTGATTGGGTATTGATCGATCTTCATGATGTAATTATTCATGTCTTTACTTCAGAACAACGTGATTTCTACAACCTTGAAAAGCTTTGGTCAAATGCTAAAGAAGTCGATATTTCAAGTTTGGTAACTGAATAATGGTCTACAATTCGTTTGCACGTGTTTATAGTGAATTGATGGACGATTCTTTGTACGCTAAATGGGCAGAATATGTCGAAAATCAAACTGCAAAAGACAGTAAAAGTCTCTTAGACGTTGCTTGTGGGACAGGGGATCTGACGATCCTTTTGGCTGACAAATTCAACGTGACAGGGACCGATCTTTCAGAAGAGATGTTAAAGATTGCAGCTGAAAAAGCTAATAAAGCTAACAAAGAAATTCCTTTTGTTCAAAGCAACATGATGGATCTTTATGAATTTGGCCAATTTGATGTCATTACTTGTTTTGACGATTCGATCTGTTACCTCAAGGATGAAGATGAATTGGCGATTGCTTTCAATCAAGCTTACCAACACCTCAATCAAGGTGGAAAGTACTTATTCGACGCTCATTCGCTCTATCAAATGAACGAAGTATTTCCTGGCTACATGTTCAACCATCGTACGGAAGATTCAGCTTTTATGTGGAACAGTTTTGAAGGCGAATATCCTAACAGTATTGAACATGAATTGACCTTCTTTAATTGGGACGAAAAAATCAAAGGCTATACGGTCAAAACTGAGTTGCACAAAGAAAGAACTTATCCAACCGAGACATTTGTGGCAATTTTGAAAGATATTGGTTTTAAAAATATTTCAGTCAGTGCTGACTTTGGCGAATCATCAGTTGCAGACGACTCAACTCGTTGGTTCTTCTCAGCCGAAAAATAAGAGGATTCTATGACAGGAGTTTATGGTTTCGTTGCCGAATTCAATCCGTTTCACAATGGACATAAATTATTCATTGAACAAATCAAACAAAAATATCATCCTGATGTTCTAATTGCCGTAATGTCTGGCAATTATGTGCAACGGGGTGATATTGCCATTTTAGATAAGTGGGACCGAGCTCAACTGGCAGTTGATAGTGGTGTAGATCTGGTAGTCGAATTGCCGTTGGCTTACGCAGTCGAACCGGCCGAACTTTTCGCTAAAGGTGCAATTAGTTTGCTGCATGATTTGGGAGTTGAAACGCTAGTCTTTGGAACTGAGCAACAGGTTGATTTTATCGAGATAGCTAAAAAAATCTTGCAGGCTGATAAAACTTTTCAACAAGATTATCGGCAGAATTCTGCTACGAATCTGACTGACTTTTATCATTCGGTGGGTATCGATATAACAAGTTTGCCAAATCAGTTATTGGGCTTGAATTACGTTGCTCAAATCGTGAAGCATGATTACGCAATCGATGTCAAGACCATTCAACGAATGCCTAGTGATTTCAGTGCGACAAGGATTCGAAATAACTTGGCTCAAAATAAATCAGTCGACGGTTTAGTATCCGAACAGACTCGCTCGATGTTAGAAAATAACCGATCAGTCACGTGGGATGATTACTTCATGTATTTGAAGTATCAACTGCTCAATTCGTCGCCAGAAGAGTTGCGGACAGTCTACCAGATGGTCGAAGGCTTAGAGAATAAGTTTCAGAAGAGTCTGAATAACAGCGATGATTTTACTGAATTTATTGGACAAGTTAAGTCCAAACGTTACACGATGGCACGCCTCAGACGTTTGATGATTTACACATTATTGAACGTTAAAGAATCGGAAATTAATAATGTTTATAAAAATCCTTATTTGAGAATATTAGGATTCGATCGAGTAGGTCAGAATTATATGCGAACTTTGAAGAAAAAGACGCAATTGATCACTCGGGTCGGAAAGAAAGAAACAACTACGCTTGCTTTGGAGATCAGGGCCGATAAAATTTTCCAACTGGTCACCAAGCAGGAACAAAATTTTGGAAAAATACCTTATATGAGAGGGGTAAATTAATGCTAAATTGGGATGTTCAAGATGTTCGTCGCTACAAAGACAAACCTTTTGAATTTAAAGAATCACTCGATTTGACGAAGGAACTCAAAACGCGTTCGGATGAAGTTTTGGATGCTGAAAAAGTCGAAGTTGCTGGACAATTGTTCAACGACCACGGCCTAGTTATCTCTGATGTGAAAGTAAAAACGACTTTAAAAGTACCATCAACTAGAAGTCTTTTGCCAGTTGAATTGCCAATGTCTATCAGAATCAATGAAGTTTATAATATTGATAATGTTTCAGATGAGGATTTGGAAGACTACGATGTTGTGATTCCGATCGACGACGACAATCCAACGATCAATGTTTATGAGTCGATCATTGATAATATTTTATTGAGTATTCCTTCAAAAGTTTTGACTAAGAAGGAACAAGAAGAAAATATTATGCCATCAGGCAAAAACTGGGAAGTTATCTCTGAAGATGACTTCAACAAGCAAAAAGAAGAAGACCACGTAAATCCGGAATTTGCAAAGTTAAAAGATTTATTTAAAAATAATAATGAAAAGGAGTAAAGTGCTTCATAATTGTTAGACAAGAAATCTAACAGTTATGGAGCCTTTTTTGT
>NZ_AZEZ01000052.1 GCF_001434275.1 Companilactobacillus mindensis DSM 14500 | reverse complement strand
AACACTATTCAAATTTATATTATTTCAAACGTCAACTTGACAGGTGCCAACGCAATTTAAGAATTGGTTGGTCCTTTTGTCATATTAAGCAATCGAACTGTCAACGACATATTCGTTCTTATTCTTGAAGTGGGGCAAAATCTTATTCTTGAGGTCTAAATTCTCAAAAATAATAGCGTCGTAAGCATTTTTCTGAATGTACAATGCGGCTCGACGTGTGAAGTAATTGAATTGGAGTACATCTTGCTTAGTTGATTTCTTGAGAAATTTTTTGATAAACGCATTGATGAGTTTATCACCGATTTTTACATAAGCAGGAATTTTAATTGCCTGAGTATGAGCAGTGTACCAGATCTTTTGCTCACCCGGTGTAATGATGATTTCATTATTATTGACGTAGGGAATCTTGTTGATATCCATGGCCACGGCAATGATTCTTTTTGACATTATAAAGACTCCTTTCGTTTCTTTCTAACGCAATATTAACATAATAAAAATTATAAAATTTAAAGATTGCTTGATGATTTTGTGAAAAGACGAAAGGTATCCATGATCCGTAAGGATTCTTGGTAAACATACATTTTGTAAAGCCATTATCTTCGAAATATTAAGCATTCAGTGATAGGAGAACTCACTAAATTTTAGAAAAAACATCCTTCTTTAAACCTATGAAAATCAAATATTAATTATTATTTTTACAGTCGTTATGAAAGCAAATGGTAAAAGAGTGGTCACATGGTGTCAGCTTTAGAGTCCCTTATCATTTGATGACTTTATTTTACTTCTAAATATAGCCTTAAACAATAAAATTATGGCGATTATTTCAACAAAAAAAGTAAATTTCAGAAATTTCGAAATTTACTTACAGAATATAATTAAAGAAGTGCGGTTTTCCCTAAATAATGCTCTTGATTCTTGAATTGAACCAATATTTTGTCACGCAGATCTGAGTCTTCAAATAACAATTTATCATAATCTTGTTGTGACAAGTAGAATGCTACCAAATGCGAAAAGTAAATGTAATCCAACATATTTTGAAATTCTGGTTTTTCGGGCAATTTGACATTTAAATTCATAAAGATATTCACGACGTCGTCCCCAAAATTGACGTAATTAGGTATCTTGATGATTTTTTCAGCATTTATTTCAGGAAAGAATTTACTCTCGGGCGTAAAAAGTGTTTTATCGCTAACGTTCTCTGTTAATGTGGCAGGGTTCATCGTAATGACCGCAATATTTTCCATAAATATATCTCCTTTACCCCTCAAATCTATTTTACCTAATAAAATTTTCGAGAAAATTTATAATAGAATAAATTATTTTGAATAAAATGAAATTAATTAATAATATATAGTTTACACCAAAAGAAAGCGCTACCATATAAATATGACTTAAAAGGAGGAGTATTTTTAATGACTGAATTTCCAAAGAATTTCTTGTGGGGCGGTGCCACTGCTGCCAATCAATATGAAGGTGCTTGGGATGTCGACGGTAAAGGTGTAAGTACGGCTGATCTTTTAATTGGGGGAACTAACGAAACACCACGTCGTTTCACTAAAGAAATCAAACCAGATGCTTATTATCCATCACACCAAGGCAGTGATTTTTATAATCATTATAAAGAAGATATTAAATTATTAGCTGGTATGGGCTATAAAACTTATCGGATGTCAGTCGCTTGGACAAGAATTTTCCCTAACGGCGACGATGCTCAACCTAATCAAAAAGGCTTGGACTTTTATCGTAATGTCTTTGAGGAATGTCACAAGTATGGAATCGAACCATTAGTTACGATTTCTCACTATGAAATGCCTTATCACTTAACTGAAGCTTATGGTGGCTGGGGCGATCGCAAAGTTATCGACTTCTATGTTAAGTATGCGAAGACTTTGTTTACTGAATACAAAGATTTAGTAAAATACTGGTTAACATTTAACGAAATCAATATCGGAATGTTGTTCGGTGGCTACATGTCACTTGGCTTGCCAGCTAAAGATGGGGCTGCTCCTTTCAACACTAAGATGACTGATGAAGAAATCCAAGCCAACTTGCAAGGACTTCACCACCAATTCGTTGCCAGTGCTTTGGCAGTTAAAGTTGGTCACAAAATCAACCCTAACAACATGATCGGCTGTATGATTGCCGGTAACGTCAGCTATCCACTCACATCAAATCCAGATGACATTTTGAAAGCTCAACTAGCTAACGAAATCAACAACTACTATTGTGGCGATGTTCAAGTTCGTGGTGCTTATCCACACTTTGCCCAAAGATTCTGGGATGAACACAACGTTAAGTTGAATATTACCGCTGAAGATGCAGAAATCCTTAAAGAAGGTACAGTTGATTACTACACATTCAGCTACTACTCATCAAACACGGTCACAACTGACCCAAGTAAAGCTGAAGCAGCCGGCAACTTCTCTCAAGGCGTTAAGAATCCTTACTTGAAGTACAGTGAATGGGGCTGGAGTATGGATCCTAAAGGCTTACGTTGGTATCTAAACGATGTTTATGGTCGTTACGGAATTCCAGTTATGGTCGTTGAAAATGGATTAGGTGCCCGCGATACCGTTGAAGCTGACGGTTCGATCAATGACGACTACCGCATCGATTATCTCAAAGGTCACATCGAACAAATGAAGGAAGCTATCAAAGATGGTGTCGATTTGATCGGCTATACACCTTGGGGCTGTATTGATCTAGTTTCTGCTGGAACTGGTCAAATGGCTAAACGTTATGGTTTCGTTTATGTAAATCGTGACGATGACGAGAAGGGTGACTTTAGCCGTACACCTAAGAAGAGCTACTACTGGTACAAGAAAGTTATCGAATCTAATGGGGAATCATTAGAAAATTAAAATGCGTCGTAATTGCGTTATGATGAAAATTCTTCCATAATATAGTTGAATCTCAAGGTAAAGAGGTAACTATATGAAAGATGGAAAAGTTCCCAAATTAACGCTGAGATTATCAATTCTAGTATTAGTTTTGATAGCAGTTATTTTATATTTCTTGAATCAACCGAATGCTATTTTGGCATTGTTTGCAGTGATCGTTTTGTCGATCGTCTATTTGGGTGGCATGGAAAAGAACCATTTAGCGTTCATGCGACACCGCAGACGTAAGGAATAAATTTTATATTTTGTTAACGGTTTACAAATTGTTAAAAAAAATTAAAGAATATAAAAAAAGAAGACATTTTAGATAAAAAATGCCTTCTTTTTATATGAAATAAATTCTTTTTTAGTTGCACTAAATAAGCTACTCGAAAATA
>NZ_AZEZ01000011.1 GCF_001434275.1 Companilactobacillus mindensis DSM 14500 | reverse complement strand
CGGCTCACAGTGGACTTTCGCCACCAAGTTAGCGCCCATGCCGGGCGCACTACTAAGAATAGGTCATCCAGTTGATTTTGGATGGCCTATTAGTATATCTAAATAATTGTATGTAATCAAAGTTGAAAAAGAACCCCAATATGCGAATTAGTGGTTTATTTTTTTTGTATATTACTCAGAAGTGATCTGACTCCGCCCGTTTTTCTTAGAGTGGTATAAATTATGATCGACCCGCACGTAAAAGTCATTAGGATCAACATCCTTTTTGGACATCATTGATACGCCGACTGAAATAGAGATCGAAATTTTCTTAGTTCCCACGTCAACTGGCAAGTGATTGACAGCCATAAAAATCTGATTGACGATTTTTTCAGTGGACGGTAAGTCATAGCCCGGAAATAGGATATTAAATTCCTCACCACCGGTTCGATAAAGTTTGACACTAGGATCATTCTCATCAATGACTGTCTGCACTACTGAAGCTGTGTGTCGTAAAACTTCATCCCCTGCCAGGTGGCCGTAAGTATCATTGACTTGTTTGAAATGGTCGATATCAAACATCATCATCGACAGCGTCAGTTGGTTCTCTTTACTCTCACTAAAAGAGTGTTTTATTTCGGAAGTATATGCGGCAAAATTTTGTGTTTTGGTCAAGGCATCGTGATTAGCAAATTCCGTCAATCTGACTTTTAACTCACTGTCGCGTAAAATCATCGTGACATAGCTGTATAACAGCACTTGGAAAATCACAAAGTAGATCCATTCTTCAAAGTAAGTAGTCCAAGGCAAGTTGAATTTAATCTTCATAAAGAGCCACAACAGTGCCCCAAACAACATCCCCGTAACATTGTAATAAACAAATGGATGTAATTTTTGACGGCGTCTGAAGTAATTCAAGACTACATAAAAAGTTATCAAAACGATTCCATGCAACCATGATTCCCAATATCCTAAAGAGCCATTAAGATACATAAAGACCAACAAAACAGGAATAAAATAATAATAAGGTACTTTGATATTCAAAAAATAAGCACAGAAAACAACACCCATCAATTGAAAATTCATAAACTGCCAACTGATAGATGTTCCGGCCACTGTCGTCTGAATCCCAAAGATAAAGATCAGCATGTAGATGAGTCCAAACCACGCATTCAAGCAATCATCGTCGATAGTAAAATTTTTAGTTTTGAGAAAATCCTTTAAGGCTTCATACAATACTTCATAGAGTGTAAAGATACCCAGAATAAAAAAGATACTGGTAATAAACGGTGACACTCGCCAAACTGACCATGTCAATTAAATTTCACTCCTCCAATTTTTTGCAATATTATTCATTCTATTTAAATATCCTCATTATATATTATTATCCCTGCTATCTAAAAAAAAGATACGATTTTTGCAAACCGTATCTTTTTAATTTGATTTTAATCAGCGGTGATCTGCATTCGTCCATTCTTTTTAGAACGATACAAATTATTATCGACCCGTTTGTAGAAATCAGCTGGTTCCTGATCCTTTTTAGATATTTGTGAAATCCCCATGGAAACTGAGATCAAAATCGTCTGGCCATTATACTCAACCGTCGTATGATTCAAAGCGCCAAACATTTCCCTGACGATTTGTTCAGTCGAATTCAAGTCATATCCCGGAAATAATACATTGAACTCTTCCCCACCGGTCCGATACAGCTTTATTTTAGAATCGTTTTCATCGATCACCGTCTGAACGACATCAACGACATGCTGTAAAACTTTATCACCAGCTAAATGTCCGTAAGTGTCATTGACTTGTTTGAAATGGTCGATATCAAACATCAGCATCGAAAGATTCAATTTATTGTGCGAGCTGTCAGTAAATAAATATTTGATCTCTGAAGTATAAGCTGCGTAGTTTTCCGTCTTGGTCAAAGCATCGTGATTGGCAAAATCCAACAGATGCATCTTCAGATTACTGTCCCGTAGAATCATCACGACATAACTATAAAGCAACATTTCAAAGAGAACTAGATAGCCCCACTCTTGTAAAAATATCATCCAACTGAGCGAGAACTTGAGTTTTACAAAGAACCACATCAAAGCACCAAAAACGATTCCTAAAACAATATAAATGTGGAATGGATGATCATGGTTCTCATGACGCCGCAAATAATTGAACGACCAATACGTCGACATCAAAGTTATTGCATGACACCACGACTGCCAGTACCCAATTGAATTATTGAAGAACATATAGACCAAAACAATTGGAATGAAAAAGTAGTATGGCAATCTGATATTTAGAAAGTATGCACAGTAGATCAAAGCAATAATTTGAAAATTCATAAATTCCCAGGAAATATTTTGGCCAACCAGACTAGACTGCATACTGAAGATGAAGATCAGCATGTACAAAACTCCAAACCAGGCATTTAAAAGGTTTTCACTGAATTTAATCCCCTTAACGTTCAACAATGATTTAACCCAATCGTACAGCACTTGATAAAGTGTAAACACGCCCAGGATAAAGAAGATCCCCGTTACAAATGGTGCCACGTGCCAAACTGTCCATGTCAAAGCATTTTAGCCTCCTGTTTTGAATCCGCTTTACTGATTCGGATACTTTTATCCTACTATAAAAAAATTCATTTTTCAGTAATATATATAAATTAATTAAACATTATATATACATATGTTAATAATTCTAACGCAAAAAAACTTTCATACATAATAAAAAACATCGCAATTTCAATTCATTGCGATGTTTTTATTAAAGACTATTGATTAAGTTCCAATTAATAATGCTGCCATATTCACCGGCTTGTTTGACGCCGATCGATTCTAATAATATACCGTCTTCAATACCCCAGTTACCGCCAATATCAGTCACTTTAGTCGTCGGATCAGCATTGTTATCTGAAGCTATGATCGGCGATTGATCTACTAAGCTTTGGTCATTGCCTGACTTATCACGATAGAATAACGGTCCTAATTCTTGAGTACTATCGGTCTTTAAAGTTAACGGATCGGCCGAAGCTGTTAAAGTCCAAGGCGTATCAGTACTGTTTACTTTTACCTTCCAAACACCCTTGCGGTTAACATACCCCTTAGAACTCTGAGAATTTATATCTTGGAAAAAGTATTCTGGATCAATGTCTAATGACAACTGTGTGCCTTGCACGACTACGTTGTAAGTGATCGGTGTTGAAGTCCGATTCAAATAATCAACTGCCCAAACTTTGATCGTATGCTCGCCGACACCTAAATATTCAGCCGTCAACTGAGTCGAATTACCAATATTGTTAGCAATATCATACGTTGTTTGTTGGTCAGTAGTCGAAACAACCGTGCTGTTTAATTGCTGACCGTCAATTTCGGTGTAGAGCGTGAAATTATTCTTGTCGAACTTAGAACCATTTTGGTAATCAGCAGTCAGATTCAAGTTGACTTGATTATTATTGAGATCCTTCGTATTGATCGTACCTAAGTTTAAATCATCTTTAGTCGATAGTTGCAACGGATCGTTGATAATGAATGACGGACTCAAAGCATCATCGATAAAGTGGATACTCTTGTAATTAGCGTGCTCCCCTTTGACAGTCGTTGGGGTGGTTTTCGCTTGAGCTTTACCAAATAATTCAATCTTAGCTGTCTGGTTGGCAGTGTCCATCTTATGCAAATTAAGGTGCAAGACTTGATTGCCATCACTGTCAGTCGAAACTTCACTGGCATAGATTGGAATAGTTTGATTGTCCTCATCCGCTGCAAAATTAGCATATTTGATCTGCCCAATTATGTCATCTTTACCTAAATCTGTTTCTGGATCAGCCGAAAAATCAACTGAATCCGGTAAATTCAAAGTAGTAGCTATTTCATCGCCAGTTCCAGCGAAACCAGAAATATAATTAAGATCATATTCAAAGCGAAGCTTATCGCCATTAGCTACATTGTATTTAGGATTGTTGCTAGACTCATTGGACCCTTTTCTATCCAAATCAGAAATCTCTCGTTCCCAAGTATTGTCAGCTGCATTGTACTCCGAAAGATCGAATAATTTTGTACTAACTTCAATATTGGCCACGTTAGGCATTTCTTGGATAACAATGGCAAAGGGCGAAGGTGCTGAATACTGCGAACCAGTCGATGCAGTAAAGCCCCAACGAACTTTATACGGATCAGGATTAGAGTTGCCGATATCTAAAGTCATTAATTTACTGATGTCGATCTTAACAGTATTCTTATCCCACTCATTAAATTCAGTTGGTGTTCCATCGTAGTTCTTATCATTGAAAATATATTGAACGGTAGCCATCGTACTGCCACTTTCTGGTGGTGTGTAATTCAAAGTGAAATGGTGCCAAACTTTATTCAACTGACTGTCGCCTGAAAAATAGAGTCCAGGTAAAACGCCTTGATGATTCATTCCATAGTAATAATATGAAGAAATTGAGAAAAGTGGACGATACTTGTTAGATAAATACGTATTTTGACTAGCATCAAAATTAGTCGGAATCGAACCGACCGTACTTGTTTCGATCGTACTTGCACCAGGATATCCCCAGGCCATGTGCTGACCTTTAGTGATATCGGAATTTTGTTTTTTCATACCATCGAAATAGTCGTCTTTACTGTTTGATTCAGTACTGACTGTGGAGTTTCTCAGATTATCAAATTCCAAAGCAAAACTGTTCTTGATGGCACCTGAACCAATCGACAATACAGAACTATTGACGGAAGCATCTGAATTGCCGCTGCCCCACACGCCCAGAGTTTGCCCATAAGCTAATTTTCCATCGTTAGCTCCATACGAAATAGCGTTCTTGCCACGACTGTCATTTTGTAAGACAAAAGCCAGACCATCGGGCAAGTTCTTAGCTGTGTCACTGCTGTTATAATCAACGTCTTTATACGGATCACGGTCACCAAAATAGAGCCAAGCCGATACGCTCTGCTTATTTTTTAAATCAAAATAATTGTCGATCTTTGGATTAGCAGAATCACTGTCATAACTGCGAGTACCCCAAATTGATGACAGTTGGGTCTTGTCAGTCCCATTCATCATTTGAATAATATCGTAAGGATTATTATAGGTTGCAGAATTGGCCCTATAAATCGTCGCTTGGTTCTTCATTGAGTCTTTATTAGTTGTAAATTGTGCCGTGTAGTCCATATAGTCATTCAAAGCAACCCCTTCAGGCGCTGCCTTGTAGACATCTCCAGTATCAAAGGCCATAACTGTTAGACTGTTCGAAAAAAAGGCCGATACAAATAAAAGAGTTATCACGGAAACAATCAAATTTATTTTCGTTGACTTTTTCATAAATACCTCACCTTCCCATTAATAAAGGATTATAAGATAAGTTCATTTTTGATGTTAACTATGATTATATTATACTATCGATTTCATAAGACATTTTGTCATTTTTGTTGAAATAAAATATATATATATTTGAAATTAAGCAATAAAAAATACCCCAAGAGTTTTATTAATAACTCTCAGAGTATTTTTTATATAAACATAACTTTGATTATAAAAGACAATTTGTACATTTATGTTTTAGAAATAATCGATCAGTTGTGGTTTTTGGTGAACAAAAACACCATCAAGCTCATTGATCTTATCCAAATCACCATCGATAATTCCGTATTTTGCCAAAGAGTTCAAGCTACGGTAACCAAACATCGCTTTGGTAAGATCTTGAATGCTGAGTTCAAAGTCAGCCTTTTGATCGTCAGCAATTCGCAATTCAACGATGCCATCAGTGATCGTCAGCATCCACGTGTGGGCATTCCAATCCAAAAAATCATCGACTTTAAAACAGACTTTAGCCAAATTCATCTTCTTAACTGGATAACGCTGTAGAAAATCCTGCAAATTAACGATTCGAGCCATCATGTACGGAACTACTTCTAATTTGGCGGAATTAGGTTCAAGCAATAGATCAGCTTTAAAATCAGGGTCCGGCGACTCGTAGACAAAGTTAGTGAAGATCGACTGGTGCTTAGTGATAAACTTCAACAATAGTTGACGACCCAAAGGTTTTTGATTGATCCATTCGTGGATGTAAAAAGTTCCGGCTTCATTGTAATAGATCAAATAGCCGATCAGTTGATTATCGTCGTCATATGCCAAAGCTGCTTGATAATCAGCATGTTTATCCTGCATATGTTTCCACCACCAAGGAGCACGCGTCATGCCACCTAAGTGATTTTGACCAAAATACAACGTCTTCAAACTTTCAGGGATATCCTTGATGTCGACTCGTTCAACGTGTCCATGTTCACTACTCTTCACTCTTGGCAAATCGGTATTCTTCATCGTGATCTTAGTGTGATCGAAGACTTGTTCATAGCCAAATTGACGGTAATAGCCATATGAGAAAGGTGCCAAGTATGACAAGGTAACTTTTTCTTGGTACATATCATTTAAAGCGTTTTTTAATAAGGAACTTGCTCCACCGCGGCCACCAAATTCAGGGGCACTCATCACATCCCCGATTCCGTTCATTTTGAAATCGACTCCGTGAAAGTTAACGTCGAATGGAATACTGAACAAGCCACTGCCTAGTTTTTTTCCATTCATAATTCCATAAACATGGGACTGGTCGTAACGTTCTTTTAGAACCAAACGGCGTTGCTGCGAATCTTGACGATTAAATGAATATAAATAGAGATCATAGAAATCATTAAATTTATTTTCATCAAGCAAATATTTATTCATATTTCTCTCCCTATAAAAAAATACTATTCAACTGAGAATAGTATTTCTTTGTTTTTATTCGGCTAACTTAAAACTGCTCCAAGGCTTGATGTAATCCAACAAGAAAGCCTCGTTAGAATTCAAGTGTCCCACAACATTGCGACGACCATCATTCTTAATATCGCGAAGAGCAATCTGTGTCTCGCCTTTGTACTGACCATAAGTATCATTAACGATGATGATGTCACCGCGTTTGATATCTTGCGTATCGTGTGCTGGGAAGTTTCCATCCTTGTATACGACCCGTGTCATAGTACTACGTAGCAAGTAATCAGATGCATCGCCACGGTATACGTGAGTAGATTTCAAAATAACTTCTTTTTCAAGGTCAGTTATATTTGAAGAAAAGTCTACCTTCAACACTGGATAAGGTGCGTAGAAAGCTTCTGAAACTTCCTTGAGTTCTTCATCAGATGCGTAAGTGTTACCAATGATAACGTCGTCAACCATACCACTTAGTAGTAGATGTTTAACTTGCGTTGAAATTGGTAGATCACGATCATCTTCAAGAGTTGGCAAACCATCTTGAACAGGCCAAGGACCAAATGTTGCACTGTGTGAGCTGACAAAAGCAGCTGAGTGAATATTACGCTCCTTGAAGAAAGTTGACCATTTAGTGAAGAAGTCTTCACCTAAACCAGTATATCTTTGAGGATAAAAGTTGTGACAACCGAGAAGATTATTAGTATCAGGATGATAGGAAATAATATTGTCCAAGTAGTGTGTACCAGAGCTCATATTGATTTCAATCTTCAATCCATAAGGATTATGAGTCATCTTACTTTCTTCCATACCAGAGAAGCCCTCATCTAGTCTGATACCGCTAGCTCCAAGATCGTGGAAGAATGATAGATCATCGTAACTGATACCAAGTGTTTTAAATAGTCTAGGATTCATATCAACAATCGTCACGAAATCTAACTTATTTCCATAAGCAATGGTCTCTTTGAAACGGTTGATAGTTTTTTCTTTGTCATCGCCTAATTCAAGCAGTGAAGCAAAGATCCGTGAGTATCCTAATTTACTTGCTGTATCGAGATATTTCTTATCATCTTCCAAAGTTGAATGTTCTGGATATAGTGACAATCCAAGTCTTCTCAAAACATGACCTCCAAAAATTTAATAATTAAGCTTATTTACCAGCAACTTTAGTTTGACCAAGTTCTTCAGCCAACTTGTCTTTATCCATTGACTTGAAGAAGTAGAAGTACATCAAAGTATCAAGCACGATATTAACGATTTGTAGAATTGATCCTGAGATGTGACCTGTTGCGATAAATCCTGATAGAACTGGAGGAGTTGTCCATGGAATGTAAACACCCATTGGTCTAGCAACCCAACCAGCTGCCATTGAAACATATGTAGTTGTTACGTTGATAAGAGGTGTCAAAATAAATGGAACAGCCATCTTATAGTTCATAACAATAGGAAGACCGAAGACGATAGGTTCGTTGATGTTGAACAAAGCAGGTCCGGCAACAAGCTTACCTAATGTCTTTAATTCTTTACTCTTAGCTGCGAAAACTAGAAGCATAGCTAAACCGATAGTAGCACCAGAACCACCCATGTGAACGAAGTTATCGAAGAATGATGTAGTAACGATGTTTGGTAAAGCTTTACCAGCAGTAAAGGCTGCGTGGTTTTGGTTCAAGGCTGTTAGCCAGATAGGCATCATAACACCAGAAACAACGTTAGCACCGTGAATACCGAATAACCATAGGAATGAAACAAGGAATTCAGAAACGTTTACTAAAAACGCTTTCATAGAACAATTAGATTGTATAACGACTTCCAAATTTTATCAAGATGTTTTTATCAAAAAACAATTATTACTCCCTTTTTTTCTAAAAAATACTTATTTCTAGCTATCTTTATCCGGTATTGCCAGTACGTGTTACAAATTCTTTTCTACTAAAAAAAACGAACTCAATTCAAAATACAAATTAAGTTCGTTTCACATTAAAATCCTATTCAAATTCTTTGTTCAAGACCCGTTGGACCATTTTAGCAACGCCGTCATGATTATTGTTACCGGTGATCTTCCAGGCCACATCCTTAACGCTATCGATAGCATTTTCCATCGCAACACCGTAACCCGCTTCTTTGACCATGTTCAAATCGTTACCGTAATCGCCAAAGCACATGAAATTTTTCATGGGGATCTTGCTGATCTCAGAGATCCGCTGCAAAGCCGACAATTTGGTGATATCTTGGCCATTGATCTCAAAATAATAACTTCCAGAACGGCTGATCGTTATTGGCAAAGAAGTCAACGACTCCAAACGCTTTTGCAATTCATGCAGTTTTTTTGGTTCACAGCTGAAACAAACTTTGTAAACGTCAAAGTCCTTACTATCATTCAGTTTGATCAAGTCGCTGATCGAATTGGCTTTGATATGATGGCGACTCATTCCCTCAAAATAAGTCGTAAAGCTGTGTCTAGGATCAAAGATATGTACATCGTTGAGCCCATCTAAAACGACTTTAAAATTATTAAATTCAGTTCGCTTTAAAATTTCGTCCACAATGTCGTGGCTAAGCGGTTGATCGACGATCCGTTCCCCATTGGGATCGACCACGACTGCCCCATTCAAAACCACTCGATAGCCTGGAATTTTTAAATCATTCTCAAAAAATTTATTGACCGAATGAAGAGTCCTGCCTGAACAGATTGCAAAAGTTATTCCAGAATTGACCGCATCACGAATCGCTTGGACATTTTTAGAAGATATTCTACTATAACTATTCAACAGGGTCCCATCTAGGTCAGTTCCTATAAACTCAATCATCAATAAAGTAACCCCTTACATAAATACAATTTACATTTATAATACGACAGTGACTGTAAAAAAAGAAGTCCCTTTCATCATTACTTAACGAGAAGGACTTTATTTAGATCT
Organism: Companilactobacillus mindensis DSM 14500; assembly: GCF_001434275.1. Taxonomy (GTDB): domain Bacteria; phylum Bacillota; class Bacilli; order Lactobacillales; family Lactobacillaceae; genus Companilactobacillus; species Companilactobacillus mindensis. Next base: position 1,536 of record NZ_AZEZ01000011.1, on the reverse strand, counting down.
GCAATGAACCCTGGATAAGAGATATCAATGGCTTCAATATTTTTAATTTTAAACGGTTGGTCTGTCAAAATCGAAGCGATACAGAGCATCATCGCAATTCGGTGGTCGTTGTGACTATCGACGTCATCTTTAACCGTGATTTCTTGTTGGCCTTTGATAACGATCGTATCGTCATTTAATTGCATAACGATGCCTAATTTGGCTAATTCGACCCGCATATTTCTGATCCGGTCGCTTAATTGCAAGTGAACGTCGTGAATACCCTCAATTACTGTCTCACCGCTTGCCTGAGACGCCATCAGAGCAATTAGGGGTATTTCATCAATAATAGATTGCACTTGCTCAGCACTGATTGTCGTGCCATGTAGCTTCTGTGACTTGATCACCAAATCACCATAAGGTTCAACGTTTTTTGTGGAGCGGTTCTCAACCGTGATATTGGCACCCATCTGTTTAGCTACATTTAACAAGCCTATTCTAGTCGAATTCAAGCCTACCCTTGGCAAAGTTATTTGACTATTGTCTGACAATAAAGCACCTGTAATGTAAAATGCTGCCGAAGAAAAATCACCTGGAATGGTTAAACTCTGACCTTGTAATTGATCGTGTCCAGGATGAACTACAATGACATCCGGCTCGATCGTAACGTCAGCACCAAAATAATTAGCTAAAACCTCCGTGTGATTTCTAGTTGGCAACTTGCGAATGATCGTCGTTTTAGTTTTGGCATATATACCTGCTAAAACTAAGCTACTTTTGATCTGAGCGCTCGAAATATCTTGATGATAAGTGATACCTTGTAAATCATTGCTACCAGACACTTGCATTGGTAAAACTTGTTTTGTAGTCGAACGATAGTTAGCCCCCATGCCACGCAATAATTTCAAAAGCCGCTCATTTGAACGTTGGCTCAAATATTTGCCACCAACGACTTGGTATTGATTCGTGCTGCTCGCTAAAACACCTAACAACAAACTCTCCAAAGTACCAACGTTATCCACGTTCAATGGTCGATCCAACGTTTGCAACTGATGATCCACACCTTTAATGATCATATCCTTGTTGCTGATTTCTGTATGGATTTTGGCACCTAAATCTTGAAAGACCTTTGCCGTAACCGCCAGATCATCCGCATAAGTAAAATTACTGATCTGAGTAACGCCTTTAGCTAACGCTCCTAAAGCAATGGCTCGGTGTGCAATGCTCTTATCCCCTGGAACCGTGATCTCGCCTTGAAATCTAAATTTATATGGTTTCGTATTATAATCAAACATACTGCTACACCTCAAATATATTGTTAAAACATTAATCTACATTTTTAATCTGCTTTAATTAATTCCTTACTGTTTACGCTACCCAATTTTCAAATATAAAACAAATTTTTTGTCTTAAAAGCAAAAAAATTCGTGAGAATCCTAAAAAGGATCTTCACGAATTTTACGTTAATACTCAAAAGCTAACCGGTTTACTCTACTCTCTATTTCCTACGATTAGTCAAGTGGATATATAGAAAATGAGAGTATTCTAAACAGTACT
>NZ_AZEZ01000051.1 GCF_001434275.1 Companilactobacillus mindensis DSM 14500 | reverse complement strand
TACTTGATAAACAGACAAAACCTACTTGATAAACAGACAAAACCTACTTGATAAACTTCTATAAGCCTTGGGAGAGTAAGGCTAAAATGGGGTCTAAAAGAGGTTTAAAAGAGGTTTATAAAAGAGATTTAAAAGAGGCACCACTGTACAAGATCAAAAACTAGAAGCAAAAAACACAAAGGAGTGAGCTAAAAACAGCTCACATTAAACTTCAGTCGCTATGCTCCTTGCGCCTCACTCTGTTCGTTGCCTAAAAAGGTGTGGCAAGCCACATTAATTCGGGCGCTGACGCCCCGAACCCCGTCCAAGCTGAGCCAGCTTGACTGCTTTTTCACTCGCCGTTAGGCAGGAAAGCAAAGTTTTGTAGAAACTTTGGCTTTCGCCATTTCAGTTTTAAGACTTGTTTAAAGCTGTCAATTCCTTATGCTCCTACGCTTTGCTCGTCCGCTACCATTGACAGCAAATAGTTAGCTTTTCTAAAACTTGATAAAGATTTAACTGCTATGTCCCTTTTTAAGGGCCTTATTTTTTGCTCTCAGCGATTTTAAGACTATTTATATATATTTATACCAAAGCAACAATAAAAAGCCCTCAGTGAGCTTTAGAGGACTAGATGACGGAATCTGGGCGATTACTAATATCTTCTTGCCTTTTTTGCAAAATATAAGTATCCAGGGAATCATACA
>NZ_AZEZ01000050.1 GCF_001434275.1 Companilactobacillus mindensis DSM 14500 | reverse complement strand
TAGCACTTAAACATTTTATCAAGCTGACAATAACTTGTCAAGAACTTTTTAAAATATTTTTTCTAACAAATTATCAAGTGAATGATATTTTGTTAGGTGATGTCTAACAGACAGCTTAATTATCTTACCGAAGTTACAAGATCAAGTCAAGAACTTTTTAAAAATAATTTTGACGATCAGTGCGAAGCAATTAAGCTCAAAGCGTTGATGTCATTGCTCTGTCGCAACAACAAGATATATATTACCAATCATAAAGAAGTAGCGCAAGTGTTTTTCATAAAAAAGTTATACTTTTCTCAAAAAAACATTTGATCTTGGATAATATTCAATTATTTTACCACTTTAAACTATTCTCTGCGCACAAAAAAAGCACCGAGAGCAAATTGCTTTCAGTGCTTTAGTTTATTTATTAGAGTCTAATTCTGGCGCATCTGTTTGATAGAGATCAACTAATGACTTATTGTCGTTTTGAGCCAAAAGACTGGTTCCATTCTTCTTCTGTGCCTTCTTGAGCTCTGCGAGTGCTTTGGACTTCTTGTATGAGTAATCCTTCTTATTTACGGTTGTAAAGCCAGGTAGCTTGTGGAATCTCAAAAGATCCCCATTGATAACACGGTCTGACAATGACAATTCCGTCGTTACCTTATTGGAAAGTTTAGCCTTCTCAGCTGAGGAGATCTTCTTATCTACTTTACCAGTCTTAGTATTGTAGTAAGTACTTCCGACCTTGGTTACCGTTGGTGAGACAAAGTTACCATTTCTAAAGGCCACGACTTGCGAGTGTTCACTTGATAACAAGTCACTACCGAATTGGATCGTATTCTTGTCACTGACACCTAACAAGTTAAGGATAGTTGGCAAGACATCGATCTCACCACCATAAGTATGGTTGATACCACCCTTTAGACCATCCATGTGGATCATAAATGGTACTCGTTGATATTGGGCATCGTTAAAGTCATTGAATCCTTTGATTCCAGTCAATTTAGCCATAGCTTTCTTATGGTTATTAGAAATACCATAGTGATCACCATAGAGTACGAGCATACTCTTCTTATCTAAGCCAGTTGCTTTTAACCAATCCAGGAATTCACCGATCGATTGATCCAAGTAATGTGCAGTTTGAACATAGCCATCAACTGTCTTATCACCAGTATCGGTCTTCTCGATCGATTGATTCTTCTTATCCAAAGTATATGGATAGTGGTTAGTAACTGTGATCAATTTAGCATAGAAAGGTTGTGGCAATTGTTGGATATATTGAGTTGAATCCTTCAAGAAAATCTTATCCTTCATACCATAACCAACATTGTAACTCTTCTTTTGCTTATAGTAGTTGGAACTAAAGAAGTAATCATAGCCCCATGACTTATAAGCATTATCACGATTCCAGAAACTTGGAACATCCCCGTGGAATGAAGCTGTCGTATAACCGTGTTGATCCAAGATAGCTGGTGCAGCTTGGAATGTATTGGTTGTACCATCAGTAACCATAGCCGATCCTTCCGGTAAACCAAAGAGTGAGTTTTCGAGCATAAGTTCAGCATCGGCTGTCTTACCTTGACCAACTTGGTTAAAGAAGTTGTCGAAACTCAACGTATCATCTTCATGATAAAGTTTATTCAAATTAGGCGTTACTTCTTGGCCATCCCACTTGTAGTCGATCATGAATTGTTGCAAACTCTCCAAGTGAATAATGAAGACGTTCTTACCTTTAGCAACTCCAGTGTATTCCACATTAGGTTGTACGTAATTTGACTTCATATATTTTTCGATCGAATCAATATCCGAACTCTTAGCCTGCGACTTGACCGCATTCGTCTTAGTAGTCTTGATCACATCGTAAACGTTGAAGACATTGAGCCCTAAGTACTTCACGATATAGTTGTTATCAAAAGTTCTTGTCAATAATTGTGAACGGTCACTTTCGGCCAAAGTTAAATTGGCACCAAACAACAGAACAGCTAACGAACTGACTAAGACTGGAATCTTCCAGTTGAGTCGTTTGATATCCATTTTGATGACATGGAATGCCAACAATAATATCAGAATAATTACATCGACAAACACTAAGAAATCTGTTGGTTTCACGATACCTAAGATACTTTTACCAAGGTTGTTGGAAACTGAACCTGACCCTTTGATAAGTACCATCGTCAAGAAATCTGAGAATTCACGATAATAGAGAATATTCGAGAATAGCCAGACCGTATCTAGAAAATCAACGATCAATAGAAAGATATAAGACTTTCTACCTTTCATATACAATGAGATACCAAACAATAATAGCATGACTGGAATCGGATTGATGATCATCAAAAATGTTTGGATCGAACCCTTAACGCCTAAATTGAATTTAGTTTCATACGCATAGACGGTTTTAAGAGTATATAGCAATACAGCTAGGACTACGAATCCCAGCCGAGTATTGAGAAAATTGGAAATACCTTTAGTAATACGTTTCATTATTTTCGCTCCATAGATTTATTAGCAACTTGTTGTTCAACTTTCGGTTTCTTCGAAACAGCAATAATCCCTAAGAACATCCCCAAATAATACGTAATAAATCTCCATAAAAACATTCCCAAAACTAACCCTGAAGCGGAAGGTATAAATCCAGCAAACAATGTCTTGAAACTGAACTCTGCCCCACCTGATCCACCAGGAATTGGGAAAATTGAGACAATCATAACGATCATAATATGCATCACTAATACATCGACGACATTTACATGATCGCAATTCAATGCCAATAAAACAAAGTAGACTACGAAATAGTACAGGAATAGTTGAACGACTGTCAGCAAGGCTGCTTTGACGACTTTTGCCTTCTCACGCTTCAATACTAAACTTTCGTTATAGAAACTATCAATACTATCCATAGCTGACTTTAAAATTCTATCACGTTTTTCTTCTTTAAGAAAAAACAAAACCGGTTTCAAAACAATTTGTACCATTTTTTTTGTGAAATCATAGTAATACATGATCATCAGTAAGAAAGAAATCGTAACAACGTGAATGACCATCCCAAAGACGATCAGCGTCGCTAATCCGGAAAAATGCTTAGCAACACTGTTGAAACTCACCAACATGGCCACGACAAAGTTCACCAATACCATCAGTTGGTAAATGACAAACTTCATCAACAAGACGGAACTGGCTCGGCCACCATCGATCTTGGATTGCATCAAACCGATCAGTTGTGCAGGTTGACCACCGGATGAAAAAGGCGTTATCGCATTAAACAAGGCTTGAATAAGGGGAATTCGATACATTTCCCACCAACCAAACTTGCGATCTTCTTTTTTCTTCAATAAAGTATGTAAAACCATCGCTTCCACACCATACGATAGCAAAATCGATAAAAAGGCTACCGCAAGCCAGAAGTAGTTCAATCCCTTAAATGTAGAAACTAGCGAATTAAAGTTGATATCTTTGGCTTCCCACCAAAAAATACCGACTCCCAATCCCAGCATTACAAAAAGTGCAGCTATTTGTTTTCTATTCATTATTTATCTCGTTTAGCAATTTTATATTGATCCGTATAGAACTTGTACCAAATCTTACTCAAATTCTCTTCTGAATATTGAGTCGTTGCTTTTTTAGACTTCTTCTTGTAGTCTTCTAGAATTTCACGATGTTGATTAGCATAGTTGATGAATTCATTCATTTGTGAAAAATCGTCAGCTTTTTTGTAATAACCATCGATAATTGCTCGATACAATTCCAAATCCCGTAACAACACTGGTGCTCCACAACTGAAAGCTTCCAAAACTGACATTGGGAACAATTCGTCATATGAAGGCAACAAGAATAAACTACAAATATTATAGTAATTTACCAAATCATTTCGATCAACTATCCCCGTAAAAGTCATGTTATCTGGTGCATTGTCGATCATATCTTTATAACGGTCATAACCATCAGTGATCTTGCCAAAGGAAAAACCACCAGCCCAGATAAATTGAATATCTGGATTAGTTTGAGCCAATTTGAAAAAGTCATCGACGCCTTTTCTTTCTTGAACTTGACCGTCACCAAAGACAACGAACTTATCTTCAGGAATCCCGAGTTTTTTACGGAAATCAGCTTTTTCTTGAGCTGTCTTCTCATAAAAGTTCTCAGTCGACACAAAGTTAGGAATGTATTTGATCTTTTTACGATCCAAACCATGTGCCACTAACTTATCGATAAAAGTTGGATTGACAACGACGATTTGGTCCATGCGTTTATAAAAGCTAATAACGTACTTGTAAAAAACACTCTTAGCTGGTTCAGGCAATTTGATGCTGCCTTCCAACGTCTCAGGCAAAAAGTGTACGTAACCGATCTTGCGACCGCGTTTTTTAGAAAAAGTAGACAGATAGAATTGCGGATCGATCGTGTGATAATGACTCAAGTCACTTCTGTGATAGTCATTGATCTTAATATCGAACTCATCGCTGAAGTGATCTTTTAATAAATTGATCAACTCCTTATATGCACTGCCGACCCCTTGGCCAGCAACTTTGTCTGCAGATGAAAACATGTTGATTTTAATCATTAGAATACTCCTCTGGATCGATTGATGAATCAGAAAGCTTCTCTCTTACGAAGTAGTCCTCAGCGTGACGGTAGAAATCAAGGATCGCATTTCCAAAGCCGTCAGATGAAATACCATACAATACTTTTTTACGTGCTTCACGATCATCAAATGAATTAGGATGGTCGAGATACGTTTTGATTTTTGGTACTAACTGATCATCTTCGTTGAATGTTACACCAACTGACGGATCCGTCAACAAAGCATCCGTATAAGGTGCACTTCTAACGATGATCTTAGTTCCTGAAGCAATCGCTTCGATATAAGTTAAACCTTGCGACTCCGTATCACTTGAAGAAACGAAGAGATTAGCCATGTGATAATAAGGTGAAATTTGGTCATGTTCCACTTCACCTGTAAAAATAACATTCTTGCTGACGCCTAAATCCTTACTCATTTGAACTAATTCGTCCATGTCAGGACCACCACCGACAATGACTAGCATGATCTTAGGATTGTACTTCAACAGCTCCGGCATCGACTTCAACATGTGGTCGATCTTCTTTTCCAAAGCGATTCGGCTCAACATCAAAATAACCGGTGTATCTTCCGCAATTCCTAGTTTCTCACGAACGGCTGAAGCATTGACTGGTTTCGTATACTCTGACAAGTCGACTCCAGTTGGAATAATAGAGATCGGTGCTTTGATGTCATAACGATCCATCGTTTCTTTAACTTGTTTACTTGGTGCTACAACACCTGAAGCGTTCTTCAAAAAAAGCCGTGTCATTTGTTTAACATGATATGGTTTCAACAGATGTCCATTCAAAACATAATGCAAGTAATCTTCGTACATTGTGTGGTATGTGTGAACAAATGGAATCTTTAATTGTTTTGCAACAAACTTACCCATCATACCAAGTGAAAACTCTGTCTGCGTATGAATGATATCTAGTTTCAACTCTTTAGCTAAATCAACCGCGTGAAACATCCCACGAATAGCGATTCTTCTATCGGTAAATGAAATAAAAGGCACGCTAGCCAAACGAAAAATATTTGGTTCGATCGTGTTCTTAGGAACGTTGGGGTCAGTCGTTGTAAAAATATAAACGGAATGACCCTTTCTCTCCAAATCGTTTTTCAATGTCTGGATTGATGTTGCTACCCCACTAACCTGAGGGAAGTATGTATCGGTAAAAATTCCGATATTCATATAAACACATCTCCTCACAATCTTTATAGAATAGATTATAACAAAAAAAAGAAGGAATCACTTCCTTCTTCTCCGTCTTACCTTATTAATTTACTGAAATTTTGATTTTTCATCAAGAAATAAAAGATAACCGCACCAATAGCCACAACGACTAATTCGCCAAAACCAACGGTAACTAGGTTTAGCCAAAATGGCAACTTCAATACGAAATGCAATTCGGCTCCAACGATGATTCCATTAACAACTGCACAGACCACCGGTACAGTCCATAACAAATTATTCTTAGCCGGAATCCTAGTGATGATCAGGCAAGCAACCGCTGTTGCTAAGGTTCCTAGGACGATATCATACATTCCCAATTGGGCACTGAAGATGTTTGAGATCAAACAACCAATGATCAATGACCAACTGTACTTATGGTTAAAAAATGGCAATAACATCAAGATCTCTGAAACTCTAAATTGAATTTGTCCATAAGAAAATGCTGAAATTCCTGGAGCAATGGTGATAGCAACGTACAACGCTGCGATCAAAGCCAATTGCGTAATATCTCTTGTCTTTAAATTACTCAAAATAAAACCTCCACTGTTTTTATTCATAGCAGGTTACCAGTGCAAACTGCCCTTAATAGGTTATCTTATTTTGTTTGTTGCCGCAAGCTATAAAAATACCCTCTGATTCAACATATCAGACTCTTTTTCAAGTTTGGTTGTTCACTGCCGTCTTCCATGAAATTCTGGTGGACGCTGGAACGCAGTGAGAGCAACTTAGAGCCAATTACAGTTCAAATTGTCTCTAAGCTTGTCTGTCTCTAACCTGGCAAAGGACGCCAGCCAAGAGACTACCACGGCTGAGCATCCACCATAATTCCATTCCAGACTAAACGTTTTTTTATTTATTAGTAGTGTTAAAATTTTAGATCTACTGATTCGATATTTTATTTACGATAAATCGAGTAGGAGGTAACTTTTAATTACCGACCTCTCAC
>NZ_AZEZ01000010.1 GCF_001434275.1 Companilactobacillus mindensis DSM 14500 | reverse complement strand
ATTATCAAATGAATTTATATTATTTCATATGACAACCACAAAGGGATTATCGCAAACTTAGGAATTACGGTCTATTTTTATACGATTTAAAATTTTATTGATAAATATTCAAATTTAATGAAATTGCCTATATTAATATCTCAAGAGCCAGAATACTTAAACCCATTAGTCTGGAATGGAATTCTGGTGGATGCTCAGCCGTGGTGTCTCTTAGCTGGCGTACCTTGCCAGTTTAGAGACAGACAAGCTTAGAGACAATTCTATGAATTGGCTCTAAGTTGCTCTCACAGCGTTCCAGCAATCCACCAGAATTTCATGGAAGACGGCAGTGAACAATACACTCAAAACATTTTTATGACTTAAAACGCTTGATCTTCTTTAAACGTTTCTTCTTGTTCTTTTTATTCTTACGAACCATCGAATGCATAGCCATTTTACCAAGACGACCTTGGATACCATTGCCCATAAGTTGATCCATACCAGCCATGTTACCTTTACTCATCTTGTTCATCATGTCTCGTGACTGCTTGAACTGTTTGATCATACGGTTGACGTTTTGCACGCTTTGACCTGAACCGGCAGCGATACGACGTCTTCTTGAAGGATTCAATGAATCAGGATCTTCACGTTCCTTAGGTGTCATTGAATACACGATTGCCTTCAAGTGAGCAATATCTTTCTCGCTGATATTGATATTAGCAAGTTGAGGATTGTTAGCCATTCCTGGGATCATCTTCATCAATTCATCCAGTGGACCCATCTTTTGAACTTGATCCAATTGGTCGATGAAATCGTTGAAGTCGAAACTATTCTCACGAATCTTTTCGGCCACTTCTTTAGCTTGTTTTTCATCATAATCAGTTTGAGCCTTTTCGATCAAGGTCAACATGTCACCCATACCTAAGATACGGTTGGCCATACGGTCTGGATGGAAAACATCTAATTGATCGAGTTTTTCACCTTGTCCAATGAACTTGATTGGCTTACCAGTAACGGAACGAATTGAAAGTGCGGCACCACCACGGGTATCACCATCCAACTTCGTCAATACGACACCAGTGATCTCCAATTGGTCGTTGAATCCAGCAGCAACTTTGGCAGCTACTTGACCAGTCATTGAATCGGCAACGAACAGGATTTCATTTGGATGTGCTAAAGCTTGAATCTTCTTCAATTCATCCATTAGTTGTTCGTCAATTTCCAAACGACCGGCGGTATCGATGATCACGTAGTCATTCTTCTTTTCAGCGGCAACTTTTAAACCATTGCGTACAATGTCAACTGGATCGTGGTCAGTTCCTTCATCGTAAACTGGCACATCCAATTGTTGTCCGATTGTCTTCAACTGTTCTACGGCAGCAGGACGGTAAACATCGGCTGCAATAAATAATGGACGAGCTTTTTCAGTCTTTTTCAAACGGTTGGCTAACTTACCTGCAGTGGTAGTCTTACCAGCACCTTGGAGACCAACCATCATAATAATCGTTGGAATATGTGGTGCTTTGTTTAATGGAACAGCTTCTTGTCCCATCAACTTAGTTAATTCTTCGTCAACAATTTTGACAACTTGTTGCGATGGCGTCAAACTTTCCATAACTTCGGCGCCCAAGGCCCGTTCTCTAACTGTCTTAACGAAACTCTTTACAACATCGAAGTTAACATCAGCTTCAAGTAAAGCCATACGTACTTCACGCATTACTTTACGGACATCTTCTTCAGAAAGCTTACCTTTTCCTCTTAAAGAAGAGAAAACTTTTTGTAAACGATCGCTTAATCCTTCAAAAGCCATACTCTACTCCTACATCTCATTTATTTTAGAAATTCTTTTTACTAAATCTAATAGTTCTTTATCATCTGAATACTTTGCCTGCACTAAATGATCCAATTGTTCAGCAATATCGTCGATCTCTTTTGTCTTTTCGATCAAATTCAATTCCTTTTCAAACGACTCCAGTAAATTTACTGACCGATGCAAATTATCGAGCACTGCTTGTCTTGAGACTTGCAACTGTTCTGCAATCTCACCCAATGAAAAGTCCTCAACATAATAAAGATCCAAATAGCGGCTCTGCTTTTTTGTCAGCAAAGAATGATAAAAATTATACAACAAATTTATCCGTGTTGTTTCATCAATATCCATAACTACTTATTCGAGGCTCCAACGATCAATTCCTTGAAGAGTCCATAGATGAATTTCTCGGGATCAAAGTCACGTAGATCATCCATTTGTTCACCCAATCCGACCAATTTGACCGGAATGTGTAATTCGTTACGGATAGCTAAGACAATACCACCTTGAGAACTGCCGTCAAGTTTGGTCAACACGATCCCAGAAACTTTAGTTGTCTCGTTGAATTGTTTAGCCTGACTCAATGCATTTTGACCGGTAGACCCGTCAAGTACCAAAAGGACCTCTTGGGGTGCATCTGGCAATTCACGAGTGATGACCCGCTTGATCTTTTCAAGCTCACGCATCAAGCCTTCTTTGTTTTGTAAACGACCGGCTGTATCAACTAACAGAATGTCAAAGTCTTCCTTGACTGCACGTTCCACAGCATCGTAAACAACTGATGCCGGATCAGTGTGAGCCTTGCTGGCTTGAACTGGAACGCCATCCCGGACACCCCACTCTTGAAGTTGTTCGATGGCACCGGCTCTAAAGGTATCGGCTGCAGCCAAAAGAACTTTTTTACCTTGTTGTTGGTAACGATGAGCCAATTTACCAACAGTTGTCGTCTTACCAGCGCCATTGACACCGACGAATAAGAAAACAGTTGGTGTCTTGTCAGTACTGAATTGCAAAGAGTTATCTTCCTCTTTGCCTTCTTCACCATACATATCAACTAATTTCTTGACGATAACGTTGGAAACATCGGATTTCTTCTTAGCATTTTCCAACTTAACTTCTTCACGCAACTCATCAGAGATACGCATAGCTGTTTCGTAGCCAACATCAGATTCGATCAGCAACTCTTCCAGATCATCAAAGAAATCCTCATCGACACTTCTGAAATTAGCCATGAAACGATTGAAACGAGCACTGAAGGAATTACGGCTCTTCTTCAGTCCCTCATCGTATTCTTTGACATCATCCTTAGGTTCCTCTGCAACTTCAGTTGTATCTTCAGGGTGTTCAGACTCGGATTCTTCTGGTTCTGATTCAGTTGTTTCAGGTTCTATTGGTGCTTCTTCGGTAACTGATTCAGCAGGTTTTTCTGGTGTTGAATCTTCAGTTGTATCTTCAGGTTCTGAAGTTTTAGGTTCGACATTTTCAGACTGTTCAGCAGGTTGCTCTGGTTCTTTTGTTTCTGATACAGGGTTATCTTTTACAGCCGTTTCAGGTTCAGTATTTTCTTCTGCTGGTGCTTGTGATTCTTCTTGATCAACCGGTTCTTTCTCAGTGGATTCGACAGGTTGTGAATCTTTTGAGGAAGAATCGGGCGTTTCAGTAGATTCTTTTGTTTCAGACGTTTCATCCGAAACATTTTCTTGGTCAGTCTTTGGGGCAGTTTCTTCTGGGGTCTTTTTTTCTTTATCCTCAGAATCATCTCTACCGGTAAAGGCTTTTTTAATTCGATCAAATAATCCCATAATTAACTCCTATTCTTTGACTTTAACAGACAACATCCGTGAAACACCGGACTCTTCCATCGTGACGCCGTACAAACGGTTCACATTCATCATTGTTCCCTTACGGTGAGTGATGACGATGAATTCAGTGTTGTCATCATATTGATTGAGGTAATTTGCAAAACGATAGACATTGGCATCATCCAGTGAAGCCTCAACCTCATCAAGGATACAGAATGGCACTGGTTTAACTTTGATGATAGCAAACAACAGAGTTATTGCCGTCAAAGCTTTCTCACCACCGGATAATAGACTCATACGTTGGAACTTCTTCCCAGGTGGCTGAGCAACGATCTCAATTCCGGTCTCTAACAAATTATCAGGCTCCGTCAAGACTAATTTGGCCCGTCCACCGGCAAACATTTCAGGGAAGATATCTTCAAAGGCAGCTGATACTTCATCAAAGGTCAATTTGAAGCGAGTAGTTACTTCCTTATCCATCTCCGCCATCGTATCTAACAGTTGCGTTCTAGCTTGCAACAAATCATTTTGCTGTTGAGTCAAGAATTCGTAGCGATCTTTTACTTTATCGTAGTCCTCGATAGCACTCAAATTGACCGTTCCCAACTCGTCGATACCCATCTTCAACAAACGGGCCTCTTTTTGCAACTCGTCAGGATCATAATCGCCCTTCTTGAGCTCTAACAACGAAGCTTCATAAGTCATTTGATAATCTTGTGACAAAGTATCTAAACGACTGTCGATCTTGTTGGACAACTTGGTATTTTGAATTGCCAAAGATTCCTGTTGATCAGATGCCGTTTTCTGCAAATCAAAGTTGCGTTGAGCTTTCGTATTGAGTTCACTGGATAGTGCTTGTTGTTTCTCGCGTTTTTGTTTCAAATCGTCAACGATTTTTTGAGACTCAGCGATTTCTTTTTGAAGTTTACTGATCAAATTCTTTACTTCAGTATTGTTCAATTCCAATTGACTCTTTTCGGAATCAAGGTCAGTCATCTGTTGGTCGACGCTTTCGATTTGACGTTGCAAGCGGGCAACCGTTTCTTTGAGTTCAGTGTTTTGTTGTGCTTCATTGGAGTGATTGTTCTTAACCACGGCCAATTTGGTTTGAAGTTCTTGTTCTTGCGTATTCAAAGACTGCAATTCAGCATCAAAGTCCGTCAAAAGTTTTTGCTTCTGATCGATCTCGGCTTGCGTATTTTCAATTTCTACTTTAATAGCTTCGGCCGCTTTTTGTTGCTTAGCCAAATTTTCTTGCAGTTCTTTTTGTTCGCTTTGGTTCTTTGACAAACTATATTTGATAACGTCTAAACGTTCACTGAAATGCTTCTGTTCATTTTGATAAGTTGAAATTTCATTTTCAAAGTGGTTCTTTTCTTGATTGAATTGAGCCAATTTCTCATCTATCGACTGTTTATCAGCGTTCAACTTTCGCAATTGTTCGCGCAAATCTTGAACCGTTTTTTGTTTTTGATCCATCGACAATTCTTTTTGAGAAAGTTCTTTAGTCAAAGATACCAATTCATCTTTACGAGTCAAAATACTTGAGTTTACCCGACGTTGTTGACCACCAGTCAAAGATCCACCGGCATTGACAACATTTCCGTCCAAAGTTACCACTCGGTATTTTCGATTGACAGCACTGGATATCTTTGTCGCATCGTCAATACTTTGAGCAACTAATAAATTACCTAAAATATTTTTAACGATATTTTCAACCTTTTTATCATACGAAACCAAATCGCTAGCGACGCCAACAAAACCAGAGACATTTGCAGCTTTGTTCAAGTCGTTAGCATAAATATTTCTGGGTTGAATAATATTCAACGGCAAAAAAGTTGCCCGACCGCCACGACTCTTGCGTAAAAAGGCAATTCCCGCTTTGGCAGCCGTTTCATTTTCAGTAACGATCGATTGCAATTGATTGCCGACGACCGTTTCGATAGCTAATTGATACTGCGCTGGAACTGAGATCAATTCTGCCACCGCACCAACGATTCCATTGATCTCCTGGCCGTGATTCAAGACATTCTTGGCTCCTTCAAAGAAACCTGCATGTTCTTGCTCCATGTTTTCTAGCACTTTTTTACGAGCCTTGATCTCTTGTAAACTCTCAAGGATCTGCAAGTAATTGTTATTCTCAGCTTTGCCTGATTCCGTTACCTTTGCGATTGCTTGTGTCAATTCTTGATCCTTTTGGATCAGAGTCTGATTGTCAGCAATCAATTTTTTAACTTGGTCGCTGATCGATTGATTATCAGTCTTAGAACTATTCAAACTATTAGTAACTTCAGTTAGTTGAGCATTTTGTTCAGTCAAGGAAACTGCAATTCGGTCGAGCTGCTTTTGGGAAAACTTCTGTTCATTGTTGTTCGAGACTTGATCTTGCAACAGATTGACATAGTTGTTCCGTAAATCAGCGATATTATCTTGAATATCAGCTGGTGTCTTTTGCTTTAATTGTTGAATATTTTTTAGTTTCTTCTCGTAGTCAGCAATTTGGGCAACGCATTCAGTTAGTTTTTGATTGGACTCAGCTAATTTTGTTTCGTTAGCTTGTTTTTGTTTTTGCAACTCCGTCAATTGATTAGTCAAAGTCAATTTGTTGGATGAATTGAAACCATTACGTTCATCAGCGACGGCAACCCTACTATTATAGATTTCGAGTTTTTTGGTAGATTCGACCAATTTATCTTGTTGCGTATCGATCTTAACTGTTAAGTCTTGAATTGAAGCATTGTTGTCTTCGACTTGTTTGTTGGCTGTTTTTACCTGATGCGAAATGTTTTGTAAACTCATTTTCACTTCACGCAAATCTTTGTCGATCTGATGTTTTTGAATCGACAGATCTCTTACTTCAATCGTTAAGATCTTTTGATAAATACTGTCATACTTGCTCTTTTGCTCTTTATAATCACGTGCAATACTGGCTTGTTCTTTTAACGGTTCTACTTGCTTGGACAATTCAGAAACAATATCAGAGACTCGGTGTAAGTTGTCAGTTGTCTCCGACATTTTACTTTCAGCTTGTTGCTTTTTCTGCTTAAAGAGAGCAACTCCGGCTGATTCTTCAATGATAGTCCGTCTTTCGACCGGTTTACTATTGAAGATCTCCTCTACTCGACCTTGCGAAATGATCGAGAAAGACTGCTTGCCCATCCCTGAATCCATGAACAATTCAGTGATATCCCGCAGGCGGCAGGGCTTGTTGTTGATCATAAACTCAGTATCGCCATTTCTGAATAGACGACGGCAAATAACGATTTCATCTTGAGCTGATTTTAATTCTTTGTTGTGATTATCGAATTCTAAAATTACTTCAGCACGATTCATTTGGGGACGCGTATCACTACCAGCAAAAATCACATCGACCATCTTGTCGCCACGTAAACTCTTTGCTGATTGCTCCCCCATTACCCAACGAATGGCTTCAGTAATATTTGATTTTCCACTCCCGTTAGGTCCGACGATACCAGTGATACCACTCGTAAAGTCAATCTTTGTCTTGTCAGCAAAGGATTTGAACCCATTGATCGTTAATGATTTTAACGGCATAAACTAAAAACTCCTATAATTCATCTAATGCTCTTTTGGCAGCCATTTGTTCGGCGTGCTTTTTACTGTAGCCAAGTCCTTTGGACAAAATCTTACCATTGGCAATTAGTTCAACTTTAAATTTCTTATCGTGATCAGGACCTTCTTCATCGATGACCTTGTAGTCGATCTCGACTTCGCCTGATTGTTGTAATTTCTCTTGTAAATGTGTCTTGAAATCAGTATCTTCCGAAAATTCACCTGAATCAATGTGTGGATAAACAACTTTCTTCAAGAATTCGTTAACGACATCATTGCCTTGATCAAGGTACAAAGCTCCATTGAAGGCTTCGAAGATATCTTCAAGCAAGGTGTGTCTTTGACGGGCGCCTTGTTTTTCTTCACCTTTGCCGATCAAAAGATACTTGTCGATATTAATTTCTTTAGCGAAACGGGCAAAACTGTCAGTTCTAACGATATCTGATCTTAAACGAGTCAATTTGCCTTCGGGCAGATCAGGGTATTTTTCGAAGAGGTATCTAGAAATGTTGATCTCCAACACCGCATCCCCCAAAAACTCTAGTCGTTCGTAATCACCGATACCTAATTCTTTGTGTTCATTGTCAAATGATGAGTGAGTCATTGCCCGCTCAACTATTTTTTTATCATTAAACTTGATACCATACTTTTCATCTAAAAACTCTAAGAATTTTGGATCTAACATAACGTGTCCCCTTTCCAATATTATTAATTATACTAAACTTTTATCATAAAAAATTGTCTGGATAAAAAAATAAGACCTATTGGCCTTATTTTTGATGTGCTGCGATGTAATCAGTAGCTTCGCCGACGGTCGTGATCTTTTCAGCGTCATCGTCAGGGATTTCTGCATCGAATTCTTCTTCAAGTTCTAGGACAAATTCAACAAGGTCGATTGAATCTGCATCAAGATCCTTGGTGAATGATGTTTCTTTTGTAATAGTTGAAGCATCTACTTCAAATTTGTCGGCAATCAATGCCACGATTTTGTCAAAAATTTCTTGTTCTGTCATGAAATTCTCCTTATTTTTCCGCACTCATTTGTTCAAAATATTTATTAGCTTTGTTGATCGTATCGTTAGTTAACATATCATAAATTTGTTTAACAGTATAATAGACTGTCTTACTATCAGCGTCACCGTGTGCTTTGACGACTGGTGATTTTAGACCAAGTAAAACTGCACCACCGGCTTGAGAAGTATCAAACATTTTTCGCATGCCCTTTAATGATGGAGCAACGATAGCTGCACCCATTTTAGTAAAAATACCATTATTTAGCAAGGCATCCTTTAATTCGCTCAAAAGAATCGTTGCTGTACCTTCAGTTGCTTTCAGAGCGGCATTTCCGGTGAATCCATCTGTGACGATGACGTCAGCTTTTCCAGTTAAAATATCGCCTGATTCAATATTCCCGATAAAGTTGATACCTTCTGTATCTTTTAACAACATATAAGCGTCTTTGTGAAGCGTGTCGCCTTTGTCATATTCAGTTCCGTTATTCAAAAGAGCAATTCTGGGCTTGTCGATTTTTTTAACATCGTGCGCATAGATCGAACCCATAACGGCCCACTGTTGCAAATAAGCTGCTTTAGCTTCTGCATTAGCACCGACATCCAACATATTGACACCTAATGGCGAGTTAGTAACTGGTAAAGTTGGCATCAAAGCGGGACGTGCCACTTGCTTGATTCGACCAACGATAAAGATACCAGCAGCCAACAAAGCACCAGTGTTTCCTAATGAAAATAAGGCATCGTTTTCACCATCTTTGACCGATCTAGCGGCCAAAACCATCGAAGCGTCTTTTTTTGAACGAATTGCTCTGACCGGTTCATCAGTTCCTAAAATCTGTTCATCGGTGTGAACGATTGTGATCCGTTCATCATTTTTCAAATATTCTTTAATAGCTGATTCTTTACCATACAAGACGAATTCCAAATCTTTCCACTCGTCACGTGCACGTTCGATACCCTCAACAACTACTTGTGGAGCATTGTCTCCACCCATAGCATCAACAGCGATTTTCATTTTATTTCCTCACTAATCAAAATTATTTAATTGTTCATATTCATCATTAATAAATGACTTCAAATTCCTTACTTCTGGACTATCCAAATTAGCTTTATCATCGTAAAGTCGTTTGGCTTCCTCTTGGGCAACTTCCAAGATATTAATGTCGTTGATGGGATTGCCGACTTTAAACTCAGGCAAACCTGACTGACGATTTCCCAGCATATCACCAGAACCACGCATCTTCAAGTCTTGTTCAGCCAAAACAAAGCCATCGTTAGTCGACGTTAGTATCTTCATCCGTTCGACAGCTGCCTCGTTTTTGGGATCAGCAATCAAGATACAATATGACTGCTTATCGCCCCGGCCAACGCGACCGCGTAACTGATGCAACTGTGACAAACCAAACCGATTAGCATCATATATTACCATAACTGTGGCATTGGGTACATCGACACCAACTTCAATCACGGTCGTCGATACTAAGACGTCAATTTTTTTAGTACTAAAATCTTGCATGATGCTTTCCTTTTGGTCATTAGGCATCTGCCCATGTAAAAGGCCAATCTTATATTTTTGACCAAATAATTCGGTAAATTTGTCATAGATCAATTCAGCATTCTTCAGATCCATCTTTTCCGATTCAGAGATCAAAGGCGTCACAACATATACTTGAGCGCCGCCAGCCAGTTCTTTAGTTACAAAATGATACATTTGTTCGATCTTTTGGCTGCGGATCCAATAAGTTTCAATCTTTTTCCGGCCAGCTGGCAACTGATCGATTCTTGAAACATCCATATCGCCATAGGTCGTGATTGCCAAAGTCCGTGGGATCGGTGTAGCCGTCATTGCTAAGACATCGGGATTATTGTCTTTTTCACGCATTGCTTTACGCTGATTGACCCCAAAACGGTGTTGTTCATCGATGACTATCAACCCAAGATTTTTGAAATCAACACTGTCCTGGATCAATGCATGCGTCCCCACAATAACATTGGTCTTGCCTTCGCGAATATCTTGCGTAATAAAATCATGTTCTTTTTTCGTTTGAGAACCGGTCAAAATAGCCGTTCTGATCTTCAAAGGTTCTAACAACTTACTGATTTTATCAAAGTGCTGCTGGGCCAAAATTTCTGTTGGAGCCATAATAGCCGCTTGATATCCAGCCGTCACTGACGCCAACATCGCAATCACGGAAACGATTGTCTTACCAGAACCAACATCACCTTGCAATAAGCGATTCATATGGTGATCTGATTCCATATCTTTGAGAATTTCATTGACGACTCGGTCTTGGGCCGTAGTTAAAGTAAAGGATAAATCATTGATGAATTTCTTAATAACTTCATGATCGTACCACTCAGTGATACCGACATTTTTCTGACTGTCCTTTAATTTGATACTCTGCAAACCGCATTGGAACAAGAAGAATTCGCGAAATTTGGCACTTCTGCGCGCTTCGTCGCTTTGTTCTTCACTTTTAGGAAAATGAATCCCTTCAACGATCTGTTCATCATCTAATAGCTTGTATTTTTGACGTAAATATTCGGGAACGACGGTATCGATCCGGTCGTGATATTTTTCAAAAGCACTCTTGATCAGGCCAATCAACGTTTTTTGACGAATACTCTTGTTAACTGAATAAACCGAATCTATCGAATCGTCACTGTTGACGTCGATCACTTTCATCCCGGTCAATGACCTTCTAGCTTCATTCCACTTACCGTAAACCGCCGCATCTTGGCCAGTCTCAAACTTATCTTTCAACCATGGCTGATTAAAAAACGTTACCATGATCGACTCGCCTTCCGTTAGGATCCTAACGTTCAAACGAGTCTTCTTGTAACCAAAACGAGCCAAGATCGGTTCACTGGCTACGACGCCCTTCAGTAGGATCTTTTCTTGGTCGACGGCCTGGTCTAATGATTTGGCTTCCATATCTTCATAGCGAAAAGGAAAGTAAAATAACAAATCATAAATATTTTTGATTCCCAAAGATTCTAAAGACTCCAATCGTTTGGGACCAACTCCTGGCAATTGTGCCAATGATTCTTTTCGCAGATCCATATATTTTCCTCCTTTTCTCTAAAATCAAAAAAGGCCATGACAAAACGCATTGTTTCATCACTGCCTCCTTATTTTTGATTATTCAACTGAAATCAAATATGGATAAACTGGTTGATCACCTTGGTGAATTTCAGTCTCAAGGTCGTCATACTTGTCATCCAAGTAATCAGCTACCTTTTGAGCATCGGCATCATTACCATCTTTACCGACGAGGATCGTAATAACTTCACTATCCTCATCGATCATTTTATCCAACATCTTTTCAGTTCCGGCAATAATATCAGCATCATCAACTAAGATCTTACCGTCAACGATTCCCATGTAGTGACCCTTAGTGATCTTTAAGCCATCGATTTCGGTATCACGGATTGCTTGAGTGATCTGACCACTCTTAACAGTATCCAAAGAGTCTTCCATGTTCTCTTTGTTTTCGTCCAGATCAGCCTCAGGGTTGAATGACAACATCGCGGTCATCCCTTGGGAGATCGTCTTAGTAGCTACGATAGCCACTGGGATATCGACAAGATCAACGGCTTGCTTAGCTGCCATGATGATATTGCCATTATTAGGCAAGACCAAAGCACGTTTAGCATTTGACTTGTTGATAGCATCGACAATGTCGTTTGTTGATGGGTTCATTGTTTGACCACCGCTGATGACGTGAGTCACACCTAAGCTCTTGAATAACTTCGTCAAACCATCACCAGATGAAACGGTGATCACAGCATAATCGATTGGCTTCTCGTCTACTTGTGGCGTTACTTCTTCATCTTCATCAACGATCGTTTCGTGTTGTAGACGCATGTTATCGATCTTGATTTTTACAAGTGAACCGTACTTTCGACCGGCTGCCCAAACTTTGAATGGATAGTTAGTGTGCACGTGAACTTTGATCACTTCATCATCGGAAACGACGATCAATGAATCACCGATCTTACCAAGATATTGGCGAAGAGTTTCGTTGTCGAATTTCTCATCAGAGGTTGCATCCTTGCCAATTTCGACCATCATTTCAGTACAATAGCCGTTCTTGATCTCATCAGTGTTGAATTGACCTTGAACTGATTGGTGGTGGTTGGCATTGACCATTTCTGTCATGTCTTTTTCGTCAGGTGTATAAACTTCGTCACTGACTTGACCACTCAATCCTTCTAGGAAACCTTCATAAATAAAGACTAATCCTTGTCCACCAGAATCAACGACGCCAACTTCTTTTAAAACAGGAAGTAGTGATGGTGTCTTTTCTAGTCCTACTTTAGAACCAGCAACGACAGCTTCCATAACGCTAATAATATCGTTAGTGCTTTCGACCTTCTTCATACCGGCCTCGGCACCGTATCTAGCAACAGTCAAGATAGTTCCTTCAACCGGCTTCATAACGGCCTTATAAGCTGTCTTAACGCCATCGTCGAAAGCTTTAGCTAGATCCATAGCTGTCAAAGTATCTTTGGCTTCAATACTCTTTGAAAAACCACGGAAAATTTGTGATGTGATAACGCCAGAATTTCCACGAGCTCCCATCAAGAGTCCTTTAGCAAGTGCTTTGCCCAATACTCCGACATTTTCGCTCTCTGATTCATTAACTGCCTTAAATCCACTTTGAATTGTCAAACTCATATTTGTTCCAGTATCGCCATCAGGGACCGGAAAGACGTTTAATGAGTTTACAAACTTAGCGTTCTTTTCCAGTCTGTGAGCTGCAACACGCACCATATCTGAAAATTCTTTTTTTGTAATTAGTTCTTTGCTCAAAAGTTTCCCCTCCAACCAGCTTACCTATTCAATATCGTCCAGAACTTTAATTCCTTGAACATAAATGTTAACAGTGCCAGCTGGTGTTCCAAGCATTGTCTCTAGGTTATATTTTACTTTTTCTTTTAAATTTTTTGCTACTTCTGAAATTTTGATTCCATAACCTACGATTATGTAGACATCAACGGCCAGTTTACCATCTTCTTGATGAATAACTATACCTCTAGAAAAATCTTCACGGTTCAAAATTGTATTCATACCATCACGCAATTGGTTCTTGCTTGCCATACCTACGATGCCATAGATATCAGATGCAGCACCACCAACGATCGTGGCAACAGTATTTGTTGAAACATCAATTTCACCATGTTTTGTTTTAATTGTAACTGCCATCTCTGGATCCTCCTATTCATGGACCAAAACTATCATAAACAATAAAATTCTATCATAGCAACATTTGTAATTAAAGAATTAAACCACATTAAACTATATTAATCCCTAAATACTCTATTGATTTCGATTTCTAGTTATGGTAAATTAGTCAGGTGATATTTTAAAGAAAAAACATGTAGCCAAAGGAGGTCGGTCCCATGGCAAAAGATATTATTACAGGCCGTAAAACAGTGTTCGGTAACAAACGTTCACACGCTCTTAACCAATCAAAGCGTTCTTGGAAGCCAAACTTGCAAAAAGTTCGTATTATGGTAGACGGTAAGCCAAAACGTGTATGGGTTTCAGCTAGAGCATTGAAATCAGGAAAAGTTACTCGTGTATAATTATCACTTAATCATTTAAAAAGGACTAACAATTATATTGTTGGTCCTTTTTATTTTACACTATATAATAGGTTTTTAAAAAGAACTTCATGAGGGGGTTAAAAATGAAAATTACAGTTGGCAATCAAAATAAAAACGATGAAGAACTTACCCAAGCTATCATCAATGCAAAAGATGGCGACATAATCGAACTTATGCCTGGGACTTACTTTTCGAAAAATGACCCTTTCATCTGCACTATCGGTAACAACGTTACTTTTGTAGGAAAAACTACTAATAAGGATGATGTTAAATTATATTGCAGCTTCACTGTCGGAGAAAACACGATCGTGATCTTCAAAAATTTAGCCATCAGCTACACTGCTAACGACGACAACACCCTGTCAGCCTATGACGGTGCCGAAATCTACGGCGATAATATTTCCATCGACCGCCAGACTCAAGACGACTGGGATACTATTTACGGTCAAAATTCTTTCTTCTCATTCAAAAATTCTCAGATCATGACCGGAAGGAAAACTAAAGCTATCGGCCTGTCGCTTGAAAACAGTTATTTGTTTGGCGACAATATTTCGGTTCAGTTATTATTTCAGAAGAATTCCCAAGTGTATTTAAAAAATTCACTTATCTTCCATAAACTAGAATTACGCCGACAATCAAGTTTGAATTTTCGCAACATTACTATTGATACTGCCGGTACCCGCTTTAAAAATGATCTAGCTGTCAAAAGTCACTCTAAACTTTCTGGTCAAGATTTGATTTTTGTCAACGAGTCGCCACACGTCCGTATTTTAAAGAGTGACTTTCAGGTCTTGAATTTTCAACCTAAATACGAACGGATTCACTTTAGATATGACGATACGTCAAAAGTGCGCACTGATGGCAAAATACCTTTTAATAACAAACAAAATTAAACTGATGCAAAATATGAATTTTTTATTTAGACCAATTAAAGACAAATCGAATTTGCCAATAGGTAGATTCTGTATTTGCCTTTTTTTATTTATATAAATATTTTTTCCTATTCTATTAATATAATTAAATTTATGAGTTAAACTTATTCAAGAATGTAATCCGTTTAAATATAGCGAGGGGGACACTATGTTAAAAGTTGGCATACTCATTCCAGCACTAAATCCAGATGATAAATTAATCAAATTAGTTGAAAACATCTATGCTAAGAAAAATTTAAAAAATCTAATTCAAGAATTGATCATAGTAAATGATGGCAGTGATCCACAACATCATAAAATCTTTGAACAACTATCTGAATCAGACTATCCTAATTTAACGATTCTCAATCATGACCATAATCGAGGCAAAGGTGCAGCCTTAAAAACTGGATTCAAATATATAAAAAATAATTTTCCAGCTTTAACAGGGGTTGCAACGCTGGACTCTGATGGGCAACACACGGTTGAAGCTCTAAGTAGCTGCCTAGACAAGTTCATTTTGAATCCAAGTTCATTAGTTATTGGCGTACGTCATTTTACTAATTCAATACCCTTCCGAAGCCAATTTGGCAATGTTTTAACTAGCAATTTAGTTAAACTATTGACTCATCAAAATATTTCTGACACCCAAACTGGTTTGCGAGTAATTCCGATTCAATATGCCTTTGAATTGATCGATTCTCCTGGAGATCGGTTTGAATTCGAATTTGACATGCTATTGCAAGCTAAAAAATACGATATAATAGTGGTTGAACAACCGATTCCAACCGTTTATATCGATGGAAACTCTTCATCGCACTTTCGCGTAATTCGTGATTCCATCTCTATTTATGCTCGCTTCTTAAAATTCGCCGCGAGTGGATTCATCTCATTTATTGTCGATATTGCCCTATTTTATCTAGTTCTTTTTGTGATCGGCAATCATGTTTTAAACAGTATTTTAATCGCAACTATTGTTTTGCGAATCCTGTCATCAGTCGTTAATTATTCCATTAACCACCGGGTGGTTTTTAATCATGCTGGCCAAAGGACTTTTTTGAAGTATGGCTGCCTATTTGTCGTGCAAATGTTTGCTTCAGGATTCTTTACCAATGCGTTGACGACCTTATTTCCCGCAACCAACGGACAATTGATGCCCACTTTAGCGAAAATGATCGTCGATTTCATCCTATTTGTTATCAGTTACCAAATCCAACGTGATCTTATATTTAAAGAGGTACCTCGTCACGTCTAATAAACGCCGGTTTCTTTACTTTCTGGCCATTGCTCTATCCGTAATTTATTTAATCTGGAGAATATTTTTTACTATTCCTTGGCACGCAAATATCTTTACTCTGATTTTTGCCCTACTATTAGTAATCAGTGAAATTTTATCAAATT
Source organism: Companilactobacillus mindensis DSM 14500 (assembly GCF_001434275.1). Taxonomy (GTDB): domain Bacteria; phylum Bacillota; class Bacilli; order Lactobacillales; family Lactobacillaceae; genus Companilactobacillus; species Companilactobacillus mindensis. The sequence continues at coordinate 3,077 of NZ_AZEZ01000010.1, read as the reverse complement.
CAACTGGTTTTATTTTGATTTTCTTTAGAATGTTACAAACCAAAAAGAAAATGCAATTAGAAATACCAGATTACAGTAAAACTCAACCATTGCCTGACATCGATATTATTATTGTTACCCACAATGAAGATGTCGAATTGCTAAGAAAAACTATCAATGCCGCAACTTACATGGACTACCCTGACAAGAAAAAAGTTCATATCGTCGTTTCTGACGACGGCAATCGCCCTGAAGTTCAAGCTTTAGCCAAACACTATCATGTTGGTTATTCAGGTATGGAAGAAAATAAGCATGCAAAATCAGGAAATATCAACAATACTTTGACAAAAGTACATTCACCACTCTTTGCCATCTTTGATACCGATATGATTCCTTTTTCCAGTTTTCTGCGTAATACGGTTCCATTATTCACCAAGAACTTTCAAGAACTCGAAGACGACCCTGATCACACCGAACCATTGGGATTCGTTCAGACTCCCCAAAGTTTTTACAATGCTGATATTTTTCAGTTCAATTTATTTTCCGAAAAAATCATCCCCAACGAGCAAGACTTCTTTTCAAGAGATGTCAACGTTTTAAACGGTGGCAACAAACGAGCTTTATTTACTGGCTCTAATGCGGTCTTTTTAAGAAGTGCCGTTGATGAAGTGGGCGGATTTCCAATTGACACGATCACTGAAGATTTTGAATTGGGAACGATGCTCAATATGGCCGGATACATTAGTTTAGCCACAAAGATACCGCAATCAAGTGGTATCACACCTATCGACATCAAAGGTGTCATCAAGCAACGCACTCGTTGGGCACGGGGCGTCATTCAAAGCTGCCGCAATCTGCATATCTTTACTAACCCCAATTTAACAATGCTTAACCGTATCATTCTACTCAATACTTACTTTTATTGGTGGGCTTTCTTTAGAAGAATGATCTATATGATTGCTCCTATTTTGTATGCCTTATTTAAAATTCAAGTCGTCAATGCCAACTTCTGGATCCTAATGATTATCTGGGCGCCTGGTTATTTCTTGTTGCACTATGTGATGGGTGACACCTCAGGTATTAGAGATAATGCCAAGATCAGAAATGAACGTTGGGGAGAAGTTCAAGAGACTTTCTTTGCTCCCTATCTCTTCATTCCAGTTATTTTGGAAAGTCTAGGCATCAAAGCCAAAAAATTCAAAGTCACTTCCAAAAATGCCACCTATTCATTCAAAGATAAACTGTATATCCTGCCCTACCTTATCTTATGGACGATCACGTTAGTTGCCATTATCAAATTCAACTACGGTAAATATGGTTCAGAAATTTTAGTTGGTAGTGTCATCACTTTCTGGTTACTGATGCATTTTATTAACTTGAGCATGTGTCTATTCATTTCAATGGGCAGACCCGTCTATCGTAAAAGCGAGCGGTTCATTCGCCAAGTCAAAGGTACTGTTCAGACAAAAGATGGCGAAAGCCGAAAGATTCTCACTGAAGATGTCTCTGAAGGTGGCTTGGCTTTTGAAACGACTGATGGACCTACTAACAAAATCGAAGTCGGCGATAAAGTTAATATTCAAATTCATCACGCCAGATTCAACGTCAAACTTATCGGAACGATCGCGCGAATCAGCCGTCGCGACAACACATCAATTTACAGTGCTCAAGTCGAGATTCCGGATGAAAAGAATCGCGACTACTACTTACAACTTATCTACGATGGCTCCAACAAAACCTTGCCTAGTGTTCAGGATACGTGGGTTACGCCATTTGATGAGCTATACATGAATTTAGTCGTTAGAGCAAGGGCCATCGAACGAAAAATCAGTAGCCGATTTAATCGGTTTTAGGGGGGAAGAAGTTTCATGCCACAATGGGTTGGATTTATTTTATATACTGTTGGACTATTAGGCTACGCCAGTACTGTCCGTCGACTAGGTGTCAGTCCTTATTTGTCTTGGATCACATCGATGCTAGTGCAAATATTGATTTTGTATGGATTTGCCATAACTAGTTGGCTGAATTTTGGCATCAAATTCGTAACTTACTTGGGAATTTTTCTCACGGTCGTCTGGTTTATCTTGGGTCTATGGAAAAAAGTTTCGTTGCAATTTGAGGGAATCCATTTATTCGATTTTTGGATGATCATCTTAGGACTAATTACCGGTAACGCACTTTGGAACAGTCCGCTTGTTCACTATGATAATTTTTCGCCTTGGGCAGTCATGGTAAAATTCATGACTTTCACAGGTCATTTGCCGACGGCCAGTGATAAATTGATTTCATTTACTTCATATCCACCCGCAACTGCCTTATTTATCACCCAATTTGTCCACTGGGTCGGATTCAGCGACGGATCAATGCTAGTGGGGCAATTTATTTTGATTTGGGCTGCAGCCTATGCTATTTTTGCCGGACTGCGCGACCGATCACGTGCATTAACTGGTTTTGGGCTCTGCTTTACGCTGGCCATTTCATTTGTCTTTAATGTTGCAATTCGGCTGAATAATTTATTAGTTGATTACGTTTTACCTATTATCACGATTGCTGCATTAGTTGGTATCTTTGTCTATCGCAAAAAGCCGATCCTACTCTGCAGTCACGTAGCTATCTTTTCGGCTACATTATTGTTAGTTAAAAATTCAGCGACTTTTTATGTTGTTATGATTGCGCTTTTTTTCCTCTATACCTTGATTACCAATCATGCTTGGAAGTGGCGCCGGATCTTAACGGTTCCTATTCAATTTATCGCAACTATGGGTGTCGGTTATTTGCCTTTTGCTTGGTGGAATTGGCACGTCAAGCACACCTTTACCTTGTCAAAACACGAAATCAGTACGCAAGCCTACTCAAAACAATTACACGGTATGAATCATCAGCAACTTATTAATATATCGCATAAATTTTACGAACAAATATTGAATTGGAATTCGCTTTCAACTAGAGCTATTCTACTTATCAATGTTGTTTTGATCCTTACTTGGCTATTTGTCCATTTTTATCAAGGCCAAAAGAATAATTTATTGGGAATCGCTTTACTGCGATAATCCCTTTGTGGTTGTCATATGAAATAATATAAATTCATTTGATAATCA
>NZ_AZEZ01000049.1 GCF_001434275.1 Companilactobacillus mindensis DSM 14500 | reverse complement strand
TTCTATGTGTAAGTGCGCATTGACCTTGTTTCACTCGGTCTGCTGATAGCTATGAAATCAGGCTTTTAGTTATTGAATTGAATACATTTTTAATTCAATATATGCGTCCAAATCAACTAAATTTGCTATGCTTTAAATACTTAAAAACTATTACAGATTCCGCTATTTTCAATTCGAATTTTTTAATTGTCTTTTACAGAGATTCTTTATAAATATAGCAACAAAATTTGAATAACTAACTGTAAGAGCCGCGTATCTAAACTGAAGTCATTATTTTAATGTTAGGAGTAATTAAGATGGACGAAAAAAA
>NZ_AZEZ01000048.1:15902-29872 GCF_001434275.1 Companilactobacillus mindensis DSM 14500 | reverse complement strand
ACAGTGGACTTTCGCCACCAAGTTAGCGCCCATGCCGGGCGCACTACTAAAATAGGTCATCCAGCTGATTTTTGGATGGCCTATTAGTATATCTAAATAATTGTTATGTAACCAAAGTTGAAAAAGAACCCAGATTGAGAATCAAGGGGTATTTTGGATTGTACAGTTGTTACACTATGAGTTACAAAAGCTAAACGGTTTGTTTCACTCTCTTGCGATTCATTTTGGCCAAGCAATATACATGGCTAACAAGACATTTAACATCCCAATGAAATAAAGAAATTTGGCACCGGTGTTATTTTTGGTATGCGTTCCTGATATCAAAAGGAAAAGTCCTAGAATAAAAACTATTGCCATTAGTAAAAAATTCATTCCATCACCTATTTTTTTCGATTTAATATTTATTATTATTAATATAAAGAAAAAATGTGACGAAAGAATGAATTAGTTATGTAGTTTCTATTGCCTTTCTAATCTCTGACCCACCAAAAATGTTCAATATCATGTAAGACTTTGGGATTACGACGGGTCAAAGCACTGTGCTCAGCTCTTGGGCCGGTGAACAGGCGAGCTTGATACGTCTGATGTGGTCCTTTAAAGACTCTTCGCAATGATCTAGCAGAAGAGACCGGCACTGCTTTGTCAAAATGATCTTCTGGGCTCAGCTGCCCCATAATGTTTAACTCTCTAACGTGTAAATTCTGCATCGTTGAATCAGGTCTAGTATAGCTGCGAAAATCCTTATTCAACTGATTTGAATAACGCCAATCGTTACGGCGATAAATATCTCGGTTCAGAACTTGCATTGGTGCCGCAATATTAACTAATGAATCGATCTGTGGTTGATTTTTCTTCTGACTGTAATTTTCCAAATAGTACATAATGGCATTATTGCCCCACGAATGTGCTACGGCGTTAAAACGTGTCACACCATATTTTTGATGCAACAACTTCAAGATCGAATCGATCCATTTGGCCGTGTGATGGTAATCTGATTCATGGTTGTTGACAAATAATACTTGCATTTCAGGATTCTTAGCTGACTTTTTCCAAGTACCATACGTTTTGACTTTTCCTTTAGGATTAACTACGATCGTCAAAGTCCGAGTTGCATAGCCGTCTCTTTGAGCTTGATCAATCAAATAATCCATCGAATGGACCGTGCCACCGAAACCATGAAAGAACAAGGTTGGAATCTGGCGTTTAGGTGCTTGAGTAGTGCTGGCAGCAACCGCTTGAGTCGAAACGACACTGCCCATTAACACCAACATCGTCAAAAATATTACTTCAATTAATAAGTTGCGTTTTTTCATAAAAACCACCAAATTAGATTTATTACCAAAGTTTAAAACTATTTTTGACTTAGTCAACTAAAAAATATTTTGAACTAAAAAAACTATAACCGAAAATTTCAAATCGGTTATAGCTTTTATTGATTCAATTATAAATTCTGACCCTTTTCCCAAGTGGTCTTGGAGAGGTTCAAACCTTGTTTAACGATACTGTCGAATAATTTATGCGTCCGTTTAGAAATTTCACCAGCGGTCTCCAAATTACTCTTCGTCAAGTATTCGGAAACATCCCCGGCAATATTTTCATCGGTAGCCTCAACTCGTTGACGTGCATATGATTGACATGCATCAAGATAAGCATTGACAGTTTCGGCATATTCGTGGAAATGTGGCTCGATCAACACTGATAGAGTCTTTTCTAACCAGTAGACATTGTCGACCGAAACGTCGTTAGTAGTATTCTTGTAGTCTTCTGGCGTATCAGTAATATTAGTAAAGAATGGCACGTAAGGACTGTATGCAAAGAATCCTAAGGCAATCCATTGAATAGCTGCGTGGTCGTCGTCAACATCATTTCTGATTTGCAAAATTGATGAAGCTTGATTACGATCCATTGCAATAGAACGGAATTGGCGTTGTTCTTCTTTAGTTCCAGAAGCAAAGGTCCCAAATGGATCAAATTTAGTTCCATTGTAGTGTGATGACAAGAAGAACTCGACATCTTCAATGGCAATCTTTTTACTTGGCTTCATAGCCAATTTCATATCCTGACTTGTAGGATCTTGAGTCAATTCTGGATTGAATAACTTTTGGCCATACCATGTCCGTGGCGTGTTGTAATAAGCATCAGCTTCACTTTGAGTTCCAAAGATGTTACGGAAATTGAAGTGACCTGGTTGTGGATTCAAGTGGTGCTTTTCAACGAATTCGACTAAATCAGTTGCGACCAAGAAGTTATCAGTATCGTTAACGTAAACTTCTTGCATCACAGTTTGATTAGGTACGATTGCGTAAGTATCTTCTGGCAAACGCATAGCAGCCCAGTGGTGACCGCCAGCTGTTTCCAAAAGCCAAATTTCATCTTTATCATTAAAGGCAATACTGTTACATTCGCCGGTACCATATTTTTCTAACAAAGCGCCTAAACGTTTGGCACCTTCCTTGGCAGTTTTTACATATGGCAAAACTAAGGTCAACATCGCTTCTTCGTCGATACCATCGTGAACTAGTGGATCATAGCCAAGTACACGGGCATTCGTTGCCGTAGTTTCAGTTGAACTCATACCAACGTTAAACTCGTTAATACCAGCTTCTTCATATTGGCCATCGCTTTGGTCAGCCTAAGGTGTAGCGGTGTAACGATAAGCGTGATCAGGCAACGGCACTTTAACACCTGTAGTTACTGAAGTATAAACTGCATCTTTTTGATCTTTAGCAGCGTGTACAACAAATTTAATTGGATTGATAGGAGCATAGCCGTCTTCGTTACGAGCGACAATTGTCGAACCATCCATACTAGCAGCTTTACCAACTAGAATTTCAGTACAATCAGAACTTGTATTAATCATTTTCGTTCCCCCTCTTTGCTTATAAGTATAGGATTAATATTCTTTATAAGCCAGTAAGATTATTAGACATTTTATAATTTAACGCCTAATGGAACATTGCCCAAGCATTGATCACCGCTCCCAAGCTAAATTTGCGATGTTTATCAAATAAATCATTTATCTGATGCCAAATTTGATTCTGTCTTTCGTTGAAATGATATTTTTTACTCAAGGCCGTCTGATGCATGATGTCATACATGATCTCCAAGCCATCCGGGACTGCTTCAATCTGTCCCTTCAAATCATCCGGTTTGTTGATGGTGATATAGGCTCGGGTAATTTCTTTTCGCAAATGTTTCTGTTCAATCGGAATCAAATTATATAATTCATTGCGCAGTTGGTTCAGTTGATCTAAAAAGGTTTGCGCTTGTTCTTGGTTCATCCCCATGATATCCACCTCGACAGTTAATTCATTTCGTTTTCATCATAAACAGTTCTTATTTTTCTAGCAGCACAAAAAAGAGACTTGAAATTAATCAAGTCTCTCTCAATCGACAAATATTTATATTTATTTTAGTAAAAACGTCTGTTTCTACTACCCTCTAATTATTAAAGTACTTCAACAGAAGCTGTTGTAACACCGTATGAAGGAATTTGGTTATTTGGCATAGCAACGTCTAATTGGTTAGGGTTACTGTATGCAAATGTACCTGTATCATTAACTGTTCTGATCAAGACTGTACCGTCAGAAAGTGTGATTTTAAGTGTTGTACCCTTAGGGAATACTGAAAGGTTAGCAGCAACACCTGAATAACCCATGTTTGAACCTAGTACGGCTGGATCATAGAATGAAATCTTAAATGTTCCTTGTGATGTACCAGTTGTGCTTGTTGTTTGTGTTTGTGTAGCACTTTGAGTTGTTGCAACTTGTGATGTTGTATCTTGAGCTGTTGTTGTTTGTGTTGTTGTATCTTGTTGTGGTGCTTGGTAACTTGTATCTTCAGTAGTTGCTGTTGTATCTGCAACTGGTGTTGATTGTGCTTGTGTTTGTGTAGCACCTGGCAATGTAACTGTTTCACCAGGGAAGATTAAGTCAAATCCGCCAACTTCGCGACCGTTAGCTTGTTCTAGTTCAGCGATTGTTACACCGTTGTTAGCTGCGATACTCTTGTATGTATCCCCTGCTTCAACTTGAACGTGGTTACTGTCGATTGAGACTGCAGCTTGAGCAGTCTTGGCTGTTGCTGAGATTGCTGATAATACTGTAGCACTTACTAAAGCGATAGATAAAACTTTTTTCATGAATTAATTACATCCTTATATTTAAAATTGTTTAGCCCTCATTTGCTATGTTGCATATACTAACAGGTATTTATTACACAACAACTACTGTAAAGTTACAAAAATCCACCTTTCTGTAATAATAGTAATACTATCGAAACAAACAAACGTTCTAGCGTTGGTATATCAAGGTTTTAAATTTCATAAAAAAGGGTATATTTCATGACATATTCTGAAAATTAATTGTTATTTTATTAGTAATCAAGTTATAAAAAGATTAAAAAAAGTGGCATAAACGTTATTATATCAACGTTTATGCCACTTTTTCCATGTAAATGATAATTAGAAACAACTTTTCAAAATAATAACTTAATTACTATGCTTCTTTTGAAATTCGGCAATTTCCTTGTATTCTGGTTCCAAAACTTCCGATACTCGGATCCAAATCGGTAACAATTCTCGATAAACTTCAAAGTTTTTAACATTTGGATGATGAACATCAGTTACGCCGACCATACCTTTGACCGCTGAAAGATCATCAATATATCCCAGAGCATACATTCCCAAAACGGCTGCTCCCAAACAAGAACTTTCAAAACTTTCTGGGATCGTCACGTCTTGCTCAAAGATATCCGCCAACATTTGACGCCACAACTTCGAACGGGCAAAACCACCAGTTGCTTGGATACTCTTAGGTTTCCCAGTAATTTTTTCAATCGTCAACATAACAACGTACAAGTTATAAACGATTCCTTCTAAGGCCGCTCTGACCATGTGGGCTCGAGTGTGTTTGCGTGTTAGGCCAAAGAACGATCCTCGGGCATAAGCGTTCCAAATTGGGGCTCTTTCACCACCCAAATACGGATGGAACAGCAAGCCATCTGAACCGGCGGGAATTTTTTCGGCAATTTGCGTCAAAATATCATACGTTGAAACTTGCATTTGTTCAGCTGTGATCTTCTCAGGAGCAAATAATTGATCTTTGACCCAGCGAAAGACGATACCACCGTTGTTGACCGGCCCACCGACGACCCACTTGTCTTTTGTCAAAGCGTAACAGAACAATTTGCCATCGGGATCAACGACTGGTTTATCGACAACGACTCTGACGGCTCCACTAGTCCCGATTGTTACTGCTACTACTCCAGGATCAATGGCATTGACGCCTAAATTAGACAATACTCCGTCACTTGCGCCAAAGATAAATGGCACATCAGCTGACAATCCTAATAACTCACCATACTTTTGTTTGATGCCAGTAATAGTTGCAGTTGGTTCAACTAATTCTGGCAACTGATTAGCATTGATCTGTAACAAGTCCAAAGCTTGTTTTTCCCACTGTAATTTAAAAATATTGAACATCCCTGTAGCCGAAGCAATTGAATATTCCATTTTATAAACACCAAAGAGTTTGAAGAAAACGTACGTCTTCAAGTCAATGAACTTCTTAGTTTCTTTGAATAACTCTGGTTTCTCATGGCGCAACCAAATAATTTTGGATAAAGGTGCCATCGGGTGGATCGGCGTTCCAGTTTTGGCATAGATCTGAGATCCAATGCCGTTTTTCTTTAGTTCTTCACTGTATTTAGCGGCACGATTGTCGGCCCAAGTAATTGCTCTAGTCAACGGGTGATTGTTTTGATCCATTAAGATCAAACTGTGCATCGCTGAAGAAAAAGATACCCCTTTGATCGATTCGGTATTCACTTTGCTCTTTCTGATCACTTGACCCATTACATTTAAAACGGCCTCAAAAATATCTTCTGGATCTTCCTCGGCCATATCCGGAATATCTTGATAGAGCTTATAGCCGACATTGGCATACGCTAATACTTTTCCCTTCATATCGTAGAGGACGCTCTTTGTACTGGTAGTGCCAATATCAACGCCGATTATGTACTCCATCTTAAAAACTCCTTTTATATAGTAGAAACACATTTAATTGTAAGTAGAAATCGCTGAAAAGTCCATGATTCTACTGGTTATTCTCCGACCACTCGTCACGTAAAACGCCATATTTCATCGAATCATAATATTTGCCTTCATAAAAGCGAACTTGTCTGATCCTGGCTTCTTCTTTCATACCTATCTTTTGAGCCACGTGCATCATCCGATGATCGCCTGACCAAGTTGTTAAGCCTACGTGTGGCAAATCATAAAGATTGAACAAATAACTTATAAATAATTTTAAAGCCTGGCTACCGATGTGTTTGTCCCACATATCCTCAGGATAAATAGTGATACCCATATCTAACCATCTTTTCAAATCGCCATCTTCAAAATTAGCTCCAACCGAACCGACTATCCGGTCATCGTAAGTAATGATCAAACGATTAGGATCATTGATCCAATTCTTATAAGCCAAGACATTGATGAAATCTTCTTTACTAGGTAAATCATCATGGAAATATGGTCCGTTTAACTTAGTCCAAGCAGCATTGGGATCACTAAAGGCAATCTCCCAAAGTTCTTCAACTTCTTCCGGTTTTACCGGTCTAATTTTTATTTCTGACATTATCGATGCCTCCGAAAAATAAAAAGATTTGTCATTATTATATGACAAATCTTTCTACTTAATACAATTATATTGATATCTTAATTAGTTAGTTGCAGCTGGTTCACGACTACCTAATCTTACTTTTTCAACTGCGTGACTGCTTTCAAGATCTTCTTCCTTGAATCCGAAGAGGTATGTACATACGAACGAAACAACAATCGTAGCGGCTGAAGCAATCAAGTAACCTGTGAAACTGCCATCGATTCCTTTAGGATTGATGAATGAAGCAAATCCAATCAAGGAACCAGCAAAGCCCCACATATCAACGTGTAGTAAGCCTGTTAACAAACCACCAACGGCACTACCGATGTTAGCTGTCCAGAATACACGTCCGTATTTCAAGTTAATACCATACATAGCTGGTTCTGTAACACCTGAGAAAGCTGAAAGTGTTGCGGCACCGGCAATTTGTTTCATGTCGATGTTCTTCTTAGTCTTAACGAAGACAGCCATAGCAGCGGCACCTTGAGCAACCATTGTTGCAGAAACGATAGCATTCAAAGCACTGTGTCCAGTCGTAGCAATTTGACTAGCAACAACTGGAATAACGGCCCAGTGTAATCCGAAAATAACCAAGCATTGATAAAATCCACCAATCAACAAGCCAGAGATTGCGGGACTGAATTTCAATAGAGCCACGATACCATTTGCTAAATATGAACTTAACAAAGTAATAATAGGTCCGACAAGTACAATAACAACTGCACTGACAATGAAGACTTCTAGTAAAGGACTGAGAATCATTCTGAGAGACATAACAATGTGTTTCTTGAGCCATGGTTCAACCTTTGATGCCAACCAAGCGGCGGCAATCATTGGGAAAATGGAATAAGTATAGTTAGCGATGTGAATCGGAATACCAAAGAAGTCACCATTGATATTCATTGCGGTACTGCTTGTCTTTGTAGCAACTTGTACCAAAGTTGGATAAGCCAAAACACCACCGATAACACCCATGATGATTTGGTTTGCTCCCAATCTCTTAGCAGCGGTAAATCCAACTAATATAGGAAGGAAATAGAACACTGAATCTCCCATCGCATTGATGATCATATAAGTCGAACTTGTTGGCGAGATCCATTTGGCTGAAACAATTAAAGCTAATAGTCCTTTTAAAATACCTGATGCAGCTAACAACCCGATAACGGGCATCATACTGGCAGTAATAACACCGATTAGAGCACTAAAATAAAACTTTGTCTTTGGCCAAACACCCTTTGGTGCTTTTACCTTTTCTGCCTTCACTTCAGAATCGCCACCGAAACCTGGTCCCAAAGCTTTAACTACGGCGTCAAAAACATCTTCAACTGCTGGTCCAATAACAACTTGATACTGACCACCAGCTTTGGCAACATCCAAAACACCTTTCATATTCTTGATAACTTCGTCGTTAGCTTTGTTGTCATCCTTCAAATAAAAACGTACCCGGGTAATACAGTGGATAACATTTTCAACATTATTAACACCACCAACATTTTTAACAATGTCTTGACCTAATTTGTCATAGTCAACATTCTTTGATGGTTTAGCAGTTGTTTCACCGGGAGCCATCAATTCGACTGTGGCCATCTCGTCACCGGCTTTAACATCACCAGTCTGGACTAGGATCTCTTTGACCATCTTAGCGGTATTCGTAATAGCAACAATAACGTCGGTTACTTTACCCGCTTTTTTGACGGCATCGATATCCATCGTAGCAATCTTATCGCCAGCCTTGACACTGTCGCCTTCTTTAACGAAGAGTTTGAATGGAGCTCCATTCAATTCGACTGTATCAACACCCATGTGAACCAATACCTCAAGCCCATCATCGGTACTGAATCCCACAGTATGCTTAGTTGAAGCTACCAGCATAATTTTACCTGAAACTGGAGCTACAACATCTTGATTTGTTGGAATAACTCCAAAGCCTTCACCCATTGCTTTTTCTGAAAACATTGGATCGTGAACGTCGGAAATGTTCACTGCTTGTCCAGTGACAGGTGCGAGCATTTTAACTGTACCTTTCATAAAAAGCACCTCCTAAATTTAGTAATCGTTTACATATCCACCTATTACTATATTACTTTCCAGCATGTATAAACATCAATTTTGGATATAAATTATTATGAAAAGTAGACTAATCCAATATGTATAGGGTGTATAATATAAAGTGTATGGATATGTTTAAACATATTATGTGTCGCAATTTTGCTTACTTACGGAGGAAATGATTATGAAACCATTGTATTTAAAGATCACCGCTGATCAAATAATGTATTCGAATAACGAAAATACGATTGACGAAAATACTTACAGTTTTAATTCTAAACTTCAGCTCAAACAGAATTTGCAAGCTTTTCGCGACGAATTCTCCGACACTATCGATGTAATTGTTATCACTAATCCAGTTGAGACCATTCTCAAAAAAAATATTATTAATTACCAAAACCAGCCAATCGATTTTGGCAGCGAACTAGAAGATGTCTTCCATCTACCAGTAATCAATATGAAAGATATTGAAGCATCCGATCTCGCCACAGCTACGGCCAACGAAAATGACTACGCTACTTGGCATTTGGATTATTACGGCATCGACCACGGTAAACGCCAATATGGTCAAGAATCGATGCAAACTATTGGTAATGGCTACTTTGGTCTACGTGGAACTTATTTAGAAGCCAAGGCTTGTGACGACAATTATCCCGCTACATACGTAGCTGGCGTCTTCAATCAACTAGCAACGCCAATCAATGGCCGCAACGTGATCAACGAAGATCTCGTCAACCTACCTAATGCGCAGTTCATTACTTTTAGCGTCGATGGTAGCGACTACTTCAAGATCGATGAAAGATATATAAAGGAAGCTTTGCGTTCATTGGATCTCAAAACCGGCGTTTTGACGACTACTCTATTGATTCGTTTGATCGACGGTCGTGAATTGAAGGTCATTGAGAAAAAAGTCGCTGATCTCAAAAATTATCACAATTATTATTTGCAATACTCCATTCAACCATTGAACTTCTCTGGTGAAATCAAAATCGTTACCGAGATCGACGCTTCCGTCACTAATTCCAACGTGGAAAGATATCGCAATTTAGCCAGTAAACATTTAGTCACCGATAAAATTGAAAACAACCAACAAGAAGTGACCTTACTGGCCCACACTTCACAATCAAAGATCGATATCGCTATCAAGACTGGCATCTCGTATCCAAATATCACCGATCCAATCTATGCAATGGACAACCTTTCCAACATTGCTCACCAAACAATCACGTTTGATGCTCAACAAAATCAAACTTATAACTTTGAAAAGTTCGTTACTATCTACACTTCCTTAGAAACCAAAAAACCGGTTGAACAAGCAGCTAATGAACAAGAATTTTTAGCTAATTTTCAAGCTGCCCAAGCACAATCGCAACAAAATTGGCAAAAGATTTGGAACCAGGAAGACGTCGTTATTTCCGGCGATATTACCGCCCAAAAATTACTGCGTCTGAACAGCTTCAGTATGACCAATGCCGCTCAACTCAATGCCAATGCTGACTTGGATGCTTCAGTCGGTTCACGTGGCTTGACCGGTGAAGGTTATCGGGGCCATATTTTCTGGGATGAATTATTCGACATGAACTTCTATATTTTGCACACGCCAGAATTAGTCAAATACTTACTCATGTATCGTTACAATCGTCTCAAAGCTGCTACGCTTCGGCTGATGGTTTCAGTGGAGCAATGTTCCCTTGGTAAAGCGGTATGTATGGTGATGAACAATCCCAAGAAGTTCACTTAAATCCTATAACTAACAAATGGGACCCAGATAACTCCAGAAAACAACGTCACGTTTCCCTAGCTATTGCCTACAATATATTGAATTATTACAACTTAACCAACGACGAAAAATTCTTAGGTGAATATGGTCTAGAAATGTTACTCGATATTACTAAATTCTGGATCGACAAATCCCAACCCGAAGGCGATACTGGCAAATACAGTATTTCAAACGTCATGGGACCGGACGAATTCCACGAAGATTATCCTGGTCAAGAGAATAAAGGCCTCAAAAACAATGCTTACACGAATATCATGGTCAGTTGGCTTTTCAAAAAGGTCAGTGCTTTAATCAAATCACAGCCTGAAGATGTGATCGACAATAATTTGAAACGGGCTAAATTTACTAAAAATGATCTGACCAAGATCGATGACATCCGTCATAACTTGAAGCTCGACTTTGATGGCAACATTTTAGGTCAATTCGAAGGTTATTTCGACTTGAAACGACTCGACTTTGACAAATATCGTCAACAATACGGCAACATTTCCAGAATGGACCGGATCTTGAAGGCTCATCACGACTCCCCTGACAACTATCAAGTTGCTAAACAAGCCGACGCTTTGATGCCTCTGTTCAACATCAAAGAAGCCGATTTCCTAGATATCTTAGCTGATCTAGGCTATCCCATCAGTAATCCTAATAAATTCATCAATGACAATATCAAGTACTACATTGCCAGAACTACCCATGGCTCAACGCTTTCTAGAATCGTCTACTCAATGTTGATGTTAAAAGTTGGCGAAACAAATACTGCCTGGGAATTGTTCTATGAAGCTTTGACCAGCGATTACTATGACATTCAAGGTGGAACGACCGCTGAAGGTATTCACCTTGGTGTCATGGGAGCAACGCTGAATGTGGTCACGTCATTCTTTGCCGGCGTCGATTACCGTGGCAATTTATTAGAGATCACGCCAAACGTTCCTAAACAGTGGCAAAAGATCGAATTCAAGATGATCTTCAAAGGCATTCACTTCGAATTTGAAATTTCGGCCAACGACCTCAGTATCACCGTTGACAAAGATACCGCCGTAATTTTTGACGGTAAAGAATTGCCATTAACTGCCAACCAACAAATCACTTTAACTTATTAATTGAATAAAACTATCCTCCCCCGGATTTTATCTATTAATATGTTTATACTTGCCGTCTTCCATGAAATTACGGCGGATTGCTGGAACGCTGTAAGAACAACTAATGATAGGAAATAAGTCATCTAGGAAAACTAGATGGCTTATTTTAATGCAATCGTATTCAGTTTTTTTTCAACTTTGGTTACATACAATTATTAAGATATACTAATAGGCCATCCAACAAAATCAACTGGATGACCTTTTTAGTATTGCTTTAAATAAACTATAGAATCATTAAATCTACAATACTGTAATTGGCTCTAAGCTGCTTTCACTGCGTTCCAGTGTCCACCAGAATTTCACGGAAAACGGCAGTGAACTAATTCCAAATCATACTCATTGATATTTTTAATAAAACTGCCTATATCAATATCTCAAAGCCCAAAATCCTTAAACCCTCTAGTCTGGAATGGAATTCTGGTGGATGCTCAGCCGTGGTGTCTCTTAGCTGGCGTTTCTCTGCCAGGTTAGAGACAGACAAGCTTGAAGACAATTTTTAAATTGGCTCCAAGTTGCTCTCACTGCGTTCCAGCAATCCGCCGTAATTTCATGGAAGACGGCAGTGAACAACCAAACTTGAAAAAGAATCGTATTCAATTATCTTTAAATCCTTTTTGTACATTTATAACATTAACTTAACTTTTATGTGCTTCTACCCTCATCAATAAATTTAAACATGCTAAAATAGTTATAATCTTTATGAAAGGGATTTTGACATATGATAGATCTAACTAACGGAAGACCTATGAAAGTCATATTTCTGTATACGATTCCTTTATTATTAGGTAACTTTTTCCAACAATTCTACAGTTTTATCGATACGTTGATTGTTGGGAAAACAATCAGTGTTGATGCTTTAGCCAGTGTTGGTGCAACGGGGGGATTAACTGCATTAGTAATCGGATTTGCTCAAGGTATGACTAGTGGTCTGACGATTTTGACTGCTAGGAAATATGGAGCGAATGACGAAAAAGGCGTTCGGCAAAGTTTTGCATCGGGGATTATTATTTCCGTTTGTATCGCGGTAATTTTTACGATTATCGCTTTGTTGATTGCTTATCCTCTACTTGTGGCCATGCAGACGCCAAAAGTTTTGATTCATGATTCATTTATCTTCTTGGAAATAATTTTTGCAGGAATATTTTCTTTTGTCGGTTTCGACTTTTTAGGAAATACAATGCGAGCTCTTGGGGATTCTCGTGTTCCACTCTTCTTCTTGATCGTAAGTACGGTCTTGAACATTCTTTTAGAATTAGTCTTCATTCTTTATCTACACATGGGAGTAGCTGGTGCGGGGTTAGCCACGGTCGTCGCTCAGACCATCACCTTCGTGATCCTCTACTTCTATATTCGGAAGCACATTCCATATTTAATTTTGACAAAAAGCGACTTTAAGATCGATAAAGCTGAGATCAAAGAACTATTGAGCATCAGTTTGCCTATGGGATTTCAGTCTTCGATCATTGCCATCGGATCTATTATTTTACAAGTCATGCTGAATACACTCGGTGCCAACGCCGTAGCTGCTTATACGGTTGCCGGTAGAGTTGAACAGATTGCTACCTTGCCTGCCTTCAGTTTCGGGTTGGCTTTGGTCAATTACACTTCGCAGAACTTAGGTGCTAAAAAGTTTGACCGGATCCTTCAAGGAGTTAAAGCTGGTATCACTGTTTCAGTCGGTTCCAGTTTAGTCATTGGTGGTTTCTTGATTGCCTTTGGTCGCAGTATTTCACACTTGTTCATGAATGGTAGTCAAGAAGCAGTCTTACATTTGGTTCAAATTTACTACTGGTTCAACGGTTCAACTTACTTTATCCTGTCGATTCTCTTTATCGTCAGATATACGCTCCAAGGTCTGGGCAATCAAAAAGCCCCTACCATTGCTGGAATTGCCGAGCTATTGATGCGGGTCTTTGCCGGAATCGTTTTGATCAAATTCTTTGGTTTCTACGGTGCCGCATTGGCCAACCCACTAGCTTGGACTGGTTCAGTTCTAGTCTTAGTAAGCACTTGGAATATTGAACTCAAAAAACTCAGAGCTAAAAAGAATTTGTTGGGCGACGATACTTTAGGAACTGATTGAATTTTCACATTATAACTAATCGTAGGAAAGAGTCTAGGACAAAACATAGCTTTTTCCGTTTAACAAAAAGACGTCTCTGATTCGAAATGCTGAATCAGAGGCGTCTTTGCGTTAATACTCGAAAGCTGACCACGTTTTATCCTGCTCTTTTAAATTAATTGGCGGAATTCCCATGACTTTAGTCGTGGGATGGACAGCCTATTTTTTTGTGATTTTCGGTTGCTGTAAGAACGTAGGTTCGTATATAATCATGTTGCGAAGGC
>NZ_AZEZ01000048.1:15046-15794 GCF_001434275.1 Companilactobacillus mindensis DSM 14500 | reverse complement strand
TCGATAAAGAAATATACCGATTAAAACAAATTGGGATAGGCCTTAAAATTATTCAAAATCGGATTTCAGAACTAATAGAGCGTAAAAATATTCGTGAATTATCTAATCATTACCAATATATGGAGAATAAAAAAATCGATAGCTTGGCCAAAGCCAACGCAAAAATGAGTTATTTGAAGGCTTGGGCAATGTTTCGAAAAGTTCATAAGGCTGGAACTCCCAAATTTCATAAAAAGAATTACTCTGAAAAGTATCAAACTTCCTGTCAGTATTCAAAGAAATCTAAAATGAATGTTTATACTGGGTCAGTTAGACTCCTAGATGATAAGCATATCAAGATTCCTAAATTAGGAACACTTAGGATCAAAGGATACAATAAAGAAATATTTCGTGATAAAAAAAATATAAGAATCGGTACTGTGACTATTAGTAAAGATCCATGTAACAGATATTTTATTTCACTTCAACTCGGTTCTGATACCCCTTTTGTTGATCAGAAAATAAAAACTGGTAGTAATATTGGAATCGATTTGAATACTGAGAACTTCCTTACTACAAGTAATAATGTTGTAGTCGATAATCCCAGATTTTATCGAAAAATGAAAAAGAGATTATCTAAAGAACGAAGAACTCTATCACGTCGCATGAACCGTGCTAAAAAAGAACACCGCAAATTAAGAGAATCAAGGAATTATCAGAAACAGAGACTTTTAGTAGCAAAACTGAATATCAAGATACGCAATCAACG
>NZ_AZEZ01000048.1:0-14937 GCF_001434275.1 Companilactobacillus mindensis DSM 14500 | reverse complement strand
TTATATGGTAGAAAATTTTTGACTATAGATCCAAAAAACACCACCCAAACATGTTCAAATTGCGGACACATTTTGAGTGGTGCTGACAAATTGACTCTAGCCGACAGACAATGGACTTGTCCAGTCTGTCACAAACATCACATTAGGGATTATAATGCGGCTATCAATATTCTAAATAAAGGATTAGCAAAACAATAGGAATATAAAGTCCGTTTGGCAACTTGCGGACTAAAAAGGCATTGGTAATTAGCGTGTAAGACATAGCATCTTCGGATGGTACGCAGTGCTGTATCTATGCAAATTGTAGCTAATAAACAGAGAGCTTGTTTATTACTTACAAGCCACGGACTTTAGTCCGTGGTAGTTGACTTACAATTATTCTAGTAAAACTAAACTGTATCACTCAACGTCCAGTTCACCTTTCCACTGTACGCACCTTCTGATGACATCCCATCAGAGCGAAGCATTAATCCTTCAGAATCATTCCATAATTTACCGATATTCGTTTCCTGTTCGCCACTTTGGGTTTTCAAACCACTGGCAATCGGTAAGAAAGAATTTCCACTGATGTTTTGTTCCAAACCGTTGGCCGATCGATAAATCATATTTCCATTGAAGCGAGTGTTTTTGTCATTATAGAGTCCGCTATTTTGGGCTGACAAAGTCCAAGGCGAGGTAGTTCCGTCTTCACGCATATCTGTCACAGTAATATTCCATAAACCTTTGCGCGGAATAAGCATCGATTGCGAGAATTGATTGATACTGCCAAAAGAGTAATCTTCAACTTTCAAGGTCAGACCGCCCTTTTTTGCAATCGTAACTGTTTGCGTAGCTGATCTATTGCCATTGCCATCTTTGACATAAACTTCCAATGTATTAGAATCCTCTGTCAAATCTGCCGCTGAGACATTGAAATTCAATTTTCCACTGGCCGAATTATTATTCAAAGCATCGTTCATTTTAAAGCTTGGCAAATCTTTCCCATTGAGTTTTTGATAAACAGTAATATCTGAGTTATCAACGGTTGAATTATCTACATAATTGACCGTACCAGTGATGTTGGCGTCTTTATTAGGACTCACCGAAATGTTATTTTGGTCCAAAGTTAAGTTGATCGGTTTACTTTTCTTGATAACAAAAGAGTCCATATCCACATCCTTGATCAACGTGGCACTGTCAATTCTAGAACGTGTTGCTGGCACTGTCGTGTCGCTGTCGACATTATTAGCTACACCGTAGATAGTAATCGTTGCCGTCTTTAACGTATCCTTGGTTAAACTCTTCCCCAAAGTGTGACGAAGGACTGTCTTGTTAGTTCTCTCATCTATCGTAAAGTCGGAATTCTTAATTGGTTCAGTCGTTCCATCCGCATAAGTTACTTTACCGATCACATTATCCGCATCTGGTGTGTAAGTAACATTCGTTGGCAAATTCAAATTAGTGACGATGCCTTTCCAATCATCATTACCGGTATTATATTTCAAGTTATAGTTGAAAGCTAATTGGTCATTCGAATTAACGGCATTATCGTCATCGTCAACCGTTTTATTCTGACTGAGATCCTTGATATCAGCACTAGTTTCGCCTTCTACTTGTGAAGGAATCGACTCGAACGCTACCAAATTAGGTTCATAATTGTCCCCGGTTGAAGCCGTAAAGCCCCAATAAAGTTTCTTATCAGCTATATTGTCAGGTCCACCAAATTCTGAAGATTGAATATGATTATCGACTCCGGTGACACCTATTTGTTTAGCACCAGTGACAGGATCCTTATCGTTAAAATTGTAATGAATCTGGAAAAGCATTGGATCCCAAACAATCGTCAAATGGTGCCACTTTCCATCGTGCAATGATACATTTTGAAAATCAGAATGTGCCATTGTAAAATAATTACCTTTATCAGTATCAAAGATTCCGCCGCTTAGGTAATGGTCTTGGTAATTAGCACTTTCACTAGGATGCCCAAAAGCTATGTGCTCCCCAGAACGGTCATCATCAAAGCCACTTGCGCCACCGGGTTTTGCCTTATTGATATAGGTATCAAATTCTAATGCCCAGCTATTTTGAATAGCCGTTGCAGCTATCACATCTGGTTTCGAGACCGTTTTATCATTATCAAGTCCCCAAACGCCAAGCGATTGACCTGAACCGATCGTACTACCCTTATGAGCGATTGCATCGGTTTTGTCTCGAGATTTATGAACGACAAACGCCATTCCATCCCCAAATTCACTGCCATCCGCATGCTTTGAAGGCCCAAAATAAAGCCACATTGACATCGTCTGACGCTTAGTAATATCAATATAGTTATTGTCTAAATTAGACCAAATGGCACCAATTTCTCCTTTATATTGGGTCATTCGAATAGCCTTCATTGGCAGACCACGTTTCATTTCTGCAGAATTACCATTCTCATCTTCCAATTCTGCTCTGTTTCCTAATTTAACATTCGTATAGCCACTCAGATCGGGAGCAGTAAACATATTTGGATCCAAACCTAGATTACTGGGAGCGTCCGCTAGTCCGGCCTTTTTTTCATTTATCGCATCAGTTGCACTGGCACTGACCGATATTGTCGTCGAAATATTCAAAAGAACCAAAATTAAAATCGCGACATTTATAAAAATTAACTTTCCCCACAAAGTTAGCCTTCTGTTCAATTCCTACCACCTTTAATAACCCTTCAAATATATTATTCTTTATAATTGTATTATATTATAAATTGAACCTTTATTTAATCACAAAAAAATTCCTATCAGTAATAATAACTGACAGGAATTTTTTATTTCAAACCTTTATAAATCTGCTCAATATTCCATTTCATCATTGAATAATACGTATCGCCCTTAGCACCTTTTTTGGCCAAAGAATCGGTAAACACTTTGGAATAAATATCCAGACCAGTCTCTTTAGCAACTTTATCCATCGATTTGGCGGAAACAGACGACTCTACAAAGAGATGTTTAACTTCTGAATCATTGATCTTTGCGATAACCTTTTTCATCTGTTCCGGCGTCCCTTGGGCTTCAGTGTTAATTTCCCAAATATACGCTGGTGTGACGTGATAAGCATCTGCAAAGTATTTGAACGCCCCTTCTGAGGTTATCAAGACACGCTGAGCTTGTGGGATTTCCAAATATTTCGACTGAGCTTCAACGTGCAATTTTCGTAATTTAGCTACATACGCATCCGCGTTCGCCTGATAAAAGGTGGCATTTCGAGGATCTTTCTGTTTTAAAACTTCCGTGATCGTCTCAACGTATTTTATGCCATTTTCCAAGTCTAACCAAGCGTGGGGATCGTCTTCTTTGACATTAGTTGTCAGTTGTTTGGCTTTGACATCTTTACTGGCCGCGAAAACTTCCCGATTGAATTTTTTGTGTGAAGTTTCTACTAGTTTAGTAAACCAACCATTGCCACCAGTCTCTAAATTCAAACCATTATAAAACATGACATCCGCCTCATTTGCTTCTGAAACATCACTCGGTTGGGGTTCATATTCATGTGGATCAGTCCCACGTTTAACAATACTGTAAAGATGAATGCGATCTTTACCAACATTTTGAACCATATCTTCCAAAATTGAATTGGTCGTTACAACTCGCAACTTTTCTGTACTGTCAGCTGAACGTGTTTTAACAGTATTAGCTCGTTGCTGCAAGAACAAATGCATCCCACCAATCAGGGCAAACACTGCTACCACAGTCGTAAGAATCTTTTTCATTGGGTCACACTCCTTTTTAATTTAAAGAAGTTTTGTTTAGGCGCTCCAATAAAAGAGATAGCAAACATTGCTGCAGCAACGATCACAATCGCTGGTCCCGATGCCCAATTGAATGTGTAGCTAAAGTACAAGCCAGTGATCGACGAGACAATTCCAAAACCGGCGGCTAAAAAGAGCATCGTGGAAAGTTTGTCAGTCCACAAGAATGCTGTTGCGGCCGGCGTGATCAACATTGCCACCACTAAAATTATTCCCACCGTTTGCAATGCAGATACCGTTACCAAAGTTAAAACTAGCATCAAAGCATAGTGAATGATTTGAACATTCAATCCGTAAGTTTTGGCATAAGTTTCATCAAACGATGTGACCAACAATTCCTTGTAAAAAATAACTACGAACAAGATCACAATTCCTAACACAACTGTTGTCGTCATAATATCAGCATCACTGACGGCTAAAATATTACCGAACAAAATATGATGCAAGTTGCTAGAACTCTCAGCCATTGAAATCAAAATAAATCCCAAAGCATAAAAGGCACTGAAGACGACCCCAATCGACGTGTCGGTCTTGATCTTACTTTTCGAAGCCACGAATCCGATCAACAAGGCTGCCAAAATCCCAAAGACAGAAGCTCCTATCAAAATATTGATACCTAACATATAGGCCACAGCTACCCCAGGCAATACGGCATGGGAAATGGCATCTCCCATCAACGACATCCCACGTAAGATAATAAAACTGCCGATTATTCCTGACATGATTCCTACCATCACAGCTGTTATCAGCGCACTTTGTAGAAAATCGTATTTACCTAAAGCTACAAAAAAATCAATTATTGAATTCACGCTTGCACCCCCTCCTGTTTGGAAAACAGAACAGCTGAAAGGTCAGCACTAAAAGCTTTTTCCATATTTTGAGGATTATAGACTTGTTGTGTCGGTCCATAATCAACGATGCCATGATTCAAAATAACTAAATCATCAAAATAATTAGAAACCTTATTCAAGTCATGATGAATGACAATAATTGTCTTATTCTCATCCCGCCACTGTTTCAAAATCTTCATAATCGCCGTTTCGCTTTGAAGGTCAATCCCGACGAACGGTTCATCTAAGACGATGATCTCCGCTTGTTGTACGATTGCCCGAGCCACGAAGACCCGCTGCAACTGGCCACCGGATAGATTGCCGATTTGGCGCTTAGAAAAACTGCTCAGCGACACTTGTTCCAAAGCCTCTTTACTGGCTAATTTTTCGCGTTTACTAGGACTTTTAAAGAGCCCTAACTTTCCATATGTTCCGGTCAAAACTAGATCAAAAACATCAATTGGGAAAGTTAAATCTAATTCTTTTCTTTGTTCAACGTAAGCTATCTTTTTTTGAACTGATTTTATCGACTGTCCGTTGTAAGCAATCTCTCCAGATTCACGCTTGATCAAATTCATCATAGCCTTAATGAGTGTCGATTTACCTGCACCATTGGGTCCGATAATTCCAGTAATTTTGCCTGCGTTAAAGTTAACGGCAACATCAGAAAATACTGGTGTGTCATCGTAAGCAACAGTGAGGTTCTTAATTGTTAGCATAAGAGCCTCCTTTTTAACGGGATCAACCCCGCCATTACAGACAGCGTATCATATACATCATGAATCTTCAAACATTTTATTAGGCATGTCTAAAATTATTGTTAAACATGTTTTAACATTGGAAGATTTCAACTAACCAAAAATAAAATGGGTAATCACGATTTAATAAAATCATGATTACCCATTTATTTTTTTTAATACTACTTCTGTAAAGCAATAGAAAACCCATTAGTCTGGAATAAAATTATTTTATTCAGAACGTAAAGCTGTGGCAGCATCTTTCTTCGCAGCCATTCTAGCTGGAATATGTCCACCGATAACTGTTAATACGGTACTAATAATTATCAAGATCATCGCATGAACTGGATTCAACTGTGCGACGTTCTTCAAATCTGTCATATTTTGCAAAATAAGATTGATTGGGAACGTTGCCAGCCAAGCGATGATCACCCCAAGTAAGCCTGACGAAACACCCAAAATAGTTGTTTCTGCATCAAAGACTCGAGTGATATCTTTCTTTCTAGCTCCCAGAGCTTTAAGAATTCCGATTTCTTTAGTTCTTTCAAGCACTGAAGTGTAAGTGATGATAGCAATCATGATCATACTTGTTACCAGTGAAATTCCAGCAAAGGCAACCAATACATAAGTGATGGCATCCATCAGACCACCTGTTAGATCAGATACTTGACCAGCCAAATCAGTATAAACTACTTTATCAGCTGACTTCTTGTTCTTATTGTATTTATCCAAATACTTGAGAACTTTGTCTTTATTCTTAAAAGTGCTTGGATAGATCATGATACTTGAAGGCGTCTTTGAACCACCTAAGTAGCTAACTAATGTCTGTTTAGTTGCACTGTCGACATTAGCACCCGTCAAGACGTTTGAATCACTAGCCTTTTGAGCTTTAACGATATCTGAATTTTCATTCGTCTTGATGATATCTTGCGTCAATTTGTCACTGTAAGCAATTCCTGAAGCTAAGATATTCTCAGAAGATTTTGATTTTACCTTCATAATACCGGCAATCTTTACCGTCTTGTTGTCTGCGTTGTTGTAAAGTTGCGTCATATCTGAATTTGGTGCATATAAGTTATCAGATACTTTCTTATAGTAATCATTGTTAGCGACGATCTTGAATTCTTGACCAACTAACTTGTTAAAGTCGAGTTTTTGACCATCTTTAACATCGAGACCAAGGTTCTTTAAAGCGTTGATATTAGTTGAATTGTCGCGATCAACGATCAAAATGACATCATTTTCACTCTTAGGTGTCGTTCCGGCAATAACTTTATAGTGTTTCTTCAAAAAATTGATTCCATCGTGATCAGATGATGGATAGACTGAACCGCCAATACCAGTGGAAGATGCCATAGCAGCTGACATCCCACTTGCAGCATTAGAACTGTTGGTATTGGAGAATTGAGCGGTTTTAACTTTTCCATCCACCTTGCTCAACATGTTCATACCGGTTGAATAATTGTAAGTAATATCCTTACTCAATTCAGGGTCGAGATTTTTGATATAGTTCAAATAATTCTGATTCAATTTATTAGTATGAGTCATCTTTTCTTGTTGACTCAATTTGGCTGTGACCTTTTTGGAATTGGAATTCTTCACTGTTTCCGTAGGTTTAGTCTGCTTAGAAGCCACTTGTGAAATCGTCACTGGAAATTGGGCTAACGTATTGCTCTGTGTCTTGTCGATCTGCTTTTGGAAACCAGATGACAAAGCTAAAACGATGGCAATACTGATGATACCAATACTGGAAGCAAAAGCAGTCAAAGCAGTTCGTGCTTTTTTCGTCTTCAAATTAGTGAAGGATAATTTCAAAGCTGTCCAGAAAGTCATCTTCGTTTTCTTCAACTCAAAATTATCTTGGGAAGCATCCTCAACATAAGGATTCGAATCGTTCAAGATCTTACCGTCAGCAAAGTTGATGATTCGATCAGCATATTCTTTAGCCAAAGTTGGATTGTGCGTAACCATAATTACTAACCGTTCGGCTGACAACTCTTTGATCAGTTGCATGATCTCTTCACTGGTTTCAGTATCCAAGGCACCAGTCGGTTCATCACACAATAAGATCTCCGGATCATTAGCAATCGCTCTGGCAATCGCTACCCGTTGCAGTTGACCACCAGAAAGTTGGTTAGGACGTTTATTGATATGTGGACCTAAGCCAACTCGCTCCAAAGCTTCCTTAGCTTTTTGATGCTTTTCCTCATTACCAACGCCACTCAAGGTCATTCCCATTTCAACATTATCGAGAATGCTCAAATGGCCAATGATGTTGTAGCTTTGGAAAATAAAACCAACTGAATTATTACGATAAGCATCCCAATCAGCTTCGGTAAAATCCTTCGTTGATTTGCCATTGATAATTAAATCCCCTGAATCGTAAATATCCAAGCCACCGATACCATTGAGCATCGTAGTTTTACCTGAACCACTTGGACCCAAGATGGCAACAAATTCTTGTTTGCGAAAGGCTATCGAAACATCATCCAACGCCTTAGTAACTGAATCGCCAACATGGTAATACTTTTTAATATGTTTTAATTCCAGCAAATTTATTCTCCCGTTTTTCATTTTTCATAGATTATAACAAATTTTTTGTTAAACTAGCATTAATACAACACTATGTTTCATATAATAGAAAATTATTTTAAGATATTCAATCATCAATCTTAGACAATGTGTTGCACTTTTAAGGAGAAACTATGGTCGGAACGAAGAACAACAAACGTGCTCAACACACTAAAAAACTTATCAAAAAGACGGTCTTATCACTTTTACAACAAAAAAAGCTCGACACTATCACGGTCACTGAAGTCTGTCAAAAAGCTGCCGTCAATCGGACGACTTTTTATCGTTATTACAATGATGTCTACATGTGCGTCGATGCCATCGAAACAGAATTTTTGGAAAGTATCGATATTCCCGAAAACGCCTCACCCATCGAAGCATGGGAAAAAATGCTAGACGGTTTTTATCAACATCCCCAAATAAGCAATCTGGTTTTTGTCGAAGGCGATACACGATTGTTGGACCGACTACATTCCAGTATCGATCACTCTATTAAGCACCCTTCCACATTCAGTACTTATCAAGATACTTATATCATGTTAGGCATGCAAGGCATTCTGAAGCGCTGGGTCAAAGGTGGTATGAAAGAAACTCCAAAACAATTGACCAAAATAATTATTCGAATCATCTTTGCAGACGATATTCAAAAAGAAAAGGATCAGCTCTTTTTTAGAAAGAATTCTCAATTAAATTAAAAAAAGAGCTGCCCAATCGGACATCTCTTCAAAAATATTACTGTAATTATTCATTCAAGGCATTGGCACATTCATTCAAAGCATCTTCGACTGCTGGAATCTTGCCGACATAATTTAGATAAGCGTGAGCTAGTCCACCATACCTAATATATGTAGCCTCGCAACCTGCCATGCCAATTTTTTGGATGAAGGCTTCATCTTGAAGTCTAAATGGATCAAATTCGCCGGTCATGACCAAAACTTTTTTGAAGAACAATGGATCAGCGTACAGTGGCGAAATAATCGGTGCATCCAGTTGGATATTACGATAATCGATATAATAATCGGTCATGATCGTATCTAGTTGTTTAAATTGCGTATAATTGTTGTGCAGTGCACGTCTTTGATTGTCTTTGATAGGAATCAAACGGTCGTTCCACAGTGAACCATCATGATCGGATCCGTGAACTACAGTTGGATAAAACAATACGTGCTTGTAAATCTCACAGATACCCATCTGTTGACACAATTCACTAACACCCAAAGCGATCGAAGCTCCAGCTGAATCTCCAGATAAAGAAACTTCTGAATAGTGATTGTTGGCCTCGATCGTAACCGCTAAACTATCCTCTATTGCAGTTGGATATGGCTGTTCAGGGGCAATTCCGTAATCGACACTGTAGATCACGCCATTGAATTTTTCCGCTAAAAGCTGCAAGAATGGCAACGTATCTTCAGGCGAACCACCGTAATAAGCTCCACCATGCAAGTAAACTAAGGCTTTATTGGAAGTATCTTGACCCTTACGATAAATTTTGAGATAACGGACATGACGATTCGTTTCAGTGGTAAATTCATCTTTGACTACTACTCCTGGATACTTGTCTTGGGTAATGTCGTCATGATTATTGCCATCACGCAAACGGGTCAAGTCATTGGGCAAATTGGGCTCGTCGGGAAGAGTCTTCAAATGATCATAGATTATTGGTTCATAGGAATGAGCATCTACTCGATCCTTAACAATCATTTGAACATTTTTTAAATGGGGAATATCTACTGCACTCATTTGATTCAGTCGATTCAATTCAATATTATAATCATTTTTTAACATAACTATTACCATCCTTTTCCCAGACATAGCTAGCTTTAATTATTATTTCTAACAAATTCATTATACGTGATGTTTAAACATCTTCAATTTTAAATTATAATAAAATTCTTTATAAAAAATGAACAACATTTAATATTCAACCGAATATTATTAACTAAGATACTTAACCTAATGTGGAGGTGCATTTTGCAAATAGACAATAAATTATCACCCCGTCAACAAAATTTACAAACTATTTTAAACTTACTGGACGATCATCAAAAACTATCAGCTAAACAGTTGGCCAGTTTGACTGGATTAAGTATTGTCAGTATCAACAAATTACTCGATATTCTCGATTCCAAGTCCGATTTGATTGCTACTGAATTTTTAAATACTCGTGGTCGGCGCGCCAAAATTTATAAACTGAATTATCAAACTTTAAATCTGGGCGTCATTCAGTTGGTCGAAGATAATAACCAAATTAAAGCGACTTACTTTTTGACTAATCTTGCTGGCAAGGTTCAATTTCAACAATTTCACGATCAAGTCATCACTTCGCTTGAACAACTGACCGACTTCATTAAAGAACAAACTGCTAAACTCCAGCCACAAAAAATCATCATCGGCGTTCCCGGTGCTGAATTGGATGGTGCCTTACAGTTAAGCGATATCAAACCTTTACGTGGCGTTAATTTATCTGCTGCAGTAAAAGATGCTACTCAAATTGAAACAATAGTCATCAATGATGCCAATGCGGCCACTTTCGGAGCTGCTATCGAATTGAATGAAAATGACAATATTGCCGTAGGCATTTACTTTCCAAAAAGTTTCGGACCTGGCGTCGGCATTGTCATCAACAATCGTTTGATCAATGGTGCTGACGGTTTAGCTGGTGAAGTTGAATATGGTACCGTTGATCCTCAGTCAGATATTTCCCAACAGATCATTTCCCACGCACAAAATATCATCAGTCTCTTAGACCCTAACTTACTGATTATTTACGCCGAAAAATTATCTTTATCAAAACAACAACTTGATCAGATCAAACAGACTATTCAACAGAAGTTTCCTTTGCACAGTCAATATCATTTGGACTTTGAGCGTGATTTTGAAAAAGATTATCTCAAGGGACTCACAACTATCGGACGTAAATCGATTTTGACAAATTTAAGTATGACTTGAAAGCGTTTTATCAAATTGGTACAATAGTCTCATCTTAATTAACTAACTTAAAAAAGGGGAGACATTTATGATCAAATTAATTGCTCTAGATATTGATGACACACTATTGAATTCACAAAGTAAAATTACTGAGGCAACCAAACAAGCACTACAAAGGGCTTTACAACAAGAAATTAAAATTGTCCTCTGCTCCGGTCGTCCCTTAGCTGGAGTTACCCCCTACTTAAAACAACTTGGAATTTCTGGAGACGAACAATACGTCATCACTTATAATGGTGCCCTCGTTGAAACGGTGGCCGGCAAAGTATTGTCCAAAAATATATTAAACAATCAAGCTTACCGCCGCATCGTTAAATATATTGAAGACAAGCAACTGCAATATTACGTGCTCGATGACCAAAGCAATGTCTACACCTCAAATCGTGATATTAGCCGCATCGCTGTCGTACAAGCTTGGGAAAATTCAGCCGGGATCTTCGTACGTACACCTGATGAATTGCCAGCTGATTTTGACATCACTAAGGCAGCAATCGTTGGTGAAAAGGATACTTTGGACTCAGTTGAACAACCGGTCAAAGAACGATTTTCAAACGATTATTACGTCGTTCGAGCAGCTGATAATTTCTTAGAGATCATGCACCAAGACGTCAACAAAGGCAGCGGCCTAACTAAATTAACTAATATTTTAGGCATCGATCCTAGTGAAGTAATGGTCTTTGGCGATGAGCAAAATGACATCCCAATGTTCAAGTTTGCTGGTACTGCTGTGGCTATGGGCAATGGTTCCGACATTGCTAAGAGTCACGCCGACTACGTAACTGACACGAATAATAAAGATGGTATTGCCAAAGCTTTGAATAAATTACTTTTTAAATAATTTTAGGAGAAATTTATTATGACAATAAAATTAGTAGCGACTGATATGGATGGAACTTTTTTGGATGATGATAAAAACTTCGATCAAAAGAGATTTCAAAAAATCTACCAATACATGCAAGACCATGGCATCGTCTTTGTCTGTGCCAGTGGCAACCAATTCGATAAATTAAACAGTTTCTTTCCGAGATCAAAGTATCCAGAAACGCTATTTGTTGCGGAAAATGGGGCTTTGATTGCAGACCACCAAAAAATCTTTCGGGCCGATACTTTTGATCAAACCGTCGTTCAAAAAGCTCTGAACATACTCGAAAACACAGCTAACGTAAAATTGGTCCTGTGTGGTACAAAGTCAGCTTATATCAGAAACGACGTGACCAAAGATTTTTACGAATTGACTAAGCTCTATTGTCCTACTTTAGAGACTGTCAAAAGTTTCCAAGATATTGACGATGATATCTTAAAATTCTCCGTCAACTGCCCTATTGACCAAACTGAACTCTACATGGATAAATTGGCTCAAGCACTGGGTTCAGATGTGTCCATCGTTTCAAGCGGTCACGGAGACATCGACATCGTTCGCCACGACGTTAGCAAAGCCAACGGATTGCATTATTTAGCTAAAAAGTTTGCTATCGAACCTGCTGAGATGTGTGCTTTTGGAGATGGCGGCAACGATCTATCAATGTTAGAATACGTCGGCCACAGTGTTGCCATGGAAAATGGTACTGACATCGTTTTGCAAACTGCTGATTATCACACTATCAACAATAATGACCAAGGCGTCTTAAAACATCTTGAGGAACTCTTTGAACTCTAATGACTAGAAAGTAAAATAAACCCGATTAACTAGCAAAACACAGGAAGTTGGTTTGTTTTACTCGTTTTAAAAAACATAACATCAAGCATTGACGTAAATACCCTCTGATCCGTTGGATCAGAGGGTATTTTTATTAAGTCATATTTATTCACGAGAAATCGACAGTGAACCGATAACAAATTAATTTTCGTAATACTTTTGTTTTTCCAATTCCCAATACTTCTTATCTTCTTCATTGATCTTACGCAAAACTCGGCAAGGATTGCCCACTGCGATCACTCCGTCAGGGATATCTTTGGTCACAACTGCTCCAGAACCGATAACGACATTGCTACCAATAGTTACGCCAGGATTTATTACTACGTTGCCACCAACCCAGACGTCATCGCCGATCGTAATTGGTTTGCCATATTCAAAGGCTTCATTTCTGATCACGGCATCGATGGGATGTCCAGCTGTATAAAGACCTACTCGTGGTCCGAACAAAACATTGTTGCCGATCTTTACTTCAGCGATATCTAAAATAATCGTTTCGTAGTTAGCATAGAAGTTATCGCCAACTTCAGTGTTACATCCATAGTCAGTGTAGAAAGGTGGTTCTAAATATACTCCTTTGCCACTCTTCTTGAATAACTTCTTGATGATCTCATTTCGTTTGTCACGTTGGTCTTCAGTTGTGTGATTGAACTCTCTCACTAACTTTTTAGCACGTTTGAAATCAACTCTCAATTCATCATCGTGCGCAATATAGAGGTCTCCCGACAACATTTTTTCTTTTTCTGAACGCATAAAAATACTCCCTTATTTTATCTAAATACTGGTTTGCTGTTGCGGTACTGAATATCTTCAACACCATCCAAAACGTTGCTGTAACGTGCAGCCGCAAAGAAATAATCTGATAATCGATTGATGAACTTTAATACGAATTCATTGATTGGCTCCTCTTGCATCAAAGCCACAATTTCTCGTTCAGCTCGTCTAGTGACCGTACGTGCCATGTGTAAATTAGCGGCCGTTTTCGAACCACCGGGCAAAATAAACTTTTGAATTGCTGGAACTTTGGCGGAATAATCATCGATTTTTTTCTCTAACCAATCAACCGTTCCATTGTCTTCCTTAAAAATAAATTCGTGCTTTTTATCTGTCGGCGAAATAGCTAAGTCTGTTCCACAGTCAAAGAGTAATTGTTGAATCTCCTCCAATTCAGGTTTCAACACGTTAGTTTTATCTGATAAGTTGGCGATCACCACTCCGACAAGCGAATTTAATTCGTCAACGGTGCCGTAAGAATTGATTCGTGGTGCTGACTTGTACAAAACATCATTGCCAATAATTCTCGTCTTACCTTTGTCACCGGTTCTCGTATAAATCTTCATTGCTGATACTCCTTCATGAAAATAATTGTAAATTGATTGTCTCACAAATAATGCTTTTGTGAAGGTTATTCATGGTTTTATTGCCAGTAGCTGGGTATAATATTTTAGTATGTAAGCGTAGTCAAATAAATAGGAGAAAATATTATGCAAGATAGTTTAATACTACAATTGATTGGTGAATTCATCGGTACTTTCGTACTTGTTCTACTCGGTGACGGTGTTGTAGCAGCAGTCAGTTTAAAAAAATCTAAAGCTGAGGGAACTGGCTGGGTCGCTATTGCCTTAGGTTGGGGACTAGCTGTAACCATCGGTATATATTGTTCCGCTTTTCTAAGTCCAGCTCACCTTAATCCAGCTGTAACAGTTGGTATGGCCATTGCCGGCGTCTTCCCTTGGTCATCAGTTGTTCCTTACATCATCGCTCAAATCCTAGGAGCTATTGTCGGTGCCATAGTCGTTTGGATCAACTACTATCCACATTGGCAAGAAACTAAAGACTCCCAAGCAATTTTAGGCGTCTTTGCCACTGGTCCAGCTATTCGCAATTACTTCTTCAACTTTATCAGTGAGTTCATCGGAACTTTCGTACTTGTTTTCGCACTACTAGCCTTCACACGTGGTAAATTCACGCAAGGACTTAATCCCATCGTCGTTGGTCTTTTGATCACTGCCATTGGTTTCTCACTCGGTGGTACGACTGGTTATGCCATCAACCCTGCCCGAGATCTCGGTCCTAGAATTGCCCATCAAATTTTGCCAATTGCCAACAAAGGCACTTCTGACTGGTCATACAGTTGGGTCCCAATCGTAGGCCCCTTGGCTGGTGGTATCGTGGGTGCACTTTTATACCTGTTGATTCCCTAGAAAATGTTTGATTTTTAAGCATTAAAAAATCACCCTGATTCGCATACCGGATCTGAGGTGATTTTTTTATGGAAATAGCTAAACGGCTTGCTTCGCTCTCTATCTCCTACGATTAGTCAAGTGGATATATAGAAAATGAGAGTATTCTAAA
>NZ_AZEZ01000047.1 GCF_001434275.1 Companilactobacillus mindensis DSM 14500 | reverse complement strand
CCCGTACAAAAAACCGACGGCCTTTAGTCCATGAGATTAACCAATTGTCGCCTTGTGCACGTATATAAAATTACAATCCCTCAATGACTGAAGGTGGATTATCTTACATCTGTTGGAGGTACTATTTATGGAAGTTGTAGCGGAAAGTGTAGCTGGCATTGATGTGCACCAAAAACAGATCACAGTAACTATTCTTATAGGTTCTGAAAACGTCAAGAAACCTAAGAAGGTTTCTAAACGTTTTGGAACTACTACCAATATGCTAAGAGACTGTGGTCAGTGGTTAAAGGAACATGGTGTTGAACAGGTGCTCATGGAGAGCACTGGTCAATACTGGAGACCAATATGGCAAGTGTTAGAATCATTTGATTTTCAATTGATTCTTTGTAATCCTAGGATAATTAAAAATATACCTGGTAAAAAAACTGATCAAAAGGATTCTGAATGGTTATCCGAATTGGCCAGATACGGACTCGTATCTGCGAGTTACGTTCCTCCTCGCAAGATCCAAGAATTGCGAGAATCAACTCGTTCTCGCAAGAAAATGAAAGAGTCTTTAACTAGAATTAAAAATGAAATACACAATATCTTACAACGTTCAAATATAAAACTTACCAGTTTTATTTCTGATTTATTTAAAGGTTCAGGATTAAAACTACTTAATATGATCATCAATGGTGAAGTTTTGACCCTAGATTCAATCACTAAATGTATGCATGGAAAACTAAAGGCTTCGCCTGAACAATTATTAGAATCGATGAACGGCGTTCTAAGTCAAAATGATCGAAATTTACTTGTGATTCAAATGAATTTACTAAATAGTTATTTGAAATGTATCACTGATTTGAATGATCTTATTGATGAACAAATCAGAGAATATTCTGATTTGTGTCATCGCCTAGAAGACATTCCTGGAATCAGTAGTGCAACAGCACAGGTGATTATCGCTGAGGTTGGCGTAGATGTAAGTCCTTTTCCTGATGTTCATCATTTAGCATCTTGGGCTGGACTATGTCCTGGCAACTATGAGTCGGCAGGTGTAAAACACGGTTCGAGAATACTACATGGAAATGTATATCTGAAGAAAGCTTTAGTTACTGCCGCCATGGGCGCCAAGGTAACTAAAGAAACTGGTCTTAAAGATTATTTTTGGAGACTGAAATCTCGAATGTGTACTCAAAAGGCTCTAATAGCAGTAGCACATAAGATTTTAAGAATAGTTTATTCTCTGATTAAGAGTGAAAAAACTTATAGAGAATACAAAAAGGACCAACGTAAGGCAATTACGTCAGTCCAAATATAAAGAATACAGCTAGCTAGCAAATACAGTATACAAGATTTTTTCTGTATTTTCGAGTAGCTTATTTAGTGCAACTAAAAAAGAATTTATTTCATAT
>NZ_AZEZ01000046.1 GCF_001434275.1 Companilactobacillus mindensis DSM 14500 | reverse complement strand
TCACGATTTGATAGTAGCTGAAGAATTGAGAAGTTCAAATATGTTGAAAAATCATGCTCTGGCAATGTCAATCTCCGACGTTGGGTGGAGAACATTTCTAAACATGTTAGCTTATAAAGCTGATTTATATGGTAGAAAATTTTTGACTATAGATCCAAAAAACACCACCCAAACATGTTCCAATTGCGGACATATCTTGAGCGGTGCT
>NZ_AZEZ01000045.1 GCF_001434275.1 Companilactobacillus mindensis DSM 14500 | reverse complement strand
AAAGTTCTAAGTAAAGAGTTTAATCTTTACTTAGAACTAATCTTAGGTTGTTTAATAAATCTTAGTATCACGAATATCTTTCAAAATCTTCAATGAACCATCTTTGTAACTGAGGAATCCATAAACAGCGATCCCGATAATACCACAGATGGCAATAACGATAATAGCACCAACTTTAGTAGCGTCAGAAATAACTTGAACGAGCAAGAAGTTAGCGATAACGACGACAATCAACATGATCAAACCATCAGCAAGAATACGTAATAAACTCTTGGCCAATTTTTTATCGATGATGTGGAACTGCTTGTTGATCAAGCGGAAGGCGAAGTGTCCCATGATTATAAAGGAAATCGTTGTAGCAACGACTGGTCCATAAACGCCCAGTAGAAGCGTCATTGGGAGTTGTAATACGATTTTTAGTAAGTAAGCAATCGCTAAGTAAATCATCGATTTTTTCATGTGATGCGTAACTTGTAAGACGTTTTCCAAAATCATGAAGACACAATAGAAGAAAGCTTCGAAACAAGATACAATTAAAACTTTAGCCCCTAAGATACTTTGGTTGTAGAAAACAAAGGCAGTCCATAATTGACGGCTGATAGCAATTACACCGAAAGTAGCTGGTAAGATGATAAAGATTGTGAATTGAACGATTTTACGCATGAAGTTTTGAACTTCGTCATCGGAAACTTTACGACTGACCATAGCGGAAAGTGCCGGAATAACGGAAGCCGAAACGGAAATAGCCAAGGAAACCAATACCATAATGATCTTGTTAGCTTGGAAACCAAACATCGCATATAAATTATCGATCGTATGTTGGCTGGCGTGTAGGATCAGTTGATAGATCCATGTAAAGGTCGTCTGATCGAATAGCTGTAAAACAGTCATGATCGTATCAACTAACAGGAATGGAATGGCTGAACGTAGCATTGAGCCGAAGTTGATATCGGCTACTTCTTCGTCAGGAACCGTAGCTGTTTGTTTGACGTCCTCAACCGTAACCGAACGGCGGACACGAACTCTGATCCACAAAAGGAAGATATAAGCCAAAGTGGCACCGATAAATGAAGCTAGTGTCGATTGGTTAACCGCTGAAACGTAATTACCCTTTTGTAAAACCATGATGGTATAAGTTGCATAAAGCATGTAAGCAACTCGGGCAATTTGTTCAATAACCTGTGAAAAAGCTGAGTAGGAAATGAAGGCGTAACCTTGAATATAACCACGCAAAATTCCCAAAGCAGGAATGATCAGCATCGCAATACTCAAGTATTTGATTGGCGTTACGACCCGCATATCGCCGGCAGCTAAGACGATAGCCACATATTTAGCCCCGAAGAACATAACGGCAGCACAGACGACACCGACTAAAGTCATATAAATCGTGTACTTTTTGAAGAGTTTCTCACTTTGATCAAACCGCCCCAAAGCATTGTGAGCGGCAACTTCTTTAGAAATAGCGGAAGGAATACCAGCTGTGGCAATGATCAGAAATAAATTGTAAATATTGTAGACCTTACCGTACATGGAATTGGCTGCATAAACGGCAACCGGACCAATCCAGATATTCCAGGGAATAATGTAAACGACGGCTAGAATTCGGGAAATAATCCCACTGACGGAAATCCACAGGGAACTTTTAAGTAATGAATCTTTTTTCATATTGTTTTCCATTCTTAGTAAAAATTACTTATCTTATAGAAGATATTAACCTAGTTATAGAAAATAATTACAAAAATCATTGCAATCAAGGCTGGCAATCCTTGAAGATAAAGGATCTTCTTAGTAGCGGTAAAGGCACCGTAAACAGCCACAACAATAATGTAAAGCATCATTAAAATAAGGATTATTTTTAAAGTTGAACCGGTGAAGAATAAGACCATTGACATAATTAAAATGCCAAACATACCGTTGTAGATTCCTTGGTTAGCAAGGGCAGTTTGAGCTTCTTTAGTTTTTACAAAATTAACGGGCATGTCGAAAGCATTAGCTTGGACCTCTGGTTTGGCAAACATCTCAAGACCGGCGATACCGACGTGTTCGATTGCAACCAATGCCACAATAAATAAGGTTAAGATTTGCATTGTAATCTTCTTTCTATTAAAAGTATAAGTACCATATTAAACTGTTTTGAATTGTTGTACAAATTGTATTTTGCGGATAAAAAAGAAGAATCATAACTAAAATTACGATTCTTCATCATTTTTTATCATAACAAATTTTTGCACGAATTTACCTTTTTGATTGATTTTTGCCTGACGGAGACTGTCCATTTCTTCATAATTAATGGATGCATCTTCCAAAATAGCACGGATGACTTCTTCCAGATCGCCGAGTTCTTCAACCAAACTAGCCCGTGTATCAGCGTTTTTGACCTCTTGAGCTTCTTCAGTTATTTTTTGACGAAGTGCCACTCGGTAATCTTCATTTGATAGTACTTCAAATTGGGCAGCATCAGAAACGATATCGGGTATTTTGTCCCGAACCAATTTTCTCATAATAATTTCCCCCTAAAACATTTGTAAGGAAATCTTACCATGAAGATAAAAAACTACCAAATTATATCTAGTAAGCATCTTATTTGATAAGGATAATAATACCGTGATAATGTTTATTTAAATAAATTATAAAAAGTGTTGAGATTATGGATAATTCACAAGTAGCAATTGCAGAAATTTATGGTGGAATACTGATAGGGATTATATTAATAATAATCATTTTTTTAATGTTAAATGATGTTATTCGTAATCGGATGTATTCGGCCTGCAACCGGACCTTGAGTAGTACCCAAAAGATTCATAGATTGTCAGTCGATAGCAAGACTGCCGAATATTTGAAACGATATCATCACGAAAGCCTTTATCGGGTCAATGAATATATTTCTAAAAAAGATAATATTATTAGGTATCGATTGTGCTTGCGGAAACGCAGCTTTGATTTTTATTTAAAAAAACAAAATTTATGGAATTATAAAGTTTTAGCAATACAAATGTATTAAATGGCTTATCGTTATGACGGTAAGTCTTTTTTATTTCACAAACTTTGATTGACTATCAGAAAAAAAACAGCTATCATGTTTATAAATTTTATCCACTAATGGATGAAAACAAATACTTAGGAGGAATATCATGTCGGCATGGGATACAAAATTTGATAAAAAGGGATTCACATTTGATGATGTTTTATTAATACCAGCAGAGAGTCACGTTTTACCAAATGAAGTAGATTTATCGGTTCAACTAGCAAAGAATATCAAGTTAAACACTCCAATTTTGAGTGCAAGTATGGATACCGTTACCGAAGCACCAATGGCCATCGCAATGGCTCGTCAAGGTGGATTAGGTGTTATTCACAAGAATATGTCCGTTGAACAACAAGCTGACGAGGTTTCAAAAGTTAAGCGTTCTGAAAATGGCGTTATCATCGATCCCATTTACTTAACAGCTGACGATAAAGTTAGTGAAGCAGAAAAGCTAATGAGTACTTACCGTATTAGTGGCGTACCGATCGTCAACAATACTAATGACCTAAAACTCGTTGGAATTATTACTAACAGAGATTTACGTTTCATTACTGACTATTCAGTTGAAATTGGTTCAGTTATGACCAGTGAAGAATTGATCACAGCCCCAGTTGGTACATCTTTAAAAGAAGCTGAAAGTATTCTCCAAGAACACAGAATTGAAAAATTACCTTTGATTGAAGATGACGGTCGTCTTGGTGGATTAGTTACAATCAAAGATATTGAAAAAGTCAAAGAATTTCCTAATGCTGCCAAAGATAAGTATGGTCGCTTGTTAGTTGCCGCTGCCGTTGGTGTTACTAGCGATACATTTGAACGTGCTGAAGCACTATTGAAAGCCGGAGCAGATGCAATCATCATCGATACAGCTCACGGTCACTCAGCCGGTGTTCTACGTAAGATCTCCCAAATCAGAGATAAGTTCCCAGATGCTACTTTGATTGCTGGTAACGTCGCTACTGCTGAAGGTACACGTGCCCTTTACGATGCTGGTGTCGATGTCGTTAAAGTTGGTATCGGACCTGGTTCAATTTGTACAACTAGAATCGTTGCCGGCGTCGGTGTTCCTCAATTGACAGCCGTTTATGATGCAGCTAGCGTTGCTCATGAATATGGCAAGACAATTATTGCCGATGGTGGTATCAAGTATTCTGGTGATATCGTTAAAGCCTTAGCTGGTGGTGGTAACGCCGTTATGCTTGGTTCAATGTTGGCTGGTACTGATGAAGCTCCTGGTGAGTTCGAAATTTATCAAGGCCGTCGTTTCAAGACTTACCGTGGAATGGGTAGTTTAGCCGCTATGTCACACGGTTCATCAGATCGTTACTTCCAAAGTGGCGTTAATGAAGCAAACAAACTTGTTCCCGAAGGTATTGAAGGTCGTGTCGCTGCTAAAGGTGCCGTTGGCGATGTAATTTATCAACTACTTGGTGGTTTACGTTCAGGTATGGGTTACGTTGGTGCTCACAACTTGAAAGAACTCCAAGACGCACAATTCGTTCAAATCTCAAATGCTGGTTTGAGAGAATCACATCCACATGATGTTACTATTACTAAAGAAGCTCCTAATTACTCAGTAAAATAATAGATTAATAAATTAATGAAAAAGCCGTTCTAACAGTCATTGTTGATTGTTGAACGGTTTCTTTGTTAAGATAACTTTCAATTACGTTGAATAAAAAGACTAATCCAAAAACGGATTAGTCTTTTTCATTATTGTGACGGTAACTGTAACCAAAGTAGATCAACAGTCCCAAAGCGGTCCAAATGGCATACATTTTCCAAGTGAATGATTGTAGTTGGGTCATCAAATAGATGCAGGCCAAGAAGGAAATAAGTGGAAATACCGGATAAAATGGCACCCGGAAGGCCGGTTTCAAATCTTGCGTATTTTTACTGTGACGTAAGAAGATTACGCCGATCGATGTGACTGAAAAAGCCAAAAGCGTACCGATATTGACTAATTCGGTAATTTTTTCAATCGGAATAACGGCAGCGACTGTGGCGGCAACTAAACCGACTAAGAAAGTACTGCTGATAGGGACGCCTTGTTTATTCAATGACTTGAAACGTTTAGGCAATAGGCCATCACGGCTCAAGGAGAAGATCAGACGTGTTCCACCATAAATGACAACTAATAAAACGGTCGTCATACCCATGATGGCACCTAATGAAACGATACCTGAGATCCAATTGAGATTAAGCAAGTTCAAAGCGTGGGAGACAGGGTCAGCGACGTTGAGTTTTTTATAATTGACGGCTCCGACTAATACTAAGGAAACCAAACTGTACAAAATAGCTACGATCAAAAGTGAAGCGATGATACCGATCGGCATGTTTCGCTTAGGATTTTTAACTTCCTCACTAGCTGATGAAACCGTATCGAATCCTAAGAAAGCGTAAAAAGCCACAGCAGCGCCGCGACCAATTCCACCTACTCCGAAAGGTAAGAAGGGATTGTAGTTTTTTGGTTTGACGTAAAAGACTGTTACGGCCACGAAGAGCAGAATAACGAAAATTTTAATGTAAACCATGATAGTATTTACTTTCATCGATTCAGTCATGCCTTGTAACAATAAGGTCGTGGCAATCAGTACGATGAAAAAGGCCACAATGTCAAAACGGCCATCAGGATTGCCAGCAGTACCGGCAGCCGATTGAAGATAAGCTGGAAGGTGGATTCCAAAGCCAGCTAGTAGATTTCGGAAATAAGCTGACCAACTGACTGCAGTAGACGAAGCCGCAAAGAGATATTCAGAAATAAGCGACCAACCAACGATCCAAGCAATAATTTCACCATAAACGGAATAAGAATAAGTGTAGGCACTTCCGGCTAACGGAATTGTCGATGAAAACTCAGAGTAACAAAAGGCCGCTCCGATACAGACTAAAGCTGCTAACAAGTAAGTCAAAACGACTCCGGGACCAGCATAATTTGCAGCAATGATTCCTGGAGTGATGAAAATACCAGAACCGACAATAACGCCGACGCCCATAATTACTAGGTCTTTGGCGGTTAAAGAACGTTTGAGACTGGTTTGTTCATGTAATAGATCATTTACGATATCTTTTTTTCTGAAAAACGATAGCATTTATCAAGCACTTCCTATTTTGGTGTAGGTTAATTATGACATTTTAAAAGCTGAAATCACAGTTATTATTTTAATAAAATTAAGATATATCTAATTATAAAAGGTTCGCTGTTGACAGTAGTTGACAAAATTAGTGATAATTACCTTGAATCTAAGGTAATTTTAAGGGGTGAACCGAATGAAGTATGACTTTAATAAAATAAATAATCGCCGCAACACTAATTCCGTCAAATGGGACGTTTTGGATCATGAATTGCCAATGTGGGTAGCAGATATGGATATTCAAACTGTACCTGAAGTAATTGATGCGATGCATAACGATGTCGATCGTGGTATTTTTGGCTATCAATATGTCCCTGACCGCTATTATCAAGCCGTTGCCAGTTGGTACAAAAAAGAGCACAACTTTGAGCCTAAAATTGATTGGCTAGTTTTTAGCACTGGCGTTATGCCTTCAATAGGTTCGATTTTGCGCCATTTGACCGATGTTGGCGATAATGTCTTGTTGCAAGAACCTAATTATAATTTCTTCTATAAAACCATCGTCAATAATGGTCACAATATCGTAAATAGCGAATTGAATTACAGTTACGGTAAGTACAATATTGATTGGAAAGACTCAGAAAACAAGCTATCTGACCCACAAACGACAGCCATGATTATTTGTAATCCACACAATCCGACCGGAATAATCTGGGATTCAGAAACCTTGACTCGAATTGGCAAATTGGCTTTGGAAAATGATGTTTTGATTATTTCCGATGAGATCCACGGCGATATAACGATGCCTGGTTATGATTATGTGCCATTTGCATCATTGGATCCCCAAATAACAAACAATAGCATTTCTTTAGTGTCACCAAGCAAAACCTTTAATCTAGCCGTTCTACACGCATCAACGATGATTATTCCCAATAAAGATCTTCGTGAAAAAGCTAGTCGAGCAGTTGCAATCGATGGTTCCAATGAACCAGGCGTTTTGGCAATAGATGCGTCGATTGCAGCCTACACCAAAGGGCACGAGTGGCTCCATGAACTGCGGGAATACATTCAGATCAATCGTACGTATTTGGAAGATTTTGTTAAGAAAAATATTCCTGAATTGAATGTTTTACCAGCTCAAGCAACTTATTTAGCTTGGATCGACTGTTCTAAGTTGACTGATGATTCGGCTAAATTCAACCAATTCTTGCGTGATGAAACTGGTTTGTACTTGGCTGAAGGTACGAAGTATAAAGGCAATGGCAATAAGTTCTTACGTTTGAACTTGGCAACGCCTAAGACGAATGTTGAAGATGGTGCTCATCGGCTTAAAAAAGGTGTTTCTAAGTTTCTTCAAAGATAAGTTGTGGTGTTAGTTCACTGCCGTCTTCCATGAAATTCTGGTGGACGCTGGAACGCTGTGAGAGCAACTTCGAACCAGTTCTACGAACTGTTTTGAAGCTTGTCTGTCTCTAACCTGGCAGGGTACGCCAGCTAAGAGACTACCACGGCTTAGCATCCACCAGAATTCCATTCCAGACTAGAGGGTTTAAGGATTTTGGGGGTTGAAATATTAATATAGGCAATTTAATTAAATATCAAAGTAGTAATTATTTATCATTAAAAGTTCGAATTATATAAAAGAAGGCCGTAATTCTTAATTAATTTAGGAATTACGGCCTTCTTATATTTAAAACTATATTTATATAGATAATAACTTTACTTAAATACTATATATACCAACTAAACAACGAAAACCCTAGCCTGGAGAGCAAAAGCTGATGGGCTCAGTAGTGGTTTAATCTTAGTCAGCGTACCTTGCTGGCTTAGATTACTGCCGAGCTTGAAGACAATTTTTAAATTGGCGAAAAGTCTCTCACTACGTTCCAGCCCAATCAGCTTTTGATCGGAAGGCGGCATTTTTCAACTACTTCAACTGTTACTTATTTGATCAATACCATAATAATAGGGACCACGATCAAACTGAGTAAGGTAGTTTCGGTAACCATAATTGCGGCATAGTCAGAATCGGCGTGATAAAGTTTGGCAACTACCGGCGCATTGGTCATAACTGGCATAGCAGCTTGCACGATAAAGACTTGTCTCATCAGTGGCGTAGCAGGAATAAATAAGAACAAACCAGCCATCAATAGTGGGGCACAGATGAAACGACCGAATAAAATAGCCAAATTGTCTTTTTTGAGACTGATGTTGCTTAAACCGGCATTGAAGATTGAAATACCAATGAAAATCATTGATAGAGGAATCGTTAAGTTGCCTAAATATTCGAAATCAGACATCAAGAAGTTTGGTAGATGAATGTGGAACATGACTAGGATCAAACCGATGATAAATCCTAGTAGAGGTGGTGAAAAGACTTTTTTCAGCGTTGTTTTGAGCTTGAAGTGTCCTTTGATCTCACCATCCATTTGAATCAGATACGTTCCCAAAGTCCAGAAGAAGGTAGTATTAGCCATGTAATAAACCAATACGTAAGGTAAACTTTTTTCCCCGAAGAGCGCCATATTGACTGGCAAACCAACAAAGACGGTGTTGGAATTGAAGAACATCGATGAGAAGAGTCCCTTATGTTTGGGATCGATTTTTAGGACTTTGATCAAGATGATGGAAACAAAAATCAAGATCGTCATTGAAATAACTGGAATTGCCAAATCTGGTAATAACTTGATCAATTTGGCAGCCGTAAAGTCTTTAGTAATTGTAGAGATCATGTAAGTAGGTAAAGCTACTTGGGTAACGATTTTTGCAATCAGACGTGTGGAGCTTTCTGAAAACCAGCCCAAATAACTTAAACCGTAACCAACGGCAATCAAGCCGATGATGATTAGGATTCCTTGAATACTCGAGAAGAAAACACCCATATGAAAAACACCCTTTCATAAATATATATGCTTAATGGTACACTTTTTTTTAATACAATTAAAAGTTTTTAAGTAAGTTGTCTTTAAAAGGTACGGACCAAATATTCAATAGGATAGGTTCAAATTCTTGTAATCGTTCACATTTGTTTTACAATAAATATGTAAGTTTGAAATTAAATGTTTTTTGTATAATTTAGGAGGAACGAATATGGCCTATAAAACGGTAAATCCTTATAATAATGAACTTGTAAAAGAATATCCTAATGCTACGGCTGATGAAATTGAAAGTGCTTTGAGTACTGGACAGGCACTTTATAAGAAGTGGCGTAACGAACCAGTTGCTGATCGTGGG
The DNA here is from genome assembly GCF_001434275.1 of Companilactobacillus mindensis DSM 14500. Taxonomy (GTDB): domain Bacteria; phylum Bacillota; class Bacilli; order Lactobacillales; family Lactobacillaceae; genus Companilactobacillus; species Companilactobacillus mindensis. Next base: position 2,864 of record NZ_AZEZ01000045.1, on the reverse strand, counting down.
ATTATTTTGCACACGATTGCTGATCTCTTGCGTGAACATGAAGACGAATTGGCAAAGATTGCAACCATTGATATGGGTAAATTGCTATCCGAATCCAAAGGTGAAGTTGAATTGTGTGCTATTATCGCTGATTATTATGACGACAATGGGGCTGACCTTTTGAAACCAACACCAATCTCTAGTCGCAATACTGGTGATGCAGAAATCTATCACCAAGCAACCGGAGTTTTGATGATGGTTGAACCTTGGAATTTCCCTTACTATCAAATCATGCGTGTCTTCGCACCTAATTTCATGGTTGGAAATCCAATGATTTTGAAACATGCTTCAAATACTCCCGGTTCAGCGGCTGCTTTTGAAAAAATCGTTGAAGAAGCTGGAGCACCAGCCGGCAGTTTGACTAACTTATTTGCTAGTTACGACCAAGTTGCTGATATCATTGCTGATCCACGTGTACAAGGCGTTGCTTTGACCGGTTCTAAACGTGGTGGTCAATCAGTTGCTGAAAATGCTGGTAAAAATCTCAAGAAGAATTCAATGGAACTAGGTGGTTCTGATGCTTTCGTCGTTTTGTCAGATGCTGATATCGACAAAGCTGTCGACTTGGCTTGGCGAGTTAGAATTTACAATGCCGGACAAGTATGTACTTCTGATAAGCGTTTCATCGTAGCCGATAATTTGTATGATGAGTTCTTGAAGAAATTGAAAGCTAGTTTTGAAAAATTAGTACCTGGTGATCCTATGGATCCTAAGACGACCCTTGCTCCAATGAATTCTGCCCGTGCTAAGAGCAAGCTTCAAGGACAGATCGACAAGGCAGTTGCTGGTGGTGCTAAAGTTTACTACGGCAATCAACCAATCGACCTTCCTGGTCAATTCTTACAACCAACAATTTTGACCGATATTTCTAAAGATAATCCTGAATTCTATGATGAAATGTTTGGACCAGTAGCCCAAGTATTCAAAGTAAGCTCAGATCAAGAAGCCATTGATTTGGCAAATGATTCAGAATTGGGCCTTGGTGGCATCGTTGTTTCAAAGGACCCTCAACATGGTAAGGCTGTGGCTGAAAAGATTGAAACAGGTATGGTCTTTGTAAATTCATTCTTAGTATCATTGCCAGAATTGCCATTTGGTGGCATCAAAGGTTCCGGTTATGGACGTGAAATGAGTGCCTTAGGACTAACGGCTTTCACAAATGAAAAACTAATCGTTACCGCTCAAGAACCAGATTGGAATAATCCTGCTGGTGGCTTGGCAGTTTTTAAATAACATTAATATAAAATACCCTCTGATTCTGCGTTAAGAATCAGAGGGTATTTTGAATTAAGTTATTTATTCGCTTGTGAAAACATTAATAATTATGATGTATAATATTCCATAAGAAGCTGCATTACATTGAAAAGAAGGTGCCAGAATGAAAATTGATGAATTGATCAATGTTTTATATCAATTAAAAATATCTGATTTGAACGTTACAGAATTGTTTAAGGCTCAGACTGATCTTAATCTAACGAGATATGTGATTTTATTGTACTTGAACCGTAACGGTAAAAAGACACAGACTGAAATACAGAAGTCTTTACAAATCAATGGTTCGGCGATCTCTAGACACCTAAAAGATCTTGAAGGTAACGGCTATGTAACGCGGGTTCGTAATCCAGAAAATAACCGTGAAGTAGTAGTTGAGTTGACAGATTTTGCCAAAGAAAAGGTTGCTAATTGTGGGCAAACTCCTGAAGACAAAGAGATGTTGAAACTTTTCAATGCGACATTTACTCCGAATGAGATCGAATTGTTGTCAGAATTATTAGGTCGATTAGGTGATTTAAAGCTCAAATAATCCTTGTGAAGATATTTACAAGATGTAACTTTAATGTTATTGTTGACGTGTCAATGATTGACATGTCAATGAATCAAAATTAAATTAATTGGTTATTTTATAGGAGATGTTCTTATGGATGAAACAAAGAATTTAGTAAACAATGATTTTAAAGATATTATGTTAAATCGTCACTCGTATCGTAAATTTCAAAGCGATGTGAAGATCCCTCGTGAAGAGTTCTCTGAGATGCTAGAAGAGGCTATCACAGCCCCATCAGCTTGCAACTTACAATCATGGCACTTTGTAGTTTGCGATGACGCTGAAGGTAAGGCAAAGGCTCATTCAGTTATGATGCCATTCAATTACCCACAAACCGACAGTAGTTCAGCTGTTATTTTTGTCTTCGGTGATACTCAATCACATTTGAAGTATCGTGATGTCTGGAACAAAGCTTGTGAAAACGGTCAAATCACTGCTGAAGAACGTGACAAAATTTTCAATACATTCTTGCCACTGTATGAACACGCCGACCGTAACTTCCTAGAAAAGGATGCCACAATTGATGGATCAATGGTTGCCATGCAATTACTATTGATTGCTAGAGCTCATGGCTACGAAGCTAACCCAATGTCAGGCTACTATTTTGATAAAGTAGTTGCTGCCTTTGGTTTGGATAGCAAGCGTTATATTCCAGTAACTGCTGTCGCTATTGGTAAACCAGAAGGAACTTATACTAAATCAGTTCGTTATAACGTTAACGATGTTACTGATTTTATGTAAAATGATAAAAAAGGATTTCTGATTCGAAATATTTGAATTTGGTTGGTCACTGCCGTCTTCCATGAGAGTCCACCAGAATCTCATTCCAGACTAAATAATTTTTTAGTTGTTTTACATTGTTAGTATTGGGGTTTTAAATGCTAATAATGAGATATTAAAAAAAAGTATATTAAAAATAGGCCATCCAGTTTTTGGATGGCCTATTAGTAGTGCGCCCGGCATGGGCGCTAACTTGGTGGCGAAAGTCCACTGTGAGCCG
>NZ_AZEZ01000009.1 GCF_001434275.1 Companilactobacillus mindensis DSM 14500 | reverse complement strand
TACTGTTTAGAATACTCTCATTTTCTATATATCCACTTGACTAATCGTAGGAAACAACCGAAGACAAAGGCAATTAATAGAGCATAAAGCGTTGAGTGACCACTTTGGATCAAACTGATGGCTGTGACAGCTCCTAAAGGAAAACTACCTTCGACAGTCATATCAGGAAAATCGAGAATTCTGAAAGTGATGAAAAGGCCGATAGCCATGATGGACCAGATGAAACCTTGACTTATAGTAGATACGATTAAATTCATTTGATAATTTGTCCTTTCTTTTGAGCTTCTTTAATGAGTGATTCTGGAAATTGAATATTAAGTTTCTTAGCCATCTTTTCGTTCAACGTCAAGTGGCCTTTCTTCATAAAGGTAACCGGCGTTGTAGCTGGATCTTCTTTACCTTGTAAGATTCTAACAACGTGTTTACCAGTTTCTTCACCAAGTTCATATTGGCTCAATCCGACTGTGGCTAAACCACCATCTTTAACCATAGTAGTGGCGGCTGGGAAAACGGCGATGTTTTGTTTGAGTGCGATTGATGATAGAAGCTTCATACCAGAAGCAACCGTGTTGTCAGTTGGAACGTAGATTGTTTGAACCTTTTGAGCTAAAGCTGTTCCGACTTGTTGGATATCGTTGACTGAATTGATACTGGAAACTTGGACATTGATGCCGTCTTTTTTAGCGATAGCTTGCATTTTCTTCATTTGGCTAGTAGCTGAAGCATCGCTGGATGTATAAATAATACCGATATTTTTGAGATTAGGAACAACTTTTTTCATCAAATCAAGTTGAGCTTGTAAAGGAGCTTGATCGGAAACGCCGGTGATGTTCTTGCCCGGTTTGTTGTTGTTACTAATGATTCCGGCACCTTCAGGATCTGTAACAGCACCCATGACGATAGGAATCTTCGAGGTTGCATTTTTAAGTGATTGAACTGATGGAGTGGCGATCCCAACGGCCACATCAACGTTGTCTTGAACGAATTGTTTACTGATAGTTCTTAGATTACTTTGATCCCCTTGAGCATTTTGGAACTCAATTTTGACATTTTTGCCGTCGATGTAACCATTCTTTTTCAATGTATCATCGATCCCCTTGTTGATTTGGTCTAAGGCGGGATGCGACATCAATTGTAAAACCCCAACTTTAGGAATGGCATTGGCCTTTTGGCTATCAGCTCTCCCTGTGTAAAAATAAGCAAATATTAAGAACATTGCTAGTGCTGCAAGTGTTGCGTAAAGTCTTCTCGTATGTTTCATCGTTTTCTTCCCCCAAATAAAAAAGACAATCCCAGAATTTTTGTGGGATTGTCTCTAAAAAATAAAATACCCACATGGCTAAATTGTTAAAAAATTTCTCCATGTGGGCTCTAAAATTATCATAGTTTAATAAGCCGACACGGATTCAATCCTATTCAGATTGAATCCATATCGGATCAATCTGAGTTATCGGCTTTGCCAACGAATATTCACGATGTTTAGAGAGATAAATGATTTCATAATGTTTTCTCCTAACAAATTGATGTCTCAAATATATTTCAAAAGGATAGTGTTGTCAACTATAAATTTTTAATACAAAAAATATTAAATATTTTCTGAAAAAACATATAATGTAGACATTGGCAAAGATAAGAGGAAATTTCTATGAAAAAAAATATACGTTTACTTCTGATTGTTGGTCTTATCGTAGCTTTCGTTACTGGATTGACTTACTTTGACAGTTTTATGTACCACGATCCGGTGGTTAAAGTGCAAAAGGTGACAACCCTAGATAAAAGTACATCAACTGATGAGTATAAGAATACGGATACCCAAATTACGCAACGTGTCAGTGGCAAGTTGTTGAATACTAAAAATAAAGGGCAGACGATATCCTTTAAGAATTCCTATTACAGATCCCAACTTATCGATACTAAATACTCAGTTGGTCAACAAGTCATTTTGGTTAAAAGCGGCAAAAGCTACACGCCTAAAAATGTAAAACGTGATACGAGTCTTGTTTTTACCATCGGGATAGTTATCTTCTTGCTCTACTGTATGAAGTTCGACCGTCGAAAGTTATTTATCAGTGTTTTAATTAATATCGCAATTTATTATGGCTATTTACGCACAATCATCAAGACTCATAACAGTGTCTTACTGCCATTAACCGTTATAACGGCTTTAATTATCTCTGCGGTGGCATTGTTAGTCATTTTAGGACCAACATATCCGGCTTTGATGGCTTATTCTAGTACCGTTATATCGACGACCGCTGCTTTGTTGTTGAGTACTTTTGTACTGGGATTGTCAGGCTACTCTAGTATTCATTTGGAGTTGAATGATTTTGAATTACAGCCATATTTAGGCGTTTTCTTGTCGCAAGTAATCTTCAGTGTTCTAGGAGTTATTTTGGATGAGACGATGGATATTTCTTCATCATTGATCGAAATGAAAAAGGAAGTCTCCGACGTGGCTGAAAAGACACTCTTTAAGTCCGGTATCAATATCGGTAAAGAATTGATAGGTCCGCTGATCAATATTCTTTTATTCATCGTTATAGCGGAGAATTTAAATGTTGTTTTATTGTATATGACTAACGGAAATTCGATTGGTTACACGATGAATATGACTTTAAGTCTCGGAATCACTCAACTATTGATCAGTGCAATCGGTATTGTTTTGACTGTTCCGATAACGAGTTTTATCGCTAGTAAAGTGATCACAAGGAGGATGAAATAATGTTATATCTATTTTTGACCTTCGTTGTATTGTTGTTGATAGTCACTGGAACACGTGGTTTTACGCTGTTGTTTGGCCTGGGTATCAATATTATTTCGATTTTGGCATTATTGATCTTAATTGCTGACGGTTTCAATGTTTTAGTGACGACTGGAATCATCTCAATGATCATTTTGATTGTGGCGATTTACATGAACGTCGACAACGGCAATACTGCTAATACAGCGTTTAAAACGTCGTTGTTGATAATGATTCTTATTCTTTTGATCACAGTGCCTTTGGAATACTGGGCAAATGCGCAAGGTATGGGTGTTGAAAATCAAGACGAATTAGAGGCCTTTTCATTGGCTGCCGGGATCTCATTTCCACAATTGGCAATCTCCATCATCGTTATTAATAGTTTGGGCGTTATCTCTGAAACCAGTGTGGCAATAACGAGTGGACTGAATGAAATCGTTGAAAATAAGCCAACGTTGACACCGAGTGAAATTTTTAATGACGGTTTTTCAGTAGGAAATAAGATTCTCAATACGCAGACGAATACTCTGTTGTTCAATTTCTTTTCATCGACCTTCCCATTGTTCTTCGTTATTCATTCGTTGGGCTATAAATTTACTGAGATACTTAATGATAAACTGGTTGTGGCCGAAGTTTTAACCACTTTGATATGTACAGTGGGCGTTATTTTGACCGTTCCGATTACGACTTATCTGGTTTATCGCAAAGCCAATGGTAAATTGAAAAAAGTTCAAAAATAAAGAATTTTTGGTTTTAGTTGTTCACTGCCGTCTTCCATGAAATTCTGGTGGACGCTGGAACGCAGTGAGAGCAACTTAGAGCCAATTACAGTTCAAATTGTCTCTAAGCTTGTCTGTCTCTAACCTGGCAAAGGACGCCAGCCAAGAGACTACCACGGCTGAGCATCCACCAGAATTCCATTCCAGACTAAACGACTTTTATTTGTTTTATATTAGTAGTGTTAATATTATAGATTCTAATGATTTGATATTTTATTTAAAGTAATACTAAAAAGGTCATCCAGTTGATTTTGGATGATCTATTTTGGTAGTGCGCCCGGCATGGGCGCTAACTTGGTGGCGAAAGTCCACTGTGAGCCGTA
>NZ_AZEZ01000044.1 GCF_001434275.1 Companilactobacillus mindensis DSM 14500 | reverse complement strand
ACTGTGGATCACCTTCAAGAGAAGTATAACTGGATAAAAGATTTATTTCACTACATTGTTACGAGGGAGAGCGGAGCGACCCCTCAGATAGTTTTTTGTCGATAACTGATATCCTATAGGTGTATAGGTCAAAGAGTATATATATTAAATTTATCAGGGAGATATAAGTTTATGAAAAAATATAAGATGATTGCTCTAACTGGTATTATGTTATCTAGCACAGTTTTAGGAGCAAATACTTCATTAGTTCAAGCTGCTGGTACAAGTTCTGAAACACCATTAAAGGTTACAAACGCACTTAAAGGTGTTGCTACAGCAACACCAAATAAGGCTGTGGCTGAGGATGATGCTGTTACACCAACAGATGTTACAGCACCAAGTGTAACGTTTGCTAATGGCGAAACCACAGAAACAATGAATTTTAATGGTACTAAACTACCTGACAACATAGATACATTGATTAAAGATACTTCTACCTTTAACGTGACTAAAATTACAGGATCTGATAGTGATGTTAGCTACAATAAGAGTAGTAACAATGATATTGATACTGCCGGTGGCACAGTTACATTTACACCTGTTCAGGACGGAAAAGATGGCTCACCAATCACAAGAACAGTTGTAATTTATCAAGCTCCTGATTGGTCTTCAATTGGAACTAGAAAACTTCAAATTAATGATAAGGATGGTTTGGCTCAACCATTTATCGTTAAAGGGACTACAAGTGGGCAAAACTTTATGGTAACTACCGACCCCAAATCAGTTGATATCACAAAGGCTGGTAATAATACGGCTAAGTACATAGCAACGGCTTTGGATGCAAATAATAATGTAGCTAAAGATACTTCAGGCAATCCAATTACCTTCTCGGGAACTGGGGATGTGACGGTTTCTGATAGTACAGATGATGTAAGTTATAATGTTTCCGTAGTTGATAAAAGGACCGGTAATCCTATTCCTGCAACTGTTACTAAAACTGACACGGCTGTAACAGATGGTGCAGAATTTACGGTTAAGTTGACAGACGATGCTGCTAAGGAATATACATTACCAGATGACGATACCACTGTTAAAGTATACAAAGACAATCCAACTAAAGTAATCACATTGGCTAAGAATGTTTCTTACTCAGTTAAATTTGCTGACAGTGCTACTGGAGATCAAATCGGCGATACTATTTCTGGTACAGGCCTAGAAGGAAGCCCTGTTTTAACTCAAGCTCCTGATGGCTACAAGTTGGTTAATAGTTCTGATATGATTTATACAATTGACAGTGAGAAACCTACTAAGACAATTTCTGTAACTAAGTCAGACATAACTAAGAACCTAGGTTATACAGTTCAATTTAGAGATAGAACTAATGGTGACTTAATCAAGACAACTACTGGTACTGGTAATTTTAATGACTATGTAACTTTGGCAGCTCCAGATGGATATGCATTCTCAAATAACTTGTTGTACAGTGGTTTCTTACTTTACAAAGATGGTCAAACATTTACAAGTTACGTAACTAAAGCTGATACACCATACACTATTTCTTACTATGATCAAGCTAATAATAAATTAGTTGGTACACAATCTGGTACTTCAGCTGATGGTGCAACTGTTACTTTAACAGCTCCAAAAGGATACACATTAGTCAACGCTAACGATGTAAATTACACAATTAACAAAGATGCTCCTGACGCAACTATCTTTGTTAAGAAGTCAGACGATTCAAACGTTGAAGATAGTGATATCGTTGCTACGTATCCTGACAAAGGCAAGTATGTAAAGATTTACGATGCTAATGGTGATTTGAATGATCGTGCTGTTCTTTCAGCTGGTTCAAGTTGGATCATCGATCAAACTAAAGAAATCAATGGTGTTGAATACTACCGTGTTGCTACTAACGAATATATCAAAGCCAGCGATGCTTACAAGTACACACCATTACAATCAGTTGTTACAACAACAAATGGCGATGTAAAACCTGTATACAACAGCAAGGGTCAATTGATCATTGATGTCGCTTTGGATCACAGTACGCCTTGGTACACAGACCGCAGCGCTACAATCAACGGCGAAAAGATGTATCGTGTCGCTACTGATCAATGGGTCAGAGCCTCAGATGTTACAGAAGCTAATCTATAATAATTAGTATTGAAAATACACTGGCAGCTTAAATTAGCTCCGGTGTATTTTTGTTTAGGAGTGATTTTATGAAACAGATGTTGAAACTGATCATAGCTGCTGTAATAGCGGCCTTGATCGTTGTTGTCATATCACTGTTGCCAATTGGTTCGCTTTTCAAGAGTATTCTCTATGCGATCATGTTGGGACTGTTCGTCTATGTCGTGGCCTTGATTATGAGACTAAATAAATAAAGGGTCCGGAATTTTTTATAAATATGCAGCATAAACGTGCAACAGAGCTCAACTTCTTCCGCATAATAGTAAAAACCTCAATATTCATAATACGAATATTGAGGTTTTTCGATTATTGTCCGAAAGTTAACCGAGCTCTGTCATACTCTGAAACGAGTTACACAAACCAGATTCCTGTGCATTGCTACGGCCTGAAAATTATCTGTCAAAACCCGACAGATAATTCCCAGGTCTAGGCAATTGCTCGGTATCTAACCGGTTTGCTCCGCTCTCTAGTTTTTATTTTATTTCCAATTGATTTTTGAGAAGACTCGTCGGCCCAAAACTTCACGCATGAACATGAACAAAGGCCAAGTGACGAGTAGTAAGACTATATAGAGATACATGTAATTCCAAATCAAAATATTTTGCAATCCGAAAGCATTGCCACTGAAAATGAAGGTAATGATAAAGAGGACAAAAGCAATGCCAATCATTATCTTTTTACGCATGAACAGTGGGTTACTGATAGAGACTAACGCACAGAAGCCAATCAATCCGAGTGCAAAGACTGAAAGAGTTGAAGTGGTGTTGTAACTGTAATTGAAGTGGTTGCCTAGAATTGAGATCGTTACGATAAATAAGATATCGCAGATAGCGGCCGGTAAGGCAATTTCCATAACGTTGTGCATGAAACGGCCAGCTGGTGGCGTATAGTTGGGTTCCAAAGCGAGTAAGAAGGTTGGAATACCAACGGTCAAAGCGTTGATAGGCGTTAATTGTGAAGGTTGGAAAGGATAGCCGGTTCCCAAAATGATAAAAAGAATTGATAAAACGACTGAGTAGATTGTTTTGATCAAGAACAAGGAAGCGACACGTTCGACGTTGTTGATGACTCGTCGGCCTTCATTGAGCATGAAGATCATAGAATCGAAGTTTCCGTTTAACAAAACGAAATCAGCTGAAGCTTCAGCGGCATCACTTTCACCAGCAATCGCAATACTGCAATCAGATTGGCGCATGGCCAAAACATCATTGACGCCATCGCCGGTCATTCCGACAGTCAAGCCGTTGTCTTGCATAGCCTTGATGAGATCAGCTTTTTGACTAGGGCGAACACGGCCAAAAATCTTATATTTTTTAGCTAACTCGCGATAGTCAGCATCGTCAGCAACTGTGTTCATGTCGATGTAATCATTGCCTGAACTGATACCAGCTTGGGCAGCCACGTTTGCGACCGTGACTGGGTTATCACCAGAGATGATCTTTAAGTCCATCCCTTGGTTGCGCAAGTAATTAAAAGTGTCAGGAGCTTGTTTTCTGACTTCATCGGATATCAACAACAAGCCTAACAAGGTTTGCGTAGAAGTTTCTTTTAAGACGGCGATCACTCGGAAACCATGTTTGGCAGCGTCTTGAACGGTCTTAGTTATTTCTTCAGTAGGGTGTTTGATGATAAATTCGGGCGCACCCATGATATAGTGAGTGTCATCGTCAGCGATAAAGCCTGAATATTTAGTTTCTGATGAGAAAGGAATAACTTTTTTAACTGATAAATCAGACGGCGCTATATCTAAAGCTTTAATAGCCATAGCAGTGGCGTTAGTTTCCTGCGTGGCGTCGACGATTTTTTGCGCAAGGGCTTGGATCGTTTGTTCGCTGGAACCGTTGTATTTGAGTGTTTTTTTGATAGTCAATTTACCAGTGGTAATAGTTCCGGTTTTATCGAGACAGAGAACGTCAACACGCGCTAAAGTTTCAATGGCGCTCAGTGAACGCACTAAGATATTTCGGCGTGACAAATTGTACGCACCGGTTGCTAAAGCTACTGAAGTCAGTAAAACTAAACCTTCAGGGATCATGCCGATAACGGAGGCGGAGGTTCCTAAAATGGATTTGGCAATGTCGCCGTTTTTCAAGTAGGAACGGAAGAACAACATCAAACCAATCGGGATGATCGTGTATGTTAAAATTTTAATAATGTTGTTGATGATCTTCATCAAGACACTGACGGAACGTTTTTCTTTACCGACTGCGGCAGAAATTTTGGAAACGAAGCTTTCGTGGCCGACTTGAGTCAATTGGATCTTGGCTTGACCAGCAATAGCAAAACTGCCAGAGAAGACTTCATCTCCAGTCAGCTTGCTGATAGTATTGGCTTCACCAGTGATACTTGATTCGTTAGTCTGCAATCCGTTGGAGTAACGCACGATTCCGTCTGCAGGGATGGTGTCGCCCCGTTTGATCGTAACAATGTCGTCTTCAACTAAGTCAGCGATACCGACTTCTGTAGCATGTTTGTTGCGGGTGACCGTAAAATTCTGCGCATTGACTAAACTGATGCGGTCGATGTTGATTTTGGCACGGATCTCTTGGTAACTGCCGATGATAATGTTAGCAATCACGGGACCTAAGAAGAATAGGTTCCGGTAGGAACCGGTCCAAAATATTAAAATGGCAATGACTAAGTTTAGAAAATTAAAAAGTGTAAATAAATTGTCAGCTAAAATTTTAGGAATGGGACGGGATAATTTTTTGATTTGAACATTGGTCAGTCCCTTTTGTACTTGGGAATCAACTTGTTGAGTAGTTAATCCTTCGTCGAGACTGGTATACTTTTCTGGTCTTTTGATTTTTACCATACTCTACCTACGACTGTTAGTTATTTTCTATTGAATGCTATATACTCTTTACATAACTTAAATTTAACATAAAAGGATGAATTTAATTTGAACAATTTATTTTTTGATTTGGATGGAACAATTATTAATTCTGAGATAGGAATTATGAAGAGTTTGAAGTATATGTACGAACACACTTTGGGCTACGTTCCACATGACGACGCTACTTTGCACACTTTCATCGGACCAACTATCGGTGCATCTCTACAAAAGTACGACCACGTCGCACCAGATGATCCATACATTGATCAAAGCTTGAAAGCTTTTCGTGAATACTATTCAAAAGAAGGCTGGGAAGAATATACAGTTTTTGATGGCGTTTATGATATGATGGAGTCCTTGAAACAGGCCAATAAAGAAATTTTTGTGGCAACTTCTAAACCGGAAGTTTTTGCGAAACAAATTATTGACCAATTAAATATGAAACAATATGTCAGACACGTGTTCGGTGCCGCTGAAGATGAATCAGTTCGTTCCTTAAAAGAAGACGTTATTTCTTATGGAATTGAAAAAACTTCAGTTGATCTGGATACTAAAAATCTTGTTATGGTTGGGGATCGTAATAGTGATGTCGTGGGGGCGCATAAGAATAATCTTAAAGCCATTGGGGTAACTTATGGTTTTGGAGATTACGATGAATTAAAAGCCGCTAACTCCGAATGGATCGTAAACAGTCCGTTGGAAGTTGCTAAACTAGCTATGGAGAATTAGAAATTATGAGCAAGTCATTGTCATATAACCGACACGATATTACCTTAGTTTTACTGTCGATTTGTTTAATGGTCATTGTCTTTTTAGGAATCACTTTGTCAACGGTCTTGAATAGTGAATATGTCAAGAAAGTTGTCAGTAGCGATACTAATGTAACTTTGATCAAAAATTATACTAACCAGCGCCTAGGCAGATTAGTCAATAGTTATTCAGCTTCGTCTGATCTGTCAGCGGTCAATTTGACAAATAAAGACGTAAAAAAAATCATCAATGTATCCGTGGATGAGGTTTATAGCGATGACTCAAGACTAACGGTTGGTAGTTCAATTTTAGCTGTTATCAGCAGCAAGTTAAAAAAAGAAGCTCAACAATACGGTTTGGATATCAACAGTGAGATCGATACTGTCATCAAAAGCAACGAGGGTATCATGAATCAAATTGTCGATAACGACTTGGGACCTGTGGAACAAGTCATTGAACAAATTCAAACTATAAAGCGCTTGATCAAAACCATTATGGTTGTTGCGGCTGTCTTGTTCGTACTTCTGGCAATCAGATTGCGCATCAAAGTCGGTTCAACGATGATGTTTATGCATCATTTGGGTACGGTCGGCATCTGTACGTCAATTTTGTTGGCATTGATTTTGGGCGCCACGTATTATCCACTGCAGGATCTGATCGTGAGCAACATCGATTACAATGTCCGCGATGTCTTATATAATGTGTTAAATGGTATTATTCTCAGTTACATTTCAATCATTTTCATGGTCTTTATCGTGAGCTTGCTTGATTGGGGAAGTACCACTAAATACAAGTATTAAGAGGGAACGTTATGAAAATCGAAATAACACCAGAAGCACAAGCCAAATTGGAAGCATATGTCACAGCTGACAAAAAAATTCTTTTGGATTTGGATGACGGCTTTGGTCGTTTTTCTGGCCAGGGCGACTGTGCGTTGATCACGAAGTTTCGAATAATCATAGTCGACGCTACTGAATCTTTGGAAGATTATCCGATTGAATTAGATAGCAATATGGGAACGATTTATTTTAAGAATAGTGCGCAAGACTTTTTGGATGAAAAAGGGATGTCACTGAAGGTCGATCCTAAGACGCAGCTTTTGGTCTTTGCTAATACCAAAGAAATCATTGATAAAAGTGTCAACATCATTGATTACGATGCAGTAAAAGCTAGATAAATAACAATTAAATATTGAGGGAACTTGAAGACGAAGTCTTTGAGTTCCCTTTTTTTATCGGGATGAATGATTATGAAAAAGCTAATTGTCCAACACAAAAGATTATTGACGTTGTTGCTATTTTTGGCAGCTAGTTTGATTTCGATTTATTTGACCGAGCTGAATGGTCATATTTGGTCTTTTTTGACGATGAGTAACGACGGTCGCTTTCACATTATGAGAATTGAAGGCCTGGCACAAGCAATGCGCCAAGGTAACCTCACGCCTATTGTAAATATGTCATTTTTGGGTGGTCTAGGTTATATTTCCAATGTTTTTTATTCCAATCTCTGGCTTTATCCAGCAGCAGTTTTGCGATTGATGGGACTCACGATTACGCAGGCTTTCGTCAGTTTTTATGTGTTACTGAATTTTGTAACCTTTTTAACGTCGTTTGGGGCTTTTTACAAGGCCAGCCAGCGTTATGACAAGAGTCTATTATTCAGCTTTGTCTACACGCTGTCGACGTATCGTATTTTTGACATGGTGCGCAGATTCGACGTTGGGGAATTATCGACCTTCGTTTTTTTGCCGATCGTCGTCTTGGGTGTCTATGAGATCTTCTACAACAATCATCATCAGTGGATCTATTTGACTATCGGGATGGTGGGAGTGATCTATTCGCACGCTCTGTCGCCGGTTTTGATCGGTATCTTTATTGTTTTAGTCATGATTTTTCGAATCAAGACGTTAGTAAAGGAGCCGCAACGCATACTCGCACTCTTTTATGCGGGCGTAAGTTCTTTGATGTTGAGTTTGGCCTACTTCATGCCAATGCTTGAACAAATGCGCCATACGCAATTTAAACTGACTAATGCGCCTCTGATCAACGTTTCGCAGACTGAGATGAGTTGGCCGGACTTATTGAATTGGAGCGTTCATAACGACTTATATAAGCAAAATATCGGTTTGATCATGTTGGTTACGGCAATAACGATTCCATTGATAATTTGGAAAATCAAAAATGTGGCAATCAGAGACTTTGCAATTATCGGTGAATTGCTTTTGGTGATGACAACGAATATTTTTCCTTGGAAGTTCTTCGATAAGACACCACTCAATATGATTCAGTTTCCTTGGCGCTTTTATATGATCGTCAGTATTCTCTTTGCCATTGTAATTGCTGCTGATCCATTAGGAATATTTTCTGGCAATTGGAAAAAGGTCTTGATGATTTTATTCGCTTTGGGATTAGTTATGAATTCGGAAAGAATCTTAGTCCAACAGTATCCGCGCGAAGATGACGCATATACGCAGTTCAATCACTTGGATGTTGACAGTATCGGTAGCGGTCAAGAATATTTGCCCAAGAATGCCAGCTTAACAGCCTTGATCAAAGCACCACATGCGCCACAAGTTCTAAGCGGTCAAGCCAAAATTAGCAATTTTTCTCAAGTAGGCTCAAAAGTAACCTTCCACTTTCAAGCTGCTCAAAATGCTAAAGTTTCCGTACCAATTATTTGCTACTATGGTTATTCTGCCAAAGATTCAACTGGCCAAGTTTCTAAATTACGGATGGATAAGAATAACAATGGTTTAGGGCAAATTATTGTTAATGGCAAAGGTGTCGTGCGCATCGATTATGAAAAGACGCCGGTTCAAAGAATTAGTAAAGTAATTTCTTTAGCTAGTTTATTTTTAGGTTTAATGTATTTCGCTAGAAAAAAATTTAAAAAATAGAGTATCCTTAGTTTTGGGTCTATTAGTATAATGGGAGTTATTGCAGGTATCATAAGGAAGGTATTATTTTATGCAATTAGCTTTTTTGAAAAGTAAAAGTTCTAAAAGGATTGCAGTTACTATTTTTACAATTTTTTTGTTCTTGTTAATTAGTTTCTTAATGGTTTATCAAACTCAAATCTATCAAGGAAAAATTTGGGCTTATCTAGGTAGCAGCACCGATCGATTCCACATGATGCGGATCGAAGGACTGTACCATTCTTTGCAACGGCATCAGTATTTTCCACTGGTAAATATGTCGTTTATGGGTGGCTTTGGATATTTAGTTAACGTCTTTAATTCGGATTTCTTGATGTATCCGGGCGCTATTTTACGATTGATGGGGTTCTCTAGTGCTCAGACATTGGTCGGTTTGAATTTCTTGTTTAACTTCTTAACTTTCGGAGTTGCCTTTTTGTGTTTTTACAAAGTCAGCAAGAAATATATGAATAGCTTGGTATTTAGTTTTGTCTACACTATGTCGACGTATCGGCTGCACGAAGTTTTATTTCGACATGATATCGGTGAAGTAGGAGCGTTGTTGTGTTTGCCGGTCGCAATGTTAGGAATATATGAGATTTTCTATGGTGATCGTAGGCAGTGGCTATATTTAGCTTTTGGTATGACAGAAATCATTTATTCGCAAGCTATTGCCCCAATTTTAGTTGCTGTGTTAATCGTTATAATTGCGTTATGTCAAATCAATGAGTTGAAAAAGGCTCCTAAACGTCTGTTGTCACTTCTTTGGGCCGCACTGAGTTCGGGCTTGATGAGTCTAGCGTACTTCTTGCCGATGATAGAGCAGATGCATCATACAAAGTTTATTTTGGGCCAGTCGAAAGGCATGTTGCCAAAGGGAGCGCAGGACTTTTCCGACGTAACTAAATGGAGTTTTAACAATACGCTCAGTCAGCCAAATATTGGTATTACGCTGATTTTGGCTGCTATTATAATTTTAATATCTTATATGAGAATCAAGAATCGAGCCGTAAAGCATTTTGCCATCATTGGTGCCGTTATGTTGTTGGCCAGCAGCAAATTATTCCCTTGGTTCATCATCAATGCCACACCTTTGAAAGTAATTCAATATCCATGGCATTTCGACATGATCATTACCTTGTTATTGGCGATTTTTGTGGCTGCAGATCCACTGAATATTTTCACTACTAAGTGGGCTAAATCCGGATTGATGATTTTCGTCGCTTTGATGGCTTTTTCAGCAAGTTCGCGCTTGATCAACGATTCGCCGTTACAGTTAGTTTCATATGACGAATATAACGACCTAGATAGCTTCAGTATCGGCACTGGGCAAGGCTATTTGCCTGCTGGTACAAGTCTAGGCGAATTGCAAAGAACGGCGCACAAGCCCAAAATTCAAAGCGGTAAGGCTAAAATTTCTAATTTCCGTCAATATGGAACTCGCTTGAGCTTTGACTTCAAGAACGCTAAGCATGCCAAAGTTGATCTACCGATCATCGGTTACTATGGTTTCCAATCGAGCCAGTCAACTGGACAAGTATCGCAGTTGAAGATGGATAAGAAAAATAATAATTTGGCGCAAGTTAAGATCAACGGTAAGGGTAAGGTTATCGTGGATTACTTCGAGACTGCTACTCAAAAGGTAACTCGCAGAATTTCTTTCTTGTCGTTTTTGATTATTGTGGCCATCGTCTTTATCAATAAATTGAATTTGGTCGACTTTGACCGAATTGAAGGATTGAGAAAAACTAAATAATAGATAGTTTTGTTTAGAAACTTTAGTTAGATACACTAATAGGTCATTCACTTAAAAAGTTGGATGACCTATTTAATATTGTTTATTAGAATTTAAAATCTTAATACTATTAATGTAAAACGAATAAAAAAACGTTTAGTCTGGAATGGAATCCCGATGGATGCTCAGCCGTGGTAGGGTCTTAGCTGGCGTACCTTGCCAGGTTAGAGCCAGACAATCTTCAAAACAATTCGTAGAATTGGTTCGAAGTTGCTTCTCACAGCGTTCCAGCAATCCATCGGGATTTCATGGAAGACGGCAGTGACCAACTAAATTCAAGAAAGAACTTTTTTGTATTATACTTAAAAAAAATTCTGACTCGAAATGAGGGATACAAATGGATTACACGAAGTACAATTCGAAAATTATTGATGGTTGGGTCAGTGATGGCTGGGAATGGGGCAAACCGGTCAGTCACGCTGAATATGTCGATGCAAAAAATGGCAAATTCAAATTGGTTTTGACACCTAATCGGGCAATTCCTAAAGACTGGTTTCCAGAACCTCTCACGGGCCAAAAAATTCTTGGACTAGCTGCTGGCGGCGGACAACAGATGCCAATTTTGACAGCTTTAGGCGGAGTTTGTACGGTATTTGATTACTCACAAAAACAATTGGATGCTGAAGCAGAAGTTGCTAAAAGAGAGGGCTACGAGATTGAAATCGTCAAAGGCGATATGACTAAAAAATTGCCTTTTGATGATAATAGTTTTGACATGATTATTCAGCCGGTTGCCAACTGCTACATTGAAGATGTTCAACATGTTTGGGAAGAAAGTTTTCGGGTTTTGAAGACGGGCGGTCGACTATTAGTGGGAATGGACAATGGAGTGAATTATATCTTTGATAAGGACCAAACAAAGCTTTATCACAGTTTGCCTTATAATCCACTGAAAGATCCTAGTATCAACGAGGAGTTTCCACCAGAAGAAGAAGGAATTCAGTTCTCGCACACGTTGGATGAACAATTACGTGGTCAGATCAAGGCTGGCTTTCAAATTGTTGATTTGTATGAAGATACTAATAGTGAAGGTAAGTTGCATGACTACAATATTCCGACTTTTTGGGCTAGTTGTGCAATTAAGAAATAAATTGTAAAGAAAAATTTACCGAATCTTTACCTAAAATAGTATTTAGAAATTTCGATTTTTGTTAATGTGGACTTGTAATAATCGAGATTGAGGTGAAAGTCGATTGATAAGATTCGGTAAAAGTATTTATCACCAATTAGGACAGAGTATGTATCATTGGTTCAATGTAATGATCTTATTCTTTCAGCCATTATTAGTGATATTAACAATTATATTGTGTTTACTGATCTATCGTTACTTTATGTAAAGGTCTGGGATACAACTATATTTTTCATTAAATATGCAACGTAAACATGCAACAGAACTCAACTTTTTGTGCATAATAGCAAAAGCCTCAATATTCATAGTGCGAATATTGAGGCTTTTCGATTATTGCTCGGAAGTTAACCGAGTTCTGTTATATTCTTTTATTTATCATCTTTTAAGTCATCGACATCAGTCAATGAAGCTAAGTTATCTTGTTTAGTTACGGCATTTTTGTCGACAGTAACTTTGAACCAGTTAACGAAGCCGTGATCGAATTCAGCAACTTCGAAGTTGAAATTGCCGAATTCAAGTTTGGAACCCTTGTGAATTTCAGGATATTTTTCGATTAAATATCCACCAACTGTGATGATGTCGGATTTTTGGAATTCCTTAACGTCAGTTTTGAAGTAACGTTCGAAATCATAAAGGGTAGTTTTACCAGAAACGTTGTAAGAACCGTCATTATTCTTAACGATGTATTCATCAGAAACATCATCGATTTCATCTTTAACGGTACCGAATAACTCTTCGTAAATATCCTTATCAGTCACGATACCACTTGTCCCACCGTATTCATCGACAACGATAACGATAGGCGTTTGTTTCTTGATCATCTTTGAAAGGATATCTTGGATCGGCATGGTTTCAGGAACGGTATTGACAGATCTCAATACTCGGCTGATACCAACGTCGCCATCGACTTGATTTTGACGAACGATATCGTAAGCATAAACATAACCAAGAACTTTATCCTTATCATTATCGGCCACAACTGGGAATCTTGAAAATCCTTGTTGTAAGTAATCTTTGATAACATCTTTGACTTTGTCGGTAATATCAACGACGTAAAGACTAGTACGATCGACCATGATATCTTTAGCGACCTTGTCGTTCAATGCAAAGGCACGTTGCATGAAGATAACATCATCTGGTTCCATATCTCCACCTTTAATGGATGATTTGGAAAGTCTGAGAATTTCGGACTGTGAAAAGACCTCATTTTCTGAATCAGCAGGTTTCATGCCCATTAGACGAACGATTCCTGAAGCAGAAACGTTTAGCAACCAAACGAATGGATAGACAGCTAAATGGAAAAATCTTAACGGCGTTACGACTAGCATCAACATGGTCATTGGCATATCGATTGAAATATTCTTAGGAACGATTTCAGTCAAAACAACTTCCAAGTATGTTAGTAAAAGCACACCGACGACAGAGCTGATAGCGTGTAGACCGCTGCTGCCACCAGCAGAAATATGAGCGACGCCCATTAAATCGACCAATAAGTATTCGATCGTACTTTCACCGATCCAACCTAAAATAATACCAGCGATACTTGTACCAACTTGCGTCGTTGATAAGTATTCGTTGAGGTTGTTGACCATCATCAAAGCACGTTGAAGCTTCTTGGTATTACCCTCACCTTTTTGAATTGCATCTTCCAGTTGACTGGATCTAGTTTGTACAAGAGCGAACTCAGCAGCCACGAAGAAGAAGGCAAAAATAAAGGTTATCAGTATGATAATAAAGTTTGTTGTAATTGAAGAACTTGACAATATATGATTTCCCCTTTTTTTCTTGTAAAACGCATTATACACCAAAGAAAAACCGACTGTGTCGGCTAAGATGAAATATTTTATTTTTACATCTTTAGTATATCCAATTTCACGGTTAAAATATAGCAAGGACGATTTAATTTTGGAATAGCGGCCATTTTGTAGTTGAACTTCACAATTATTATTTTTATAATGAAGAGAATGAAACAACCTTGGGGGAATCCTTTTGACTAAAGTAAAAACTAACAACCTATTAACTCCAGCACAAGCAGCTAAAGATTTAGTAATCAGCGTTGCAACGCTACGCAAGTATTCATTGATCGTTGAACGGACAACTGACAACAGTCAATATTTTGAACGCAATAGCCAAAACAACCGTCTTTATACTTCAAAGAATATTGAAGATTTTAAAGAAATGGTTAAATTGAGCCATGGTCTCAAAATGACTTTGGAAACATCAGCTAAACAAATTTATCCAACTGCTGACGTTAAAGATACTTCTGATGCTAAACAAGACGACGAAGTTTCAGAATTGCACGCAACCATTGCCAAATTGGAATCTGAAAACAAGAAACGTGAATTGACTATTAGCGAACTTCAAGAAGAGTTGGCAGATACTCAAAAATCAAAGGAACAATTACAAGCAGAACTGACAACTTTGAAGCAACAAGCAGCTGAAAAAGCTGAAAATGAAACTGCTAAAAAAGATGAAAACATCAAAGAACGTGTAAACGAAAAGGTCAGTGATGATAAGAAGAGTCACTGGTGGAACAGATTCAAGGCTTGATCAGCCAATTATGCTTATGATATCAACCTCTTGAGCAATCGGGTCGTACCAAAATGTTATTTTTGGTGCGGCTTTTTTATGTATAATTAGAACTTGTGAGAACACAACTTAGGAGGATTAATTTTGAAATTAGCAATGATTGGGCTCGGTAAGATGGGTATTAACTTGACCGAGAATTTGATTCGTAACGGTAATGAGGTAGTAGCTTTTGATTTGAGCGATGGAGCAAGAAATGACGCTTCAACACTAGGGGCACAAGTACAAAAGAGTTTGGAAGATGCTGTAAAAGCACTTTCTGCACCACGTATCGTCTGGGTAATGTTACCAGCCGGTAATCCTACAAACAGTACTATTGATAAGCTAAGCGAACTCCTTGATCCAAACGACATCGTTATTGACGGTGGTAACTCATTTTACAAAGATTCATTGCAACATAACAAAATCCTTACAGACAAAGATATTAAGTACTTCGATGTTGGTACATCAGGCGGTATGAGCGGTGCAAACCGTGATGGAAACTTCATGATCGGTGGAGATGATGAAAAAACTTTTGAATATATTGAACCTATTTTCAAAGGTATCGCTCAAACTGATGGTTACTTATACACAGGTAAAGCCGGCAGTGGCCACTATTTAAAGATGGTTCATAACGGTATCGAATACGGTATGATGCAAGCTATCGCTGAAGGTTTTGACGTTTTGGAACACGGTCAATTTGATTACGATAACGAAGCTGTTGCCAAGGTTTGGGAACATGGTTCAGTTATTCGTGGATGGTTGATGGAATTGACTCAATCAGCCTTTTCCAAAGATCCTAATTTGGACGATATCAAAGGTGTAATGCATTCATCTGGTGAAGGTAAGTGGACTTTGGAAGAAGCCTTGAACCTTCAAGTTCCAACACCAGTTATTGCAGCTTCATTGATGATGCGTTATCGTTCACTTGAAGATGATACATTTACTGGTAAAGTCGTTGCAGCCCTACGTAACGAATTCGGTGGCCATGATGTTGAGAATAAAAAGTAATAATTAGAAATTAGTTGTTGTTTTATAACTGCCGTCTTCCATGAAATTCTGATGGATTGCTGGAACGTTGTGAGAGCAACTTGGAGCCAATTCTGCGAATTGTCTTCAAGCTTGTCTGTCTCTAACCTGGCAAAGGAACGCCAGCTAAGAGACTACCACGCTGAGCATCCACCAGAATTCCATTCCAGACTAGAGGGTCTAAAGATTTGGGGTTTTTGAGATATTGATATAGGCAGCGTTCTTTATTAAATATCAATAAATATGATTTGATTATGGGTTCACTGCCGTCTTCCATGAAATTCTGGTGGATTTGGAATACTGTGAGAGCAGCTTATTGTTTTTATAGTACATGGATAATTGTATTAGTAAAAAATCATTCAGCTGGGGCCTATATTTCTGTATAATTAAAATTAATGAACTAAAAAACTTGTCGATGACAAGTTTTTTTTATTTTAAGGGGAGGGTTTCAAAGATGCGGAAAAGAGCTGAAGTATTTCTGTTTTTATTTATTGGGGCTTTTATCGGTAGTAATCTGCGTTATTTAGAAAGCCTGATTTTTAAACCAAGCAATGGCTTTCCATTAGGAACGTTAGTTGCTAATTTGAGTGGAGCACTTGTGTTGCCATTCTTGATCCATTATTTACAAGACCGTTTCAACTTGTCATCACGCGTTATTTTGACGTTGAGTACTGGAGTCTTGGGCTCTTATACGACTTTTTCCACTTTTACGGCCGATACGTATCGCTTGTTCAATACCGGACAATGGTTGTTGTTGTTTATTTATTTAACGTTGACGATTGTCGGCGGTTTTGCCCTGGCCATTTTGGGGAACTATTGGGCCGCAACGCAAGCTTTCAATGATTACGCTAAGAAAAGTCGGGAGGAACGGTCATGATCAATCCTTTATTAGTCGGATTCGGTGCCACGATTGGGGCTTTCTTGAGAAATGAATTGACGTTGCAACAGGCAAAGTTAAAAATTGATTTTCCTATCGTTACACTCTTTATTAATATTTTTGGAGCGATACTTTTAGGTATTTTCACTGCACAAATTCATAACGGTGCGATATTATTATTGCTAGGAACCGGGTTCTGTGGTGGTTTTACTACTTTTGGGACCTTCAACATGGAGTTGAGTCAATTGTGGTTCCAACATCGTTTAGGACGTTGTTTCCTATACTTTGTTTTGACGTACATCTTTGGTATCCTTGGTTTTATCGTGGGTATTCACATTTAGGAGAATTCAAATGCAAATGAAAGAACAAGTATGGAATGAAAGTTTTCGCCCAGGAATAATTTCTTCGACGATATTATATTTCAAGGATTTATTCGTAGGTGCTAAGAGAATGAGTCGTAAAGATTTTTGGTGGGGGTTTTTAGGTATGACGATCGTCATGTATGCAATTGCTGGTTTATTGGCCTTTGCAATCACTAAAATGCCAATCGATGATTTTTATTGGAGTTCAATTATCGGTGTAGCGATGGCAATGACTTTGGGATACTACTGGATCTCAGTTTTTACCGCAATCATCAGACGTCTGCATGACCGTAAAATGCACGGCTGGTGGGTTCTAATCGGGTTAGTACCCGTCGTGGGCGAATTGGCCTTGTTAGTATTGTTATGCTTGCCACAACGCGATTTTGGCAATAATTGGCCCAAAGATATCTAAATATTTGTTAAACTAGAACAGAAATGTTCTAGTTTTTTTGTGGAGGTAGCTATTGTGTGCGGTCGATATATGTTTCAACCGGATAAAAATCCCGAAATCAAACGAATCTATGATTCAGCTGTCAACAATGGGTATCAGCCTAAGACAGGAGAAGTTTTTCCAACGGATCAGACGGCTTTAATTATTGCTGGTACAAACCAAGTACAAGTAGTGGCCATGAAATGGGGCTTCCCTGGTTTCAAAACGGGACAGTCGATCATCAATGCCCGCTCGGAAACAGTTCTTCAAAAGCAAATGTTTGCGGAGTCTTTCCAAAAGAGGCGTTGCGTTTATCCGACGACAGGCTTTTTTGAGTGGAGTAAAACTAAGCAGAAGTATAAATTCAACTTCAGCAATGATCCCCAAACATTGTTTATAGCAGGGTGCTACAACTATTTTGACGATACCCCACAGAGTATATTATTTACGACTGCTCCCAATGAATCGATGATAAAGATCCACGACCGAATGCCTTTGATTTTGGCTAAAGACCAGATCAATCGGTGGATCTACGATGACGAATTTGCCGATAAATTTTTAACAGCAACCATGCCCCAATTGATATCAAATGAAGAAAAATAAGGTGTTTTAATGAATAGTAAAATTCAAAAATTTAGTAACAGCAACGAATTTTTCCAGTGTCCCATCTGTGGAGAAAAATTATTGTTGAGTGGCAACAGTTTGATCTGTGGACAAAATCACAACTTTGATATTTCCAAAAAAGGTTATGTCGATTTTGTTTTAAATAATAAGCAACAAAAAAATTACGATTTAGAATCTTTTGAAAATCGTCACTTGATACTTGAACATGGAATGTATGATCACATTGCTAAAAAGATACTTTCATTGATAGAAAAGTTAAACATTCAAAGTACGCTCGATGTCGGCTGTGGAGAGGGTTATTACTCTCAAAAAATTGCACAATTAAAAGATAAGCAGGTCTTGGCTTTCGATATTTCTAAAGATTCAATTCAGTTGGCTGCCAAGGGTCCCGATACCGGAGTAGAATGGTTTATCGGTGATTTAGCTCACTTACCGATTCAGAATCAAACTATCGATGGGATTATCGATATTTTTTCACCGGCTAATTATCATGAATTCAATCGGATATTAAACCCTAAAGGGTATGTGTTAAAAGTTATCCCCAACGAGTATCATGTTCAAGAATTGCGCGCTCAAGCTAAAGGCCAGTTGAAACAAGAGAAGTATTCTAATCAAAAAGTTTTGGATTACTTTGAAGAACATTATCATTTAGTAGACCAGATCGATGCTACCAAGACTTACAACATCGATGAAACGGAAAGAAACGCTTTTATCAAGATGACACCGTTATTGTTCAATGTCGATAACAGTCTGATCGATTGGGAAAGTGTTCAACAAATTACCGTTGGTTCAACTATTTTAGTTGGTCAAAAGAAATAAATAAAAACCACCCGTTTTACGGGTGGTTTTTATTTATAGTGCGCCCGGCATGGGCGCTAACTTGGTGGCGAAAGTCCACTGTGAGCCGTAG
>NZ_AZEZ01000043.1 GCF_001434275.1 Companilactobacillus mindensis DSM 14500 | reverse complement strand
ATCAAATGAATTTATATTATTTCATATGACAACCACAAAGGGATTATCGCATAATTAAGAATTACGGTCTTTTTTGTGTAATTTAAATTTTTACTGATAAATATTCAATATTTAATAAAATTGCCAATGTTAATATCTCAAACCCTCAGATACTTAAACCCATTAGTCTGGAATGAAATTCTGGTGGATGTTCAGCCGTGGTAGTCTCTTAGCTGGCGTGTACTTTGCCAGGTTAGAGACAGACAAGCTTAGAGACAATTTGAACCGTAATTGGCTCCAAGTTGCTCTCACAGTATTCCAAGTCCACCAGAATTTCATGGAAGACGGCAGTGAACATATTCAACATCAAAAAAAAGACTAATTCGCAATCTGAATTAGTCTTTTTATCCTAACTTCAATGTAGGATTATTTTTCGAGTGATACTTCGGAAGTTCTGACGTATTCGTCTTTACCAACCTTGTAATATTCGTGACCCTTGATTGAAGTCTTTTCTTCAGGTTTACATGTTTTGCCTTTGGTTAGGCAACGAGATAATTTTTTGCCCTTTGAATTATACAATTGAGCCTTAGCTACCTTAACTTTGATTCTTGAAGTTGAACTACATTGAGTTGCGGCTTGAACTGTAACAGCATTAGCAACCATTGGGACAACTGTCGTGACGCCAGCACCGGCAGATAATAAGGAAGCAAACAATAGACTCTTTTGGATTAATTTCATAATATTTATCTCCATGTATATTGTATAAATTTGATAACAAAAGATAATTTTTCGTATTGCTTTGTTATCAAAAACATAATAACTTATTCGAAATGGAAAATGTTGTAGAACGTGTAGCCATTGTGTCTATCAATAAGAATGCAAAAAAAAACAGACCAATCCAAGTGAATTGATCTGTTTTTTTACATTATCATTAGAGCCAACTACTATCTCTCACTTGAGCCAATTTATCTTTAGCTACCTTGTAGTAAGTGCTTTGGGCAAAGGCGGCTGAGCTGCCAACTGTGCAAACAGTTCCTTGTGCTACAGGTTTGCCAACTTTTTTACCTTCAAGGTTATATAAATCAGCCTTAGGTGAGACGACTTCCAATTTGAAAGTGTCTGGTGTGACATCTTCAAAAGTGCTTGAATCTGATTGATTGTTCTCGTTCAAAATCATAACGTCGCTGGCTTTAATGAATCTGTCGTTGGATACGCGATAATAGAATCCATCTGCAGTCATGTGTTTGGTAGTCTTGGTAGTTGTTGCGGCTTGAACAGTACCATTGCCGTTAGTAATGGTTGGAATACTTGCAACACTTGTACCGACTGCTAATAATGAAGCAAACAAAAGACTCTTTTGAAGTAATTTCATATCAATTTATCTCCTTAGATATCCATACATCATTAAATGAAATCTATTTTCACCGATAACTAGAAATTGATATCCTGTTATCAAAAATAATAATAACTTATTGGATATTTAAAGTCGTGTATCTTGTGTAGCCATTCTGTATAAAAAAATTCCCCGCTGAATTTGAATTTTGATCAAATCAGCGGAGAATTTTTTTAACTAATAATTAAGTTTCTTTATCATATGTTTGAGTAAAACAAACAAAGCGATGAAGAAACCACCGATAATCATAAGAAGATTATTCTGGTTACCAGTTTGTGGAAATTCAGCTTGACCATAGCCTAAACCTGAATTTGATCCAGGATTTACGCCTAAGCCATATGATGGATTGCCATTGTTACCAGTAGAAGGTAATACAACACTTGGACTTGTATTTGGTGTCTCAGGTTCAGTAGAAGTATCGTTTTGTTCACCAGGAATTTCTGGTGTTGGTATTGTAGGTTCTGTTGGGTAAACAGGAGGAATAATTTCGCTAGGAATTTCAGGATTTACAGGTTCAGTAGGACCTTGTGGTTCTTGAGGTTCTATTGGAGTGGTAACAGGTGGCTCAGGAGTACCGGGTTCAACAGGAGGTTCAGTTGTACCGGGTTCACCAGGATTAGTAACAGGTGGCTCAGGAGTACCGGGTTCACCAGGAGGTTCGGTTGTGCCAGGTTCACCAGGGTTAGGAATAATTATAGGTGGTTCAGGAGTACCAGGTTCAACAGGAGGTTCAGGTTCGCCAGGAATTTCTGGTGTTGTCCCAGCTTCATCTTTAGCGGTTACAGAACTATCTTGACCTTGAGTGATGAAGAACTCGATAGGTGTCAAATTGTCTTGGTAACCTTCAGGTGGATTGGTTTCGATAAAGTAATAGGAACCGACTGGCAAATCAGTGATCTTAATCTGACCATTTTCGTCGGTTGTTAATCCACTTTGAATAACGTTGTCGTTACTGTCAAGCAGATCATAAATAGCACCAGGTAAGAATTTACCAGTTACGGAATCTACTTTATCTAAGGTTACATTACCAGTATCAGGTGTAACTGTAACAGCAGTATTGAATTTTTCCAATTCAACAGGAGTTGTTTGACCAGCAACAACTGTAAATTCGATAGGAGTTGTATTAGCAACGTAACCTTCAGCTGGTTGGGTTTCAACAAATTGATATTCGCCAGCTGGCAAGTTATCGACTGAAATTTCACCATTTCCGTCAGTAACTAGACCTTCTTTGATAATATTGCCGTTCTTATCGAGAAGATTGAATGTAGTACCAGCAATTGTATCTTTGGTATCAGGATCGACCTTCTTGAGAACAACAGCACCGGTCTCAGCGGTATCTTTTTGATCCGTTGTGAGATTGATTACACCATTATCAGGAAGGGTAAAGTTGATAGGTGTAGGGTTAAGAGTGTAGCCATCAGGTGCTCTGACTTCTGTCAATGTGTAGCTACCATAATTGAGATTCTTGATAACTATTTGACCATTTTCATCGGTCTTAGCATTAGAGATAATGACGTTGCCATCACTGTCTTTTAATTCATATTCAGCACCGGCTAGTGGAGCGCCAGTTGTAGCATCAGTCTTAGTGAGAGTCATTGTACCGACGTTTTGATCGCCGTTACCAGTACCAGAACCACCCCAAGATGTTGAGGAGTCGACACTGTAATCGTCTTCGCTAGAACCCATGGTTGCGTGGTTCGTCCAAGTAGTAGTGCCATCGGCAGGTGTGCCGGTTATTTTAACTCTGTAGTAAATATCAACTGCAGTTGTTAATGTACCTGGGAAACTGATGATGACTTTGTTGCCATCAGTTGTAACCGTAGGATGCAATTCTTGACCGTTGCTGACAAAACCACCGGAAACATAAGATCCAGCGATTGCTGTCAAAGAACCAGGAATGTACTCTTGGTTAGGGCCTAGAATATCAGTTAAAACAACATTGTTAAGATTATGTTCATTAGGGTTCAAAGCTAAGTTCCATGTTAATTCATTAGGAACACCAGTTGGATCATAACCCGCGATCCAACCATTTTTGTTATACATCCAATTTTGACCTTCGTTACCAGTACCAGTGTTAGTACCTTTAGCAACTAATTTCAAAGTACCATGACGGTTGGCATTAGTATTTGATAAGACATCATTGAATGTGATCGTACCGGATGCTTCACCGGCTTTGATAGTAGCAATACCGATTTCGACATTGTTAGAATCATAAATAGGGAATGACATATCACCCGGTGTAACTAATCCACTAGGTAATTCAAATGGAACTGTATCCCCAGCGTTGATCTTGACGTCGTCAGGAATGCTCCAATTGTAATTGACGTTAAAGTTCAACCAAGTATATAAGTTGTCAGATGGTTGAATAGGATTGCCACTCATGTCAGTTACAACCGCATCATTAGCGGTCAAACCTGAAACAGTTAGTTCTGCTTTTGGTATAGTTGACGTCGTTGATGAAGCAGTATTACTAGAAGTATCTGTTGGCGTAGTTGAAGGAGCTTGAGTCGTTGTTTGAGTCGTATTTGTCCCAGGTGGGGCAGTCGTCGCAGCATTAACGATTTGGGCTCTTGGCGTTAGTAGAAACAGAAATGCAATGAATAAACCCAGAATAGATATGAATATTAATGATCTCTTCATTAGTTTCATCTTTCAGGCCTCCAATAATAATGGAGTAAGCCGCAATCAGGCTCGCGTAATAGACTTATTCTTCATTACACCTAGAGTATATGTCGTGAATAAAACATAGTAAAGAAAATATACCATTTAATTGTTTATACCGGTTTAACAACTATTTTGATATGTACCAATTATAGTAATGCAAATAAAAGGGCTTGAAATTGGTAGACGAATTATCTGGTTTATTATGTTGTATTGTGTTGTGTTGGTTCACTGCCGTCTTCCATGAAATTCTGGTGGACGCTGGAACGCTGTGAGAGCAACTTGGAGCCAATTTAAAAATTGTCTCTAAGCTTGTCTGTCTCTAAACTGGCAAGATACGCCAGCTAAGAGACTACCACGGCTGAGCATCCACCAGAATTCCATTCCAGACTAGAGGGTTTAAGGATTTTGGAGTCTTGAGATATTAATATCGGCAGTTTTATTAAGTATTAAATATTTGTCGGAAAAAATTTGATTCATATAAAAACAGACCGTAATTCTTAAATAGCTTAGGAATTACGGTCTTCTTATATGTAAAATTATCTTTATATTACTAATGATTTTTACTCAAATATTACAGATACCAACTAAACAACGAAAATCCTAGCCTGGAGAGCAAAAGCTGATGGGCTCAGTAGTGGTTTAATCTTAGTCAGCGTACTGTGCTGGCTTAGATTACTGCCGAGCTTGAAGACAATTTTTAAATTGGCTCCAAGTCGTGCTCACTACGTTCCAGCTCAATCAGCTTTTGATCGGAAGGCGGCATCCTTATACTATCTCGGTCTTACTTCTGTTACTTCAGTTTTTAAATTAGACAATCGAATGTTCAGCAGCTTCTTTGGTAAAGTCGATCTCGTTGATACGGGTTTTTCTTCTAATAAAGAAGAGAATGCTCAATCCTGAAAAGACTAGTGCGATGATTAAAAGAACTGTCATATCTGGTAGGGATGAATCACCGATCATCAATGATTGTCTGAGACCATTGACTGTGTAAGTCATTGGTAGCCATGGATGGATCGAATTGAAGAAATGATTTGATAGTTGAATTGGATAAGTTCCGGCGGAACCACCTAGTTGGAAGACTAATAGGATCATACTGAAGAAGGAACCTACTTTACCCAAGACTAAGTTTAACCAGTGGACGATTGCCATGAAGGCTAAACCGGTCAAGAATAACATTCCAAAGGTAGCGAAGGGATGGACTGGATCTAGACCGTCGATAGCACTTACTAATAGAAAGATAGCGGTACTTTCGGCGAGGACGAATAATCCGGTAACACTAGCCTTGCTGGCCCACCATGAGAAACCTGAGTGAGGATATTTTCTTGGTGTATAGCCATCGAACATCAAGTTAAAGGCTAACGCACCAACGAATAAAGATACGGACATCATGTATGGTGCCATACCAGTACCATTATTTGGAGCTGAGTCACGTTCTTTATGTTTGGTAGTGGTTGGTTTGGCAATTTGATCGTAAGTCAGGTTGGATGCTTTGATATTAGATTTTTTAGCGCCGTTAGCTAATTGTTTGGCTAATGTCTGATTGCCATTAGTAATTTGGGTAATGCCAGAACCCATTTGAGTAGAACCGTTGGCTAAAGTATCATCACCACTGGCAATTTGATTGGCTCCGTTGGCGAGTTGTGACGCACCATTAGTTAATTGGGAACCGTTAGCGACAAGTTGCGAGATACCGGAATTCAATGTATTAGCACCAGTGGCTAATTGATTGACACCAGAAGTTAAACTTGGCATTTGTGAATTCATCGTGTTGATACCATTGTTTAATTGTGAGGCTCCGTTGTTCAAAGTAGTGCTGTTGTTGGCTAATTGACTTGTACCAGAACTCAGCTGATTAGTACCACTAGCTAATTGTGAAGTGCTGGAACTGAGTGTACTAATACCGGAATTCAATTGCGTCATTCCGTTATAGGCATCGCCAAGTTGAGAGGTTAATTGTTGTGAACCGCCAGCAAGTTGAGCGATGGTTGTTGCCAATTCATTTTGAGAATTGCCAAGAGATGTTTGGAAACTATCGATTGCAGAACCGGCATTGTTTTGAGCAGACATCATGGTGCTTAAATCAGTGCTCAAAGCATCAGCAGCTTTATTTAAAGCAGAACTATTAGAATTAGAGACGGCTGCCAAAATGGCTGACTTTTGATCAGCGGTCAAACCTTGTTGATCGGCTACTTGAGAAACTTGGGCAGTTGTAGAGTCGTTATTTTGCTTGGCAGCTGTTTGTAAAGTTGCCAAATCGTTTTTAACAGTTTCAGCTTGAGTACTATTGTTATTGGCAAGTTGTGATTTTAAATCGGCAATCGAATTGTTGAGTTGAGTTGTACTGCCGTTTAGACCAGCGCTGACTTTTTGCAAGTTGGCAGTTAATGACTGACTGGCTGTATACAGTTGACCTAAACCAGAGTTGAGCGTGTTAGAACTACTGGATAGTTGAGCAGTACCATTGTTTAAAGCTGAGGCACCAGAGTTTAAATTATTTGCGGCTGTATTGACGGAATTGACGCCGTTAGTATAAGTGTCCAACCCGGAACTTAATGAAGAACTGCCGGCTGCTAATTTACTGACGCCAGAAGCTAGAGTAGCAGATTTAGTGTTGAGTTGGTCGATACCGTTAGTCAGTGTTTGAGAACCACTAGCTACTTGGTTGACGCCATTGATATATTGATCTAAGCCTTGATTCAACGTATTTGCACCGTTGGTAAAGGATAATGAACTGGTGGCTAAAGTATTCAAACCAGTAGTGATTTGTTGATTAGCGTCAGCAACTTTGTTACCGCCAGAAGCTAATTTTTTACTGCCATCAGCTGCCGATTTCATTCCCTTTGAAAGTTGCTTGATAGAAGCAAACATTGTTTTGGAATAAGTTTTAGTTACTTGTTCAGAGACTGATTGAGCGGCCGATTGAGCAGCTGAAGCGGTCATTTTAGAAGCAGTGAAGTTGTGTCCAGCACTGGTTTCATAGTTGAGGACCATCTTCTTAGGTTTTTTGTTCAATAAAGTTGTAGCATTCTTGGAAAAATCCTTGGGGATGGTGATCACCATGTAGTATTTACCATTTTTTAAGCCAGAACTTGCAGTTCGACTAGATTTTAAAATGGTAAAATCCATCGCCTTGGATTTAGCAAGGTTCTTAGCAAGATCATGGCCAACTTTTAATTCAGTACCGTGATAATCGACACTTTTATCGTCATTGACGACGGCCACAGGTAGTTTGTTCAGTTCACCATAAGGATCCCACATTGATTTAAGGAAAGTGACGGAGTAAATAGATGGGATGAAAAGCATAACTGCGAAAACAATTAAAATCAGCTTATGTTTTAACAGATATTTCCATTCTTCTTTGATCATTGATTGTACCTCTTCGAAATGTGATATAGTTAATGCAAAAATAATACTCAACTGTGGCTTAAATAATAACTGGATAAATATTTCATTACAACAACATAAATACACAATGTGTGTATTATTTTTGAATCTTGGAAAGAGGAAGAAAAAAATGAAGAAAATTGACCGTCGAGTTCAAAAAACTAACACTGCATTACAACAGGCTTTCCGTCAATTAGCACGGACGACAGACTATCGGAATATCACGGTAAAGAAACTGACGGAAACAGCTAAAATTAATCGCAAGACATTTTATCTACATTATGATTCGATCGATGACTTTGCCGATACGATAGCTGATACGGCCGCTGATGAGCTTTTGGATATTATTACTGCTAAACCATTACGTGAAGCACTGTCGCAGCCTGGATATATATTCGACAATGTCTTTGATTTTTTCGATCAGTCACGAGAATTTTATATTTTTATGATGACTTCGATCGGTTACACTTTTCAAGCACGTAAGGTGGAAACCAAAGTTACTGATGGTTTTGCTGCCGCTATTGAAAAACAATTTAATCTTTCCAAACTTGATGCGTATACTTGTGCTAGTTTTTTGATCCGCAATACCTTGATGATGTTCCAGCTTTATAACAATGGTAAATTGAATTTTGATAGGAAAGAATTCCGAGACCGGGTGGTGCGATTGAACGGTAGTGGTTTGAGTTCTTTCTTTGATCTTAAATAACCTTTGAAAAATAATTTTTTGAGAATAAATACAAATCAATAAAAAAGCGCTATCATTGTATTAGTTATTATATTGGAAACGCTTTTAAGATTATAAATATTTGCTTATTGTGTGAATACGAATTGTCTTATTATTTCTAATTTATTAATTAATAGAAGGGAGGGAACCTGATGGAACTTAAAGAAAAAATTCAGCAAAAACAAGTTCAAGGGTTGTCTTTAACACAGGGAATGCGACAATCAATTTTGATTTTGCAATCAGATGCGATTGATTTAGCAGATTATTTGAGTGAACAAAGTTTGGAAAATCCATTATTCGATGTTCATGTCAATTTGGATATGCCATTTATTGATAATGAGGATAGCAAGACTTATCAAATTAAGGACGAACAACAATCGCTCTTTGAATATCTTTTGGACCAAGTCCAATTGACGATGAGAAAGACGCCATTACGTGATCTAGTAGTTTATTTGATCGAACAACTTGACCCCAACGGTTATTTGACCGTCTCAGATGAAGAGATTTTTGCTGAAGAAAAAGATATTACACCAATTATGTTGCTCGATGCCAAGACTTTATTGCATCAACTTGATCCCCCAGGGATCGGAGCCAGAGATTTAAGGGAGTGTCTCTACTTACAAGCTGAGGCCGATCACGCCAACAAGGCTATTATGTCGATGCTGAGCGACAAATTTGAACTCTTTACTAAACACGAATGGAAACAATTGAAGCGGTCATTGAAATTATCTAACGCTGAGTTGCAAGAAGCTGTAAACTTCATCCAATCGCTGTCGGCTAACCCAGGTCAACGGTATACATCACAAAATGAACAATATGTTGTACCTGAATTACAAATCAGAAAGAATAATCATAAATTAACTTTATCGGTCACGAAATATGGTCAGCCACAGTTGATCTTTGCCCAAGAAACCTATGATCGTTTAGCAGAGTCAACTGATGAGGATGTTAAGAAATACATTCACAGTAAATACAATCAGTACAAGACTTTGGAGTACAACTTGCAACGACGGATCGATACGATTTCGATTATCGGTAAATGTATCGTCAAAGCTCAATACAAGTTCTTCATGCAAGAGACCGATGCCTTAGCACCATTGTTGATTCGGGATGTGGCGCAAAAATTGCAAATGAGTGAGTCGACTGTCAGCCGGACGATCAATGGCAAATATATTCAAACTGATTTTGGTGTCTTTGAACTGAAAGAATTCTTCTCACGTCGTAGCAAAGTTACAGTCGGAGAAGAACAGTCAGTCGATCAAGTGAAGGCAAAAATTAGAGGAATCTTGAACAATGAAGATAAAAGGAAACCGCTCAGTGATCAAGTGATTTCAGAAATGTTAGTTGCTGACGGTTTACAAATCGCTCGTCGGACAGTAGCTAAATATCGTGAAGAATTAGGATTTCCAGCCACAAGTCGGCGTAGAATTTAAAGTATGATCAGCTTTTAAATCTAAAAAAGCTGTTCACTGCCGTCTTCCATGAAATTCTGGTGGATTGCTGGAACGCTGTGAGAGCAACTTGGAGCCAATTTAAAAATTGTCTCTAAGCTTGTCTGTCTCTAAACTGGCAAGATACGCCAGCTAAGAGACTACCACGGCTGAGCATCCACCAGAATTCCATTCCAGACTAAACGTTTTTTTATTTGTTTTACATTAGTAGTATTAAAGTTTTAGTCTCTAATGATTCAATATTTTATTTAAAACAATACTAAAAAGGTCATCCAATTAATTTTTGGATGGCCTATTAGTATATCTAAATAATTGTATGTAACCAAAGTTGAAAAAAATCGTATTTCGAATCAGAGACGATTTTTTATTAGACGGGAAACCTAAAATAATCATGTTTCAAAATTAAATACGAAAATATCATAATTTTTGACAGCAAAGTTTCTCTTTGGCATGAAATATTTGTATAATAGATTAACCACAGGGGAGGCTATTGTATGAATATTGGGCAATTGATCAATCAGATCGTCTTGATGTTTTGTTTGATGTTGATTGGGGTTTTGATCAACAAATTGAAGTTTATGCACGCACAGACTTCGAGTGACCTGACGAACGTTTTGTTGTATATCGTTTCGCCATGTCTAATCATCAACGCTTTTGAACAACCGTATTCGGGTAATCGTATCAAACAATTTTTATTGGCGATTGCGGGAGTATTTATTCTTTATATTATTGAAATTATTGTTTCTAAATTGCTTTTTGGTCGTCTAAAAGATCAAAATCTCAGTCGTATTGCACAATATGGCAGTATTTATTCCAACGCTGGATTCATGGGGATTCCGTTGATCAGTGCCTTATTCGGTTCCGAAGGGGTATTTTTTGCGGTCGTATCGTTGGCAGCATTTAATATTTTCAGTTGGACGCAAGGGGTATCTTTATTTCGTAACAGTGAAAACGGAGCAGTGGAGAAAACGGATTGGCGCACAGTCGTGTTCAATCCTAATATTGTAGCTATCTTCGTAGGAATTATAATTTTTGTCTTTTCAATCAAAATTCCAGGAACTCCTAATCAAGTTATTAAATATGTCGGTTCAATCAATACGCCGTTGTCGATGATCGTGATTGGAAATAGTTTAGCTAATATTAAATTCAGTCGCGATATGTTGAATAAAGAGATCGGTTTGACAATTTTATTGCGAAATTTAATTTATCCCATCGTCGGGATTTTGATTTTGAAATTAGGTGGAGTAACAGGAATCGCCTTTTACACGACAATCGTAATGGCCGCTTGTCCGGCTGCCGGTTTGGTGGTCCTCTTTACTTTACAAGCTGAAGGGGATGTCGCTCCAGCAATTTCTCTGATGAGTTTGTCGACAATTTTAAGTCTTTTGACGATACCGGTGGTTTTTGCACTAGGTAATATAATCTAAGGGAATATAACAGCATAAATGCGGAACAAAAAACCGTCTCTGATTCAGTATTTTGAATCAGAGGCGGTTTTACGTTAATGCATAAAAATTGAGCATGCTTTGTTCTATTATTCACCGTGCTTTTTGCCTCGAATCACATGGTCGGCGTGTTCTAACATTTCGTTGACGACGTCTAAGATATGAGGATCATCGAGTTGATAGTAATTGAATTTGCCCCTCTTTTGGGAACTGACTAATTGATGCTTTTTTAAAATGGAGAGTTGATGTGAGACGACGGATTGTTCAATATCTAAAGCTTGACCAATTTCATTGACGCTCATTTTGTTATTCTCCAAAATCTTTAACATTTGCAGGCGATTGGGATTACTCAAGAGTTTAAAAATACGTTCAGATTCTGCTAGATGTTTGGCATCAATCAATTTTATTTGTGTTTGTTTACTCATTATATGAATTCCTTTATCAGTATACGATTCATACTCTAAGTATATATCAGATCATATTAGAGAAAAGCAATTAAGTGACTGATCAATCCACTGTCCCAAAAAACATACAAGCCGATCACAACGTAGCAGATCTTCATTAATTTTTCCCCATGTTTTTCCATGACTTTAGAAACCGTGGGAATATCAGCGACGAGCTTGATGATAAAGACAACAATAATTGTTAAAAGGCCAATGAATCCCAAGGTGATCAAGAAGTTGGTGATGGTCTCGCCGACTAAAACTGGTAAGAAAATCGACAGATTGCAACCAGCACAGACAGATAGGTAAGTGATTAAAACGGTAATGATTTCCGATTTATGTGTCTCTTTTTGCTCGTCAACGTCATCATCGTCGTGAAATGCTAGATAGATCGGCAAGATACCTAAAATTCCTAAGATCCATTCAGGTAAAAAGGTTGCCAGAGCCTTGCCGATAATAAAACTAGCGGTCAATAAGATAATATTTCCTAATAAATAGCCAATCAATACTTTGATAAAGTCGTATTTCTTCAGTAAAAAGATCAACATAAAGAAGAAATCCAAGTTAACGCTTAAAAAAGTTAAAGCTAACAGCCAATAATTCATAAATGCCTCCTGCAACATATGTTTTTAATAACATATGTTAAATACAACATATATAATACATCAGTCAAAAATGAATGCAATAAAAAAATCCAATTACGTTTTTTCTTTAACGTAATTAGATTTCTTCAGTAATTATTAATTGTTTTGCCGTAAGACATCGCGGATAAAACTAAGCGTAATATCAAAGATAGGTTTTAGAATAGCCAGACACATCAAAGCTAGATCGACGAATAATAGTTTGACCATCCAAGCAACTGATAAGGAAGTAGTGAAGTGGAAGTACAGGGCGAAGAGACCTAAAAATACTGCCACAAAGGCAAACAAATAAATGATGACTAATCCAATCAATTCTTCTGTTTTGGTTTCTTGATGTTCCATAAGACCTTTTCCCCCTAAAATTGAGACATTTTATATACGCTTACATTATATCATTTTGAGTTTAAAAATGATTGATGAGTCAAAGGTTTTAGGCATATAATTCATTGTTTTCTTCCATGAAATTTTGGTAGTTAATTATCATTAGATATATTCGCATAAATTATTTGTTTACTCCATATTGGTAAAAATGGATATAAATAGCCTCAATTCCTAATAGATTTTGGAATTGAGGTTATAAAATCAAAAATATTTTAAAGGTTTAAATATTTGCTTTCAACATAGTATCCATCGTCAAGTTCAGCCCAAACGCTGTAATTGTCGAGTTGGACGATCTTTTTAACAAAAACATCTTGGCCACCACGATAGCGTTGGTTATCCATATCGCCATAAGGTGTCTTCCAAGCGGTGATGAATTGATCATCATAGTAGAGTACTTTGACAGAACGGTTGATATCCATATTGTCGATCACGGAATATGTGTAGCTGATGTTGTTGGCAGCCTGGGCTAGCGGACTGTTGAGCATTTCTTGACGTGACGACTGCTGCTTGATGATCTGGAGTTTGATATTTTCGGTACTAGGAATCCAAGTGTTGCCACCTAAGTTGTACCAGATAGTATTATTGTACGTTTCTTGAACAGCACGGTAAGCTTTCCAAGTAGTTCCGTAAGGCAAAGTTTTCTCTAGTGGCGTTTTGCTGAGTGGTTGACTGTAAACGTTGACGTTATCAGTCGTTTCGATGAAGAGATTTTTATTGATTTTGTAATTTTTGATGGGGAGCACGTTGTAGACATACTCTTGTTCTTGAACTCGTTTCGTAAATTGACCTTTGGCTCTTCGAGGTGAACGCACTAAGAAATGATTAGCTTCTTCAAGTGGTTGCGTGTCAAAGTCACGGTTCAATTCGCCAAGCAAATATTGTGGATCAGCAATCAAGTTGCCGTCGGTATTTCGGTGATAGACGATAACTGGTGCTGACAATTGGTTGGCGTAAACAAGATAGATGCCGTCGGAATTAGGAATGAATGTTTGTTGAAAGTTAGTTACTGAAGACAAAACATATCCGGGTATTTCCTTCCAAGGAATATCTAATTTAGCCAAATAATGTCCCTTAATCGTAGTAGGTTGAGTGATATCTTTGCCTAAAGAATCAACGTAATGGACTTTGATTTCGACATCATCGCGAGCTATTTTTTTTACTTTAGGTGAGAGTACGTCATTTTCCATAGTTCTTTCTCCTTTATGGGAAAAGTCAGTATTATTTTTCTTTCCCATAATAATTCCCTTCTAACATTGAATTAGTGTAATTCTAACATGAAAAAAACTTCGACATTTCCTTTATATAAGTAACTTAAAGATGTTTAACATAAAAACAAGAAATTCTTAAACAATTAAGCGGGAAAAAGGTAAAAACAGAAATTAATCGATTAATTTTTAACTAAAAATCAAATAATTTGATTGAAAAATGAATCACATTAATAAAAATAATATTATCTAATTTGATTAAATTGACTTTTTGTATCATGCTATAATCTTATTGCTAATGATAAGAAAGGGGTTACATAATGAGGAAATTTAAAAAACGTTGGTTGTTGATACTAGTGTTTATTTCCATATTATCTGCCTCAGCATTTAATAGAAGATACAAACAGGTCAATGCAGAAGAAGCGGATACGACTGAAGTAACGCCGTATAAAAAGCCTACTGGAGATGCTACCAAATTTTTAGGAATTTGGTTGACCAGTGGCTATACTTTACAACCGAATGAAAACACTTATATTGAAGTTGGACAAACAAAAACACTTTCTGGTAATGCCGGAAGATCAATGCTGACATATTGGGCAACAATCCTTTATGTAAACAAAAAGTATCAGTGGTATAAATCAACTGATGGCAAAAACTGGACTAAAGTGTCCTCAAAGGATTCTGGCGACAAGAAAACAATGCCAGTTACACCAACTGAAGTGGGAACAACTTACTATCAATTGGATACTTACTTTCAAACGGCGGGATTGATTGGAGCGACGGCATCGCACCTTTATTCTAATGTTGCTACAGTGCACGCCGTTCCTGAACCGGTCAATGCCCAAAAAGTAACCGTTACAGTCGATGATGATTATTTGTATAATTCAACTAATGATTTAGTAAATATTGAAACTGTTGCTCACGCTCATCCAGATCCAGTTAATTTTACTGGGGCAGTGACTTGGAGTATTAGTGACACAAATTTGGCCACGATTGACGAAGAAACTGGAGAAATTACGGCTAATACTGGTCGGCGCGCTGGAGTTGTAACAGTTTATGCAACTTTACACAATCCAGATGGATCAATTATCAAGGGCGAAACAGATATTACTATTGGTGGCGGTCTGGAGAATCAAACGGTCAAAGCGGGTGAGACGGCAACTTTTGCTTTACAAGGAAATATTGGTGAATTGGATGAAGATGGCGATGACGGCTATACCATAAAATGGTATAAGGAAGATCCAATTACGCATACTAGGACTCAAGTTCAAAAAGATAAACCACAAGCTTTGAGTTATACAATTCCTGATACGACATTAGATGATGACGGTACCTTAATTGTAGCTATCATTTCGATGAGTTATGGAGGTCGACCATATTCCTACACGACAAATGATGCTTATTTGTACGTTACTCCTGAAGGTGGACCAGATATTGAAATGACAAATATCATGAAAAATGAGACGTTTGATGATGGAACGAATACGGATAATATGTTATTTGGCGTTAACAATGGAGATACGGTAACTTACACTGACACGGTAACTAATAACAGTACTAGTGGTACCTTAACGGATGCGACGTATACTTTGCCATTGCACAATAATACTAAAATCGCCAGTGTTCAATTAGACGGTAAGGAACTTAGTTCGTCAAGTTACAGTTTTAAAAAGAATGATACGACTGGTGCAACTGATTTAACTATTCCAGGATTAAACTTCAAAATTAACGAAAGCCATAAGATCCAAGTCAACACTACGGTTGATAGCATTGAGAAGAAGGAAACCTTCTCAACGGTACCTTATATTGCCGGTAAAGCAGATGGGAAAACTGACTATCAAAAGGTCGGACGTGGTAATACGATCAATTATGAATTGGATACAATTACGATTACTAACACTGAAAATATTGACTATGGTGTAATCAATGCGGTATCTAACAAGACAATACTGTATCGTCAAGATAAGTTAAATAATCCTTATAATATTATTGATATTGACGATACAAGAAGAGTTAAGAGTTCAATTGGTTTATACGTTCGTCAAAAGAGTGAATTGATCAGTGGCAACAATATTTTGTCAGGATATCTTGAATATCATGAAAATGGTGTGGCCCAAGATTTGCGGGCAACGGATGTTGAAGTTTCACGGACTGATGATGAACAAGCTCTATCCTCTCAAAGTTGGAATAAAGAAGAAGGGGTCTTGTTGCACATGGATCCACAGATAAATAGTTCCGGAATTTACACTACAAAATTAGAATGGACTATTGCAGATAGCTTATAGATAAAGCAAAAGAGCCAGAAAACTTAAAGTTTTCTGACTCTTTTTTTTAGCACCACTAATTATTTTCGGTATCAGGTGCACTATACTTAGAAATTTTAATTTCACCTTTGTCAACGTGAGCTTCAAGGTCTTTATCCTTAGGATTATCCAAGAAGTAGTCGGCAACTTTATCTTCAATTTGTTCTTCAATCACACGACGGAGTGGACGAGCACCCATCTTAGGATTGAATCCTAAATCAACTAATTTATTTTTAGCGTCCTTAGTAACGTGAATCGTCAAACCTTGATCCGCAATCATCTTGTTAGTGTCGGCCAACATGAGGTCAACAATCTTGAGCAAGTTGTCTTTGGTCAATGAATTAAATTCAACGATACCATCGAAACGG
This sequence comes from Companilactobacillus mindensis DSM 14500, assembly GCF_001434275.1. Taxonomy (GTDB): domain Bacteria; phylum Bacillota; class Bacilli; order Lactobacillales; family Lactobacillaceae; genus Companilactobacillus; species Companilactobacillus mindensis. The sequence continues at coordinate 11,997 of NZ_AZEZ01000043.1, read as the reverse complement.
TTCAAGAATTCTGGTTTGAAGAATTCTGACAAACGATTCATAACTGAATTTGTAGTACCAGATGATTCAGCTCCGAAACCAACATTAGCTTCTTGCAAGCCTTGACCGGCGTTAGAAGTCATAATAATGATAGTATCTTTGAAACTGACGGTTCTACCTTGTGAGTCTGTCAAACGGCCATCATCCAAGATCTGCAAGAACATGTGCATAACATCAGGGTGAGCCTTTTCGATTTCATCCAAGAGAATCAAACTGTATGGATTACGACGAACCTTTTCAGTCAACTGACCAGCTTCTTCGTAACCAACATACCCTGGAGGCGAACCGATCAACTTAGAAACTGAATGTTTCTCCATATATTCAGACATATCGAATCTGATCATTGAATCCTCAGAACCAAATAGTTCCTTAGCTAATTGTTTAGCAAGTTCAGTCTTACCAACACCAGTAGGTCCAACGAATAGGAATGAACCGATTGGACGACCAGACTTGTTGAAACCAACTCTGTTACGACGAATAGCTTTGGCAACGTCACTAACAGCTTTGTCTTGACCAATGATGTGGCCCTTCAAATCTGATTCCAAGTTCTTCAATTGAGCTTGTTCATTAGATTGAAGTTCTCCAACAGGGATGTTGGTCTTTTCTTCAATGATCTTTTCAATTTCTTTATCAGTAACAACGTTCTTGTCAGCAGGTTCATCCTTGGCATTGTTCTTCATGTCTTGGAACTTAGTAACTTGGTCACGATAGTAGGCAGCTTTTTCGTAATCTTCATTACGAAGGGCAGCTTGTTTTTGAACTTCGGCATCGGAAATCTTGTTGTCAAGATCAGCTACGTCGACGTGATTGCTTTGCAAGTTCTTCTTTGAACCAGCTTCATCGATCAAATCGATAGCCTTGTCAGGCAAGAATCTATCTTGGATATAACGAGCTGATAATTCAGCAGCAGCCTTGATAGCTTCATTAGAGTATTTTACATGGTGATAATCTTCATATTTAGGTTGTAGACCCTTGAGAATCTGAACGGTCTCGTCAACAGTAGGTTCATTGACTTGAACAGGTTGGAGACGACGTTCCAAAGCAGAATCCTTTTCAATGGTCCGATATTCATTTAAAGTTGTAGCACCAACTAGTTGAAGTTCGCCACGGGCTAGGGCAGGTTTCAAAACGTTGCCGGCGTCCATGCCGCCTTCAGCATTACCAGCTCCGACGATTTCATGGATCTCATCGATAAAGAGGATAATGTCTTTGTTCTTTTGGACTTCGTTGATCAATTGTTGCATTCTTTGTTCAAATTGACCACGAACACCAGTACCTTGAACTAATGAAACAACGTCCAAACGGATCACACGCTTGTGTTGCAATTTTTCAGGGACAGCTCCGTCGACGATCTTTTGAGCAAGACCTTCAACAACGGCTGTTTTACCAACACCTGCTTCACCAATTAGAACAGGGTTGTTCTTAGTTCTTCTATTTAATATTTCAATTACTCGATTAATTTCCTTGTCACGACCAATTACTGGATCGACTTGGCCCTTTTTAGCAAGGGCGGTAAGATCGACACCGTATTGATCCAAGACTCCATTACCCCGTGGGCGGCGGCCATTTATGTTGCCACCGTTACCGGTTTGGGTTTGAGGACCTTGTTGCTCGAAAGCATTAGGTTGTTGTCCGCCGTTCAAAGCGTTGAACAAGTCTTCGAAACTTGAAAATCCACCGTTTGGATTTTGTGCCATATTATTCATACCTTCGTTAGCTTGATTTCTTAACTTTTGATAACAGTCTTGGCAGAGATTGATTTCTGTTCTTTGACCATTAACACTCGTATAAAGATGAATTGTAGCTTCATTTTTATTGCAATTCTGACATAACATTCGCACCCCACCTTTCCTTGATCATCAGGATACAACGGTAGTATATAATTAGCACTCAACTAATGCAAGTGCTAAATCTTGAGATTTTAAATTTTATTAGTTTAATGGTAATTATTTTAATTTTTTACAAATTTTTCAGAAAAATAAAAATAATATAAACGCTTTCAGCCCCTTGTGTTGTAAGCGTTAAACTTCTTGTCACAGTTGGCTTTTATCAACGTTTTTAAGCTTAACCCTTGTGAAAAATCAAAACTAATGGTAAATTAATTAGTGAACATTTGTAGGTTTGCTACAGAATTTTATATTATATGGTGAGGTATTTATTATGGAAAAGAAAGAATTTCACATTATTGCAGAAACAGGAATCCACGCACGTCCAGCTACTATGTTGGTACAAGCAGCAAGTAAATTTAGCTCAGACATCAACATTGAATTCTCTGGTAAATCAGTAAACTTGAAGTCAATCATGGGTGTTATGTCACTTGGTGTTGGCCAAGGTGCTGACGTTACAATTACAGCTGATGGTGACGATGCTGCTGATGCAGTTGCTGCTATTTCAGACACAATGACAAAAGAAGGTTTGGCAGAATAATGGTTAAAACTATTAAAGGAATTGCAGCTAGTGATGGTATCGCTACTGCAGAAGCATACCTTTTAGTTCAACCAGATTTGTCTTTTACAAAGAAAAGTGTTTCAGATGCTGACGCAGAAGTTAGTCGTCTTAAAGATGCTATTAAGACATCAGACGATGAACTAACAAAGATTAGAGACATTGCTAAGGAATCTCTTGGTGATGAAGAAGCTCAAGTCTTTGATGCACATAAGATGATTTTGGCTGATCCAGAATTTACGGGTGCAGTTGAACAAGAAGTTAAGGATCAAAGCGTTAATGCTGAACAAGCATTACATGATGTATCTGAAAACTTTATTTCTATTTTTGAGGGTATGACAGATAACCCTTACATGCAAGAAAGAGCCGCTGATGTTCGTGATGTTACAAAGCGTGTCATGGCTCACTTACTAGATGTTAATCTTCCAAATCCCGCACTTATCGACCACGATGTCGTAGTTGTTGCTCACGATTTGACACCTAGTGATACTGCTCAATTGAACAGTTATGTTAAAGGATTCATCACTGATATCGGTGGTCGTACAGCCCACTCAGCTATTATGGCTCGTTCTTTGGAACTACCAGCTGTTGTTGGTACTGATACTATTACTAAGGATGTCAAAGAAGGAGATACAGTTATCGTTGATGGTTTGAACGGTGCTGCTATTGTTAACCCTTCTGATGAAGACGTTAAACACTACAATGAATTGGCAAAGAACTTTGCTGATGAAAAAGCTGAATGGGAAAAATTGAAGAACGAAGCCTCAGTTACTGCTGATGGCAAACACTTCGATATCGCTGCTAATATCGGTACACCTGATGATCTACAAGGTGTTATTGATAATGGTGCCGAAGGTATCGGTTTGTATCGTACAGAATTCTTGTACATGCAATCAGAAAGCCTTCCAACTGAAGAAGACCAATTCAAGGCCTACAAGAAGGTTCTTGAAGGCATGAAAGGTAAGCCAGTCGTTGTCCGTACTATGGATATCGGTGGTGACAAGCATTTACCATACTTGCCACTTCCTGAAGAAATGAACCCATTCTTGGGTTACCGTGCTATCCGTATCAGTTTGGATAGACAAGAAATCTTCAGAACTCAACTAAGAGCTTTGCTACGTGCATCTGCTTTTGGTAACTTACGTATCATGTTCCCTATGATCGGTACATTGCAAGAATTCAGAGATGCTAAGAAGGTCTTTACAGAAGAAAAGGCTAAATTAGTTGCTGACGGCGTTAAGGTTTCTGACGACATTCAATTAGGAATGATGATGGAAGTTCCAGCTGCCGCAGTTCTTGCAGACCAATTTGCTAAAGAAGTTGACTTCTTCAGTATTGGTACAAACGATTTGATTCAATATACTATGGCTGCTGATCGTGGTAACGAACACGTTTCATACCTATATCAACCATACAACCCTTCAATTTTGAGATTGATCAAGCACGTTATCGAATCAGCTCATAAAGAAGGCAAGTGGGCTGGTATGTGTGGTGAAGCTGCTGGTGATAACACAATGCTTCCATTGCTATTGAGCATGGGTCTTGATGAATACTCAATGTCAGCTACATCAGTACTTCGTGTAAGAAGTTTGATGAAGAAGTTGAGCACAAAGGATCTTGCTACATTGGCTGATCGTGCTGTTAACGAATCAATCACTAATGAAGATAACAAGAAACTTGTTGAAGAATACTTGAACAAGTAATAAAAATAAAAAAGTCCGCGAAAGCGGGCTTTTTTTTGGTTCTTTTTCAAGTTTGGTTACTTACAATTATTTAGACATACCAATAGGCCATCCCAAAATCAGCTGGATGACCTACTTTTAGTATTATCGTAAATAAAATATCGAATCATTAGATTTAAAATTTTAACACTACTAATGTAAAACAAATAAAAAATCGTTTAGTCTGGAATGGAATTCTGGTGGACTCTCACGTGGCAGTCTCTTGGCTGGCGTCCTTTGCCAGGTTAGAGACAGACAAGCTTAGAGACAATTTGAACTGTAATTGGCTCTAAGTTGCTCTCACTGCGTTCCAGCGTCCACCAGAATTTCATGGAAGACGGCAGAGAACAATCAAACTTGAAAAAGAACTTATGTGAAGACATTTTGTATTGTAGGCAACTAAAGGCGATATCATCGAAAAGACGAGTCTTCAACCTAAATTAGAAAATCCTCTTTAATTGTTCTAAAAATTATTATGTAGTAGATTAATTAAATAATTATCAGCTGTTTTTTCATCGATAGTAGGATTTTCAAACAGACACCATTCCAACATCCCGATGACCAAATCACTGTAAAAACGAGCTAATAATTCGACGGGGACGTTTTGCTCTTTGGAATCTGAATACGAGTGGTAAAGAAGTTGATTAGCTTCATGCTTTAGGTAACCAGAGAGATTGTGCCACAGATGCGAATTAGCGCCATCATTTTTCTTGATATTTGCTAATAAAGCTGGGTTGTCATGGAAAAAATTCACTAATAAATTGAAAATCTTAATGAGATTATCGTCATTTTTTTCATCGTTGGGTAATTGATTCAAGATATTTTTGGCGATGTGTGACCAAAGATATTCCAACAGATCTAATTTGTCATCAAAATAATTGTAAAAAGTTGCCCGTGGATATTCGCACGCTTCACAAATATCGTTGACGGTTATTTTATCGAACTCTTTTTCACTCAGCAATTCAAACATGGCAACTCGAAAAGCTTTCAAAGTCCGTCTTGCCCCTAAGGTTAGATGTTTTGATAGATCAATTTTCATTTTAAAGAATCCCCCAATAATTCGTTCCGTTATAGCATTATTTATCCTTATTTTAGCATAGTAACTTGTAGTAATATTTTAAATGTGTGTCTATCTTTTTACAAATTAAAGATATTGTCTAAGTATAGGCTAATATCTAAAATTTGTCTCTTGTATAAATAAAAACAAAAAATTATTATATAAATTGAATTTTCTGAAAATATTTGTGTGATATTCATGTGAGGAGACAGACAAATGCGAAAAAATAAATATTGGATGGCATTAGTTGGCTGGATCGTGGTCGTTGTGGTCGCTATTCTTGCCATGCCTAATGTTTCACAGTTGGTTAGGAACAAAGGAAATATAACTTTGCCTAATTATACTGAGAGTCAAAAGGCCGCCAATTTACAGAAAAAAGCTAACGGCAACAAGTCAGTGACAACTTACACGGTTGTGTTTGACAATAAAGGTGCTGGTAAGCTTTCAGCCAATCAATCGAAAGAAATAGACAACAAACTCAATGAATTGAGTAATAAAAAGTTGCTCAAAGTTACTAGCGTCATGGGTCCCAGCGATAATGCTGAAACCAAAAAGCAATTGATTGCCAAAGATAAATCGACTCAGTTGGCGCAAGTCACAGTCAAGAAGAATAATTATGTTGGTCAGCAAGTGCAGTCTCTGCAAGATCAATTGAAAATTTCAGGGATCAAGACTTACGTCACTGGTGCCGATGCTTTGAACGATGAATTCTCAACTGTAACTGAGAAGGGGATTCAAAAGACTGAAGTTATTGCAATTATCTTTATTTTCATTGTTTTGATTCTAGTCTTCCGTTCACCGATCGTACCGTTGATCTCGTTGCTTAATGTCGGAGTAGCCTTTGTTACTTCGTTAAGTATCGTCATGAATTTGGCAGAAAAAATTAATTTTCCTATTTCCAATTTCACCCAAGTATTTTTAGTTGTCGTGTTATTCGGAATCGGAACGGATTACAATATATTGCTTTACAACTACTTTAAAGGAGCACTAGCTCGGGGACTCTCGGCAAATGAAGCGGCTCACGATGCTCAAAAACATGGTGGTCGGACAATTTTGTACAGTGGAATCTCAGTCTTGATTGGGTTCTCAGTTCTAGCTTTGGCCAAGTTCTCGTTTTATCGTAGTGCTGTCGGCGTTGCAATCGGAGTCTTAGTCCTTTTGAGCGTCTTGTTGACATTGAACATGTTCTTTATGCAGACGTTAGGTGAGAAGATGTTTTGGCCAAGTAAGGTCACTGCTGGTCGGGGCAAGAGTCGTATCTGGTATGGTTTGTCCAGAGCTGCTTTGACATATCCAGTTGTGATCTTAGGAATCATCGCCATTGCAGCGGTACCGTTTCTAATCAATACCTCATCGACCTTGAACTTTAACAATGCCGATGAAGTACCGGATACCTATCAAGCTAAAAAGGGTTACGAAGTTATTCAAGATCACTTCAGTAAAGGAATGTCAGCTCCGGCTACCGTCTATATCGAGGGTAATTCTAAGATGACGACCCAAGCTAAGTTGGCCGCAATCGATGATCTGACGAATTATCTTCAAAAAGAACCTGGTGTAAAAACTGTTACTTCAGCTACTCAACCTGGTGGCAATAAGATCAAGTCGATGTATTTGAAGAATCAGTTGGTAAGTATTACTAATGGTTTGAATACTTCAACAGCCGGTTTGGAGAAAATTAAGTCAGGTCTCAACTCAGCTAGTTCACAATTACAGAGCGCCAACATCAGTGGCAGTACAGCTCAAGTTCAAGCTTTGGCAGATGGAACTAATGAATTGCAAGCTGGTGCTCAACAGCTCTCTAGTGGTATCACTGAATATACTAATGGCGTTTCAAGCGTCAATAGTGGTTTACAGAGTGCTAACAGTCAATTGCCAACTTTGACCAGTGGCGTATCGACCTTAACAAGTAGTTCGGCCCAGTTGTCATCTGGTATGTCGCAATTACAATCACAGGTCAATTCGATATCTAGTCAAGCTACCCAGTTGATGGCATTGTTGCAAAGCAGTGGTCAAGATACGACAGCTGCTCAAACACAAGTTGCGGCTTTGCAAAGTTCGATCAGTCAGTTGAGTTCTGGTTCTGCAGCTATTTCTAGTGGCATGAGTCAGCTGAACGGTCAAATGCCAACCTTAACTTCGGGAATGTCAACCTTAGCCAGTGGTACGAATACTTTGGCAGCATCTAGTTCAACATTGACTAGTGGTGGTCAAAGTGTTGCTAGCGGTGCAACGACTGTCAACAGTGGCGTTCAACAGATGAATACCCAGTTGAAACAAATGAGTTCGCAAGTTACGCAACTTGAATCGGGACTCACTTCAGCTAATGATGGTTTGGATACGATTGCCCGTGGAAACACAACTATGAAGACCTATTTGGATGGTTTGCGTAAATCTTATGTTGGCGACACGTTCTACTTGCCAAAAGATACCATCAAGAGTTCTGCTTTCAAACCTGCACTCGATGCTTATATGAACAAAGACAGAAAGATTGCTGAATTGACGATTGTCTTCAAGGGTGACCCCAATAGTGAGACGACTTCTAAGCAATTGAAGACGATCCAATCCGATATGAAGGCTCAACTAAAACATGGTGCTTTGAAGGATGCTAAGGTCGCTGTCGGTGGCCAAACTTCGCAAAATAATGACTTGCGGACACTTGCTAATGGTGACTTTGGTCGGACAGCTTTGATCATGACCGTCGGAATTGGAATTGCTTTGATTGTCGTTACGGAATCGATCTTGCAACCATTGACGATCATCGGGACGTTGTTATTAGCATATGAAGTTTCCTTAGGAATTACCCGCATCTTCTCGAAGATGGTCTTAGGAATCAATCTCTTGAGTTGGAACACGCCATTCTTTACCTTCATTATGTTGATGGCTTTGGGTGTCGATTACAGTATCTTCTTGATGATCAGATTTAAAGATGAGCCGATGCCTGATTTGAAAGATCGGATGCTTAATGCGGCAACGGCTATTGGTCCGGTCGTCATCTCAGCTGCCATTATTTTGAGTGGTACTTTCGCAGCATTGATGCCATCAGGCGTAACTACTTTGATTCAAGTTGCTCTAGGCGTTATCTTTGGTTTGATAATTTTAGTTATTATTTTGCCAATGACCTTGTCAGCTTTGATCAGTTTGACTATGTGGCATGAAAAACGTATGTTTCAAGTGAAGAAGCCTGCTAAGAAGGCTAAAGATACTACTGAAGATAGTGATTCAGCGAGTGATCCGAAAACTGAAAATTAACGTGTAAAAAAACAGAGTTCGCAAACTAAGCGAGCTCTGTTTTTGTATTCTAATCAAAAATAATTTTTCATGGTACCTATAATAATAGCTTCCCCCGAAAACAATTATGAATAAGAAGTACCGATATAAACATATCATATAAAATTATATTTTACTAATTAAATATAGTTTAATGTGATAATTTAATCCTTTGATAGTATAATTAAAACTGATGTTAGTTATTTAAAAATACTGACGGAGTTTGAATTGGCAAAATCTTTTTTAAATTGTGCTAATCTTCTTCGGGAAATATCACAGCTAGTTTTATCTTTAAAGATGATTTTACGATTCTTTTGGTCGATGCTGGCGATGTTATTCATATTCACTAACAGACTTTTATGAACTCGATAAAAATTTTTGTAGTCAGTCTGAATTGCAATCAGACTGCTTTTGAATTCAGTGATTTCAGTTAAACTGTGCAAGAATACATTGTGCGAATTTTCAGATGCTTCAAAGTAATCGATGTTATCTACCGGAATTTCATACTGACGAGGTCCGACCGTATAAATGAAATTGTTGATCGACTGATTCTTTAGTGGAACCAAGCGTGTGATGGCAGTGTCGATGCCGGAATTCAATCTCTTTTTAACAACATTTAGGCCGGACTCTTTAGTGATATAGTCTAGTGGCTCGACTTTTCTTTCGAAGGTCAAAGTTGATAATTCTTCATGAGTTGTGACGAAAATAATTTTGGCGTTCAGATCAGTTTCACGGATTTTACTGGCTAAATCGATACCTTTGATTTTTGAGGCTGGAAATTCAATATCCAAGATATATAACTTCAGATCATTAGGATGGTCGGCCATGTAGATTTCAACGTCTCTAGGATTAGAAGTTGCCAAAACAAGTTGAATCGTCACTTGGGGATGTGCCTTTATGTAATTTTTAACAATTAATTGATAGGTTTGTAGTAATTCGATTTCATCTTCACAGATAATAATATTTAACATGATATGTTTCTCCCGAGGTATATGATTCCATGAATTAAGATTGATATTTATCCTATAAAAGGATACCATGCAATTAATTGTTAAAACTCATTTAGCACTAAAAGGGAAGTTATACTCTTGTGCGGTATAATAATAACAAGAATAATTTGAAGGTAAATGAGGTAGATAAATGTTTTTAGGTTCAGTCATTTATGATAAAAGACGAAGTCTCAATTTAACGCAGAGTGATTTATCCAGTGGAATCTGTACACAAAATACGATCAGTAAAATGGAAAAACATAATTTAACACCTCAAATCGATGTCTTGATAAAAATCTGTCGGCGGCTGGATTTGACCTTAAATGAGGTGTTCAGTGACTTTGCATCAGATACTAAAGTGGAACAAGGGTACGTTTTAAATGGTATCGAACGCGACGTTCTGTTGAATAATTTTACTGAAGTTGAAGAACGTTTATCTTTGGTTAGTAAAGATGTCCCTAAACGAGAAATGAAGCGGCTCAATTTTATTCACAGTGTCGTTTTCTACGCTGATAATAATTTTGAGAAAGCTACCTTTGAGTTGGACAAAGTTTTGCAAAATACTAGATCAGACAATGATGATATTTATACTCTATTGTCCTATTTATATAAGGCTAAAATTTATAATGACCAGAAGCACCTCGATATGGCAGCTTATTATGTAAAGAATATTGAGGATTCTTTGCAGGAGAGCTTCAATATTGCCAATGCTAACACCGTGCAAATTCTCTTTATGAGTAACCAGTTGGTGTCATTGCTAATCAAATTAGATCAGCCCCAAAATGCTTTGAAACTGGCTAAAAGAGCTTTGGAATATGCTAACCAAAATTACGCATCCTATTTTATCGACTCGTTGAATTATTATGCAGCTTTGGCTAGTACTGATAAGAAGCAGAAACTTCGTTTCCAAACCAATGCTCAAGCATGTGCTGATATGTTCGGTAATAAGTCGTTGCAAACTAAGATTGCTCAAATTGGTGACTGAGAAAAACTATGTTAGGCTATTAAGAGAACTTCAGAGGGGAAGGTAACTAAGTGAAGAATCGAGTCGTTCGTAATTTTTTGATTTTTGTGATCGTGTGGAGCTTGATCGTCGTTGGGCAAAACTTTTTTAGTCACCATGCGCTTTTAACCAATTATCCGTGGGAAGTTTTACTGATATTCTTGCTGTCTATGATATTAGTAACGACCAATCTCAGCAAAAGAGTAGTAATAGGAATTTATTTTGTCGTCTTTTTTATCTTTATGCTGCTAACAGGCGGTTACTATAATTGGACTTCATTGATTATCTTTGCTGGTATGGCTGTGTTCATGACCGCTATAACTTATTTCATTGGTACACAATTTTTAAAAGGTGAAAATTCAAAAAAATAAGGAATCCGAATGACAGATCGTCAATTAAGGATTCCTTTTTGTGTCAGCATTAAAAGTTAAAATCTTATTTGTGAAAAGAAGGGAACACATCATGAAAAAGGTAGTTCTAATAGTTGCTCTCTTAAATATTTTGTTGTTGGTGGGTTGTAGTAATGCTAATAATTCCCAAAATGAAGCACTCAAATTAGAACAACACCAGCGAAATAAAAAGATAAAGCATAATCGAAAAATTTGGACTGAAAAAATTTCCAAAGCCAAAAATATCAACAATGCTGAATATGATAAATACGTCACAATAGTACCTAAAGGCTATAACGATGAAGATATGACTTTGAATCGTTTGAAAAATGGCAATCAATTGTTAGTCGTGGCTCAAGTAGTCAATTTGCAGCCAGAATTAGGCAGATTGTGGCTGAATGAAGCTAAGGCCACGATCCATGTTGAACGCGTCATCAGTGGTAATAGGAGTTTAAAAAATCATAATATACTGACTGAATTTTCTGGTGGTTTGAATCAAGCTAAGGATTACTTTGTCAGTCCAGAAGGCAAGTACGTCGGTACTCAGCAAGGATTTAAACCGCAAACGCTGATTTATTCAACCAATCCGACCGTGCCGATGCCTAATATTGGTCAGAGAATTATTGTGGGACTCAAAAAGTATCAGCCAGATAATCAGTCACAACAAAAGTTTTATCGAAAATATGGCTTAACGCCTAAGAATTTTTATGTCATCAACAATCCTGAAGTGACATACTGGGTCGAGAAAAATGGCCAGTTCAAATTGAACAATCCGGCCTTCTATCAAAAACAAAATCGAAATAAGTATCCACAGTTATTTAAAATTACCAAAAAACTCAATCAAATGTATTAAGTAAAAAAGTCTGCTAATTTCAAGTAGGGTTTTATTTGAGTAGTTGATCACTGCCGTCTTCCATTCCAGACTAATTGATTTTTTATTTGTTTTATATTGGTAGTATCGGTGTTTAAAATTCTGGTAATGAGATATTTTTTGAAGATTATAAAAAATAGGCCATCCGTTTTTTGGATGGCCTATTAGTGTAGTGCGCCCGGCATGGGCGCTAACTTGGTGGCGAAAGTCCACTGT
>NZ_AZEZ01000042.1 GCF_001434275.1 Companilactobacillus mindensis DSM 14500 | reverse complement strand
GGGTTTAAGGATTTTGGAGTCTTGAGATATTAATATCGGCAGTTTTATTGAATATTTCAGTAAAAATTTAAATTGTATAAAAACAGACCGTAATTCTTAATTTAGGAATTACGGTCTTTCTTATATGTAAAACTATCTTTATATAACTAATAAGTTTACTCAAATACTATATATACCAACTAAACAACGAAAACCCTAGCCTGGAGAGCAAAAGCTGATGGGC
>NZ_AZEZ01000008.1 GCF_001434275.1 Companilactobacillus mindensis DSM 14500 | reverse complement strand
AATATTGAGATTTTTGCTATTATGCGGAAGAAGTTGAGTTCTGTTGCACGTTTATGTTGCATATTTAATGAAAAATATAGTTGTGTCACAGACTCTTTTCCATTTAAATCATATTCAATTCATCGGGTTCAATACTAATATCATTGCTGAGAACTTTTTTCAGAACCGTTACAATTACCACGCCAACGATTGAAACAAAAATAATTGTAAAGATAACGCCAAAGAGTTGCAGTCCCAATTGTTTCAATCCACCGCCGTAGAACAAACCGTTGTTGATAACACTTTTATCAACTGATTTAGTAGCGAACAAACCGACACAGATCGAACCGATAATTCCACTAACGCCATGGCATCCGAAGATATCCAAATAGTCATTCAAATTTAATTTATACTTCAAATAATTCATGAAATAAAAACTGCCGATAGCCGATATGATTCCGATAATAAAGGAACCAAAGATCGTAACGTAGCCGGTTCCTGGCGTGATGCCAACTAATCCACAAATACTGCCGGTACAAATACCGCTCAATGTCGTTTTGTTTTTGAAATGCATTTCCAAAAACATCCAAGTAACCAAACCAGTACATGCAGAAATCGTCGTTGTAACAAAGGCATTGATAGCTTGATTGTTAATAGCCAAAGCACTGCCGGCATTGAATCCATACCAGCCGATCCACAATAAAACGGTACCCATTAAGATCCACAAAGGATTACCTTTAACTTGCTCGTGAGTATATTTGTATGGTTGACGCAAAGTTATTGCCAGAATTAAGGCTGTGATTCCGGCATTGATATGAATAACTGTCCCACCGGCAAAATCCAAGACGCCCATTTGAGCTAGGAATCCAGTTGAAGACCATACGATATGAGCCAAAGGATAGTAGATCAAAACGGACCACAAAATAACGAACATAACTAAGAATCTAATCCTAACTCGACTAGCAATCGCCCCTAAAAAAAGAGCAGGCGTTAAGATTGCAAACATCATTTGAAATAGGAAATACACAGACGTTGGCAATCCTGTTGTGCCATAAGTAGACGATAAGTCTATCCCTGACAGAAACAGATGTTTAAAATTACCAATAAATCCGAAATTATTACCCTCAAATGAAATAGGAAAACCTATTGCAATCCATAACAGACCTGCTACACCGAACATTAGAAAACTATCGAATAAAATACGCGTCACATCGCGCTTGGGCACGAAACCACTGTAAAAAACGGCGATCCCGGGGACCATTAACCAAACTAATATTGCTGAAAGCATCATAAATACCACATTCATAACAATCACATTCTTTCGCGATGAAGTTTTCTTTTTATTTTCGATATTGTATCACTTTTTTGATTTCATGTATAACAATTAGAATTGTTAAAATCATAAATATTTTTAAAAAATGTCGAACAATCTATAATAGTGATTGTATAAACAAATATTAATCCGTTTTTTAAAGGGGGTTACTATGGAAAAAAGAAGATCAACGTTTTCTATTTTAGGAATGCTGATAACCTTAGGCATCGTTTATGGCGACATCGGGACTTCACCACTCTATGTTATGAATGCGATCATTAACAACGTAGTCACGATGAAAAATGCCGAACCAGAATATATTCTGGGGAGCGTTTCTTTGATTTTTTGGACGTTGATGCTTATTACTACCATCAAATATGTCATGATTGCTATGAAAGCCGACAACAACAACGAAGGTGGTATCTTTGCGCTCTATGCCCTCGTTCGTAAGAGAGGTAAATGGTTGATCATTCCGGCCCTCATTGGTGGATCAGCCCTTTTAGCCGATGGTACTTTGACACCAGCCGTTACTGTTACGTCAGCGATCGAAGGGATCAAAGGCCAACAGTTTGGCAAGCTTGTCTTTTCAAACAATCAATCGGTGATTTTAGTTATCGTAACTGCAATTTTGCTGACGATCTTTATCATTCAAAAATTTGGTACTGAAACGATAGGACGCTCTTTTGGGCCCATTATGCTCGTCTGGTTCAGTTTTATCGGTATAGCTGGACTATTTAACCTAGCTAATGATTTCAGCGTCCTGAGAGCTCTCTCGCCCATCTACGCAATTAAAGTTTTATTCAGTCCCGTCAATAAAGTAGGTATCTTCATCCTCGGCAGTGTTTTTCTAGCTACAACTGGTGCTGAGGCCCTTTATTCCGATATGGGACAAGTGGGTAAACACAATATTTACGCTACTTGGCCTTTCGTTTATTCGATGTTGATGCTCAATTATCTAGGTCAAGCTGCTTGGGTCATTGCCAACTATCAAAATCAAAAATTCAATACCCTTTCGGGCATCAATCCCTTTTACGAAATGTTGCCAAGTGGCTTCAAGATTTTTGCCATCATCATCGCTACTATGGCTGCTATCATCGCGTCTCAAGCCTTGATAACTGGTTCATTTACCTTAGTTCAAGAAGCCATTGGCTTAAAAATTTTGCCACGTCTGAAAGTTAAGTTTCCCGGTAAAGTTCAAAGTCAACTTTATATTGAAACAATCAACTGGATGCTTTGTGCTGTAACGATAGGAATTGTCTGGGGCTTTGGTACCTCCGAACATATGGAAGCTGCTTACGGTCTTGCTATAACGATGACCATGCTAATGACGACCCTTTTGCTTCACCAATTCTTAATTATGAAAAATCATCGTTTAGCCGCTAATATCTTTGTAGCCATCTTTGTTCCGCTGGAGAGTTTGTTCTTCATTTCCAGCATGATCAAATTTATTCATGGAGGCTACGTTACAGTCATTTTGACATTGGCTATTTTAGCTATCATGGTAATCTGGTTCTTTGGTAACAAACGCCGTGACGCTTATATGGCTGAAAGCGAGAACGTTTCGTTGAAGGATTTTGTTCCCCAATTGGAGAAACTGAGCGCCGATGATTCAATCCCTACTTACGCTACTAATTTGGTCTATATGGTCAATATGGGTAAAGATTACTCGCTCAAACGTTCAGTTATTTACTCGATTCTCGATCAAGAACCTAAACGGGCCAAAGTTTATTGGTTCATCACTGTACATCAGACAAGTGCACCGTATGAATGCAACTATACGGTCGACATGCTGAATACTAGAAATGTTGTCGACGTGCATCTGAATTTAGGTTTCAAAAAATCGCAACACGTGAATATTTATATCCGCCAGATCATCAATAGTCTCTTGAAACAACACATCATCGATGATCAAACGCCAAATTATTCAATGGTGCCAAATCGTCACGTTGGTTCCTTTAAATTCGTCATTCAGAATCAACAGTTCCAAGATTTAGGCGCTCAAGAATTTATGGGCAGTATCGATCGACTTTTGATTGGCGGTCGACTCGTCCTACAAAATATCACCATTCCACCAGCTCTTTGGTATGGCTTGGAGTTCAGTGATGTTGTTGAAGAAAAAGTTCCGCTCTTTCTTGGCAGCCACACGGATCAGTATTTAACTGAAGACACCGTTAAGAACACTCTGATTCCCAAAAAGGATTCCCCAACTACTCTTAAAAAATAAAAAACATCGGTATGATTTTGTCATACCGATGTTTTTTGGTTATTACTATTTAACCATTTCCGCACCTAAGCAATTCTTAAAGTGACCCAAAGCCCATTCGTGACCCTTTTGGTCAAACGATGCTACTCCATTCTCATGAATAACTAAGTTGTAATTCAAATTATAGGCATCAACTGCCGTATGCAGAACGCAAATGTCAGTACAGACGCCGACTAAATGCAAAGTATCGATGTTCCTTTCGCGCAAGCGTAGATCTAGATCAGTTCCAGCAAAGGCACTGTAACGAGTCTTATCAAACAGTTTAACCGTTTCACCATCGTTATGATCATTGTACCAATCCTGTAAGCCACCATACAATTCCCGGCCCCAAGTGCCACGTACATTGTGTGGTGGGAAAAGTTTTGTTTCAGGATGATAAGGATCGTTGGGTTTGTGAACGTCAGTTGGGAACCAAACTCGATCGCCATTTTGATACATCTTTTCTGCTAAGTTAAAGATCTCTCCTTCAAGGTCTTGGCCCGGTTTGCCACAAGTCAGAGCACCTTTATCATCAACAAAATCATTCGTATAATCGATTATTAATAATGCTTGTTTTGAAGACATAGTAATTTCCTACTTTCTTCTTATTTGCTTAACTAAAGATTATTATGAACAATCAAAATCAGTCAATTCATTTGCATATAAACATTATTCTAATAATCATAATTATATACATGATTTGCAGTTATATTTCATCGTTATATCACGGAAAGAATACTCAGATTTTCTAACACAACTGTCACTATACTAGACAAATCGTCTTTATTTCTTCAAGATGACAATTTCTCTTATGTTATAATCTCCCTATCAAATTATCGGGGCTTTTATATGCGGAAAAATCAAAGGGAACCTATCAATCAAAAATATCTGATCATCTCAATTATCGGCGTGGTTATCTTTGCCATACTCTTATCAGTTTTCACGCTCAAAACGCCGGTTAAAACGACTTCAAAAGTCGCCAATAAACCCAAGACTGAATACAAGGCCATCAAAGAATCACTCAATCAACAATTCAACCAAAATGGCCACGTTGCGACTATCAAAGAGGAACACGATATCAACGACAGTACCAGCAAACATCCCCACACAGTTATCATTGTGAAATTGACCGACAAACAAACTCAAAAATATCTCAAGACATCTTTCGAAGCCGTCCAAAATAATCAAGGCACTGCGGACCAAAAGAATTATATTTACTCAATTCAAAAAATTATCGCCAACGAAGCCAAGAAATTGGACAACAATTATGATGTGATTCAATTCGTCTATAAGGACGGCAAGAAATTCGTCCCTGTCGCCAGTTCGCAAAAGAATAAATACTTGATCAAACCTGTGAAAGTCATACAACCATCTAAGAAAAGTACAACTGCAGCAGCATGATTTAAAAGGCCATCTAGAAAAACTAGATGGCCTTTTAATATTGTCGATATAAATAAATAGGTTCGTTTTGCTCTCTATAATTTTACATAAATGAATCATTGCTTCCCATGTAATAACCTTCATCAAAGCCAGCGTCATATTCCGAATTCCCTGGTTCATCTGGACCGCTGCCATGATGTGGCTTGTTCTTGTTTCGCTTATGAATGATAAGTAAGATAATAATGATCAAAAGTGCCGAACCTATGAGTTCCAAATAATTGATTACTTGTTTAACGTCACTAATATCGGTCGACTTCAACATTTTATTAGTGCGTGAAACATCTAACATTTTTGGTTCCAATTTTTGGGCCAATTTGAATAACGCCGCTACTCTCACATTAGGATCAGTCGAATTTAATTCTGAATTCAACCCCCAACGCATTTTCATGAACATTAGATCAGTCAAATACAGACAACCAGATAAACTAGGATTCAAATAAACCATATTATTGCGCATATCCATGATCAAATAATTATTCGTTAACGTGAGATCTTCATTATCCAGCTCCATATCATAAAAATCATTGAAACCATACAAAGCCCAACCAGTATTATCAACGATTCTGGCTTCATTATTCGTACTATCGAGATAAGTCCCGGTCTTCTTGGCAAAGATATGTTCATCATCCGCATTGTCAAAAATAATGATATACAGCTTCTGGGGATTGACGCCTGTATCGATATTGTCATTGATATTTTCCAATTGATCGTATTGCCCATTGGTTACATATTCACGATCTTCATAAACATAATCCCCTGTATTGGGACCGCCCATGCCACCAGCTTGAACAGTATTTTGAGTCGTTATAACGCCTAATAACATTGCTAGGAAAAGTAGCAATGCTCGGAGATTTTTTCTTTTAATATTTGTTATGACTGCCATAATATGTCCCTTCATCAAATCCTGCATCGTATTCGGAATTATCTTCAGAAATTTGTCCACCACTGTGACTGTCGCTGCCAAAGTATACAAGGTACATCACCATCAGCCAGATTACTGCAATAAAAATACCTATCCCCAATATATTAGATATCGATTGATGATCCATCGCTTTTAGGTAACGTTCGCTTTGTGAAACTCTCTGTAGATTTGGTCCTAATAAACTGCCGCAATCTGGGTACTTTCATCATCGCCAACACACATCAAACGTCTGATTTTCCACATATTTATCTCCCCTAAATTGCTATATGACTAGACTTTAACACTATAAATTCCCCAGTAAAGGAAAAAATAACCTCTGATTCAAAATTTAGAATCAGAGGTTATTGAGCTTTAAATATTTTGGATTATTCAGCTTCCTCAACTTTAGTAGTTGATTCGTCAAATTTGATGATACTCTTAGCAACTTCTTCAGGTTTCTCCATCATTGCCAAGTGGCCAGCACCCTTGATGTCTTCAATTTGAAGGTCAGGTACACGGCCGATTGTAGCCTTGGCATCATTGATACCTTTGTCTGTAAGGATTTGATCCCCATCAGCGTACAAAGCCAAAACAGGGATTGAAATTGCCCGCAGACGCTTGTTCAATGCTCTTTCGCCTAAATACTCAGTAGGCATTTTTTGGAGCATCTTGCTAGTCTTACGGTCAACGCTGTTAGCTGCTTCATCAACGACTTTAGGATCTTTTAAAGTACTGCGGTCAAAGCCCTTATTGAAAAATAAGCCAGCTTTAACTGGAGATTTAGCAAAATGACCCAATAGTGGAATATTAGCCATTGTAGACGAAGCGTCCATGTCAGCGTACTTGTCATTAGCTGGCGTGTTTAATAGAATCAACTTCGAGATAGTAAATCCACGTAATTCTGCCATATTGACAGCAATCAAACCACCGACGCCGTAACCAAAGACAACCAATTGATTGGTTATTTTAAGACGTGCGATCGCTTCAAGTAGATTCCATGCTTCTGAATCGATTGTATAATGATTGTTTTTAGCCTTAGTTGACTTGCCTTGTCCAAGCAAATCTAACGTAACGACTGTATATTTGTCTTTTAAATAGGGAATTATCTCTTTGAAATACTCAACTGACCCATTAAGTCCAGGCACAAGAACGATGATATTCTCTTTGTCGATATCCCCGATTAAATTTGTATTTACACTGCCCTCAGACGTCGATAATATTTTTTCCAAATTTATTCTGCCTCTTTAGTTTTTACTCTATATTAAAAAATATACCTAACTTGTGAAGATTTTGCATTGTTTCTGAAGATTTTTAATTTTTTTTTATTTAATGACTGTAATTGATTGACAATTTATTCAAAACGAACTATATTGGACTAGACCAGAAAGATAGAGATGGGAGATTAATAAGATGAACATTATTAAAGTAACAGACACAAAAATGGGTGGCAAAGAAGCTTTCAACCTTGTTAAACACGATATTGAAAATGGTGCTAAGGTTTTAGGCCTTGCTACTGGTAGTAGTCCAATTACACTTTACAATGAAATGACAAGCAGCGATATTGATTTCTCAAACATGACATCAGTTAACTTGGATGAATATGTTGGTTTACAAGCTGATAACGAACAAAGTTACCACTACTTCATGAAAGAACACTTATTCAACAAGAAGCCTTTCAAGAATTCATACGTTCCTGATGGTTCAAATCCTGATGCAGAAGCTGCTACATCAGCTTACGACAAGATTATTGAAGACAACCCTATTGACCTTCAAATTCTTGGTATCGGTAGAAATGGCCACATCGGTTTCAACGAACCAGGTTCACCACTTGATGGCAAGACAAGAAAAGTTAGTTTGACAGAATCAACAATCGAAGCTAACACACGTTTCTTCGAAGATGAAAAAGACGTTCCACGTTTTGCTTACTCAATGGGTATCGGTTCAATCATGAAAGCCAAGAAGATCATCCTTCTAGCTTACGGTGAAGCTAAAGCTGACGCTATTGCCGCTACAGTTGACGGTCCTGTTACAGAAGACTGCCCAGCAAGTGCATTGCAAAACCACCCTGATGTAACTCTTATCATTGATGAAGCTGCTGCATCAAAATTAAAGTAATTAAATCTCGATAATAATCGATAGTCCTTGAAGGGAGACTTTTAAGGGCTATTTTTTTATTGACAAAATATTTCAATAAACAGTAACCTAGATAAGTTGTGTTTAGGTGGTTAATTATGAAAGAAAAATTATTCAAAAAAGCAGATTTCAATCAATTCGTGGCCGGAGACTCTCACTTTGAGAAAGTTTTGACCCGAGGAAATCTAATCTCCATGGGTATCGGAGCCATTATCGGAACGGGGATCTTCATCCTACCTGGTATTGTCGCTTATGGGACTGCAGGCCCTGGTATCACTATATCCTTTATTTTAGCAGCTATCGTCTGCATCTTAACAGCTATGTGCTTTGCGGAACTATCGTCAACTTTTCCGGTCGCTGGCAGTACTTATTCGTATGGCAGCATTATTTTCGGGCAATTCCCAGGTTGGTTGATCGGTTGGGCATTGTGTTTAGAATACGTATTAGGCGTTTCAGCCGTTTCATCTGGTTTCTCAGCCTATTTCGTCAGTCTCTTTAATAGTTTTGGGGTTATCTTGCCTCGAGCTTTTGTGGGGCCTTTAGACCCTTCTAATGGGACTTTTATCAACCTGCCATCCGTAATCGTTTTAGTCTTGATTTACCTTCTTTTACGACGTGGCATTCAGGCTTCAACTCGCATGAATACCGTGATGGTTTTTGTCAAATTGGCCGTCGTAATTACCTTCATCGTCGTTGGTGCCTTCTACATCAAACCAGAAAACTATCATCCTTATTTTCCAATGGGCGGTTTTGGAGTCGTTAAAGGAGCTGCCTTAGTCTTCTTTGCCTATTTAGGCTTCGACGTCATTCCTTCATCCGCTCCTGAGGTCAAAGATCCCCAAAAGAACATCCCCATCAGTATTATGGTTTCACTGGCAATCTGTGCTTTTCTTTACGTCATTTTATCGGCCGTTCTAACTGGAATGGTCAATTATAAGGATCTCAACTTTGCTGATCCAGTTGTCTACGCGTTAAATTACGTCAAAATGGGCAAAATAGCCTTTCTCATTACGATTGGAGCTTTGGCAGGAATGTTCACCATGATGCTCAATACCGTCTATGGTGGCTCTAGATTGATTTATGCACTAGGTCGCGACGGTATGATTCCAAATACTTTTGGTAAAATCGATCCTAAAGCAAAAATGCCGATCTCATCATTGAACATGATCACCATATTGGCCGTATTGCTAGGTGGCTTCGTTTCTTTGAAAGAATTGACTAGCTTGGTCAATATCGGAACCTTAGTCTCATTCACCTTCGTTGCCTCTGGTATCATCAAATTACGTCACCGGACCGATGTCCCTCACAGTGATTTCAAAGTTCCCTTTTATCCTTGGCTACCAATAATTTCGGTCATCCTTTGTCTTCTCTTGATGACTCAAGTCAGTCTTAATTCTTGGATTGCCTTCTTATGTTGGTTCGCTATCGGCGTAGTCGTTTACTTCCTGTATGGATATAAAAAAGTTAACTAAAAAGTCGGCAACTCTTTGAGTTGCCGACTTTTTTCATATTTAAACTTCATTGTTTATTTTCAAATTTAATTTAGGCATGTATTTATTCTTCAAGAAGAACAAAGCTGCCACCAGAACAATGATTGGGCTCAAATTTAGGGGGAAGAAAAATAATAAGAATATCCCCGCAACAATTGGCGATGATAATTCACTCATTACGGCCGTAGCGACGATCGTAACGACGAACAAATTGTCATACTGGGGCAAAACCGCTGCCGCTGCAAAACCTAAAGTCATCGTGGCAAAAGTGATTGGAAAAATGTCCCCACCACGCCAATTGAAGTTCAAGCACCAAGCTAATAGAGCCAATTTTAAAATAGCCATCCCCGTTAAAAATAACGGCGACTTATTTGACCAAGCACCAATTAACAAATGCAAACTGTGTTGACCTGAGAATAATAAATCCGGTTCGATCCACATTACAATAATTATTCCTAAAGCACCTAAAAACACGCGTGTCATTAAAGATAAATTTATTTTATTCATAAATTGACAGAAGAAATTATAAATAACTTTACATGCCAAGGCTAACAAATAACTACCAATTACCAACACTGGCAAAATCTTCAACTGGGCCAGCTGCCAATGTGATTGACCAAGTTTCAAAATAAATGACGGTTGATCAGTCTGTTTCAGCAATATGCTAAAAGCGACTAAGCCATTGATGATAAAGACTAAATAAAGTAATTTTTTCAATCTTACGATTGTAGGAATTTTAACTGCTTTTGTTTCATCATATCTTTGACGATATTTAAAAGGATTTAGAAGTTGTGCCAAAGCAGTTTTTATCGATAATTCTTTCAATTCATCATAATGAAAATAAAAATACCGTAAATTATCTGCTTGCCAAATCGACAATGAAATAATCGTACTCAGCAAGGCCGCTTCTGGACCAACTCCAGCACCTAAGATCAAAATCACTAATGTGATCAATAAGTTATAAAACACGTCTTGATAATCGATTGTTTGGTTTGCTTTCAATTCACTGATCGAATCATGAGCTGTCTGAGGCAACTCTGGCCAACGTTTCAACAAATAGTACAAAATTACACTACCAGCAATTATCAAAATAGTTTGAATGACTTGATTGTCGCTGGTCCAAACTAACCCAGTCATCGCTCCTTCTAAAATCAAAAAAGCAGCTGCTATTACGCCGATAACTGCACTTAACAATAGTCCGTATAAAAATAATAAAATGGCTTTGACCACCATCACCCTCTTTATGAAATCTATCAAAATTATAGCATGGTAAAAATATGCTCTAAACGGTTAAATGCATAAAAAAAGAAGTCCTGCATGTCTGCATGACTTCTTAGGTGGTAAGGTGTAGTGTGATTTTCCAAACGCTTTCGCGCCAACCTCTTGCCCTTACCTCGGTTTGGCACCACAGGTAGTATCGCACGTTAGACCATCGCAAGTCAATCTTAATTAACCCAAGAGTTGACCTACCACGCTGAAATAAATGTGATTTTATCTTTTGGCATATAAATGTTTCACATGGAACATCTTGTGTCAAAAACGTACGTTCGTCACAAGATATTGTATTCTTTATTTCAAAGTTTGAACTAAGTCATAACACAATTTGTGACTTAAAATGGATGATTCCGGACTTACTGGGTTAGGAAGACCTTCAGAAACCGCCTTTAAAAAGTTCTTGATGATGGGATCAAAGCCGCGTGTTACTAAGGTTGTCTCCCAATCAGGGCGTGAACTTTGCGTTACGGTACTTGTCTGATAAGTAGTTAAATTACTCAAATTAGTTACCGTCTGACGTGTTTGATCTCCTTGAACAGTAGCTAATTCCAAATTACTGCCACCAATCATATTGGTAATTATTTGAGCGCGGCTCTTTTCACCTGTCAAGGTAATATAGCCTTGTTCCAAGTTGCCATCATTGGTTACGGCAAAATTATCTACCTTATTGACCGGTTCATCCATCAAATAAACGGCCGTATCAACTGAATGGATCATCAAATCAAAAATTGCAAAATCAGCCTTTTGAAGTGCTTTTTCCCGGATTTTTTCAGCAACGATCGTTCTCTTATTAGTGATCTTCTTCAAATCTTGATTGAACGGTGCAAAGCGACGATTGAATCCACAAGTTAATAACAAGTGATTTTTTTCAGCCAACTCGTACAAGCTTTCAACTTCAGATATTTGTGTGGAAATTGGTTTATCCACGTATACATTGATACCAGCTGTTAATAATTGTTTGATGATCTCAAAATGAGTTGGTGTTGGCGTGTGTACAAAGACTGCTAAAGGTTTTTCTGCAATCAATTCAGTCAATGTTTGATGGAAATGCTTGAATCCATATTTCTTCTCCAGCATCTCGCCTTTAGCTTCATTACGCGTCGTCAAGTGCCATTCATATTGATCTTGTAACGTGGCCATGACTGGTAAATAAGCTTTCTGGGCAATATTTCCTAAACCGATTACTCCAATTTTTTCCATAGTTTCACCTCAAATTAAATTTCGTTGAACAATTGTAAATGTTGTTTTAGGTATTCTCCGGTCAAACTGTTTTGATTTTCCGCAACCGCTTTCGGAGTTCCCGTTGCAACAATTTTACCACCATTAACTCCACCTTCGGGACCGAGATCATTTATATAATCCGCATTGGCAATAATGTCGAGGTCATGTTCGATCACAATGATTGTCGCATGGCGCTTGAGCAACTTATTAAAGACATCTAGTAAAACTCCCACATCTTTAGGGTGCAAACCGACACTGGGCTCATCAAAGACGAATAATTGATTCTTTTGACTACGTTTCATGTAGGTCACTAATTTAAGTCGTTGAGCTTCACCACCAGATAAAGTTGGCGTACTCTCGCCTAATTTGAGATAGCTGAGACCAATATTGATCAAAACGTCCAAGGTCCCTTTGATATTAGGTACATCACTGAAGAATTCATCCGCCTCTTTAACCGACATATCTAAAATTTCAGCAATATTCTTACCGTGCCATGTAATATCCAAAATATCTTTCTTATAACGATTGCCGTGACAAACCGGACAAGTCTGTACCATATCCGGTAAATATTGAATATCCAATGTGATCACTCCGGTACCGCCACAGTTTGGACAAGCACCTTGTTTGTTGTTATATGAGAAATAAGTTGGTGTAAACTTTTGGGCTTTTGCGGCCGGTGTTTCGGCAAAGATTTTTCGTAAGTGGTCCAAAATTTTCGTATAAGTTCCAACTGTTGAGCGAACATTTTTACCTATCGGTACGGAGTCAACTTTGACGATATTTTTAATGTCAGCCGTATCCACCGATTTGACAAATTTTGGCAATGGTTCATTTTCGATCTTAGCCATCAGGGCTGGCAAAAGACTATCAAAAATCAAAGTAGTCTTTCCAGAACCAGACATTCCCGACACCACGTTCAAAGATTCCTTACTAAACTTAGCCGTCATATTGTGGATGTTATAGCGGTCACTGATTTTAACGTCGATCGTGCCTTTTTGAAAAGGTTCAGTTTGCTTATGCTGAATGATTTTGGCTTGGCCTGTGAGATATGGCTGAATAACTGATTTTTGATTCTTCTTGATCTCCTCAACCGTTCCTTGACTGATGACTTGACCACCATCTTTACCAGAATCAGGACCAATTTCAATCACATAATCAGCTGCAGCAATGATACTTGTATCGTGATCAACAACGACTAATGAATTGCCCAGTTGCACTAATTCATGCAATATCTTGATTAATCCAGAAACATTGGCAGCGTGCAAGCCGACACTGGGTTCGTCCAACACATACAAGACGCCAGTCATCTGATTGCGAATCGTTCGAGCTAACTGAATCCGTTGCAATTCGCCAGTTGAGAGCGTATTGCCAGCTCGTGAGATCGACAAATAGTTCAAACCTAAATCGACGATTGGTGATAAAAGATCCAACAATTCATTGGTTAAATTTTTACCTAAGGCTTGCATATTTGCTGGCAACCAATTCATGACGTCTTTACAAAAGCTTTGCAATTCTGAAATCGTAAATTGTGAAACTTCAGCAATATTTTTGCCAACTAATTCATTGCTAAACAACTTAGGATTGAATCGACTACCGTGACAATCTGGACAAACTTTCTCCGAATAAAATCGCTCCAAACGAACTAAAGTATTTTCATTTTTCGTACTCTTTAAACTATTTTTAACCGCTGTAACGGCATTCTCATACAAAGCGTTCAGTCTAAAGGAACGTCCCGTTTTAGTTGGAACCAAGATCTCTTTTTTCTGCTCTTTACCGTTGACAATAATATCTTTTTCTTTGGCAGTTAGATCTTGATATGGGACATCGGTTCGGACACCTAATTCTTTAATAATGTCACGCTGCAAAGTTCTTCCTGGTAAACCCCAAGATTTGATGGCTCCTTCATCGATCGATAACGTCTTATCGGGAATAATTTTATCTAATTCGATTTCCTTCAAAAATCCAGTTCCTTGGCAAGTTGGACAAGCCCCTTCAGAGTTAAAGGCAAAATCTTCGGCACTGAAAGCCATAAATTTAGCGTTACAGACTGGACAAGTCATCATGCCCATTTCTTCATCTGAAGTCGGCAGATCCATAACTTCAGAGATTTTAAGCGTTGGGTCTAAACGATGACCATTTGGACAAACGATCGATGCTAATCTTGAATACATCAATCTTAAAATATTCAAACTCTCCGTCATTGTCCCCACAGTAGAACGAACACTAGGAACAGTTGGGCGCTGACGTAAAGCAATTGTTGAGGGTAGATTTTTGATATTTTTGACATCAGAACGTCCGATTTGGGTAATCCTTCTTCTAGTGTAAGTCGATAAAGCATTGAGATACTTGCGAGCACCTTCTGCATAAATCGTATCCATTGCCAGAGACGACTTGCCTGATCCCGAAACACCTGTTATCGCTACAAATGAGTTCAATGGAATATTCACGTTGATATTCTTGAGATTGTTGGCATTAGCACCGATAACTTCAATATCATCAGGAATATAATTTTTATGTCTAATTGTCATAATTTCTCCCTTCCAAATAATAGGTCGATTATAACATTGTCCAGAGGCCATTCTATGTTCAACCATTTGCTATCATTGGATTTTTACAAATTGTTTATCAATCGATAAACGGCGGAATATCGATTCTTTTTAAGTTGTTCAGGGTAAAGAAGGGCCGTGTCGCAAGCGACACGGCCCTTCCGATTTTTTATACAAAAATTTCATTCCAACGTTTATTAAAAGTCGTCCGATGTTCATTCAAATAACTGTAATCAAGCGTCACAAGCGCATCCAATCCATATGTAGAAAAATTGGCGTCACTCTTTTGTGCTTCTTGATTGACTGGCAACTCATTCATCGTTTTAGAAACCCGGCTCTGTACTGATTGGGCAATACGATTATCCAAATACTTGTAAGCTGCGGCCTTATTCTTAGTTCCTTTTACAATTGAGAGCATCCGATAATTTGCATAATTGTCAGGACCCCAGACGGATAATTTTAATTTAGGATTATCTTGTCTCATCGTTATAGCGGTTGTACTATCAACAATTGCCATATTAATTTGCTTAGTCTCGAATTGTTTCTTTAAATCTGCCATATTTCGATAAAGTTTTGCATTGGGTTGCAATAACTTCAAAGCCCCAAAAGCTGGATTTCCATCATCTTCAATAGAGTGGCCAACATAGGAACTGGTACTTTTATATTTTACATAGTCATCCCCCATGTAGATCATTGCTGATTCCAAAGGCAACGTACTGTCCGGAAGAGCTATCTTTTGAAAGTTTGCTTGGTCCCACAACTCGCCTAAGAAGTCGACTGCACTAGCCGTTTCTGGATCGTAAATTATATTAGTGGCTTCTACCATATAAGGAATACTATTAGTTTTTCTAGCTAATTTTTGATTATCACTTGATAAATATTTGAAATTCCGTAACTTTTTAAAATCTAATTTTTCTAACTTGCCATCGTCATTATTTGTAACGGCGTTACTCTGCAAAAATTCAATCACATCAGCTTTTTTGGAAGAAATTTTAAAGTTATTTTGTAACGATAGCTTGGGTTCAATGATCCCATTTATTTTTATTTTGGTCTTCTTTTCAAACGGATTCCAAACATTTTCACCCAGCTTTGCTTTAGAACTTTCTGCTGTGACGACAGTTAATTGTGGCCCCCGTTTAGCAACAGCACTGACAATAATTATGCTGGCGAGAATAAATACAATAATTGTGGTTGCTACAATCGTTATAACGCTATTCTTGTGCTGCCTTTTTGATGTCATAATGAGTTCTCCCCTTGTTGTTGCTCTCTTTTCCATCAGACTATCATATTTCCAAAATTACCACAGTAAAAATGGACAAAAAAATAGCTCATCCAAAAAAACTGGATAAGCTGTTTTAATACAAGTTTTCAAATTATTTATTATTTTGCTTCAGGTAATTTAGCAATTTTACCACGTTCGATATAGACGCTTAAAATACCAAGGTCAGCTGGATTGACTCCACTGATACGACTTGCTTGGGCGATAGTTGAAGGATTGATCTTCGTCAACTTTTGAACCGCTTCGGTAGCTAAACTATCGATCTTTGTATAGTCGATACGATCAGGGATCTTCTTAGCTTCCATCTTCTTGAGACGTTCGATACGCATCTTTTCCTTCTTGATATAACCGTCATACTTCGTAGCAATTTCAACTTGCTCAGCGACACGGTTGTCAACTGGATAGTCTGCTTCGCCTACCATATCAATGATATCAGCATAGTGTACTTCAGGTCTTCTCAAGAAGTGATCGGCCAAAATACCATCTTTCAATGGTTTCAAGTCATGTGCCTTTAAGAATGGCAAGGCTTGTTTTGGTGTGATCATCTTGTGTGCTAAACGGTCAAGTTCCTTTTTGATAGTCTCACGTTTCTTGTTAAAGGCGTCATAACGCTCTTGGCTGATCAAACCTAATTCATAACCTTTGTCAGTCAAACGAAGATCAGCGTTATCGTGACGCAAGATCAAGCGATATTCAGCACGACTTGTTAAGAGACGGTATGGTTCGTTAGTACCCTTAGTAACAAGGTCATCGATCAAAACACCGATATAAGCTTCATCACGGCGCAATACGAATGGATCTTTGCCTTGGGCACGTAAAGCGGCGTTGATACCAGCCATAATACCTTGGCCAGCAGCTTCTTCATAGCCGGATGTTCCGTTCATTTGACCAGCGGTAAAGAGATTCTTAACGATTTTTGTTTCAAGATTTGACTTCAATTGCCATGGTTCGATGACATCATATTCAATCGCATATCCAGGACGCATCAATTTGGCATTCTCCAAACCAGCAACAGAGTGCAACATCTTCAATTGGATTTCCTCAGGCATTGAAGTCGAGAAATCACCAACGTAATACTCTTGAGTATCCTTGCCTTCTGGTTCAAGGAAGATTTGGTGTCTTGGCTTGTCAGCAAAACGAACAACCTTATCTTCGATTGAAGGACAGTATCTTGGACCAACACCCTTGATAACACCGGAGAACATTGGAGCGCGGTTAAGGTTTTCACGGATGATCTTGTGGGTTTCAGCGTTGGTGTAAGTCATCCAACATGAAATTTGGTGTTGAAGATAACTTGAATCTGGTGTTTCGAACGAGAAGTGATTTGGTTCCTTGTCACCAGGTTGTTCGATCGTATCATCAAAGTTGATCGTGTTCTTGTTAACACGTGGAGGCGTACCAGTCTTGAAACGAGTAAGTTTAAAACCATGCTTTTCCAAATCTTCTGACAACTTGATTGAAGGGATACTGTTGTTAGGACCTGATGAATACATCAATTCACCGATGATGATCTTGCCACGTGATGATGTTCCAGCTGTCAAAACAACTGATTTAGCGTGATATTTAGCCCCTGTAGCCGTTACGATACCTTTGCAGACGCCATCTTCAACGATCAACTTTTCAGCCATACCTTGACGAAGAGTCAAATTAGGTTCGTTTTCCAAAACATCTTTCATTACACGGTGGTACATGTTTTTATCAGCTTGGGCACGCAATGCACGAACAGCAGGGCCTTTACCAGTATTCAACATCCGCATTTGAATGTATGTCTTATCGATATTGCGACCCATTTCGCCACCAAGAGCATCGATTTCACGGACAACGATTCCTTTGGCTGGTCCACCAACTGAAGGGTTACATGGCATGAAAGCTACCATATCCAAATTGATTGTTACTAATAATGTCTTTTGGCCCATACGAGCAGATGCCAAAGCAGCTTCTGAACCCGCGTGACCAGCACCTACAACGATGACGTCATAAGTCTCTGAATCAAATTCCTTAATTTCCATCTTTTCACCTATACCTATTTTCCTAAACAGAATTGCGAGAATAACTGTGTGATCAATTCATCTTGATAACTTTCACCAGTAATCTCTCCTAGAGTGTCCCAGCAAGCCGTCATATCGATTTGTACGAGATCGATAGGCATTCCTGCTTCAATTCCTGAAATAACGTCATTGAGGCTATTTTTAGCCTTACGAAGCAAGCCTGCTTGACGAGCACTTGTAATAATGACGTTAGTACTGCTGTTTTCTTCAATACCAGCATTGAATATTTTACTGATCGTCTGTTTGATCAACTCGATGCCATCATTTTTAATAGCCGAAGTTTGCAAAATGATATCGTCAGCCTTTAATTGCACAACTGAATTAGGTGTGATCATTGGCATCAAATCATTCTTGTTGAAAATAACGATTCGACGTTTATCAGCTGTTGCATCGAGCAATTCGATATCGTCATCTTCCAATTCGCGACTGGAATCCAAAACTAGGATCACTAAATCAGCTCCATTCAAAGCTTTCTTCGAACGTTCAACCCCAATTTTTTCGACTTTGTCATCTGTATCACGAATTCCGGCTGTATCGATCAATTTCAAAGGTACACCGTCGATATTGACATATTGTTCGACCACATCCCGGGTCGTTCCAGCGACATCAGTTACGATAGCTTTATCCTCATCCAAAAGACGGTTCAAAAGACTAGATTTACCTACGTTTGGTTTACCCACAATGGCTGTGGCTAACCCATGCTGCAAGATTTCCCCACTGTCAGCAGTTTTCAACAGGCTGTCGATACTTGTGCTGACTGTTTTGGCCTTTTCTAAGAGCATCTTCGTAGTCATTTGGTCAGTATCGTATTCAGGATAATCAATGTTAACTTCCACTTGAGCCAAAGAATCTAGGATCTCTTGACGCAAATTAGAAATCAAATGGTGTAGATTTCCATCCAATTGATTGACAGCAACTTGCATAGCTTTGTCAGTTTTGGCACGGATCAAATCCATAACCGATTCAGCTTCAGTCAAATCGATTCGCCCATTTAAGAAGGCACGTTTGGTAAATTCACCTGGTTCGGCCATTCTTGCTCCATATCCAAGCAAAAGTTGGAGAACTTTATTAGTTGCAACTATACCCCCATGGGTATTTATTTCCACAACATCTTCGCAGGTAAAAGTCTTTGGTGCCCGCATTACTGAGACCATTACCTCATCAACTAAAGTATTATCAGCAGGATCGATAATGTGTCCGTAATTTATTGTATGGCTAGCTACTTTAGCTAAGTCACGTCCTTTAAAAATCTTTTTAGCAACTGTTATCGCCTGATCTCCGGATAAGCGGACGATGGAAATAGCACCTTCCCCAGGAGGAGTCGAAATAGCTGCAATCGTGTCATATTCAGTTACTGAACTTGGCATAATAAGCTCCCTTCTCTATTTTTGAGCATAAAAAAAGTGCATAATCCGCCAATTATTTGACGGAAAAGCACCTTGACTACTTTTCTATATACTATGAGCAATTAATTTCTAAAATATCTTAACGGCATTTTAGTTAATTGTCAATTATTTACGTTTCTTATATACGCGTTTCTTAGCTTTTCTAAGTCGACGTTCTTTTTCTTTCTCAGCTTCAGCAGCTTCACGTTGTTCACGACGATACTTGAACGGATTTTGGAAAGCCAATGTCTGAAGAACTTGGAACGCATTAGTGATTACCCAGTAAATAGTAATCGCTGATGGGAATGTCAACGCTGGCACGAAGATAAAAATCGGCATAACCCAAGTCATGATCTTCGTTGTAGCATTTTGAGTTGGCTGTGAGTAGCTGGAGATGTATGTACTCAAGAAAGTAAATACAGCCGCTAGGATAGCCATGATGTAATATGGATCAGCTTTACCAAGTTGCATCCACAAGAAAGTACCATTACGCAATTGCGTAGTCTTGTAAATGGCTTGATACAAAGCAAACATAACTGGCAACTGAACGACTAATGGTAAACATCCAGCAACCGGATTTACTCCAGCTTCACTGTATAGCTTTTGCGTTTCTTCACGTAGTTTTTGTTGAGTGTCAGTATCTTTAGCAGAATATTTGTCTTGAAGAGCCTTCATTTGTGGTTGGATCTTCATTTGCTTATTCATACTTCTGATTTGCAACCAGTTAAGTGGCAACAAGATAACTCTAATAATTAGAGTAAAGATAATGATGGCCCAACCATAGCTATTATTAACTAATGAAGCCAACCAGAGGATAAATCTCGAAAAACTATACAGAATATAGTGATCCCAGAATCCTGTACTACTGCTTGTGATCGGCTCATTTAAGTTGGAACATCCACTCAAAACCAAGACAACACTAAGTAGCAGCGCGATACCTATGTATTTCTTTAAGCTTTTTTTATTCACTTTTGCACCTTATAGTTTTTTATTAAGTTACTACTCTATTCTAATACATTACCTAATTTCAATAAATGCACGATGTTCTTTTTTGTCTCAAACATATCTAAATCGACAGATGGCTTTCTTGCAATGATCAAAAAATCCAATTCGGCTGGGATCTCAGGTTTCAATTCCAAGAGTGATTGACGCACGTATCGTTTGATACGATTACGGCCTACCGCTGTATGCGAAACTTTCTTCCCGACTGAAAGTCCTACACGCCAATGCTTTTGATCATCCTTAGGCATCTTATATAGAACAAAGTTGCGATTAGCAACGGAATCCCCGTTGGAATAGACATATTGAAACTCATTTTCTTTTTTAATACGATAACTTTTTCTCATATGTCACCAGACTACCTTTGCTTTGTAATAAAAAAAGACCACCAAAATGTTCAGTGATCCTTCAAAACTAAGCTGATAATACTTTTCTACCTTTTCTGCGACGTCTTGCTAGAACCTTGCGACCATTGCTAGTACTCATTCTCTTCATGAAACCATGGACGCGTTCACGATGGCGTTTCTTAGGTTGGAATGTTCTCTTTGTAGTCATCAATAAACCTCCTGACTCTTTTTTATATTAAATTTCTTACACTTCTTCAGACAATTGCTTAACTATAATATCATGTTATTGCAAATTTTTAAATAACTATTTCCCTATTAATGTAATTTTCTTTGAAGAAGTTTTTCGCAAAATTATTGTGGAAAAAAGTTAATCAATTTAATAACTCACATTATCCACAGGGCTATTAACAAACTTTTCCAACAAAAAGTTTTACTGTGATTTTGTTTTCCACAGGGCAGTGGATATCTTGTTTTTTCTTTGTAACACTTGATAACAAAGGATTCTACATACTTGTGAATTGTTGATAACTTTGTGGACGGATTTTACCTCTTCATATTATCCACAGGGCTGTGTATTTACTAATCACCAGCTGTTATTTCTCTCAAAAATAAACATGTGTTCTGTGGAAAACTGATTGATAAAATGATAGACTATAAAATGTCATTTTAGGGAAAAAATTATCCACAACCACAGATTGGGGGGAAATAATGCAAAATATAAATAATTCTACTGATCCAAAACTAACTGAATTTTGGGATTATTTTACAAACAAGCTCAGATCCGAATTGACATCTGTCAGCTACTCAACTTGGGTTGAAAGTGCCAATCCTTTGCATATTGAAGGCAACAATATTTATATTTCCGTACCTACTAAGCTCCATAAGGACTATTGGGAACGAAATTATACGGAAAAAATTGCTATCTATTCATATGAATTCAATGGTCTTGAATTAAATCCCATCATTGAAAACGATGAAGACAACACAAAAAAAGAGGAGCAAGAAATCACTCCTCAAGTAAAGAATTCTTCTGACTCCGGTGTGCCAAAGCACGTCTTTCATAACTCACACTTGAATCCTAAGTATACTTTCTCATCATTTATTGTCGGTAGTGGCAATCAAATGGCACATGCGGCAGCTTTGGCTGCGGCCGAAGATCCAGGTGGCGTCTATAATCCATTATTTATCTACGGTGGCGTTGGTCTTGGTAAGACACATTTGATGCAAGCTATCGGACACCAAATGATCAAACTTGATCCATTGGCTAAAGTTAAATACGTTACCAGTGAGACCTTCACGAATGACTTCATCAATGCTATTCAGATGGGGACTCAAGAGGCCTTTCGCCAAGAATATCGCAACGTCGATCTACTATTAATAGATGACATTCAGTTCTTTGCCAAAAAAGAGGGGACTCAACAAGAGTTTTTCAATACCTTCAATGAACTTTACGAAAACGGCAAGCAAATCGTAATGACTTCCGACCGTTTACCTAATGAAATCCCTGAATTACAAGCTAGATTGGTTTCCAGATTCACTAGCGGTTTGTCTGCTGACATCACTGCACCTGATTTGGAGACCCGAATCGCTATTTTACGCAATAAAGCTAAAGCCGAACATCTCGAAATTCCAAATGACACTTTATCCTATATTGCAGCCCAGATCGACACTAACGTGCGTGAATTAGAAGGCGCCTTGATCCGGGTCCAAGCTTATTCCACAACCAAAAATACCGATATTACTAAGTCAGTCGCGGCAGATGCTTTGAAGGCTTTCAAATTATCCAACGACAAGAAGGGCTTATCGATTTCTAAGATCCAAAGCAAAGTTGCTAAGTTCTATCACGTTTCCGTCCAAGATCTCAAAGGAAAGAAACGGGTTAAATCGATCGTTGTCCCTCGGCAAATCGCCATGTACTTGTCGCGAGAGATGACTGATCGGTCTCTTCCACAGATTGGCATGGAATTTGGTGGAAAAGATCACACCACTGTGATGCATTCTTGTGATAAAATATCCGAGTTGCTCATAAAAGATGTCGATCTGAAACGATCCATCAATGAACTGAAAGATGACCTCAGAAATTAACATGTGAATAACTCAGAACTTTTCCACAGTTATCCACAATTGTTAATAACATCTTTTTTTCAAAGCCTCTCTAGGCTCACAGCAGTTTTCCACAGAATTAACAGAGCCTATTACTACTTCTATCTTTATATTAATTAATTAAAAAAGGGAGTTACCAAATGAAATTTTCTATTGACCGTGCTAGATTCATAAATCAAACAAGTAATGTTCAAAGAGCAATCTCTACTAAGACTACTATTCCTATTTTGACAGGTATGAAATTGGACCTTACGGAAACAGGTCTAACAATTACTGGTAGCAATTCTGATATTTCAATCACATCATTTATTTCTAAAGACGATGCAGATAACGATTTGAAGATTGAAAGTGTTGGTTCAATTGTTTTACCAGCTAGATTCTTTAACGAAATTATTAAAAAGCTTCCTGGGGATAACTTTAAGCTCGAAGTTTTAGACAACAATCAAACTTTGATCACATCCGGTGTATCTGAATTTACTATCAACGGATTAGATGCCGTTAATTATCCACATTTACCGGATGTTGAAACTGACAATCAATTAGTTTTACCCACAGATGTGTTCAAAGAAGTTGTTAACCAAACAGTTATCGCTGTTTCTACACAAGAAAGCCGTCCAGTATTAACAGGTGTTAATTTCTTGATCACCAGTGAAGGTCTTACAGCCGTTGCTACCGACAGTCACCGTTTATCACAACGTAAGATCAACCTTACAAGTGACGAAGATTATAATTTAATTATTCCTGGTAAGAGTTTGACTGAATTAGTTAGAACGCTTAACGATTCTGTCAAAGAAGTTTCAATGTCCATCTCTGAAAACCAAGTACTCTTCAGTTTTGACAACATCATGTTCTACTCAAGATTGCTAGACGGAAGATATCCTGAAACTGATCGTTTGATTCCAGACGAATCAAATACTCGTTTGACATTCGATTCATCAAAGATGTTATCTTCAGTTGAACGTGCTTCACTTCTTTCACATGAAAGTCGCAACAACGTTATCAAACTTGAAATTAAGGCTGTTGATAAAAAAGCTACTCTTTACGGTAATTCACCAGAAGTTGGTACTGTTGAAGAAGTTCTCGACTGTGAAAGCATCGAAGGGGACGATTTGGAAATTTCCTTCAACCCTGATTATCTAAAAGATGCATTGAGATCATTCGGCAGCAATACCATGATTGAAATGAGTTTCACATCGCCACTTCACCCATTTACTTTGAGACCAGTGGAAGATAGTGATAATTTTGTACAATTAATCACTCCAGTCCGGACATTTTAATGTGAAATAGCAAAAATAGACTGACTTTTCGGTTCAGTCTATTTTTTTTGCTTTATTTGCTTGAAAGCGAGAAATTTGCGCTGGGACTTTTTAGAAGTGATTTTAGTGGGTGGATACTCATATCAGCTAAAATCGCTCAAATCGTACGATATTTGGTTCTGAGTTGTTTTTCATTGTGAAAACAACTATAATATTAGTATGTCATTAATGGATAAATCTAATAAATAGGGTGTTGAAAATGTCTGAAAAAATCAAACTAGAAACTGAATTTATTACGTTAGGTCAATTATTAAAAGACGAAGGTGTCATCGCAACTGGTGGACAAGCCAAGTGGTTCTTACGTGAGAATTCAGTGCTAGTTAATGGCAGTCCTGAGGATCGTCGTGGTAAGAAATTACGCACAGGTGATGTAGTTGTTGTCGGTGATCAATCTTTTGAAATTGAATAATTAGATGTACGTCAAAGAACTCAAACTTCAAAATTATCGCAACTACGAATCCTTAAACGTCGATTTTTCCCCAAGTATCAACGTATTTTTAGGGGAGAATGCTCAAGGCAAGACTAATTTATTAGAGGCTATGTACTTTTTAGCGTTAACTCGAAGCCATCGGACATCAAATGACAAGGATTTAATTAAGTGGGGCAGTGATTTTGCAAGAATCTCCGGCACAGTGATCAAAGATAATTCCAGTCGTCTGAAATTATCTTTGGTCATTAGCAAGTCTGGTAAAAAAGCTAAATTGAATAATTTAGAACAACGTAAATTATCCAGTTATATCGGTAATTTAAATGTTGTTCTTTTTTCGCCAGAAGACCTTTCGATCGTGAAAGGAAACCCCGGTATTCGCCGCAAATTCATTGATATGGAATTTGGCCAGATGTCTTCACAATATTTGAAGACAATGAGTCAATTTCGGTCAGTTTTAAAACAACGGAATGCATACTTAAAAAAACTTCAGCATCGTCAAGCTACCGATATGATCTACTTGGATGTTTTATCCGATCAGTTTTCAGCTTTTTGTGCGGAAGTTGTTTTTTCGCGTTTGCAATTTTTACAAAAGCTGCAAGAACATATTGAAACCATTCATGAAAACATAACTGAAGGCAATGAAAAATTAAAAATTGTTTACAATACATTTTTCAAAACTGATGGGAAAACTCTTGAAAATATCTATGACGTTTTCAAAGATAATTTCACTAAAAATGTTCAAAAAGAAATTCAACGTGGCGTGACGCTCTATGGGCCTCATCGTGACGATATTAAATTTCTAGTGAATGGTAAGAATGTACAAGATTTTGGCTCTCAAGGTCAGCAACGTTCAGTGGCTTTGAGTTTGAAACTGGCAGAAGTTGAGTTGATCAAAGATCAGGTTGGCGATTATCCGATACTTTTATTGGATGATGTTTTATCCGAATTGGATCACAAAAGACAAACCCATTTATTGTCATCGATCAAGCATGGAATTCAGACCTTCATTACAACAACGTCAATCGACGATGTGGATCCTGAATTAGTTAAAAATCCTAATATCTTAATTATAAATAATGGCAAAGTTCAACAGGAGGAGATTTAATGGCTGAAGACAGAAAAGCTGAGCTGGAAAAGAAAGAAGAAAAAGTCGAAGAATATGACGCGAGTCAAATTCAAGTTCTTGAAGGACTAGAGGCTGTTCGTAAACGTCCTGGTATGTATATTGGGTCTACTAGCAAGCAAGGTTTACACCATCTTGTTTGGGAAATTATTGATAATGGTATTGATGAAGCTCTAGCTGGTTTCGCTACGAAGATCGAAGTTACTGTTGAACCAGATAACTCCATTACTGTTACTGATGATGGCCGTGGAATTCCTGTGGATATCCAAAAGAAAACAGGCAAGCCAGCTTTGGAAACAGTTTATACAATTTTGCACGCCGGTGGAAAATTCGGCGGTGGCGGTTATAAAGTATCTGGTGGACTTCACGGTGTTGGTGCGTCGGTTGTTAATGCTTTAAGTAGTGAATTGGACGTTGAAGTTGTTCGTGCCGGTAAACGTTACGGTATTGACTTCAAACGTGGCAAAGTCAATCACGCTATGCACATCATCGGTGATGCGGGTGAATTTGAACATGGAACTAGAGTTCACTTTGTGCCCGATCCAGATATCTTTACCGAAACCACAGTTTACGATGACAAAGTGTTAACAACTAGAATTCGTGAACTAGCTTTCTTAAATAAGGGCTTAAAATTAACATTTACAGATAAAAGAGCAGATACAGCTGAAAAATTAGTTTTCCACTATGAAGGTGGAATCAAGAGTTATGTTGAGTTCATGGACAAGGACAAGGAAGTTCTGTTCGATCAACCAATTTATCTTGAAGGTGTTCAAGACGGTATCACAGTTGAAGTTTCACTCCAATATACTGATGAATATCACACTAATTTGATGACTTTCGCTAATAATATCCACACCTATGAAGGTGGAACGCACGAAGTTGGTTTCAAGACGGCTTTGACAAGAGTTATTAACGATTACGCTCACAAAAATAAACTATTAAAAGATACTGAAAAATTATCTGGTGAAGATGTTCGTGAAGGAATGACAGCCGTTGTTTCGATCAAGCATCCAGATCCACAATTTGAAGGTCAAACGAAGACAAAACTTGGTAACAGTGATGCCAGAACTATTACGGATAGATTGTTCAGTGAACATTTCAGTAAATTCTTGATGGAAAATCCTGACGTTGCTAAAAAGATTGTTGAAAAAGGTTCTCTAGCAACTAAGGCGCGTTTAGCTGCTAAGCGTGCCCGTGAAGTTACGAGAAAACAAAACGGTTTGGAAATCAGTAACTTGCCTGGTAAGTTAGCTGACAATGCCAGTAAAGATCCTGAAATTTCAGAATTATTTATCGTCGAGGGTGATTCAGCCGGTGGTTCCGCAAAGACTGGTCGTTCACGTTTGACCCAAGCCATCTTGCCAATTAGAGGTAAGATCTTGAACGTTGAAAAAGCTTCAATGGACAAGATTTTGGCTAACGAAGAAATTAGAACTTTGTTCACAGCGATGGGGACTGGCTTCGGTGAGGACTTTGATATTTCCAAAGCTCGTTATCACAAGGTTATTATCATGACCGATGCCGATGTCGATGGTGCTCACATTCGAACATTGTTATTAACATTGCTTTACAGATATATGCGTCCGGTTGTTGATGCAGGATACGTTTATATCGCCAAGCCACCTTTGTATCAAGTGCGTCAAGGTAAGATGATGAGATACTTCGATACAGATAAAGAAAAAGATGACTTTGTGGAACAACTACCACCTAAGCCAGAACCAAAGATCCAACGTTACAAGGGTCTTGGTGAAATGGATGCGGATCAATTGTGGGAAACTACTATGGATCCTGACAAGAGAAGATTGGATCGAGTAAATCTCGATGATGCGATTGAAGCTAACAAGATCTTCTCCATGTTGATGGGTGACAAAGTTGAACCTAGACGTGAATTCATTGAAGCTAATGCGCGTTATGCAGAAGTAGATTATTAGGGAGGATGGCAATTTAATGGCAGATCACAGAATAGAAAATGTTAACTTGACAGAAGTCATGAAGAACTCTTTCGTTGACTACGCTGCCAGTGTTATCGTGTCACGTGCGTTACCTGACGTCCGTGATGGTCTCAAACCAGTTCATCGCCGTATTCTTTATGGTATGAACGAGTTGGGTGTTACACCTGACAAGCCATACAAGAAGAGTGCCCGTTTCGTTGGGGATATCATGGGTAAGTTCCACCCCCACGGGGATTCGGCTATTTATGAATCAATGGTTAGAATGGCGCAGGATTTCAGTTATCGTTATCCACTAGTTGATGGACACGGTAACTTTGGATCAATCGATGGTGATCCACCTGCTGCTATGCGTTATACCGAAGCACGTATGAGCAAGATGGCTGTGGAAATGTTGCGAGATATCAACAAGGACACAGTTGACCTTGTGCCTAACTATGATGGTGAAGAAAAAGAACCAATGGTACTTCCTGCTCGTTTCCCAAACCTTTTGGTCAATGGAGCAACTGGTATCGCCGTTGGTATGACAACCAATATTCCATCGCACAACTTAAAAGAAATTATCGATGCGCTTCACATCTTGATGAGAGATAAAGATGCAACTGTCGCTGATTTGATGAAAGTTGTTCCCGGACCTGATTTCCCAACTGGTGGTATCATCATGGGCCGTTCAGGTATTAGAAAAGCCTATGAAACTGGTAAAGGTACGATCATTCTTCGGGCTAAAGTTGACGTTGTTACTAAAAAGAGTGGCGCTGAACAAATCATTATTACTGAACTTCCATACATGGTTAATAAAGCTCGTCTTGTGGAAAGAATTGCTGAATTGGCTCGTGAAAAGAAGCTTGAAGGTATTACTGATCTAAACGATGAATCTGACCGTGAAGGTATGCGTATCGTCATTGATCTTCGTCGTGATATGAGTGCTTCGGTTGTTTTGAACAACCTTTATAAGTTGACACAACTTCAAATTTCTTATGGTATCAACATGGTTGCTATCGTGGGTAAGACGCCTAAGGTCTTCTCATTGAAAGGCATCTTAGTTGAATACTTGAAGCACCAAGAAATTGTTATCAGAAGAAGAACTGAATTTGAATTGAAACGTGCCAAAGCTCGAGCTCACATCCTTGAAGGTTTGAGAATTGCTTTGGATCACATCGATGAAATCATCAAGATCATTCGTAGTTCAGAGACTTCTGCTGTTGCTAAACAAACCTTGATGGATAACTACAAGTTATCTGACAAACAATCTCAAGCTATCCTTGATATGCGTTTGGTTCGTTTGACAGGTTTGGAACGTGAAAAGGTCGAAGCAGAGTATCAAGACTTGTTAGTTAAAATTGCTGACTTCGAAGATATTTTGGCTAAACCAGAACGTGTTGATAAGATCATTTATGATGAATTGCTGGAAATTCAAGAGAAATTCGGGGATGCCAGAAGAACGGAAATTCGTGCTAGTGAAGTTGCTAACATCGAAGATGAAGACTTGATCGAAGAAGAAAATATCTTGATCGTCTTGACGCACAATGGCTACATCAAACGTTTATCTGCGGATGAATTCCGTGTTCAAAATCGTGGTGGTCGTGGTGTTCAAGGAATGGGAATTCATGATGATGATTTCATTGAACAAATGATCTACACATCAACCCATGACCGTCTCTTGTTCTTTACCAACGCTGGTAAAGTTTACCGGATCAAAGGTTACGAGGTTCCTGAATATGGCCGTACAGCCAAAGGAATCCCGGTTATTAACTTGTTGAATATTGAAAAGGGTGAAAAGATCGAAACAGTTATCAATGTTGATAAAGATGTCGATCGTGACAGCTCCTTCTTATTCTTCGTAACTAAATACGGTACGGTTA
Organism: Companilactobacillus mindensis DSM 14500; assembly: GCF_001434275.1. Lineage (GTDB taxonomy): Bacteria > Bacillota > Bacilli > Lactobacillales > Lactobacillaceae > Companilactobacillus > Companilactobacillus mindensis. Next base: position 20,209 of record NZ_AZEZ01000008.1, on the reverse strand, counting down.
AACGTACACCAGTTAATGACTTTGCGAATATTAGACATTCAGGTTTGCGTGCCATTACTTTGAAGGATGAAGATGAACTCAACAACGTCTTCTTAACTGATGGCAGTAAAGTTATCATTATCGGTACTCACAAAGGTTATGCCGTAACGTTCAGCGAATCCGATGTTCGTCCTATGGGAAGAACTGCGGCCGGTGTTCGTGGTATCAAACTTCGTGATGAAGATTATGTTATCGGTTCATCAATTGCCAAAGAAGGCCAAGAAATCTTAACTATCTCTGAAAAGGGTTATGGTAAGAGAACTGCTGTTGAAGAATATCCTGTAAAGGGACGTGGCGGTAAAGGTATCAAGACTGCTAACGTTACTGAAAAGAATGGTCCTATCGCCGGCTTGAGTGTGGTTGATGGAACTGAAGATATTATGTTGATCACTGACAAAGGTGTCATGATCCGTTTCGAGGTACAGAGTGTATCGCAAACCGGCCGTGCTACTCTTGGTGTCAGATTGATCAAGGTTGATGACGATTCAATCGTTTCAACAATGACAAAGGTTGCCCATGAAGATGATGAAGCAGACTCAACTGATGAAGCTAAAGAACCTTCAGACAATGAAAATAACGAAGAGTAAATAAAAATAATCGTTTCTGCGTATTTTAATCTGTAACCCAAAAGGGATACGTGTCAGGCAGAAACGATTTTTATTTTGATTTGTTCTAGTAATTAGACAGAATTTATGATAAACTAATAAGCCGTGAGTATAAAATGTAGTTAATTTATGCTCCTTGTTCCTCAATTGGAACCATTAGACCATAAGGAGGTGTACAGTCAATGGCTGAAGCACATTACGAAATCACATATATCATTAAACCTGATATGGAAGAAGACGCAAAGAAAGTATTGATCGATCGTTACGATAAGATTCTTACTGACAACGGCGCCAAAGTAATCGACTCAAAAGACTGGGAAAAGAAACGTTTAGCATATGAAATTGCAAACTACAAAGAAGGTATTTACCACATTGTAAACGCAACTTCAAACGATGATGCAGCAATTAACGAATTCGACCGTCTTTCAAAGATCGACGATAACATTCTTCGTCACATGATCGTTAGACGTGAAGACTAGACTTGTTTCACGTGAAACATTATAAGGAGGCAGATAAATGATTAATCGAGTAGTTTTAGTTGGACGCCTGACACGTGATCCTGAATTGAGATACACTGCCAATGGTGCAGCGGTTGCCAGTTTTACAGTTGCTGTAAACCGTCAATTTACCAATTCAAATGGTGAACGTGATGCCGATTTTATCGGTTGTACTATTTGGAGAAAAGCTGCCGAGAACTTCGCTAATTTCACTAAGAAGGGCTCTCTTGTAGGTATCGATGGACGTATTCAAACAAGTTCATACGACAACCAACAAGGTCAAAGAGTTTACAGAACAGACGTAGTAGTTGAGAACTTCTCATTGCTTGAATCTCGTGCTGAAAGTGAAAGACGAAATTCTTCTGAAGGCAACAATAATTCAAATCAAGCACCTAGCTACAATAATTCAAACCAATCTAATTCGTCTTCTTACGGAAACAATAACAGTAATAACAACAGTTACTCCAATAATGGAAGTAACGGTAACAATTACAACAATAATAGTAATAACAGTAACAATTCAAATAGTAACAATAACAACAATCAATCTAACAGTTCCAACACCAATATGAGCGATCCATTTGCTGACAACAGTAAACCAATCGACATATCTGATGATGATCTACCATTTTAAAATAGAAGGGAGCAATTAATAATGGCCCAACAAAGAAGAGGCGGACGTAGAAGACGTAAAGTTGACTTCATCGCTGCTAACCACATCGAATACATCGATTACAAAGATACAGAATTACTAAAGAGATTTATCTCAGAACGTGGTAAGATTCTACCTAGACGTGTTACAGGTACAAGTGCTAAGAACCAACGTAAACTTACAATCGCTATCAAGCGTGCAAGAATCATGGCTCTATTACCATTCGTTGCTGAAGACTAATTCTTCATATTAAAGATCACATTCAGGTGGTCTTTTTTTTATGCGTTCTTACTGCATTAGCAGTTAGAACGTATTATGCAGTTATCCGGAGGATAACTGCGAACCATTAAGTGGTTTTAGCGATTAGAGAGCATTATGCGATTATCCGAAAGGATAATCACGAACCATAACCGTAACTAGATTACTTAAAAACTACTATAAAATTATTAAACCATTCAAATAAAAATTCGATGAAGGTCATTCATCGGATTTTTTATTTCCATAAATATTTTAGAAAACGAGATAAGAACAGTTGTGGATAACATGTGCAAAACTATCTTGACAGCGCTTTCTAAAAAATAATTAAATGTCATATATAATTGACATAATATATTAATTATTTTATACTCTGCATGTAATATATATATGACACATAAAAAGCAGGTTACAATATGAATCGAGTTCGAGAGTATCGCCGAGCCAAAGAGTTATCACAAATGGCTTTAGCAAATAAAGTTGGAGTGGCCCGCCAAACAATTAATTTGATTGAGAATAATAAATACAATCCATCGTTGGATCTATGTTTAAAAATTGCTTGGAATTTAGAGACGGATTTGAATACATTATTTTGGAGAGAAAAAGCTAAAGAACAAATGGAATGAACATCAACTAAAGAATCGATAGGAGCGGTTATTTTTGAACTATTACTTAGTTCATTGCTATCGATCGTTTCAAATAAAATATCCACAGGTAATCAACAGGCTGTGGTAAAACAAATACGAGTGTCTTGATCATCGATTTATTCTTCTATTCGACAATGTATTTTTATGAAAAAAGATAATTAAAACTGATGCTTATTTTGAAATAATTTCTGAAAATAGAAAGTTCTCAAAACTAAGCATTATGAAAATCCAATCATTTTAATTTTTCATTTACTAAATAAAGTTGTATGATAACAACTGTTTTTACAACAACTTAATATAAACAAAAAAGACACTAACATTTTCCAACGATAGGAAATTATGTTAGTGTTTTTAAGCTTTATGGATTATATTTTTGTTATCGCTATCATTTGAATTTTTTCAGGCCGATAATATGCGGAAAGAACAATTCGGCTGTGATAAAATTAAGGGGTATATCTAAGAGGGGACTAATATGAAAAAGATAAAAGCTAATCTGAAATTCTTCCTTTCACGAGTTGACCATTCAACTCAACTTACAGCGGTCTCTTTGATTGTTATGTTGTTATCTATATTAATAGTAGGTTTGATCCGCGGTTCCGTTGCGGGGTATATCCAAGCTATTTTGATAATAATTTCGTTGATCTTGTTCGTATACTTATTCTTGCTATTAGGTGAAAAAGCCGGGAAGTATACGAATAATTTACAATATCGAATTGATCGGGGAACGGACAATAGTTTTGTTGAGTATCCATTGGGTATTTTACTTTACGATACTGACAAACAAGTCCAATGGGTAAATCCTTATTTTGTTGAAGAGACAGGATTCAATCCATCCAACAGTATGACTATCGGAGATATATCATCAGAACTATCTAGTTTGATTGATGATGAAGAGCATGCTGGCAATAAAACGATTCAAATTGATGACAAGTATTATTTAGTTCAAGTTCAAACAGAACTCAAAGTTATTTATTTGATGGATATTACGCACTATTCAAAAATTGAAAAAAGATATGAAGGCAATTGTTCCGTTATCGGACAAGTTTATTTGGATAATTATGCCGAAATCACTCAATCGATGAGTGACCGGGATATTTCTAATTTGGATAATTACATTACTAATGAATTATCGAATTGGGCTTCTGAGCAACAGATGTTCTTGAAACGGATCGACGATGATCACTTCTTCATCATGGCTTACACTGGAAAAATTTTTGATATGGAAAAGAATGGCTTCAAGATTTTGGATGTCATTCGTGAATATACTTCGCAGCAAAACGTTCCATTGACCTTGAGTATGGGATTCTCATACGGTGTTGATGATTTGCACAAGTTGAATGATGAGGCGCAAAAGAACCTCAATTTGGCTTTAGGTCGTGGTGGCGATCAAGTTGTTGTTAAGGAAATTGGTGAAAAGGCTCGTTTCTACGGTGGCAATACTGACCCAATGGAAAAGAGAACTCGTGTCCGTGCCAGAATGATCAGTGAAGCACTTCAAGAACTATTGAAGGATAGCGACCAAGTTATCGTTATGGGGCACTCACATCCCGATATGGATGTTTTGGGGTCATCCCTAGGTATTAGACGAATCGCAATGATGAACAACACCTCATGTAAGATCGTTATCAATCCCAATACCTTGCATTCAGATGTCAGTCGACTATTAGGCATGATCGATGAAGATCCTGATATTAAAAAGGATATTATTTCACCAGCTGAGTCGGAGGAGATCAAAACTCCTAAGACTTTGATCGTGATGGTCGACCATTCTAAACAAAGTATCTCGATCAATCCGGATCTCTTTAGAGGCGATAATAATAAAGTTGTTGTTATCGATCACCACAGACGTGGTGAGGAATTCCCTGAGAATCCAATGTTGATCTACATTGAACCATACGCATCGTCAACCAGTGAATTGATTACCGAAATGCTTGAATATCAACCTAAGAACAAAAAAGCCATCGAAAAAATCGAAGCTACAGCTTTGTTGGCTGGTATTACAGTCGATACGAAGTCATTCTCACTCAGAACTGGTACGAGAACTTTTGACGCAGCTAGTTACTTGCGTTCGGTGGGGGCTGACGAAGCGGTCATCCAAAATGTTTTGAAAGAGAATATCGATTCATTTATTCAAAAGAGTCATTTGATCGAAACAATTACGATGATCAACGGCAATATGGCAGTCTGCTTTGGTGAAGAAGATAAGAGTTACGATCCAGTTATTGTTGCCCAAGCGGCCGATACATTGTTATCATTAGATAATGTTGAAGCATCATTTGTAATTAGCAAACGTCCAGATGGTCGTGTAGGTATTTCAGCACGTAGTTTGGGTAATGTTAACGTTCAAGTAATCATGGAGAAACTTGGTGGTGGTGGACACTTGTCTGACGCTGCAACTCAAATTTCTGATTCAACGGTGGAAGATGTCAAAAATCAATTGATTGCTGTATTGACTGATTCTAAAAAGAAGAGCTAAGAGGAGGATCATTAGATTATGAAAGTTATTTTCCTAGAAGATGTAAGAGGTAAAGGTAAAAAAGGTGAGGTTAAGAATGTTGCAGCAGGATATGCTCAAAACTTCTTAATTAAAAACAAGCAAGCAATCGAAGCTACTAAGGCTAATATTGCTAAACTAAAGGCTGAACAAAACCGTGAAGCCAAAGATTATGCAGCCGAAAAAGAAGAGGCCAAAGTACTCAAGACACAAATCGAAGATGACAAGACAGTCGTTGAAATTTCTGCCAAATCAGGTGCTGATGGTCGTCTCTTCGGTTCCGTAACAACTAAAAAAATTGCAGATGAACTTAACAAGCAATATGAAATCAAAGTAGATAAGCACAAGATGGTGCTATCTGATGGCATCAAGGCCCTAGGATACATTAACGTTCCAGTTAAGTTGTTCGAAGGCGTTGAAGCTACGATTAGAGTTCATGTTGTTGAAAAGAAGTAGGATATAAATGAATAATGATATAACTTCAAGAATACCGCCCAATGATAAGGATGCCGAGCAAGCCGTATTAGGAGCGGTTTTTCTAAGTCAAGATGCTTTAATTGAAGCCATGGAATACGTTGATGCAGATGATTTTTATCAACATGCCAATCAACTGATTTTCCAAGCTATGTTGAATTTAAACGATGAAGAAGAACCAGTCGATGTAGTGACGGTTCAAAATGAACTTGATCGTGCCAATCAGATCGAAGATATCGGTGGCGTAAGTTACTTAGCTGAACTAGCTAGTGCTGTGCCAACGGCGGCCAATACGTCTTACTATGCTAAGATCGTTAAGGATAAATCCATCTTGAGACGTCTGATCAATGCGGCCTCTGATATTGTTACGCGAAGTTTTGAAGAAGATGAACCAGTAGACAATATTATCGACCAATCTGAAAAAGATATCATGGAAGTCTCCGAAAATCGTAATCACAAAGGTTTCCGAAGAATTTCTGATGTCGTTAAGTCTTCTTTTGAAGAAATCGACAAGTTATATGATCAAGATAGTGATGTTACCGGACTTTCCACAGGTTACAAGGACCTCGATGCGATGACGACTGGTTTGCATGAAGATGAATTAGTCATTTTGGCAGCTCGTCCTGGTGTTGGTAAAACAGCTTTCGCCCTTAATTTGGCTCAAAATGCAGCCACTAAATCAAATGCGACTGTAGCAATCTTTTCACTTGAAATGGGTGCTGAATCATTGGTCAATCGTATGCTTTGTTCAGAAGGAAGTATTGATGCTAACGCTCTGAGAACTGGTAAGCTTGATGAAAATCAGTGGAACAGTCTAGTTGTAGCGATGGGAAGTTTATCACGGACGAACGTCTATATTGACGATACTCCCGGTATCAAAGTAGCTGAAATCAGATCCAAGTGCCGTCGTCTTTTGAAGGAAAGTGGTCATTTGGATCTCATTATCATCGATTATTTGCAATTGATCGAAGGTACTGGTCAAGAAAATAGACAACAAGAAGTTTCAGTTATTTCTCGTAATCTAAAAAAATTAGCAAAGGAACTTCATGTTCCCGTAATCGCGCTATCACAGCTTTCTCGTGGTGTTGAAGCGCGTCAGGACAAACGTCCGATGTTGTCAGATATCCGTGAATCTGGTTCAATTGAACAGGATGCGGATATCGTAGCTTTCCTTTATCGTGATGATTATTATCGTGATGAAGATGGCGATGGCGATAACAATGACCAAGAGGAACCGGAGGATCAAGATGTTGGTGAAGTAGAAGTCATCATCAGTAAGAACCGTTCGGGTCCGCGTGGTACAGCTAAGTTATTGTTCGTGAAATCTTATAATAAGTTTTCATCGATAGCGAATATTCCAGAAAATTAAATAGTGTAGGTGTAGAAGAAATGACGACAGTTGTTGTAGTAGGTACCCAATGGGGCGATGAAGGTAAAGGTAAGATTACCGATTATTTCAGTGGTGAAGCTAACATTATTGCACGTTACCAAGGTGGAGATAATGCAGGTCACACACTAAACATCGATAACCACGTTTACAAATTAAGATCCGTTCCTTCAGGTATTTTGTATTCAGATAAGACTAGTGTTATTGGAAATGGGGTTGTTTTAAACCTCGAATCTCTTCAAGAAGAACTTGGTCGTCTTCACGAACAAGGGGTCGATACAACTAACCTAAAGATTTCTAATCGCGCACAGTTGATTCTTCCTTACCATATCGAATTGGACAAACTTCAAGAAGCTGCTAAAGGCGACTCTAAAGTTGGTACAACTAACCGTGGTATTGGACCTGCTTATACTGACAAAGCTTCACGTGTTGGTATCAGAATGGCTGATATCCTTGATAAAGACTTGTTCAAAGAATTATTGACAGAAAATCTTAAACAAAAGAATGAACTATTTACAAAGATCTACGATGCACAACCAATGAACTTCGATGATATTTTTGAAAAATATTATCAAATTGGCCAAGATCTTAAAGACCGTGTTATCGACACATCTGCATATTTGAACAAAGAATTAAAGAATGGCAAGAACGTATTATTCGAAGGTGCCCAAGGTATCATGCTTGATATCGACCACGGTACTTACCCATACGTAACTTCTTCAAATCCTGCTGGTGGTGTAACTACTGGAGCCGGTGTCGGTGCTCCATTGATCGACAACGTGATTGGAGTTGTTAAAGCTTATACATCACGTGTTGGTGCCGGTCCATTCCCAACTGAACAATTAAATGACACTGGAGATTTCTTGCGTGAAGCTGGCCACGAATATGGTACAGTTACACACCGTCCTCGTCGTGTTGGCTGGTTGGACCTTGTTGTGCTTAAACACTCATGTAACGTTTCAGGGGTAACTCACTTGTCACTAAACTGTTTGGATGTTTTGACTGGTCTCAAAGAAATCAAAGTCTGCACAGGCTACGATTTGAATGGCAAGATCATCGATGAATACCCAGCTAACTTGAACGTTTTAGCTAAATGCAAGCCAGTTTACAAGACATTCCCAGGCTGGACTGAAGATATGACTCAAGCTAAGAGCTTAGAAGAATTGCCACAAGCAGCCAGAGATTATCTTGACTTCATCAAAGACCAATTAGGCGTTGAATATGCCACTGTTTCAGTTGGTCCTGATAGAGAACAAACAATTGAAGTAAACGACGTTTGGAAAAACTAGAGAACAAAGAGAGTGGAAAGTGACGGTTAGCTCTTTTCAATCAAACTGCATATATAAAATAATTTAACTGAATTCAACAATTATGAACAGCCACTGTGGATAAACTTCACGGTGGCTGTTTTTTTATCTTCCAAGACTAAATAATTGTCTCTTAGAAAAATGGTGTTATTATATAAATAACAAGTTAATAATAAAGTAACATTTAAAAGAGAGAAGGATATTTTTATGACAAAATATGCAATTACTGGCGTTACTGGCCATTTTGGCAGCAATGCTATTAAGGAATTAGTTAAATTAGTACCTGCAGAAGACGTTGTGGCTTTGGCTAGAAACATCAAAAAAGCTGAGAAAATCGTACCAAATGGAGTAGAGGTTCGTGTTGGCGATTACACTGATATCGATGGACTAGAAAAATCTTTGCAAGGAATCGATCGGCTATTATTAGTGTCATCTCAACCTGGTGGTCCAGTGCCACGTTTAACTCAACATGAAAATGTCGTGAAGGCTGCCAAAAAGGCCGGAGTCGATTTAATTTTATACACAAGTTTTCCACATGCGGATATCGCAACTGCTCCATTGGCAGCTGACCACAAGGCAACTGAAAAATTTATCGTGGATTCAGGTTTAAAACATTCCTTCTTGCGGAATAACTGGTATCTTGAAAATGAACTTACTTCTTTAAAAGGTGCCGCAAATGGTAACGACTTTATTTATTCAGCCGGGAATGGTCAAGTTGGTTGGGCTTTGGAGAGTGAATATTCTGAAGCTGCTGCCAAAGTTTTAGTTACGAAAGATCCTAAAGAAGTTTATGAATTTGCAGGTGAGAGTCGGACTTATCAAGAATTGGCAAATGCGATTGCAGGCGATTTTAAAGTTGAATCTTTAAGCGATGCTGAATATGGAAAAGTTCTCAAGGCTGCTGGTATGGATGAAGGTACAATTGGAATCATCTTGTCGATCCAAGATTTGATTGCTAACGACCAGTTAAAAGAAAATACGACTGATTTAAGCGACGTTTTAGGTCGTGAATTGACGCCATTAGCTGAAGCAATTAAGTTGGTACTTGCCAAATAAAAATTGTTATCCGCTCTCGGAATGCTTTATGATATTAAGAAGTGTTACTAGGAGGGCAATTATGAAATATTCCAATAAATTAAGCGATGGGGTGCATATCTTGGCTTACGTTGATATTTGTAAAGACGGTGACCTGTCGAGTAACGCCATTGCCAGTAGTATCGAATCGAATCCTAGTTTGGTACGTAGAATGATGGCCCGATTGAAAAAATTTGGCCTGTTGGAAAGTCAACCAGGCGTTGTTGCACCAAAGCTCGGTCGTCCAGCTAATGAAATTACTTTGTTAGATGTGTATAAAGCTATCGAGGATAATCAAAATTTGCTGCATGTTGATGAGAAAACTAATCCCAAGTGTATTGTCGGTGGAAGCATTCAAGATACATTGCGGGGAATTTATCAAAACATTCAGAATGAAGCCGAACAAAGTATGGCCAAAGTGACTTTGCAAAGTATCATCGATGATATTTTGGTAAAAGAGGATAATAAAAAGGATAATTAGGATATTAAATAAAGGAGGCTGCTTTTGCTTCCCGTTTTTCATTCCAGACTAAACAGTTTTTTTATTTTTCTATTAGTTATATTAAAAATATTTAGATTCTAAAAAAAGGTCATCCAGCTTATGGATGGCCTTTTTTTATGCAATCAAATAAAAAAACTGAAATATTACATTGATACATGTGCATTAATTCTTAGTATCGGTGGAAATAATTCCCTTTTGAAAATTGATGAAACGTCCACTATTGCGGCTGAAAGTTAAGGTATAGTAATAGCTATTGTTTTTACTCAACTGCTTGATATAAACTCGCGTATATCGAGGAACATCGGAAACTTGATAACCGACGATGCTGGAGTTGCTGACGCGAGAGTTAGAATTCTTGGCTAAAGCATAGAGACCACTGTTGCTCTTGTCGGGGTTCAAGCCCAAGTTGATTGATATTTGGTTGAAATTACCTGGATCAGTGGCATTGGTGGCAGTCAAATTGGAGTTGATGATAGCGGTCTTTAGACGTTGCATGAAGGCTTTGGCCTGATCGGTACCTGATTTGCCCATCAGTACGCCATCTAGGACATATCTTGGTGGATATTTATTGGTTTTCGTGTTGAGAAATTTGGCTGAATGGATCGAATCGCCCTTGTGATAGAGACGGTAGCGATAACTGACGATGTTTTTGGTATCATCATATCGGTTGCAGCTGATGGTAATATAAGTACCATGATTGTCTTTTCCAAAATTGAGTAAGGTCATTTTGGCGATATAGCGGTGGGGTTCTTTGTGAACCTTTTTCAACAAAGATTTCTCTTGGTCATTGGATAAAAATGATAATTCTTTTGTATTATCATAGTCTTCATTGATAGTGCTGACTAAGTTGAGAGCTTGCTGTTTAGCTTTAGTCAAATCGCCATCGTTGATGTTGACTGATTTTGGAGCGATATCCTCGTCGATATTTTTAGGATTGACGATCAAAGAAAAAGGAATCGTTATCTGCGCGATACTGTCGATAGTTTTATCCTTGATCTTTCCCAAATTAAGGGCATACGAAGAAATAATTATTATCAATAAGAGCAGGATAACGAGCCACTTAATATATTTTTTGTTTAATTTTTTCAAAATTTCCACCCTTTATTTGCAGGATAATTTACTATATATAATAACAAGATGAACTAGATTTTTGGGGAAAATGATGAAAGATAAGAAAGATTTAAAGAGTAGTACCAAATCAGAGCACTATTTATTATTGAGTGCAGGTGTTGTCGGCGTAATCACTGCCATCATCTTTTTTCTGATGCTTTCACGTGGCGTCGTCAATGCGGTCGTGACTTCCAAAATATCTAGTCAGTATCAAGACAAAGAATTGGAAGTATTAAAAACTGATTTGAATTACAAGTCGCTGGATTTTATCGGTAAATTGATCGATGTCAGCGATGGATACGTCGTATCAGCTAGCAATGTTAAAAAGTACGATGAGTTGGAACAATATATTCAAGCTCGAAAGAATCGAACTAAAGAAGTCAATTCGCTTTATGATGGCAAAAAATATTATCGAGATGATGTGACGAGTGAAAAGATCAATCAACTTGATAAGACGTTATTAAAAGAAAAGAATCAAGATGTCTACCAAAAACAACGTAACAAATTAGATACGATCCAAATTTGGTATGAACAGACTCAAGATGCTGATAAATATTTGAGTAAAACTTGGAGTGGCTTTACTGCTGATAATAGCAGTTTAAGTTTCAAGAAGATCTCAATGGTCAATACGTATTACAAATTAATTAAGAATAAGACTGTTGATAAGCGGTGGAAAAGTGCCGTGGCTAAGATGGACCAATACTTTGCTAACAATAAAGGTGAGAGTTCGCGAGTAGCAGCAGTTAAAGAAGAGCTGGAAGCTTTGAAGAATTCGCCATTAACGCAAAAGTATACACCGGCTAATGTGGATATCGTCTCTAGTCTTAATCAGTCAGGCGATGCAACAGATGTTCTCAGTCAAGCAGGGATAACTAGCAAGTATGTGCTTTACTATGATTCCAATAGTAATGACCTTGCTCTGATGACGAGAACAAGCGGTCAATATGTGGCAGAAGACGGCTATATCAATGTCATCGACTCACAAGTCAGTTCAGGTCGATACACGATCAAGAAGGTTGTTAGTTCTGGCAGTTCAGATGCAGTAATTACCGACAGCAGCAGCGACAACTTTGGTCAATACGTAACTAATGCCAGTGAGAGTGAATTGAGTTCGATGGGAATTTCTAATCCACAGAATTCTACGGCCAACTTCAATTCCGCTACACCAGTATTCTGGCTTAAAAATAATTCAGCTTTGAATCGGTCGATTTACTTCAGCGATGGCTCTAATATTGGATTTATTTATGCTGGAGGTTCAAGTTACAATAATGGTATGCAAATTAGTTCATCAGACTTGTCTAATTTGATGTCACAAATCTCTTCTGGAATAACATTCTATGTTAATTAGGGGCTAATATGCGTAAGAAAAAATTAGAACACAAGTTAATCAAAAAAAGAAAAAAGTGGCCGTGGATCCTATTGACCATTGTGCTCCTAATCGTTTTGAGCGTCGGAGCCTTCTGGTGGAAATATGGCTATGATATTAGAAATACGATTGCTGATGGCTATTCTTACAGTCAGGGATTGAAGAAGTCAGACTTTCATCCCCGAAATTCAACCGTTATATATGATCGTAACGGTAAAGAAATAAAAAAGCTCTCGCAATCGAGTTCCAATTATACGCCGATAAAAGAAATCAATCCTAAGATACGTAAGGGATTGGTCGATGTTGAAGATCAACGTTTTTACATTCATCACGGTGTCGATATGTACGCCATATTGCGTTCGATCGGTTCCAAACTGCTTCATCGTAGGACCGAAGGTGGTTCGACTTTAACGCAACAATTGGTGAAGAACGTTATTCTGAAAGATCAGTCACAGAATATGACGCGTAAGTTAAAAGAAATGGTAATTGCTCAACAACTTGAGAAGAAGTTTACTAAGCAACAAATTTTGGAATTTTATATCAACAATGTCTATATGGGACACGGGTCATATGGATTCAGTGCCGCAGCTAACTACTATTTTTCCCAAGATCAAAAGGATTTATCAATCGATAAATTAGCGGTGCTAGTTGGTATTCCCAACAATCCGGTCTACTATGATCCAGTTGCTAGTCCTGATCGAACAATAAAACGCCGTAACATGATCTTGTACATTTTCCATCAACAAGGTTTGATTTCCGAAAAGATTTATTTAACAGCTCGGAAACGACCTTTAGGATTAAAAATCAATGAGAAACGTTATGATAACGATGTATCGAATAACTATGCTCTAAGCTATGCCGTCTTTAATGCGACTGAAGAGTTGATGAAGTCATCTGGCTTTACGATGCGTTACGATTTCAAAAATAAAGCTGATCAAAAAGAATACGGTGCTCGTTATGAACAAGCTTATGAACGGGCTCATGGTCAGTTGATGGATGGTGGCTATACGATCAGAACGACGATCGATATGGACTTGCAAAATAAAATTGAAGAATTGGTCAACAACACTTATAAGTCTTACACCGGTAGGGATGCTCATGGTAAGTTGGCACCGCAAGTTTCTAGTACTGTTATCGACAATAAGACTGGTAACGTTATTGCTATTGTTGGTGGTCGGACAACTGAAGGCGACCAAGTTAATCGAGCTATCAGTGGCTACCGTCAACCAGGGTCAACTGCTAAGCCAATCGTAGCTTATGCACCAGCGTTTGAACGGGGGTATTTGCCACAGAGTACAGTCGTCGATTCTGCTGTGGGAACCCCGGTTATTCCTAACTGGTACAGTGGCTACATTGGTAGTACTACAGTTAGACATGCGCTGGAAAACTCGATCAATACAGTTGCTTATAAATTAGCAGCTCAAGATACGAAACATACTTATTACGACGATATGGTCAAAATGGAATTTGCCCGTTTGGATCCGACACAAAAGGATGATCCACGTTTAGCTATGGGTTCATTTACATATGGTGTCACAACGACGGAGATGGCCTCGGCTTACAGTTCATTCTCACGTGGGGGACAATTTATCCATCCAAGTAATTTGTCGAGTATTTATGATAATGACAATGGTCGTTACATTTATCAAAATACCCATATGAAAAAAGACGTTTATACGAAAAATGCCAGTTATATGATGCTGAATACTATGCAGTCAGTTGTTAGTGATGGACTAGGGAAGGCAGCGGCGTTAGATAATTACAAATATACTGCTGGTAAAACTGGTACGACTGATGATACTAAGGATTCTTACTTTGTTGGGATGACGCCTAACTTTACCATCGCCAACTGGACTGGTAATGATCAACCATCTACTTTGACAGCGAGTGAGGATGCCTTGACTATGCAGGCTTTCAAGGCTGAGGGTCAATATTTAGTTGACTATACTAAGCAGAAAGAAACTAACTTTAAAAAACCAAGTACGGTAACGGTCAGTGGCAGCAATCTTTCTGTCAATTCCAAAAATGAAAAACCAAGTATTCAAGATGTCATCGATTTGAACTTTAACAAGTACAATACCGACCAGGAAAACAAGAATACCAACCGTCTCTATAATTTGGATTATCGAATTATCTATCATTTGACTAAGAAAGAAGAATTCAGTCGTGAGGATAAAGTTCAAAAAGCAATCGATAAGTACAATGAGAAGCCGATCATCAAGGAGTCACAGTATGATAAGAAACTCAGCGCTTTGCAGAAGATTCGTTATTTGAACGCTAATGTCAAACGCCAGAGTGCTAAGATTCGTTTCAACCGCCAGATCTTGCAACTTCAAAAGGATCTCAATATGAGTCAGGCTATGTTCCAAGCCGCTAAAGATAACAAGAAAGTGGCTAAGTATGAGTCCGAAAAGGAAGCAATTGAGACGCAGCGGGCTAAGAAACGTCAAGCAATGGTCGACAAATTGATGCCACAGTACAATTCACAATTACAGAAAGTTAAATCAGCCTATAAGAATAATGATTCCGATAAAGCTGATCAAAGACAAAAATTGATCGACATTATGAATGAGATTCGTAGCTATGGTGGAAATGTTCCTGATGTAAAAATTGCTACTGGCAGTTCAACCTCTTCCAATAGTGGCAACAGCAGTAGTTCGAGCTCCTCAGGTTCGACTGGCTCAACTAGCTCAAATTCGAGTTCAGGTGGCAATTCGAGCTCCACTTCTAGTTCTAATTCAACTGGTTCTGATTCGAGTTCAAATTCAGGGTCGTCAACGACAGGCTCTGGCACGAATTCTAGTTCTAGTTCGAATAATTCCGGTACTAGTTCTGGTTCAAATAATAATAGTTCAGCTAATTCATCAACTGATGATGATTAAAATGAGTACAAAAATACCCCTCGACAGTCGTCGAGGGGTATTTTGATAATTATCTGTGCAGAAGATAATTAAAGTTTAGGCTTCATCCATGTCGCCATTAGTACGTTTAGCAATAGCAGGTAAAATCAAACCAAGTGCGAGTAAAGCAAGTGGCGTGATGATGTTAAGTGCTAATTGGAACCACCATGATGATGGGTCTTGAGCCATGTTCATCTTAGGTAACATTCCCAAAATACATGCGAAGGCAGTTAAGAAGAAAGTCCAGAGACCGAAACCAAAGCCGACATACTTGTTCTTAACGAACATGTAATCTGACTTGAACTTGTCCATTTGTTTGGCAAGCATCATATAGGCGAAGAATACCCAAAGGTAACGCATAGGCATAACGATTGAATTCAAGTTCAACAACCAGTTGTAAAGGTCATTCATACCATTGATACCAAGGGCAGGAACAACGATCAAGATTGAAACAAGAATAGCAGTCATCTTGTAACCATTGATATTAACGCCACGTTTGTTTTTCTTCAACAAACTCTTAGGGATGAATTTCTTATCGGCGTCACCCAAAAGCATACGCAGTGGAGCATCGATAGAAATAGCAAGAGCAGCGGCTGAAGCAATCGTGTTAGTGATAGCAAAGGCCCAGACGAACAAGTTACCGACGTGGAAACTGTTACCTAGGAATTGGAAAGCTTGATAAGCACCGTTGGCCATAAGATCAGCTGGAATATGATTTGAGTTAACAATCATACCAATAGCAAATGATCCTAGGATGGCTGACACAGCAACCATAACGGCCAAGATGATCATACCAAGTGGGAACTCTTTGGAAGCATTCTTAGTCTTGTTAACGTATGGGGAGATCTTTTCGGAACCACCAACGGCGAAGACTAACATCGAGATTGTCGTGAAATATTGAAAGTCGAATTTCGGAATGTATGTGTGAATATCAGTCATGTTTGGTGTAGCAATTTGCACATGAGTGATAAATGGAGCACTGACACCAAGAATAATGAAGAGCATTGACATAGTAAACATTGCAATACCAGCAATACTACCGAGATTATTCAAAGTTGCCGTTCCTTTGCTGGCTAACCAAACAAAGGCTAAAAAGATAATCAAACTGGCACCTTGAACTACTAGAGGGGATGCCGTTTTAATGAATGAACCATTTCCCTTGAACAACCAACTCAAACTGACCATAATGATCTGTGGTTTTTGAGCAAGATATGGCACGTGAACAACCCAGTAAGTCCACGCTGCAAAGTAGGCTAGTTTGTTGTTGGATAACATTTTGACCCAAGAACTAACTCCCCCACCTTCCTCTTGAAACGCTGATCCTAACTGTCCTACCATCAAAGTGTAAGGAACAAAGTATAGAATCATGATTAAAATCCATGAAGTTACAACGGCTAAGCCTTGATTGGCAAAGTTGTTAATAACATTGTTAAGGCCCCAAACGGTGGTAAAACCTAATAAGGCAATGTTCCACCACCTGAATGTCTTAGCGTTGCTTGCATCTGACATATTCAAATCCTCCTACGAAAGTGATTATACAGGAAAATTTTCAGTAAAACTTCGAAATAATAAGATAGTTTTCTGATTATATTGGAGATTATATTTAGGTAAAATTTTTTTGATAAAATTGACAGATGTCAGCAAAAAATTATAATTTAGGAATACAGTCTTATAAAAGAAGAATTTGAATCGATAAAATCAAGATGTATAATTGCATTCTGTCTACTATATAATGATAGAGAGATTTAATTTAAACGTAGATGGCAAATTAATTGGAGTTAATTTATGAATAACAATAATAATAATACTAGAGAGCGTCGTCAAAGAACTCGTAACAACGCCTTAGCTTCAAATAACAGTGGAAAGATCAAACGTCCGTTTTTGAAGATCATCGGCTTAGTGTTTTTAGTTATGATTTTTGTGACCGGCGCTTATGGTTTTAGACTTTATGCTCAAGCTCAGAATTCTTTGGGCAAGACTTATAGAGCTTTGGATGGCAAAAAGGTTTCAACGCGTATCAGCGATAAAAAGCCAATCTCCATCTTATTACTAGGTGTCGATACTACTGATAATGGTGTCAGAGATACTGAGACGGATTATCGTGGTAATTCGGATACAATGATCGTCGTAACAGTCAATCCCAAGACTAATAAGACAACGATGGTTTCCGTACCTAGAGATTCAATGGCCCAAATTTGGAAGAGCAGCACTAATAATACGAAGAAGATTCAAAAAATAAATTCAGCTTATAATATCGGTAATGAAGAGAGTGCCGTTGCAACAACCGAGAAGTTCTTGAACATACCGATCGATTATTATGTTAAAGTTGATTTTAATTCACTGAAACAGATCGTAAATGCCGTTGGTGGTGTAGATGTCAACGTTCCATTCAGTTTCTCATATGGTGATACAGGTGAGAAAGAGTCTCACTTTACCAAAGGTAAGATGCACTTGAATGGTAAACAAGCTTTGGATTACTCACGAATGCGTTATGAAGATCCTAAAGGTGACTACGGTCGACAATTACGTCAGCGTCAAGTTATCACAGCAATCATTAAGAGTGCAGCAAGTGCCAATACGTTTACTCACTATCAAAAAGTGTTAGATAGTATATCTAGTTCAATGACAACTAATTTAAGTTTCAACGATATGCAATCGATCTTCTTTAATTATCGTGGTGCAGCTAAGAGTATTGATTCCAATCACGTTCAAGGATACGGTTCAATGATCAACGGTTCTTCATATGAAGTCGTACCAACTAAGGAGATCCAACGTGCTTCAGATAAATTACGCAAACAATTAGGTTTATCGCAAGAAGAAGTGGATAATGAAGAGACAAGATTAAATACATTGAATGAAGATCGTGGATTCTCATTTAAGTCAGAGAATTCCAATCAAATCTATACAATCTTTACCAGAAATCAAACGTCTGAATAAGATTTTGAATAATAAAGACTGGGACGAATTTGTTTCAGTCTTTTCTTATGTATAAAAGGAGAAAGACATGAGTGTTTTAGAAGTACACGACTTATCACAGCAGTTTTTGGATAAAAAGCTGTATGATTCAGCCAATTTACAAGTTAACAAAGAAGACCATTTAGGTATCATTGGTCAAAATGGTGTGGGTAAATCAACTTTCATCAAGATTTTGACTGGCCAAATTGAACCTGATGAAGGAAAAATTTCATGGAAGAAGCATTTAACAGTTGGTTATTTGGATCAACAAGCTAAATTAGCTCCCGGATTGACGATTTACGAGTACCTTCAAACAGCATTTTCAAAGTTATATGAAACAAGCGACAAACTAAATGAGATTTACATGAATAACCCTACGGATGAAGACCTTGAAAAAGCTGGAAAGCTTCAAGAAATCTTGGATGCCAACGACTTTTATGAATTGGATACTAAGATTCAGCAAGTAGCAACAGGTTTAGGTCTCGATGCGATTGGATATGAACACGATGTTTCCAAACTAAGTGGTGGTCAACGTTCAAAGATTATTTTGGCTAAAATTCTTTTGGAACATCCAGATATGATCCTTCTAGATGAACCTACTAACTACCTAGATACGAACCATATTGACTGGCTGGCCGACTATTTGAATAACTTTGCCGGTGCCTTTATCGTTATTTCCCATGATTATAACTTCTTAGACCGCATTATTAACTGTGTGGCTGATTTCGAGTTCGGTAAGATCACTAAGTACACTGGTACTTTGAATCAAGCTCTCAAGCAAAAGGCTGCTAACAAAGAAACTTATATGAAGGCCTACGTCAAGCAACAAGAACAAATCTCAAAGACTAAGGCTTATATTAGAAAGTTCAAGGCTGGTTCACGTTCGAAGAGTGCCAAGAGTAGGGAAAAACAACTATCACATATGGAAGTTCTCACGCCTCCAGGGAACAAGACTGCCGCAAGTTTCGGTTTCCCATATGTCGAAGTACCAAGTTCAAGGATGCTTTTGGAAGTCAATGATCTTAAAGTCGGTTATGATGGGAAAGCTCTATTTGATAAAGCTTTGAACTTCTCAATCGTCAGCGGCGAAAAGATGGTTATTAAAGGATTCAATGGTATCGGTAAATCTACTTTGATTAAGACTTTGCTAGGTATCCTTAAACCAATCGACGGAAACTATGATTTCTCAGAGACAGTCAAGATTGGTTACTTTAAGCAGGATCTAGTTTGGAAAAACAACATGGAGACACCATTCCACTACATTAGTGGCGAACACCCTGACAAGGATGGTAAAGAAGTCAGACGAGTATTAGCCAGAACAGGATTGACTAATCAACAGATCATGTCGCCTATGAAGTCTCTGTCTGGTGGAGAGCAGACTAAGGTTAAGATTGCTGATCTGATGTTTGATACGACGAACTTCTTATTCATGGATGAGCCAACTAACCATTTGGATGATGAATCAAAGGCCGCTTTGCGTAAAGGTTTGAAGAACTATGATGGATCAATGATTCTTGTTACCCACGAAGAGGATTTCTATAGTAGTGATTGGATCGATAAGGTCTTAGATATTGAAAAGATAAAAGAAAATTGATCTTTTTCAAAAAAAAGTGAAAAAGTACTAGCATTGGTTTGCCATTAACGGTATGATATTACCTGTTGTCACAAAGAAACAAACAAATCATTAATTCAGCGAGTAAGATCGTTAAATTAATGAAAAGATAATTATAATATTTTCTTGACATTATGTTTTGAACTTGATATGATTATCTAGTTGTCTCTTGAGACAACTTCTAAGTATTTAATGAATTTATTTATTAAATACTTAGAAGAAACATTTAAAAAAAGTTCTTGACATTAAATTGTCGGCTTGATAAAATGTTTAAGTACTAATAAGTGTAAACACTTAATTAGCTGGTAGACCTTTGAAAACTGAACAAAGTTT